>CAYRDG010000130.1:0-1508 GCA_964422915.1 uncultured Frigoriglobus sp. | reverse complement strand
TGGGCCTGGGGTTGTGGTGGTCGATCCCACATCCGTATGAGGTGAGCGCCGAACCTAATCGTTGGAGCTGAGCGGCCGACCCGGTCGGGATTGAATGCCAGGCATGCTCCTTGATCCTGCCGGCAGCGGTGATCGCTTTCCCCGAAGTGCCGGATGTCGTTTTCGACGTTCCTGGATGCGGTTCGGTCGGACCTGGGGTGAGGCGAGCTGTTGCGTGGTGCGGGTCGTCGTATACTAACGACTGAGTGACGTATGTGGGGGAATCTTCATGACTACCGTAGAAGCGATTACCGCCGCGATTTCCGAACTGCCTCCCGATCAGGTGGCACAGATCCGTGAATGGCTGAACGAGCTGGACGAAGCCGAATGGGACGCCCAAATTGAGCGGGACGAACGCGCCGGCCGCTTGGATGCACTGGCTGATCGTGCTCTGGCTGAATACCGAGCTGGGCGCACACGGCCGCTATGAACCATCACACCACTGCCGACTTCTGGGACTGCTACAGACGCCTGCCTGCGGCCGTGCAGCGGCTGGCGGATGCCAACTACAACCTGCTTCGCGACGATCCTTGGCACCCATCGCTTCACTTCAAACGCGTAGGCCGGCTGTGGTCGGTGCGTGCAGGGAAGGGCTATCGGGCAGTGGCGGTGGCTGGCGACGATGGGCCGGTGTGGTTTTGGATCGGTTCGCACGCTGAGTATGACCGTATCCTCGCAACTGGCTAGGGGGCGCCGAACCTCCCCAGGAACTCCCACGTGAGTGACGGGGCGCAGTAGGGGCTTTGATGGAATTGCCCGCTGGCGCGAGTGTTTTGGAGGGGGAGAAGGTCGTGCGGTGAGCGCGAGGTGCTGCGCACGGGGGAGTACGGCGCGCAGCGTGAGCGTCTGTCTGGTTCGTGGATGTGTGGCGACGCAGTTGGGGACTTACGTCTGGGAGGTGGCGGGGAGCTCGGCTTCCTCCAGTCGCAAGCCTAGTTGTTCCGCTCGACGCCGCACTTGCTGCACCAGTCGTTGTCGGTATTGCTCGTCGTAGTATTGCGCGCCACGGTCCACATAGGCCTTGCCATACTTGAGCATCCCGTACACGATCTTCGCCAGCTTGTGCGCTACGGCCGTGATCGCCTGCGGCGCACCCAATTTCGCTCGCATCCGTCGGGCGAAGGCTCCCAAGGCGCAGTCCGCACGCAGTAACGATTGGCCGCACAGACGCAGCACCCGCGCCACCCGATTGGCACTGGGGCGAGTCTTGCCGCTCTTGCTCTTGGTCCTCCCACCCGTCTTGTTGACACCCGGACAGAGTGTCAGCCAGCTACAGAAGTGTTTCTCCGTCTCCCAAGCACTCATGTCTGTGCCGATCTCCGAAACGATCTGCAACGCGGCATAGGGGCCAATGCCGTCGATCGACGACAGGTCGACACGCGCCAGGCGGTACAAGGAAGCACGCACATCAAACGCCGGTTCTTGCCGGCCTTTTTGCCGCTTCCGCTGGGGGAGCGGCGGCAGGGGCT
>CAYRDG010000129.1:0-1514 GCA_964422915.1 uncultured Frigoriglobus sp. | reverse complement strand
TGGCATGGCCGGTGGCGGTCCAGTCGGCGATGGCTATCGAGAAGGCATCGTGAGGCCTGGACACTGAAACCTAACGTTTGAGCTGAGCGCGCCGCGCGCAGACACGTACTACTGGCATACATGGACGCCCCGTTTTGCCAAGCGCAGCTTTCGGCATCGAGTTACGGGTAGAGATTGCAGCCATACATCCGGCCTGTGTGTGCGACACGAAGTCGCGGGCCCTGATGGAATCAGCTGGTCGGTTCCTGATCACTTTAGCGGACTCACGAAGTCCCGTGCCAACCTCAGGCTCTGCCGACCCCGGTCTTACCTGTAACACCATCACTGTCTTCTACGCCTGTGCAATCGTTGCTCGATGTGATGCCCGTGAAAAGTTCTCTATGCCGCAGCAGCGATCGGGTTCGCACAATACTCGCGTTGATGCGCGAGCAACGCCCACACGATCCGTGCGTTCTTGTTCGCCAGCGCCACCGCCGCCACATTTCGATTGCGCCGTGCCAGCAGCTTCATCAACCAGCCATCGGCATCAGCAGCACCGCGAATTCGATGGAACATCACGGCACGAGCGCCGTGAATCAGTAACGTTCGCAGGTACACGTCGCCCCGTTTGCTGATACCGAGTAGTTGCTCTTTGCCTCCGCTGGAGGCCTGCCGCGGCACCAATCCCAGCCAGGCCGCCAACTGGCGAGCATTCTTGAACGTCTTGGCATCGCCAATGCTCGCCACCAATGCGCTCGCCGTGAGCGCTCCGATCCCCGGGATCGCCTCGAGTCGCTGGCTACTCTCGCTCTCCCGATGCCACACCTTGATCTGGTTCTCGAGCTCCTTCACGTGGACACCGAGCTCACGAAAGTGCGCGAACAGCCGGGCGAACAACTCGCGGCTCGTACCAGGCAAGCCGTTCTCCGCATCCTCCAAAATCTCCGGCAGCCGCCGCTCGAGGTGCCCAATACCCTTCGGGATCACGATCCCAAGCTCGTACAACAAGCCGCGAATCTGGTTCGCTTGCGCAGTCCGCTCGACCACAAATCCCTGTCGGGCCCGGTGCACCGCCAGCACCGTCTGCTGCTCGATACTCTTCACCGGCACGAAACGCATGTTCGGCCGACTCACCGCTTCGCAGATCGCTTCCGCGTCCCGCGCATCGTTCTTGTTCGTCTTCACGTACGGCTTCACAAACTGCGGCGCCATCAGCTTCACCGTGTGACCGAACTGCATCAGCCTCCGCGCCCAGTAGTGCGCGCTGCCGCACGCCTCCATGCCGATCAGACATGCCGGTAGCTGTGCGAACACCTTCGTCAGGTCCGCTCGCTTCACCGCTTTGCGCAGCACCACACGCCCGCTCTCATCCACGCCGTGCACTTGAAAAACGTTCTTTGCCAGATCGATCCCAACAGTCGTAATGTTCATCTCGACGCCCCTCTCGGTTTAAGTGGTTGCTATAACACTTCCACTTTGGCACGTTCGATGCCGTGCCGAGTAGGGGCGTCCATGCCATTACTTTATCCCTCACG
>CAYRDG010000128.1:0-1514 GCA_964422915.1 uncultured Frigoriglobus sp. | reverse complement strand
CGCTCGGCGCGCTGGCCGTCACCGGCGTCTTCGACATCGCCAAGGTCGCGGCCACCGCGATCACGGCGGGTGCGATTGCCTACTGGGATGCGGGCAACAAGGTCGCCACCAACACCTCCAACAGCGGCGCGAACAAGCAACTGGGCAAGTTCATCCGAGCGGCGGCAGCGGCCGACGCCACCGCCCGCGTGCGCCTGAGCCAGTGAGAAGTAGGCCGAAGGCTGGAGGCTGAAGGCTGAAGGAAGAGGGTTCAGATGTCGTTCCTACGGACTGCGGACTCCAGACTACGGACTGCCCATGCCCGACATCCTGCAATTCGGTTCGGACTGGCTCGCGGAGAAGTTGAAAGCGCACGCGTCGCGGCCGGTTGTGTACCGACGCGGCGCGGTCGAGGTGACGGTGCAAGCGACGATTGGCCGCACGCTGCTCAAGCTCGATGACGGCTACGGCGGCGTGCGGCTGGAATGGACCGACCGCGACTTTCTGATTCACGCCGCCGACCTCGTGTTGGGTTCGGCAACCGTGCTGCCCGAACGCGGTGATGTGATTCGGGAAATGGTCGGCGACAGGACGTTGGTGTACGAGGTGATGGCACCCGGCAAGGAACCGCCGTGGCGCTGGTCGGATGTGTATCGGAAGGTTCTGCGGATTCACACCAAACTCGTGGGGGAAGAATAATGCTCGATTTCCTGCGACAACTGCTCCATCTCCGCAACGGCGAGGCCGGGCAACCCGGCGCGGCCGGACCGATCCTCAGGGCCATCGTTCACAGCGAGATCCTCACCGAGATCGTCCGCACCACCGGCACGCCGATCGATGACCTGATCCTCCAGGTCGTGCGGTCGCTGGTTCCCAAGGAGGCGTAATGCCCGCGACGATTGTGCAAATCGCGGACGCGGTAGTGGCGGAACTCAACGCCGCCGCGTTCAGCCTGGGTTTCACGGCCGAGCGGCACTACCTGCCGAAGTTCGAGTTGTCGGAATTGACCACTCTTCGCGTCAGCGTGGTGCCGCGTGAGATCGCCTCCACCAGCCTCGACCGCAACCGCGACAGCTTCGATTACCTCATCGATGTCGCGGTGCAGAAGAAGGTCGATCCGAGCGTGGAGAACCTCGATGCACTCATGGCACTCGTGGAGGAGATTGCCGACCACTTCCGCTCGGAACCACTGGTCGGTCTGCCTCAAGCGCGTTGCACGGAAGTCAAGAACACGCCGGTGTACGCGCTGGAACACCTGGATGAGTTCCGCCAGTTCACCAGTGTCCTGACGCTGACCTTCCGACTGTGGCGGGCGTAGGCCGGAGGCTGAAGGCTGAAGGCTGAAGGAAAACCGAGCACTCGTTGCTTGCTTCCTTCGGCCTCCAGCCTCCGGCCTACAGTCTCGAAGGCGGTGACCCATGATCCAGATGAGTTTCCAGGCCGCGAAGCGCGGGTTCTTCGACCGGGCGCTCGTGCAGCAGAAGGTGGACAAGGCCACGCGGAGGGTGCTGTCGCGCTTCGGTGCCTTCGTGCGG
>CAYRDG010000127.1:0-1524 GCA_964422915.1 uncultured Frigoriglobus sp. | reverse complement strand
CCATGTTGGCGGAAAAGATTCTCAAACAACTGCTCGCGGACCTGGAGGTCTTCGCCGAGTTCCCGGAAGGGGCTGACCCGCCCGCCGCTTACGGGCAGATGCACGAACAGGGCATCTACTACCAGCCCGCCGAGTGGTTCAACCGCACCGATCCGACGTTCCGAATGGCCTGCTCGCGGGCGATGCGCCGCTTGGAGGACAAGGGCATGATCGTGCGGGTCGTGGAACCAGGCCGCGACCGCGTTCGCTACGTCCGGCTCACCGCCGCCGGACTGGAAGAAGCGTACCGTTTGGCGGGCATATCCGCCGATCCGCAAGCCATCCGCGAAGGTCTCCGGCGAACGCTCTGGGGCCGCCCGTTGGCCACCAACTTTGGAGGGGAACAGTGAAACCAAGCAACCAACAGAACGCAACGTGGCCCAACGTGTCGCCCGACGTGGCCGATCTGGTCGAAGAGGCCGCAAACCTCTGCCGGGCCATCGCGGCAAAAGACCTCGCCGGCCTGCCGCTCTACATCGTTCCCCAAAGCGCGGTGCAAGCCACGCTCGGCGCTGCGGAGGCGTGTTACGGCTACCACGCGAACGCACTCGACATCCTGCTCCGCGACGACATCGGCGCGGCCTGGCAGGGGCGAGGGCCGTGCCTCGTGCTGAACGATGTGGCCATGAAAGAGGATTGCGGTTCCGACATCCGCGATCAGTTCCTCACCACGGCGGTCCACGAACTCGCTCACATCCTCGAACAGAATGAGTTGGGCTATGGCGAACCTGGTATCGACTTCACGCCGAACCGGGTGTTGTTCGAGCGGTTCCGACTCGCATACCAGATGGCTCGCCCAATCCCCGTGGAACAACAGCCGAAGAAGTTCATCTTCCACAGCGAGCGTTTCTACCGCGTGGCGCTGCATCTGCACCATCGCGCCAACGAAGCCGGTGAATGGTTGCAACGTGGGTTGCTCTTCCCGGACGAAGGGCTGATCTGGAACAGCCGGGAATACAAGCAGGCGCTCGGTAATGAACCCGATCACCTGATGAACGAAACCTTCAAAACCATCCTGTCGATGGCTCCGCCGTTGAAGTTCGCCGCGATGTGGCAGGCGGAAATGCACCACCAATCCGAGAAGGAGATTCCGCAATGAGTATCGCAACCTTGTTCGAGAAGATCGCCGGCCGGCAGAAGCAGCGTGAGAAGTCCCGCGTGGACGACTTACGCGGGCTGGTAAAGTCCATCGTCGCCGGCAAGGAACCGGACGCCAACTTGGTCGATGACGTGCTGGCGGCCACCGGCAAGACGCTTGCCGATCTCAAGGCGGCCGTCGAACTGCTTCAGAAGCGGACTGCGTTGAAAGCCCAACTCGACACGGTGCCGAAGTTGGAAGCAGAGAAAGCCAAGCTCGGCGAACAGATGAGCAAGGCGCGGGAACTGCTCGACGCGGCGGAGAAGAAGTACGAGGAGACGGTGAACCCGCTCCGCTGGCGGTTCCAACAGATTCGCTCCGAAATCGAGCAGACGTGGGGCTTGCCG
>CAYRDG010000126.1:0-1548 GCA_964422915.1 uncultured Frigoriglobus sp. | reverse complement strand
CGAACTCGCTTCGATTCTCACCGAACTCGCCTTGAAAGTCGAAACCCTCGTCCCAACCCCTGAGGAGAACGAAAAGCCGTGGGAACTCATCTCATCACTCGAAAAGACAGCCGCCTCACTTCTCCGCCAAGCGGATCGCCTTCGCAAGCGGCACCACCTGTAAACGCTCTCGCGATCCCGCTCGCCGGCGATGTCGCCGCACTCGATCCGGCCTACGAGGACCATCTGCTCGAATCGCTCGACCGAATCAAAGTCGCGCTGATGGTGGCCACGCCCGCATGGGCCTCCGAGGTGCTCGAAAAGAACAACACGCGCAACCGCAAGCTCTCCAACACCTGGAACCGGCTGCGTTCCGCCATCGTCCGGGGTGCGTGGAAAATCAATGGCGAGTGCGTGGTCTTCGATACCGACGGCATCCTCATCGACGGCCAGCACCGGCTGCATGCCATTGC
This sequence comes from uncultured Frigoriglobus sp., assembly GCA_964422915.1. Lineage (GTDB taxonomy): Bacteria > Planctomycetota > Planctomycetia > Gemmatales > Gemmataceae > Gemmata. Next base: position 1,096 of record CAYRDG010000126.1, on the reverse strand, counting down.
CCAATCGGGCCGTGCTGTTCCCGTGTTGGTCATCTACGGTGTCGAACCAGAAGCGTTCACCACCTTCGATCAGGGGAAGAAGCGTTCCGGTTCCGATGTGCTTTCCACCGACAGTGAGTTTCGCGATCACGCGGAGACGACCTCCTCGGCGCTCGCTTGGCTCATCCGCAAGGAACAGGGGCAACTGCACTCCACCTCCAAGCCGGAGTCGGTGCCGAACGACGAGATCCTGGATCGGGTGAAACGCTATCCGGGGTTGATCGATTCAGTCCATCGTGCCCACGGGGAACTCCGCTCCCGGCTCATTCCGCCGGGGATGACTGCCTTCCTCGATTACGTGCTGAACGGCATCGATGCGGAAGCGGGTAAGCGATTTCTGAATCGAGTCTGTGGCGGCTTCGAGGTCGTCAGCGATTCGTGGGAAGCGCGTCTCCGCAAACGGCTGGAAGATTTCACGGGGAATCGGACGGTGCTGGCTCAACGCGACATGCTCGCCCTGATTGTGAAGGCGTTCAACGGGAGTTATCGCGGGCTTCGTGTTCCGATGATGCTCGTCTGGAAGCCGACCGACGCCTTCCCCGAACTTCCCAAAACGTAACCGTAGGAGAAGCCGCCATGCTCCAACAAGAAGTGGTCGTGGAACTGCCGTACCCGCCGTCGATCAATCACTACTGGCGGCGGTGTGGTTCGCGAATCCTGATCAGCCGCGAAGGGCGGCGGTTCCGCTCGAACGTGGTGGCCATCCTCGCGGCCTTGCGAATTCAGCCCATGGAAGGCGCTCTCGAACTCGAAGTGGAGGTTTCCCCGCCCGACAACCGTCGGCGCGACATCGACAACGTGCAAAAGGCTCTGCTCGATGCGCTGCAGCATGGTGGAGCCTACGCGGACGATTCGCAAATCGTCCGGCTTTCGATCTCAAAATGCTCGCCGGTACCCGGTGGCAAAACCCTCGTTCGTATTCGGGCCATTTGAATGTTGCAGTTGCGACCCTATCAGCGCGAAGCCATCGACGCGGTCTACCAGCACCTGCGTTCGCACGATGACAACCCGTGCGTGGTGATGCCAACGGGATGTCATGCCCAAGGACACCCCATCC
>CAYRDG010000125.1:0-1566 GCA_964422915.1 uncultured Frigoriglobus sp. | reverse complement strand
GATGCCCCCGCTCGCGATATCACAGCTGTGCTGCGTCCCGGCCACAAGTGAGCGGTACTTGATCACAACGACGCGCGTTGCCGAGCCATGTTTTCCCTCACTGGTCGCCGTGACGGTGACCGTGCCTCGATCACGCCCTGTCAACACACCGCTCACGCTGTCGATGCTGGCGATGGCCGGATTGCTACTCACCCAACGAATCACCCGATCGTGTAATACCTGCTGAGTCGAATCCCGAAGCACCGCCTGCATGGTGACGGCGTCGTGGGCCTCGAGCGTATCGAGTGCCTGCACGACATTGACCGAGGCCACCGGCACCTGCACCCTGATGTGGGCGGTTTGACTCTTCCCTTCGCTGGTAGCGGTTACCACCGCCGTTCCGCCGGAGAGCCCCCGCACGACGCCAGTAATGGAGTCAATGCTCGCCACAAGCGGCGCGCCGCTGCTCCAGCGCACTGCGCGATCCTGCAGCACAACTCCAAGGTCGTCCTTGACCTGCGCGACCAGCGTTGCCGTCGCACCGAGGCGAAGCACAGCCGAGTCCGGAAGAATGGCCACACTGGCGACGGGAGCAGGCTGCACGAGCATCACGGCCTGTGCGCTTTTCCCTTCAACCGATGCGGTAATCACTGCGCGGCCCGGCGTCAGGCCCGTCACGACTCCGCTGCCGTTCACGACTGCGGTCTGCGGAGTGGAGGACGTCCAGGTGATAGAGCGATTCATCAACGGGTTGCCTGCGGAGTCTCGGGAGACCGCATTGAGTGACTTCGTTCGACCTGTAATGAGCGTCGAAGAATCCGGAGTAATCGCGACCGACGCGACCACCGCAGGCGATGGGTTCGGTGAGGGGTTCGGGTTGGGGCCAGGTGTTGGGCCGGTAGCACCGTCACCACTACCGCACCCGACCATGATCAAGGCCACGAGGGAAACCGCGAAGGGCGCACGCGCCAGATTGCGCTTCATGGGAGAGTTCCTCAAATACAGGAGGGTTGTCAGTGGATCGGGCCAAGCTGCGTGAGCGCAATGCGGTATTCGTTGTTCACCGCATCCCAGGCAACCCGATAGGCCGCCGGATACCCTCCGTTCGCAAACACCTGCGGTCCCGAAGGCAACGTGATCACACTGTCACGCTGTGCCGTCGTGGTCGCCGCACGACGCCCAAGGATGAACGCCCTGGTGACCATGGGCTCGGCAAAGGTGAACTTCCCATTCCACGAACCGAACAGGAAAGTTGTTGTGAAAGGCTTCGCAAGTTCCGGCTTGCCCAACAATCCCTGGATCTCTGGCGAGCGCACATCGATCCAGTGCACTCCCATGCGCGGGACAGAAGGCGTCGGTGTGCCTGCCGGCGCAAGTGTGGAATAGAACTGCGGCACCTTCGTCATCTCCGGTAGGTTGTCCGCCTTCTGCTGATACTGCGCGTCGGTCGGCACGATCTGGTCGCGCTCGACCTTTGAAATGGTGTAAAAATGGAAATCGAAGTGTGGAACGGTATAGATCCCCGGGATCTCGTGACCCTGCGGATTCCAGTTCAGTTCCATGAGCTTATATGGCGTGTTGTTCTGC
>CAYRDG010000124.1:0-1601 GCA_964422915.1 uncultured Frigoriglobus sp. | reverse complement strand
TCGGCTTCACAGGGTTCGGCGTAGTCGGGGCAACACCGACCTGTGAACCGTTACCGCACCGACGACCTCCCTCTATATACGCTCAAGAACAAAACCACGGGTGCGATCCGCAAGACAAGCGACCCTGGTCTGGCATTGCTGACCGGGAAGTGGAGCGACATCGGTAAGTTCAAAGGTCCGATTCTTCGCGGACTGGCCTCTCGCGCGCCGTACTTCCATAACGGTTCCGCTGCAGACTTCGATGAGGTTCTGGATTTCTACGCAAAGCGTTTCTCGATCACATTCACTCCACAGGAGCGTGCAGACCTCATCGCATTCCTTGGCGCGTTATGATCCGTGGAATTGTTCAGGAAAGTGATTGAATGGGAGTCGCCGCATCCACAATCGCGACAGCGAGGAGTGGATGCGGCGACGTGATCGCGCCAGACCAGCACTACTTCTTGAGGTGCGCGATCAGGTACGCGATCGCATTGGGATACGTCTTGTTCGGTTCGGTGGTCGAAGAGAACTCCACCTGAACTCCGTTCTCCTTGAGTTTCTCGGCGAGTTTGAGACTCAGAATCGGCGAGTGCGTAGGGTCCGGGTGAACCTCGCCGATCTTGGCTCCCTTCACGCCACCAGCGTACAGCCCAATGGGTGGGTCGTCCTTCGATACTAGGTCCAGCGGGCTGTACGCCTTGATCCACGCGGCAACCTTGACGCGGTTTTTCTCCACCTCGTCCAGATTCTTCATGCCGAAGGCGTGCGCGCCGTAGGTGTAGTTGGGGAGCCAGTCGCGCGGGAGTTTCGGGTCGAGTGTGACCTGCGCGCCGTTAACCGCGGCGCAGTAAAGTCGGGTGGACTCGTGCGCGACCGGATCGGTGTTCTTGGGGTCCGCCATGTCGTCGTGAAGTGCCAGCCACAGCGATGAGAACGCTCCGGCCGAACCACCCGTTGCGCCGATCTTCTTCTTGTCGATGTTCCAGTCCTTTGCCTTCGAGCGGACGAATTGGAGAGCGCGGGCCGCATCACCCAGAGGAGCCTTCACCGGCGGCACGACCTTTTGTTCGTTCGCTTGCCCAATCAGTCGATAGTTGATGGTGACAACCGAGATACCGTTGTCGAGGAAGGTTTTCACGGAACGGTAGTAGCTGCTCTTGTCGCCAGCCCGCCAGCCGCCGCCGTGAATGCAAAAGACCAGCGGTGTGGGAGTGTCCGACTTCGCCTGCCAAAAGTCGAGGACGTTGCGTGGGTGCGGACCGTACGAGACATTCGCTGCCGTTGGCGGGATCGATGGTTTCGGCAGTGCCTTCGGTTGGGTCTTCGGCTGTTTCTTCTGTGCCTTCTTCGCGTCCTTCTTTTCCTGGGCCTGACCGGCACTGACTACCAGCAGCCCAGCGAGAAACGCGGCGCCCAGGAGCCAGGGTAATCTGCGGGTCATGGAGTTACTCCGAGTGTGTGTGGGAAGGGCATTGGGCCCGGCCCGACGTTACCACAGGAGGTGAACTCCCGCAACGAAATGGCGAGAATCTGGCGTAAGAATGGAAAACGGTCCCTGGGAACTATCGTAGCCGTCCGGCCAAATGCAGGTCTTGCGTGGTGAGGTACGATGGGGCATTTCC
>CAYRDG010000123.1:0-1660 GCA_964422915.1 uncultured Frigoriglobus sp. | reverse complement strand
TGCGGGCCGCGTACCCAGCCGCCGGCCACGACGTACCGACCGCCTGCAGCCGCGCATTCGGCACCGATCACCGCGCGCGAACACACCAGCGACTCATGAGATGAAGACCTTCTCGTTGTGCCAATGAAGGAAGGCCTTCGAGGGTCGGTCAATAGCTGCCTGTGGCGTATTCGAGAGTAATTGCCCGTCATGGCGGTAGTACTCGCGGCCGTTCTCAAACTCCTCACGAATGCGCGGACTGACCAGGACACGCAGGTCTTCATCGATGGTGATGTACCCGCGGTCGAACAGGGTGTGAAGGTCCGACCGCAGCAGAAGTCCATTCGACACTCAATGGGGGCCACTTCGCGAGTAGGGCTGAATGTGCGCGGCTTCGCGCACGGGCAAGGTCCGTTCGCCGGTCATCGCCCATCTCCGACGGTATGCGTCGGTGATCAGTACTCGAAATGCGCCTTGCCCAAGGCGTGCGTTCGTCAGGTACGCATCGCCAAACTGTGACCGGTCGGGCTCTTCCTGGAGCTCGGCCCAGTGGATTCGCCCTTCAATCGATTCCCACAAGGCCAACCCATCCGCGTCGGATGTCGAATAGCCCTTACCCTGAACGATATTGGCTTTCCAGGGCGCAGGGAGTGGAATCCACAGGTGCTCCGGCCAAAAAAACGGGCGATTCAGAACATTGCAGCCAATCTCAGGATCACCAATGATCGGCCTGCCACGGTATTGCTTGACGCGTTGCCTGAGCATCTCGTAGTCATGGACTCCGTTCTTGACGCCGAATGCATCCCATGCCAACCGCGCAGGCAACGCACTGTATCGAACGAAGAACCCGCCGCCAACGATGAAGTTGTTCGGCGCATGCGGCTTGAACAGAAACGGCGCTCCTGCCTCCAGTGTCGCCGCTCGCCGGCCCGCCGATGGTTGCCAGAAGTTGACTTCGTCTGGTGCCTGCGCCCGCAGAAACTCAAACCAGTTCTTGTCGGTGACGCCTACCCAGAACTTCATGCTGATCAGGTCGCCGGGTCCGCACCAACGCCATTCAAATCCGCCGCGATCAACCTGAACTGCTCCAGCGCGGCCTCCAGATCGTCGACGATCTCCTGCGCGATCACCTCCGGCGGCGGCAGGTTGTCGGAGTCGGCGAGCGAATCGCCGCGAAGCCAGAAGATGTCGAGGCTCGCCTTGTCGCGAGCGATCAGGTCGTCGTAATCGTAGACGCGCCAGCGGCCCTCGGGTGATGCACCGGATGTCGAGTCCGGTTCACTCGCCCACGTCGCCTTGCGCCGATGCCGCTTGGACGCGTTGTAGAGCGCGACGAACTCGTCCAGGTCCGCGCGCTTGAGCGGATTGGTCTTCAGCGTGGAGTGCTGATTGGTGCGCAGGTCGTAGATCCACAGCTTCTTCGTCCACCGCGTCTCACTGGCCGGCTTCTTGTCGAAGAAGATCACGTTGGCCTTCACGCCCTGCGCGTAGAAGAGCCCCGTGGGCAGGCGCAGCAGCGTGTGCACGTCGCACTCGTGCAGGAGCTTCCTGCGGACGGTCTCGCCGGCGCCGCCTTCGAACAGAACGTTGTCGGGCACCACCACCGCGGCGCGGCCGTGGGATTTCAGCAGCGTCTTGATGTGCTGCACGAAGTTGAGCTGCTTGTTGCTGGTGGTGGCCC
>CAYRDG010000122.1:0-1707 GCA_964422915.1 uncultured Frigoriglobus sp. | reverse complement strand
CGGTGTCTGCGAGGATGTTGCGCACGAACATCTCGAAACAGTCCCCGATGATTTGTCCCCAGCGATGGGCGAGTGATTCTGCCATGACGTTTCCTGTCGCTAGCCGCGCACCCAAAGATGCCCCTCACACAAAGGGACACGATGCTTCCGGTTCTTCCACTTGGTGTTCCGGTCGCGCAGCTTTTCAAACGTCCACGAATCGAACCCCGCGGCCTGAGCCAGCTTGCCTTGCCACTCGATGACGGGAACGTAAACACCATAGGGCGCGGAATCGCCGATGACGAAGCAAACCTCGCTCCCGGCCGCGCATACGCGGCGAAGCGCCTTCCAGGTCTGCGCCAGATCCAGGAAGTAACAGGCGACCATGTTATTGTAGGTCTTCTTGCCACCGCGTTCCAACCGCACCGAGGAAAGCTCGCGACAGACCGGCACTATCTCCTCGCGAATCGGCGCCAGTTCCGGCGATTCCAAAACCTCGTCGAGGTTCACCGAGTTCGGTGGAACGTGCTGCGAGCAGGCACGCACCAAATGCCGCCGCACTGCCGCGTGAAGGTCGCCCCAGCCGCGTATCTCGCCCATGAATGCCATCTCCAGTCGGGTGGCGTCGGCGTAGTCGTAGTTGTTTGCGTAAGGCGGTGAAGTGATAACCAGCGTGGCCCAGCCATCCGGCACAGTCGCACACTTGCGGGCATCATCCAGCCGCAGCTTGGCCAGCGGCTTCGCCCGCCGCGCCATGAATCGGATGTCGGCAGCGACCATCTGCACGGCCTTGTGCAGAGCGGCTTCGGGCGACGGCGGCGCAGTCTTCCGCCGGCCCGGCAGCACGTACTGCCACGGTGCCGTACCCGCCTCCGAAGCAACCCGCAGTGAGGAGATGAGTGCCATCCAAAGCAACCCGGCCTCGGGCGAGCCATCCTGCTCGGCTTCGACGGCTTGGCGGAAACGGTCCAAGTAATTCAGCGTCTCCAGTCCGAAGCACTTGCGGATGATTTCGGGATAATGGTCGGTGCGCGCGGTCGCCGTTCGGGCGAACCCAAAGGCTTTCCCTGCTTTAGCCGTGAACCGCTCCGGGGCGGTGGTGTAACTCAGCTTGGCATGCGCGACGCGATGCACAAACGGGTGTGCTTCAAGGCCGAAAGACGGGACACCCATTTCATCACAGGCAAGACAAGTCGTCCCCGAGCCAACAAACGGATCGAGCACCCGCAGGCCGCTCCGTTGGCGCTCCGCCAGCAACCACTTCACCCACTCCGCAGAGAAGCCCGCGCTGTAGCGAAACCAACGGTGGATCGGCAGTCGCATGTTGTCGAGAAAGTTGGATGTGTGCCCGACAACGCGGAGGTTGGGACGAACCTCCTTAGCCTCGACGGCTTCGTCGAACAAGTCCAGCACGGCTTGCGCGTAATCCTCGCGGAGATGCAGCAACATATTGTCGCCTTCTGTGGCTGGTGGGTAGCTGACCCGGCTTGGCATCTTCGATCTCAATCTGGTCGAGAATGAACCGGAGCCATGCTGGTTGCAGTAAGAAAATGCAGTGCTCAATTCTGGAGGTTCAGCGCCCCCTGTAATCGAAGTCGCCCAGATCCTTGAAATGGGCGCAGACCTCGTCCGACACCTGAAGGGCGTCCAGCGCCGGGTCGGCGGCGAAGAGGCCGCCGTTGTAGGCCGGGATGTTCAGACTGGCGTTGCCTTCATCAATGGCGCGGA
>CAYRDG010000121.1:0-1708 GCA_964422915.1 uncultured Frigoriglobus sp. | reverse complement strand
TGCTCCCAGCGGAGCGAATCGAGCAGACCATCCTTCTTCGGATAGACGTGCCAGCCGTCGCCGCGGTGTTCTCCCGGCGCGTTCCAGGGGTCCTTCGTCCACGCGTTGAAGCCCCAATGCAAATAGCCTTTCAGACCATAGCGATAGTTCAGCCAGTGCAGCAGCCGGGAGTCGATCAAGGGAACGTCCACCGTCTTGTTAGGCAACGAGCCGCCCTGAAAGATGCCCACGGTGTACAACCACAGTTCGTTGCCCTGACGCTGGGCGTCTTCGTACGCGCTTTGCCAGGTGGCCAGATGGTCGAGTTTGGGCACCCAGACTTCCAGCCGGCCCAGGCAATGGGGCGTCTCGATCGCATCCGCCCGGCGCAGCTCCGGCGCGTGCCGGTGGATGAAGTCCGATGCCTCGCGCCAGAGCATGACGTTGTGCGCGGCAGGCTCGTCGCAGATGTGGAAGATCGTCTTGTCGAGCCACTTCTGCTGACGCAGGTGGGCAACGAAGACCGGCAGGAATTGGGGTAGATACTCCTCCCCGGCGAGCCTCTCGCTCTTGCCGGTCGTCTCGGCTTTCACGGAGAAACTCGACAGGCGAATCTCCCGGCTCGACCAGCCGCCTTCGCCGTGATGGGCGACAAACCCCGTTTCGAGCAGACTCATGCGCCCGGTGTCCCAGAAGACCTGTGCCCAGCGGTCAAAGTCGGAGAAGTCGAAGCGCAGCTTGCCATCGGCGGCGCGCGTGGCGCGCACCAGACCCAGGCTTACCTGAAAGACGTTCTGCCGATGCTCGGCCATGTTCTGCGCATACAGCCGCAGCATGGAGAAAAACCGCTCCGAGTCCGTGGCATCGATGCCGTGATGCGGCTTGAACTGGCTTGTGGAATACCATTCGGTGACCATCAAGTGCCGCTCGTCGGGCAGCGTGAGCGGATAGACCGTGAGGACCAGCGGCAACGACACGCGCGTCGGGCCGCAACTCACGGTGACGCTGGCGCGATACTCGCCGGGGGCAGCCTCGCGCGGAATCGCGATGGTCCAGTAGACGGCCTTCAGCCCGTCTTTCGCCAGCGAACATTGACGCGCTTCGCCCAGACAGTCGGGAAACCGGGCCGGAGCCGAGCGAAGCAGATCGCGTTTGTTCACCTTCGGTGTGTTCTTCTCGATGAAGATGCTGTCGACGAAGTTCCACCGGACGTTCTTCGCCGGAATCGCCGCCGCGGAGTCGGCCGGCTTGAGGGGGCCGACGGACACCGTGACGTCGCGCAACGCTTCGTGCGCCTGGATGACGCACTGCGCCGAGACAACCTCGTTGCGTAGCCCGAACACGCGCATCTCCGCGAGCCGTTCTTCCGGGCATCCGATTCCGTCTTCGAACACGCGGACGGCATCGCTCGTGGCAAACACTTCCAGCGGCGGCGCGGCGGCACTCGCCGGGGCCGCACGAAGGCAGGCCGCCACGGCCAACGACACGGTCAACACAAGACGAAGCCGACTGGGGATGCGCATTGCCGATTTCTCCTGCCATGATTTCTTGGCCGCGAAAGAACGCAGAGACCGCCAAGAAACAGGGCGTCGCGTTCCTTGTGTTCTTTGCGCTTTTTTGCGGCAATTGTCCCGTGGTTGCGGCCGAAGGCTGCGTTGGCAAAACGGCGTCGGTGGGCGTGGACAGGGGCTCGCCGACGCCTTCGGCGTGGCGCAACGCGAGTCCTTGG
>CAYRDG010000120.1:0-1738 GCA_964422915.1 uncultured Frigoriglobus sp. | reverse complement strand
GTTTCGCGCGACATCAAGGTGTCGCAGCGGCCCCGGCAGGCTGTGGGTACGCCGGGGGTGTACGCCGGGGACTTGCATCCTGATCGACAGGCAGTTACGCTTCAATCTGAAGTTTTGCAAACTTCGAAATCAAGACCGATTTGAGGGGGTGCTAGCGTGCGCAAGTCCTTTGCCATCGGATGCTAGCAATACCCCGCACTGAGGATTGAAACGCAAGATTGCAAAACTTCAGTTCAATCAAACGCTTCACGATAACCGCTTCACGAGGAAATGATCATGTTTCCGACCTACCCTGCCGTTCTTCGTGCCGGCCAGCTTGAGTGGGAAGCCGGTGGCCCGCCCGACGACCCCGTTCGCGTCCATGTCACGGTACTCGCTCCCCTGACACCGTCCCCGGTTTCAGGTCCGTCCATGACGAGTGCCTTGGCGGCGCTCGCCGCCGCTGGCGGACCTTCCGGATTCGAGGACCCGGCCGAGTGGCAGAGGCAGTCCCGAGTCGACCGCCCACTACCGGGGCGGACCGAGTGATGCTCGACAGCAATCTCATCATCTATGCGGCTCGACCAGAGTACCCAGGGTTGCGACGGCTTATCGCGGCCCGCTCGCCGGCCGTGTCAGCGATCAGCGTCGTTGAGGTACTCGGCTATCACAAGCTGTCCGAGGAAGACCGCCGGCACTTTGAGGCTTTCTTCGCGGCGGCCAAGGTCTTGCCGATCTCCGATGCCGTGGTGGCGCGGGCGGTGTCCCTGCGTCAATCGCGAAAGATGTCGCTGGGTGATGCCCTCGTGGCGGCAACGGCACTGGTGTTCGGGCGGGAGTTACTGACTCGCAATGTCAAGGACTTCGCGGGAGTGCCGGGGCTCGTCGTCGTGGACCCGCTCGCCGCCGGCGACCCTGCCTGAGAGTCACGATGCGCCGCCGAACCATCGATTGCAACCGAGCGGCGGGTCAGGTCGGTCCTGAACCCAACGGTCCTTGGCCGCCGTCGGTTGAATCGCGTCGTTCGGGCAGGAGGGGATCGCCGACGAGTGATCGCTGATGGCGAGCAGGCGGACGTCGCTGAAATGCAGCTGCATGGTTCGTCCGAAGAGCTAAGCCCGTCGTGCTTTGCGGCTTGTCTCGACGGGGGCGGCGCGGTAGGCTCACGGAATGGAATTCGAGTGGGATCCGGACAAGGCAGGGCGGAATCTGGCCAAACACGGCGTCGCGTTCCCGGAAGCGGCAACGGTGTTCGGCGATCCGTTGGCCATCACGTTCTTCGACCCTGGGCATTCCGACGACGAAGACCGCTACCTGACGTTCGGGTACTCGACTGACGGTCGCCTACTCGTTGTGTCCCACACGGATCGCGGGGATCGCAACCGGATCATTAGCGCCCGCGTGGCAACCCGGCGGGAGAGGAAGATCTATGAAGAAGGATAAGACGACTGCCGATGACGACGAACTCCGTCCCGAATACCGCCGCGACGAACTCAAAGGTGGGGTTCGTGGCAAATTCCTGGAGCAGTACCGCAGGGGGACGAATCTGGCGTTGTTGTCACCGGACGTCCGTGCAGCGTTTCCAACGGACGAGTCCGTGAACGAAGCGCTTCGCTCGATGATGCACGACGCTGCGGCGACACCGTAATGCCGTGGTAGTCGGCGCGGCGCGAAGCGGTGGTCGGCCGCTATAGCCCGAACTAGCGGATGGACCACAGCGGCGGTCAGGCGGTGCGCCAGTGGTGGCCGTGTCCGTCGC
>CAYRDG010000119.1:0-1768 GCA_964422915.1 uncultured Frigoriglobus sp. | reverse complement strand
TCCGCAAGTTCACCATCCACATTGGTCACTGTGGCAACTGCGGACGACACGCTCAGGGACGCCACCCCCTCCAGACCTCCGATGCACGGGGTGCTGCCGCCAGTCAGATCGGCCCTGACGCTCAGGCTGCCATCGCTTTGCTACACACCCAACTCGGACTGTCCCACGGCAAGGTGGTCGCCGTGTTCGACGCCTTCTTCGGGATCGGGTTGACCCGCGGGGCATCGGCTCAGATCAACGGTCGGGCCGGCACCCGCTTGGAGCCCCAATACCAGCAGGTCCTCGCTTCGATCCGGACCTCGAAGCAGTTGTCGGTCGATGAGACCGGCTGGCGTGTCGGTGGGCAGAGTGCCTGGTTGCACGCCTGGGTGGGTGATGAGGCCACCGGCTACGTCATTGAGACGCAACGCAGTGCCGACGCCTTGGAACGAACCATCGGTGCGGAGTGGTCGGGTGTGCTGAGCCACGACGGGTACGCCACCTACGACCGGTTCGAGTCGGCGATCCACCAGTCGTGTCTGGCTCATGTGCTGCGTCGAGCGCGGGAGTTGTTGGCGGGTGCGGTGCGTGGAGCGGTTCACTTCCCGCGTCAGGTGATCGCGTTGTTCACGGATGCGATCCACCGGCGTAACCAGTTGGGCGAAGGGGTCGAATCGGACGACGAGCGGGAAGCCGCTCGGTCGTCGCGAGACGACCGGTTGTTGGCGTTGGTGCGTCGGCCGCGGGAGGTGCCGGCGTATACGACCTTCGCGGCTCACCTGCGTCGGCATCTGGAGCAGTGGTTCAGTTTCGTGTTCGATCCGGGAATAGAGCCGACCAACTGGAAGGCGGAGCAGGCGATCCGCCCGGCGGTGGTCAACCGCAAGGTGTGGGGTGGAAACCGGACGCGACTGGGAGCGAACACGCAACAGGTGCTCATGTCCGTCTTCGAAACGTGCCGACAGCATGCCCGGAGCGTGTTGGGGTTCGTCCGCGATACCCTTTGCGCCTGGGGCAATCCACTGCTCCCAACACCCGCCCTACTACCAGGGCGCTAAACAACTACAAGAACAAGTAGTTCAGTGAAGTGTAAACGCACTTGGAGTTACATCGTCACAACTGATTGTAGGAGGGGGTAAGCCGTGAGATGCTATAGTTTTGCCATCTGCGTTCTGCTCTGCCTTCCGCACGCCGGCTCCTCGCTTCCGATGGCACCTCCTCCAAAAGCAATCACGTTGTATTTTCCAATCAAGCCTGGGGCCAAGTGGACTTACGAATGCGGCGGCAAGACTATTGTTGAAATTGCCACTTCAGTCACTGAGAGTGATAATGTTAGATTCGTAACCGTTGCGACCCAGGAAGGAAAGGTACTCGTCCCCAAAGAGAAGATCGCTGTTTCCAAAACGGGTTTGGCACGCGTTGCCGCGGGTGGGAACGAACTCGGCTACCGCCTGCACTTGCTCGCCGTTCCGCTCAAGATCGGACAGAAGTGGGAGTTCGGAGCGACGACCATCACTGTCGCTGGAGTGGAAGAAGTCGAGGTGCCTGCCGGAAAATTCGAGACAGTCCGCGTGGTGAAGATCAGCCGTATTGGAGGAGTGGATCTTCACCAGGTCTACTGGTTCGCACCTGATATTGGAGCGGTCAAACGTCTTAGAAGGATAGGTAAAAATGGCCCTGAAGTTGTAGAGGCACTGAAAGCATTCACTCTTGAGAAAGACTGACGTAATTCGACACTTTAGCAGTACAGCGCGGGTTTAGATGATGCATCTATGCCGCTGTTTCTTGT
>CAYRDG010000118.1:0-1770 GCA_964422915.1 uncultured Frigoriglobus sp. | reverse complement strand
CTTGGCGCGCTCCTGCGTAGGCTTCCTCCCAGCCGTCGACAATGCGGCGGGCGACCTCCTCCAGGCCGGGGGCCTAAAGGGGTCAGGAGCACAAACAGGGTAATTTCGGGGCGAACGACGCTGCCGCGTGCTTGCACCCAGTCGTCGTTCTCGGACCGACCGCCGCCCAGGATGCAGCGCCCCGTGGTACTCACCTCCGCTTCCGTTTGCGGCCGGGCGACCATTCTCGCTCCGTCCCGCGGACCCGAAAACGGCCCCTCGATCACCCACCAGGGCAATCCGTGACATCGGCGGTGTTCGGCAGGCGGGCCATCCGAAAACAGGCCCACGCATTGACCGTTAAGCCACGGTCCAATCTTCGATGTTCAGTCCGGGCACACGGCTGAATTCGCGGTGGTTGGGAACGAGGGTCAGTCCGTGGGTGAGTGCGATGGCGGCGATGAACAGATCATTCGGCCCGCTGACTTGGCCGCGAGTTTCGAGCGGATCGCGGATCTCGGCGTAGCGGTGCGCCGCGGCATCGTCGAATGGCAGCCAACGGAACGGGCCGAGCGTTGGCTCGATCCGCGCCGCGCCGGTCACGTTTCTCGTACTTCCGTGCCCCGTGCAGGAGTTCGGCCCACAGCACCGAGCACACGGCGACTGCTTGGGCGGACGTCCGGCGCAGGCGTGTCGCGACCGGCGAGTCGGCGTGTTTCAGGTCGTGACGAGCGTGGCACTGCTGGGAACCGCGCTGACTTTCCATGCGCAACGACGTCTCCACGGTTCCCCGCAGTGCGGAAGTGCCGAGCGACGTCGCCCGACCGAACGGCCCGCGAGTCCGTTCCGCCGCGCCTCGCCCACCCGCGTCCGACGTCGCGCGGCGCGCTCGCGCACGGCGAACTCGCACGCCGGCGGGTACCAGTCACCAGAACGCCCGGCGTTTCGCACTCATCGACAGCGAACTCGGCGGCCAACCGACGCCCGCGGAGGAAACCTTCACGATGCTACCAGTTCGTGCCGAGCGATGCAGATGTCGTCGCACGCGACACCCAGACGTTGCAGCTCTTCGCCAATTTCCCACTCGGTATCGTTCTTCACGATGTGAACCCTGCCTGCGTCGTCAACCTCCAAATCCATGAAGTTGAAGCTGACGAAACGGCCTCGTAGCTGGCCCGAATTGATGACTCGATAGCGTCCTGCTTGGTCGTCCACAATGGCCTTCGTCTCCGTCCCATCGCTCGGGCGCCAGTACTCTGCAAATGATTGCACCAACTGTCGACACGCTCGCTTGTTGGTTGTTATTCGATCCACGATACGATCTCCGCATCAACTGAGAAGACAAGGATTTTGATGCCGAATCTGGCACAAACCTGTCGGATTGCCGGTCTGGCAAAAAACGACTCCCAGGTCTCCGTGGGGACAGCCCGATACAGCGACCGCTCCGGCTCCTCTTCATCCAGGGCAAATTGATAATTGAGATACTGTCCGAGTGCCGTGTGAAAGGTGGAAAGGTCAGAAGTCCCAACGAAGGATTTGACTTCAACGGCGATTCTCCGATTGTCCCGATCGGCCGCGATCAGTTTCTCCGCTCCCAAGTCGATTCCCATCGGAAGGTCACCCAGTCGAATCAGATAGGGATCATGCGTGATCGTCCACCCGTCTCGTTCAAGCGACCGGCGAACGGTCTCGTGACTCGTATCTCGCCGTGACATCTCGTAGCTCCTTCCCAGTGAATTGTACCCCAGATGATACCGATCTGGCTAGCCAGCCGGCAAGCGGCTAGAGCGT
>CAYRDG010000117.1:1524-1776 GCA_964422915.1 uncultured Frigoriglobus sp. | reverse complement strand
GGGAAGTGCCGGTCGCACTGACTCCCGATGAGATCTGGCAGGGCGAGAAGGTCGCGTTGCTCGACTTCGAGAACGGTGCCGGTAATTGCAACGGCAACGCACCGACCAACGAGCGCATCAAGGGCACGGTGCCCGCGGGATATTATCGCGGTGTCGTGTTCGAGATCGGTGTGCCGTTCGAGCTCAATCACCAGGACCCGACACTCGCAGCCGCGCCGCTCAATTACTCCGCGCGCACCTGGCCGTGGAGCA
>CAYRDG010000117.1:0-1514 GCA_964422915.1 uncultured Frigoriglobus sp. | reverse complement strand
AAGGCATGCACGCAACGGTGTCGGCGACGGGGTTCTCCGTGCATCTGGGCAGCATGGAGTGCGCATCGAGCGGACCGCGCGTGCCACCCAAGGCACGCTGTGGCAGTCCCAATCGGCCGACGTATCGTTTCGAATCGTTCGATCCGGCCAAGCACAGGCTCATCATGGATCTCGGCGCACTGCTCGCCGGCACGGACGTGACCAAGAACATGCCGGAGAGCCCGTCCGGTTGCATGTCCGGAATGAAGGATGACGACTGCGTCGACATCATGGATCGCTTTGGGCTCACGTTCCGCGGCAAGCCATCCGAAGGGCAGCGGTTCATAACAGTCGCGAAGCAGTGAGATCGATGCGGCAGGTGGCGGGAGCACTGCTGATTACTGTGCTGGCGACAGGATTCGTGTTCGCCGCCGAGCACGGGCCCGAGCCCACGTTGACGCTCAGTCCAGATCTGCTGCAGTCCTACGTGCCGAGCACTTACGCGTGGAACTTACCGGCATGGATGCCGAAGCCACTTGATCCGCGCGACAATCCCACGACGCCGGCGAAGGTGGAGCTGGGACGGCGGCTGTTCTATGACACGCGTCTCTCCGTCAATCGATCGCGCTCTTGCGCCTCCTGCCATCGCCAGGAGTTGGCTTTCACAGATGGATTGAAGGTGTCACCAGGAGCGCTCGGCCATCTCACGACGCGCAACGCGATGTCGCTCGCAAACGTCGCGTACTCGCCGGTGCTTACGTGGGGCAATCCATTGCTGCACTCTCTGGAGAAACAAATCCTCGTGCCGCTGATCGGGCAGCAGCCCATCGAGATGGGCATGGCGGGGCAAGACGACGAACTGATCTCTCGTTTGCGCGCCGAGCCGATCTACCCGCCGCTGTTCGCCGCGGCGTTTCCCGAAGCACAGGGAAGGATTTCGCTGACGCAGGTCGTCCGGGCGCTCGCGTCTTTTCAGCGCACGCTGATCTCGGCACGCTCGCCCTACGATCGCTATCGATACGAAGGGGATGTCGATGCCATCTCGGAAGCGGCGATTCGCGGTGAAGCGCTGTTCTTCGGTGAGCGGCTGGAATGCCACCACTGCCATGGCAACTTCAATCTGAACGACTCGGTGATGCACGAGCGCAATCGCGTGGGCGAGGTCGCCTTTCACAACACGGGCCTTTACAACATCGATGGCAAAGGAGCCTATCCGGCGGACAACACGGGCCTCGAAGAACACACGGGACGTCCCGAAGACATGGGCCGTTTCAAGGCACCCACGTTACGAAACATCGCCCTCACCGCGCCGTACATGCATGATGGCTCGATTGCGACGATCGAGGAGGTGCTTGATCACTACGCGGCGGGCGGGCGCACGATCACGAGCGGGCCGCATGCCGGGATCGGCCGCGACAATCCGCTCAAGAGCTCGTTCGTGCCTGGCTTTACGCTCACAGGACAGGAGCGCGCCGATCTGCTGGCGTTCCTCGATGCACTTACCGATCCGCAGTTCCTTAGTGACCCGAGATTCG
>CAYRDG010000116.1:0-1851 GCA_964422915.1 uncultured Frigoriglobus sp. | reverse complement strand
AGGTCTCGCGCGAGGCGATCGAGGCCGGCGAACGACTGCTGAAGGATCTGGCCGAACGTGATTTCTCCAAGCTCGACATCCTGGCCGTCTGGATCGATGGGATCCAACTGGGCCCCTACCACGTGATCTGCGCCGTGGGCGTGGACGCCGAGGGGAACAAGCATGTGTTGGGCCTCCGCGAAGGGGCCACCGAGAACGCCGAGGTGGCCTCGGCGCTGTTGGCCGAGTTGGTCGCGCGGGGCCTCGACCCGAAGCAGCGGCGGTTGTTCGTGATCGACGGCTCCAATGCGTTGCGGAAGGCGATCGACGAAGTCTTCGGCGCCGGGACGCCGGTGCAGCGCTGTCGCAACCACAAACTGCGCAACGTGCTGGGCCACCTCCCCGAGGATCAGCACGACCAGGCCAAATCGACATTCAAGGCGGCGTTCAAACTCGACATGAAGGAGGGGGTGGATAAGATCAAGCAGTACGCGACGTGGCTGGAACGAGAGTGGCCCAGCGCGGCGGGCTCGCTGCGAGAAGGGCTTGAAGAAATGTTCACGATCAACCGTCTGGGCCTACCCAGCGAGCTGCGACGCTGCCTGGGGACGACCAACATCATCGACAACGGGCACTCGGCGCTGCGAGATCGTGTGCGTCGCGTGAAAAACTGGCAGAGCGGTTCGATGGCCCTGCGGTGGACGGCGGCGGCGTTCGACGCGATCTCACGGGGCTTCCGCCGGATCATGGGCTACAAGCATCTCTGGATGCTGAAGGCGGTACTGGACGAGCCGTCGAAGGATCGCTCCCTTGTGGAGCAAGCCAAGGCCGGATAACGTCGATTCAGACCGGGGTCGCCACCGCGACTTTCCACTGAGCTGGGGACATCATCCGTATGCTGCTCGGATGGCCCACGATATAAACCCTACGGGACTTGATCTGAAAGTCGAGACCGAATCAACTCGATAGATTCGACCGCAGTCTCTCGGATGGGTCGTCCCTCGTGATCGGTCCCCGAGTCCTGTTCGGCAGCAGTAGTAAGGACGGGTAACACTGACGCATCGCCAAGACTACCGAGTGAGAATGCGGCCCAACTCCTCACAATCTCGTCGGCATCGGTTGCAAGGATGTGGGCGATCGGCTGTAGAGAAGCGCGACTGCACAGCTTACAAAGGTTTTTGATTGCATCAATTCGAACAAACCATTCCGGATCATCGAGGAGCCGCAGGGCTAACGCTTCTGCCCGTTCTGGGGAGATTCTCATCATGCCATCAATGGCGCGGCTCCGGAACGTACCGTCCTGTTCAAGGGATAACTCATCCAATAGTACAATGGCTTCATCTTTCGGAATGGATGAAAGCTCACTCAAAGCCGAGTTGAAGTCCCGCCTGTCCTCACTACGAAGCCTCTGAGCCAGATGCCTCATGGAACCACCTCCCTCAAGAGCGATTTGGCCAATATAGATTAAAGTAGTGAGCTGCTCCCTGTTTTTTGGTCCAGGAGAAACGGGAGTACGGATCAATGGATTATGACGTTGGAATGATTGCCTGCTTCGATTCGACCTCCTCCTTTCCGGGGTCGGATTCGCACTTGGCGGCGTATTCGCTGGGCGTCGCGTAGCCGAGCGAACTGTGCGGCCGGACGTGGTTGTATTCGCGGCGGAACCACGACGCCTTCGCTCGCGCGTCGGCCACCGACTCGAACTCGTGACGCTCCAAAAACTCGTCGCGAAGCCGACCGTGGAACGACTCGACGAACCCGTTTTGCCACGGGTTCCCAGGCGCCACCGGGATCGGCTCGGTCCCGATGCTCGGCAACCAGTCGGCCAGGGCCTTGCAGACGAACTCCGAGCCGTTGTCGCTGCGGATCATG
>CAYRDG010000115.1:0-1924 GCA_964422915.1 uncultured Frigoriglobus sp. | reverse complement strand
AGCCGCCGGGCATGGTGACGAGCGCCCGCTTCTCCAACTCGATCGGCTCGAACGGTTCGGCGGCGTCGGCTTCGCCGCTGGCCGGCGCGTCGGTGTAAAGGATGCCCGCGAAGTCCGCAGCGGTCTCCGCGGCGGCCAGCACCGCGAGCGTGAATCGCCGCAGTTGCGCGAACAGCGGCAGCGCCGGAGTCAGACTCGGAATGCCCCGTGCTTGACCGGGGCGTTCAACCCGGAACCAGTGCAGCATCGAATCCGCCGGGATGCGGAGCGTTTCCGGGCTGCCGAACGTGAAGCCGTCGCCGGGGTGCTGTTTCAGCACGCGGTATTCGACCGGGTTGCCCACCGTGTCGAGGACAATGCCATCGACATCCGTGTCGGTGGAAGTCACCTGTTCGGCTTCGATCAATTTCAAATCCAACTGCACCGAGTGCCGAACCTTCCGGTTGAGAATCAGCATGGCGAACGCTTCGCCATCGGTGGAGCGCGCCATCCGCATGGTGCGGAGTTTTTCGGCGAGTTGAATCGCCACCGCCCACCGCGTGAACGACCGCTCGATGCGGCGATTCGCATCCGGGTCGTCGGTGAGCATCTGCAAACGCGGGCCGGTGCCGACGACGCCGTTGGCGATGGTCAGTACGATCCCTTTCGCGTAACAGTTGTTCGCCACCTCGTAGCGGGCGCGGTTGCGGAGCGTTTGCCGCACGCGCGGACTGTTCGCGGAGTTCGCGGAGAGGCCGTCGGCGTTGGCCCAATGACGCCGGTTGTCGTCGTTGGTTGCCGCCGCGTCGTAACGGGCGCGCGCGATGCGCGGCACCGCGTCGCGGCGCGGCTTCGGACTCCAGAGATTGGTCAGCCACTGGAACACTTACTCGGCTCCCGGCGGAACAAGTTTGTTGAAACGCAGCCCGCGCTTCGGTTGTTTGACGGCCTTCTTCGCTTCGAGGTACTTGTCGGCTTCGATCTGCGCGGTCAGCGGGTGTTGCTCAACGGAACCGGCGTCGCCGGAGGCCTTCGCCGGCCCCTTCGCGTTCTCTTCGATGGTGTCGTCGAGTTCATCCGGCATTCATCGCTCCGGTGATGCGCAAAACGGTCCCCCTATTAAGGGACCTACCGGAGCGACCAAAAATATGTGCACCATCCGAGAGGAGATTTTCCCAAATAGTTCGGCTGAGATGTGGGCGGCGTGAGAACAACTCCGGCGCGCGACAGGAGTTAGCGCCGTTTGGCTTTCTGAAGTTCCGCGAAGCTGACCCGTCCGCGTTTCGCAACGGGTGCGACGTTCGCGTTCGGCAGCGCGCACCCTTGCATCGACGCCGCGACAGCGCAGCCGACGACGCCGTCGAGCCAGTGGTTGTCGCCGCGTTCGGGCCGGATTTTCCACTCGTCCACCGTGCGGCCACGGCCTTCGGTTTTGATGCGGTACTCGGCGGTGAGATGTTCGGCGAACAAGCGGTGCGTTTCGGCATGATCGCCGAAGAGCGACAGGCAACCCCGGTCGCCGAGCAGCACGGCCAACCGCGCCTGCACGAACGACTTCCAGAAATTCGTGTCGAAGAGAACGTGGCGCACGGCGCGTTTGCCTTGCACGTTCGGGATGCGCCAGTGGTGGCCGACCCGGTCGCCGGGCCGGCGCTTGTACTCGCTGAACGGCTGGCTCGACGCGCCGACGAAACGCCCGTGCGACGGCATCACGACCGACGCGTGCGCCGACTCGCGGCAGAACTGGTACACGACATCGGTGCAAGTGCCCCAGTTGGCGTCGATCAAACAGCGTTCAACACGCAACACCGCGCCGTCGTCGCGCGGCCAATCGCGACCGAGCAAAAGCGCCGTGAGCTTCTCCAAACCCTGATAAACCGATCCTTCGAGGCCCGCCGCACCGGTGGCCACGGCCAGTGTCGGGTTGGCCTCACGGAGTGTGAAG
>CAYRDG010000114.1:0-1995 GCA_964422915.1 uncultured Frigoriglobus sp. | reverse complement strand
GATTCCGCGGTCATCATCCGTCGGAAACCGCGGTCACGTTCGGTCGGAATACGCAATGAATGAGCTCGATCTTTTCGTCCTTCTGGCGGTCTTCCACGAAATGCTGGGCCTACTGCTGTGGGTGCTGCTGGCCGTGGCCCTGCTGGGGCTGGTGGCATTCGTTGTCCTGCTGGTTCGCGAGAAGCGCATCGTATCGCGCCGCCTGGTATGGTCCGAGGTGGAATTCCCCCGGTACTCCGGACACTACGCTAAGCCCACATGAGTCTCTTCGAACTCGATGGGGCTGACCTGCCCGAGCGTCGAATGCCGGCGCCGGGAATTGTAGAACGTCTCAATGTAATCGAAGATGTCGGCGCGGGCGTCGTCCCGCGTCGGATAGGTCTTCCGGTGCACTCGCTCCTTTTTGAGCGAGGCGAAGAAGCTCTCGACCGCCGAGTTGTCCCAGCAGTCGCCACGTCGGCTCATGCTGCAGGTGATGCCCTCGGCGGACAGCAGTCGTTGGAAGTCCTCGCTCGTATACTGGCTGCCCTGGTCGGAATGATGCAGCAGTTCGGCTGGTTTGCCACGTCGCCACAGCGCCATCACCAACGCGTCCAGCACCAGTTGCGCGGTCATGCTCGACTGCATCGACCAGCCCACCACCCGCCGGCTGTAGAGATCCACCACGACGGCCAGGAACAGCCACCCCTCGCCAGTCCAGATATAGGTGAAGTCAGCCGCCCACTTGCGGTTCGGTTCCGCTGCCGCGAAGTCACGCTCCAGCACGTTGGGCGCAATGCTGTGCTCCGGCCGCAGGCCATCGTCGGTCGGCTTGCGCCGCGGTTTCGGCTGCGCGCGGATGTTCGACAGCCGCATCAATCGCGCCACGCGGTTTTCGCCGCAGCGTTCACCCGCCACCACCAGGTCTTTCCAGATTCGCGGCGATCCATAGGTCTGGTGGCTCAGCGCGAAGCTCTCCCGGATGCGCACCAGCAAACGGGCATCGGCCAGCGATCGCGCGCTTTGCGGACGTCCAAGCCACTCGTAGAACCCGCTCGCCGACACTCCCAACAGCCGACACATCACCCGCGTCGGCCATACCGGCCGATGACGGGCCACGAAGGCAAACTTCACGTCGGCTCTTTCGCGAAGAAGCCCAGCGCTTTTTTTAGGATGTCGCGCTCCATCTTGACCTTTGCCAGCTCGCGCCGTAGTTGCTCGTTCTCCTGCTGTTGCGACGACTTCAGCGGTAACCTTGCGTCCTTCTCATACTTCCCGGCTGCAAAGTTCTGCTTCCAAAGCTTCAATACCGAGCGCTGGATGCCAAGGTCTCGCGCCACTGCCGACAGCGAGCGTCCAGGCTGCTCTGCAAGTCTGACCGCCTCACGCTTGAAATCGGGCGTGAACTGCCGCCTCTCCCGTGTTGCCATCGCACACCTCCTGTTGCCAGTTTGGCATTATCAAGGTGTCCGGGAACCCGGGGGAATTCCAAGGTGCTGGGTGTCGTCGGAGGAGTCCTGTCGCTGGCGCTGATGGCCAAGGTGTCGTCTTCAGGCTTCACCGATGCCGGTGGTCCCGCCGACTGGCTTCTCATCGCCATGGTGTTCGGCGCCGGCCTCGTCGCGGCCACGTTGCTGGCCTATACCGTGGCCGGTTGGTGGGCGGCGCGACGATCGCGCGGACCTGTCGCTGTCCATTGAATCCCGGGCGCTTCCGTTCGCTCGAGGATCGTCGAGCCAGGGAGCGCATCGATGCCGCTGATCCGCCACGCGAGTGCGGCAGGCATGCAACTCGAACGGCCGGCAAGACCGAAAAGAAGCCGATATGAAAACCGCTGATTTTGTCGCCACCGTCTTCGACGGCACCAGCAATCCCAACAAGGTCACCGTGACATTCACGATGGCGCTCAACGCCCTGCAGAAGGGTCACACGGCGACATCATCCTCATGGTGAAAGCCGTCGAGTTGGGCAAGCCCAATGCCACGGCGGACATGGGCATCATCACTTGGTAACGAC
>CAYRDG010000113.1:0-1999 GCA_964422915.1 uncultured Frigoriglobus sp. | reverse complement strand
TGCACGGCGTCGGCGTCACGGTGGTCAACTTCCTGTCCCAGTGGTGCGAAGTCGAGGTCTACCGCGACGGCCATGTCTACCAGCAGGAATACGAACGCGGTGTGCCGACCGGCCCGGTGAAGCGGATCGGGACCACGAAGAAACGCGGCACGAAGACCACGTTCAAGCCGGACGGAACCGTTTTTCAGACCACCAAGTTCGCGTACGACACCCTGCACAAACGGCTGCAGGAGCTGGCCTTCCTGAATCGCGGAGTCCGCATCCGCTTTCAGGATACCCGCAGCAACCAGGGCGATGAGTTCTACTACGAACGCGGCATCCAGGAATTCGTCGAACATCTGAACCGCGCCAGTGATCCGCTGCACCACGAGGTGATCTACCTGACCGGCGAAAGCGACGGCATCGGCTACGAGATCGCCATGCAGTACACGGCCGAGTTCACCGAGAACGTGCACTCGTACGTCAACAACATCAACACCATCGAAGGCGGGACCCACGTTTCCGGCTTCCGCGCCGCCTTGACCCGCGCCCTGAATAACTACGGCAAAAAGGAAAACATCTTCAAAGACCTCCTGCCCGGAGGTGACGACTTCCGCGAAGGTTTGACCGCGGTGCTCTCGATGCGCGTGCCGCACCCACAGTTTGAAGGCCAGACCAAGACCAAGCTCGGCAACGGCGACGTCGAAAGCGTCGTTACGTCGGCGGTCGGTGATTTCCTCTCCGCGTTCTTGGAGGAGAACCCTAAGACGGCCAAGACGATCGTCCGCAAGGGCGTGCTGGCGGCCGAGGCCCGCGAGGCGGCCCGCAAAGCCAAAGACGTGTTGCGGAAACGCAAGAGTGCCTTCGGCGGCGGCGGCCTGCCCGGCAAGCTCCGCGATTGCATCAGCCGCGAAGCCGACCGCTGCGAGCTGTACTTGGTCGAGGGTGACTCGGCCGGTGGCAGCGCCGAAGGCGGTCGCCTCCGCGACTACCAAGCGATCCTGCCGCTGCGCGGCAAGATCATCAACGCCTACAAGTCCCGCGAGGACAAAGTCCTGGCCAACGAAGAAGTCCAAAGCATGATCCAGGCGATCGGCATCGGCATCGGCGAGGAACAGGACGTCGCCAAACGCCGCTACGACAAGATCATCATCATGACCGATGCCGACGTCGATGGTTCGCACATCCGTACGCTGCTGCTGACCTTCTTTTATCGCCAGATGTACCAGCTGGTCTCCGAAGGCCACGTGTACATCGCTCAGCCGCCGCTGTTCCGCGTGTCGAGCAAGAAGGAGACCTACTACGTCCACGCCGAAGACGAGATGAAGTCGCAACTGCTGGAGAAGGGACTGGCGGAGGCCAGCCTCGAACTGGGTGACGACCGCTCGGTGACCGGCGAGCGGATGCAGCGGCTGTGCTATACGCTGGCGTCCATGGAAGAGGCGCTCACCGCGCTGGAACGTCGCGGCGTGAGCCTGAAGATGCACGCCACGCGGCAAGACCCGCAGACTAAGCGTTTGCCGGTGTTCCATGTGTTCCTCAACCGCAGCGAGGAGTGGTTCACAACCCGCGAGGCGCTGGACGAATTCGTCCAAAAGCAAGAGGCGGCGGAAGGCCGCGAATTGGCCGTCGGCGATGAAGGCGGGGCCGGGGCGGAAAGCAACGGTAACGGCCACGCCGGCCCGCAGCTGCACATCACCGAGCTGCACGAAGTCCGGACGATCAACGGCGGACTGAAAGACCTCGCCGAACTGGGCTTCGACATCCAGTCGTTGATCCCGCAGGAGCGGACGGGCATCGAGGAGCCGCGGTATGTGTTGCGCCGCGGCGAGAGCCACATCCCGCTGGAGGACCTCCGCGGACTGCTACCCGCGATCCGTTCCGCTGGCGAGAAGGGCCTCCGCGTGACGCGGTTCAAAGGTCTGGGCGAAATGAACGCCGAAGAGTTGCGCGACACGACGCTCGACCCGGCCCACCGCTCGCTCCTCCGCGTCACCATGAAAGACGCCGGCGCCGCCGA
>CAYRDG010000112.1:0-2018 GCA_964422915.1 uncultured Frigoriglobus sp. | reverse complement strand
GAGCGGATCCGGCGCCGTCGGCGTCAATCCGAATCAGCCCTATCGACCAGTGCCGCTCAGCCGTGCCTCCTCGCGGGAAACCATCTTCGAGTTCTACCTGCGTGCGCTGAACCCGCGCCAGATCCGCTGGGGCGACGAGATTGATCGGCGACTTGCACGGTTGGGCGAGCAGTCCGTGCTTAATCCCTACTTCCGATGGAGCGCCATCCAGACGGGCGTCATTCTGTTTCTACTACTCGTTTGCTGGGTTTGGTGGGACAAGATGCGCCAGATCAAGTGGGTCGCGGCGGAGTGCCTTGCCGACGCGATCAACGCAAAACGGATCGCGGAAGATCGGGCACTGGAGGCGATCGGGCTCTACAACCGGCACATTGAGCAGTGCAATCGCGTCATTGAGAGCCAGGAATCCGGGTTGCCCGGGGCCAGCCCGACGGACACCTGGCGTCAGGAAGTGCTCACTCTGAAGAACAAGCTGACAGCCGAGGAAGCGAAGTCGATGCGACTGCAGAAGGCGCTGGAGGATCGGGAAGCGCTCCAGGCCGGTCTCGAACAGCGACTCCGGCAACTCGAAACGCTGGTTCAGGAGCGGCAGAACGGCGCGAACGCCGAACTCGTCGCGCGGCTTCAGCGCGCAGAATCGCAACTCGGGGACAAGAAGTCGCCCAAGCGGGGTGCGAAGTGATCGTGAGAGTGCACTCGTTGGGCAGTCTCTGGCAGACGAAAGACCTGCCGAACGGCGGCACTCGGGTGTGGAATACGACCGGCATCCGGGACGGCTGTCGCGTCCGGTCCTGCGCCACGCTGTTCGGCCAACTCGTCTTTGGACCGAAAGCGAAGCCGCTGTTGCAGGACCCGTCCCGCATTCACGGACGGAACTGGATGACCAGCGACATCACCGAGACCTCTGCCGGCCGCAGCATCCGGCTCGCGTGCCCAGCCGCTTCGGGTGCAATGGCGGACTGGCACCTGCACACGATGAACGAACAACTGGTGGGCGTTGTGCCGCCGGACGGCCTTGATCCGGACAACATCCTGGTCCTGTCGGCGTCGCAGAGGAAGCAACAGCAGGAACTCCTGCTCCTCGTGAAGCCGTTTGCCTGGCTCACCGGGCCAACCGCATCGGCGATCTTTGAGGTCACCGATCGTGGCATCGGTCGCTGGAACGTACGCGAGAGGTGATCCTTGCGCTACTCGAAAGACTCCATTGTGATGTCCGAAACCGCGGACAAGCCGATCCTGCGCACTGTCTACGAGGCCGGACACGTCACGTTCGACCAGCTTCATTCCAGCCTTCATCCGTATGCCACCGAGAGGGCGGAGCGGAATTCGCTCGCCTGGAGGGTGCGTCGGCTGGTCCGTCACGGCTTCCTTGAATCGCGGCGAGTCGAAGGGATGGAGCCAGCTTTGTCATTGGGTGAGTCCGGGGAGTTGTATTTGCAGAGCTTCGACGGCGCCATCGTTGAACGGCGAATCCGCTCGAAGGGCGGCAATGCGCGCAGTCAAGTGTGGCATGACGTCCAGTTGTTCACAATTCAGTTGGCGCTTCGGCGCGCGGGAGTGGTGCTGACCTGGCAATCGGAGGCGGAAGTTCGGGCGCAGAATCGTGTCGCAAGTCTGCGCTTCGCGAAGGAATACGACGCGGTGGTGACGTTTCGCTTGGGCGAGTTGCAGGCCGATGTGGCTCTTGAGTTTGAGCGAACCGTGAAGTCCGCCGACGCCTACCTGCGCATCTTCGCTCAACTGAACGAGGAAACTCTGCTTGCGCGGTTTCTCTACCTGGTGCCAGACAGCAAGTCTCAACTGCTCCTCCGGGACGTTGCCCCGCCGCATTGCCCGCGCATCTACGCCGCGCTGACACACGAGTTTCGTGCGCAGCCGGCAACGGCTGGGCTATTGGATCTGCGCTCCGGCCAGACGGTTACTCTGGCAGACTGTCTCTCCTGAAGACCTATTCCCGCCTACCTGTGCCGGCTCAGCCTGAAATGGAACGCGAGCGTTTTCCGTTAGTGAGCATTCCG
>CAYRDG010000111.1:421-2051 GCA_964422915.1 uncultured Frigoriglobus sp. | reverse complement strand
GCATTTGCCGGCGTCGCCCAGGACGATCGCGGCATCAAGAGCGCCGGACAGCACGCCCGCCGCAATTTCGGCGAAAGGCCACTCAACCAATTCAACATCGATGTCCGGATATTGTTTGCGGAAGCCGCTCACCGCCGCGCGGAAGGTTCCCGCCGACAGCGATTTGTAGAACTCGACGACGACGTGCCCAAGCGTCCCCTCGCGGCTGGCCTTCGCGTGCCGGGCCATCTGGTCCGTCTCATCGAGAACCCGACGGGCATCGACGACAAAATCCTCATCAAAAGCTCCGCTTTTGAATCTTGTTTTGACGCGTTTTCTTCACGCGAAGCGATAGTCCGCTTAGCTTGAGAACGCTATAGCGATGTCAGTCGCGCTCCGGCGGTAGACCGCTCGAACAAGCGCACGCCAAGTTCATCCTCAACCTCCTTGATGCGCTTGCTGACGATCGGCTGCCCGACGTTGAACTCGTTCGCGGCCGCGCTGAAGCTGCCGTTGCGGGCTGCGGCAACGATATAACGAAGGTGGCGCAGGTCCATCCTTCGTCTCCTTGATGCGTGGCGATGGTTAGCCGGCTCTCACGGTCTTATGTACGCCACCTCCGATATTGGAGGCGGCACAAGCGAAGTCGGCGTAGTAGCCGACACCATCCCTAGAACTGGAACGTGGTCGACAGCAGGAATGTGCGTGGCTCACTCAGGTTCATGTACCAGGTGTTTGAAGTCGCCCAGTAGTTTCTGTTCAGAACGTTGCGGATGCTTGCCCGGACGATGATCGGCTTCCAGCCCGGTTGCCTGATCGTGTAGTGCGCGTTCAAATCGATCCGGTACCAGCCATCGACCTTCTGGGTATTCGGCGCGTCCCGGTATGTGAAGGACTGCCACTGTCCTGTCGCACCCAACGTAAGGCCGTCGATGAACGGCGTATCCCAATCCACGCCGAGCGTGGCGCGATACCTTGGCAAGCCGGGAAGCCATTTACCGACGTTGGTTCCGTCAGGAGTTTCGACCAGAGTCGTATCGAGGAAAGTAAAACCGCCGAGGAAACGAACCGTCTCGGTCGCTTCGCCGAAGGCCGACAACTCGATCCCCTGATAGCGCGTCTTCCCGGTCTCACCGAAGATGAAAGTGGCGGGATCCCGGGCGTAGCTGGGGCGCGTCGTGGTGAAAGCGGCGAGCGTCGCCGCAATGCGACCGAAATCGACCTTGGTGCCGACCTCGTATTGTGTCGTCTTGTAAGGCGCAAAGATTTCGCCGGCATTCCGCGCATCGCTCGGCGCGATCTCACCGGCCTCCAGCGCCTCCATGTAGTTGGCATAGACTGAAACGTTGTCCAGCGGCTTGACAATCAGCGCGGCCGCCGGCGACAAGGCGTCCGCATTGTATTGAGAACCACCGCTATAATAAGCTGTTTGCTTCACCTTCTGGTGCCGGATGCCCAGCATCAACTGGACGCGCTCGTCCAGGATCGACATGGTGTCGGCGAGCGCGAAGCCGAGGTTCTCGTTGCGGCTTGACCGGGGCGCTTCCGCGGGCGGAGCAAGCACGCCGAAATCCGGCCGGGGGAGTAAGACAGGATTGTACAGGTTTGAGTCCGGAAGCGGCGGCGATTCCCAGTACTCGTTCCCGACCTC
>CAYRDG010000111.1:0-411 GCA_964422915.1 uncultured Frigoriglobus sp. | reverse complement strand
CGATGCCGCCCGCATCCTACAGCTTCAAGACCGACAGACGGCCCCGCACCTCCCGGTATTCACTCCCGACCTCCATGGCTCCCCATCCCGCCGCCAGCGCCACGGCATGATTCACGGGACCGGTCTGCGCGCGCGCTCGCAACCCGGTCTCCGCAACACTGCTCTGCGTGGAATAAGTGAACGCGTTAGGACCATAGGGACTCGACAACGTGCCCGCAGCATCCTGAATCGTCATGGAATTCCACGCCCCCCTCTCTCCCGCAGTGCTGCGCCCGACCGCGGCATAGGCGGTCACGTGTTCGGTGATGTCCCACTCGGCGCGCGTCGTGGCATACTTGCTCTCGACTTTGCTGAACTCCCACGGCTGCGCCCAGTTGATGTGGCTGTCCGGCGGTCGTGGAACCGGAATAT
>CAYRDG010000110.1:0-2162 GCA_964422915.1 uncultured Frigoriglobus sp. | reverse complement strand
ATTCTGGTTGGGCCAGAAAATCGCCAGCGGCAGGTTCGGCTGTTTCGCCATCAGCCGGCCTTCGTTGTCGGTGTTGAGAACCGTGACGCGTCGTGTTGCGAAAGCGACTGCCTCTCTCGCGTCGGCGTCGTCGGAGAACGGTGAGGTGGCGAGATTGGCGACCCAGCCGCGCACGATGTCCTCGGTTTTGTCTTCACCGTACTCGGTGATCATCATGGCGACCAGGCTCTGGTTATAAACCTTCTTCGAGGTACGCAGGCAGAGGCGGCCTTTCCATTTCGGACTCGCCAGATCTTCGTAAGTCGACAGGCCGGCAGGCTTGACCTTGCCGGTGTGGTAGACCAGGGTGCGCGCACGGACCGACAGGCCGAACCATTCGTTGCCGGGATCGCGCAGGTGGGCCGGCACGTTGGCCTGCAGGGTTGTCGACTGGGTCGGGCGCAGCAGGCCTTCTTTCGATGCCTGCCACAGGTTGCCGGCATCGACCGTCAGCAGCACGTCGGCTGGGGTATTCCTGCCTTCGGCTTTCAGCCGCGCCATCAGCGGGCCTTCCTTGTCGGTGATGAATTTGACTGATACGCCGGTGTCGCGGGTGTAGGCGTCGAACAGGGGCTTGATAAGCTGTTCATTGCGCGCGGAATACACCACGACCTCCTCGGCTAACGCGGGCAGGGCAGCCAGGGCCAGGAGCAGTCCGGCGATCAGTTTGCGATATGTCACGTTGCGGGCTTTTCTGCGAAATCCAAGAATGCCCGCAATCTTACTAGAAATGAGAACAGTTATCAATCGTAAAAATATACGCATACTGTCGCATGGAGGCCTGGCCCCAGGCGCGTATCCGGCCGTATCGCCTGACGGGGCTCAAGCTTGGGCAGACCCTATTCGAACGCGGCAACCGTGGTGGAGGGGTGTGTGGGCAGGACCACACGCCGTGCGCCGTCGAAACGCTCCTCCCAGTACCGATCACTGAGCCTGGATACCATGACAGAACCGGTGCGGCTGCCCGCAGCATGCACGAAGCGGTTATCGCCCAGATAGATGCCGACGTGGGAGAACGCACGGTCGAGGGTGTTGAAGAAAACCAGATCGCCGGGCTGCAGGTCGGCCCGATCGAGCGGTTGCGTGGATTCACTGATCGCCCGGCTGTCGCGGGCGAGCCGGATCCCGACGATCTGGCGGAAGACGTGATTGACGAAGCCGCTACAGTCGAGTCCGGTATCGGGCGATGTGCCGCCCAGGCGGTAGGGACTGCCCACCAGGCTGACGGCATAGATGGATAAGTCGTCCGACGGCGCCGCTTGCGCGGGTGGCGCAAGCAGAACGACCAGCAGGGCTGACAGGAGGGCGGACTTCATCGGCTAGCGATCTGCTCTATAGTTAAAGTGAAGCAACGGCCAAACGCGGCCAATCTTGACTCTGAGGACTGCACCATGAATGAGACGAACCTGCCTGCCACAGGCGAAACGAGTATCTCTGAAACGAGGCAGCTTGTGCAATTGCACGATGAGGCCGCGGCGGCGGCATCCGCGCCTGATCTGCACGAGCGCGTGCGTGATTTGACTGCGCGGGTGCTGCATGAGCGACGCATGGCATTGAGCGACATGCGCGAGTTGGTCGCTGCCATCTCCTCCGGAGTGGGCAGCGGCCTGGTCGCACGCGGCGGCGAAATGAAGGAGGGGCTCAAGCAGGCGATGGCCGGTCTGGACGAAGCTGTCGCCGACGCAGCGCAGACAGCGTCCTACACCTTGCGCGAAGCGGTCGCACAGGGAAAGGAATTCAAGGATAACGAACTGAAAGCCAGCCTCGAGCAACTGCGCGACCTGGAGACGCAGATTGTCGAGGCGCTCAAGCAGACCGCCAGCCAATCAGGCGGCAAGCTGAAGGAGGAGCTCGGTTATCTCGTCGATCACCTGAAAATCAGCGGCACCCGCACCGGCGAACAGGCACGCGCAGCGCTCCGGCAACTGGCGAGCGGCGTGAAGACAGGCGCCAAATCAGGTCGGACCGGACTGAGCGAGTCGGCCAGTACGGCGACCGAGCGTCTGTCCCAGGTGGCGAGCGGCATCCTGGACGCCTTGTCCGATTCGCTCAAGCGGCAGAGCGAACGCCTGCGTTCCTGACTGGCTTTATCATCGGCCGCAACAATGCGGCCGGGCGTCGCT
>CAYRDG010000109.1:0-2209 GCA_964422915.1 uncultured Frigoriglobus sp. | reverse complement strand
CGTACCTCGGGGGAAAACTTCGTTTGATTTGCCATGGCTCCAGTTTCTCAAGAATTGGAGCCTCCTCAAAACCCGGAGCGATTCACTGGCCGCCGGTCGCTACATCCACGAGAACGCGCCGGTGCTCATCGTCGGCCCCAGCGGCATCGGCAAGAGTCATCTCGCCCAGGCGCTGGGCCACTGCGCCGTACGTCAAGGCGTGGACGTCGCCTTCACCACCTGCACCGCGCTCACCCAGTCGTTGAACGCCGCCCGCGCCACCGGCATCTATGACCGCAAGCTCGGCGCGCTCGCCCGCGTCGGACTGCTGATCATCGACGACTTCGGCCTCAAGCCGCTGCGGGCTCCCGCCGATGAGGATCTGCACGATCTGATCGCCGAGCGCTACGAGCGCGTGCCCACCATCGTCACCAGCAACCTCGACTTCGAGGAATGGGACCACGCCTTCGCCACCAACCGCCTGCTGGCCAGCGCCACCATCGATCGGCTCCGGCACAACTCGTACTGCCTCGAACTCGACGGCCCGTCCTACCGCGATCCCAGGGTCGGTCCGGCACCGAAGAAGAACCCCAATCGGGCCCCGAAATCTACGGCAAAATGACCCACTGAAAGCAACCCCCTCGGGACGCTTCTCGGCAACCGTCGCCCTGGCCGGTATATGCCGACTCCCCCTGGCCGATTTATGCCGGCTCGTGACAGCACGCGAAGGCGAGCCGCGATCCGGTGGCGCCGGCCAGGTGCTCAGCCAAGGCGCTGGCGCAGGCGGCGAGCCACGCGCTCGACGACGGCACGCCCGTGCACAGCTTCTCGACGCTGATGGCCGAGATGGCCACCGTCGTGCGCAACACCTGCCGCACGCCCAGCGCCGGGGCCGAGGCGCCGACCTTCCACATCGTCACTACCGCCAACGCCAAGCAGAAGCGTGCGCTCGAGCTGATCCAGAACATCGCGCCGTAGACAGAACGCGGAACCTCGATCTCGCGCCATGTCATTGGCGTACAAGGCAAAACTCGCTCCCGGGGCGCTGGAACTTCAGGCTAGTCACGCCGCAAGCGCCCGCACACTTGCCGATTGTCCGGAGGGTTTCTTCAGTAGGTACTCGCGTCTCATGTCCAGGAATGGCCTCTCCAGCAGAACGTAGCTCGCGCGCGAGAACAGGACGACCAGCGGGAACGCGATGAGTACGCAGCCCAGAAAGGTCGTTCGGAACGACGTCAGATCGTACATGCCGATCCTGCCGCAGAGTTTTGCCACGAAAGCGAGGAGGAAGTAGTGCGAAAGGTAGATGCTGTACGAGCACTCACCGACCTTGCTCAGCACCTTGTCGAGGATTAACGGCAGCCTGACCTGCTGGTAGCCGAGGATGATGCCGGTGTAAAGCAGGCCTTCAATGGCGGGGAGGAAGATCCAGAGGGCCGACCGCGACGGCATGTGGGACATCTTGTAGAAGCCGCCCGCCTGGTTGAACGTGTGGTAAACGTACGAAAGTGCAATCAGCGATGCGAGCAGCACCGCGATGGCGGGCTTCCTGTCGAGCCCGATTTTCCTCCAAGTGTAGAAGCCCACCATGCCCAACAGGAACTGGTCGATGCGGCCGAATATCGTCCAGTAGGCCAGGTCGTGAACGGAACCGGTCGACCACCAGACTGCAGCCTTCGTGAAGATGCTGAACGCCAGGAACCCGGCGAGATACCGGATTCCATATTTCTCCCTCGCGAGCAGGAGCACAGGCAGAATCAGGTAGTACTGCGCTTCAACCGCAATTGTCCATGCGCCGCCGCCAAGTTCGGTGAAATTGATCAGCGAGAACAGCGACGTGGCAACCTTCGCGATGTCCCGGGACTGCGTGTTCAGGTTGAAGATCGTCCAGACGAACAGCAATGGGAAAAGTCTTATGAACCGGTTGAAATAGAACTGCTTCTTCAACAACACTTTTTCGTTGGTCAGGAATGCGAACAAGTATCCGCTGAGCACCATGAAGAGTGCCACCCCGGTATGACCTTCAACGAAGATCGACAGCGTCCAGATGCGGGGTACGTAAGGCGATTTGAATGGCTCTGGTAGGTAGTGCCATACGAAGACCAGCAAGGCCGCCAGGCCGCGTAAGTGATCGAGGTTTCCGATGTATACGCCTTGTGTGGACTTCATAGATCTGGTTCATCCGACTTTGGTGTGGGTCGTATGGGCGGGATACAGGTCGAGGCCACCG
>CAYRDG010000108.1:0-2214 GCA_964422915.1 uncultured Frigoriglobus sp. | reverse complement strand
CTCGCGCTCCTCAATTCGCACATTGACGGCGACGAGGATCAATTCCTCTCCATCGCGCTCCAACTCGCGGCCCAAGAGGCCCGTCAGGGTAGGGCGGAGGAGGCGGACAAGCTGAAGCGTCTCGTGCAGAAGGCGCGCGACCAGCGACGGTCGGGCAAGCCGGCTGGGGGGCAGACCCCAATTCCGCTGGCTCGGCCGCGGGGTGAACTGCAAGGATTGGTCGAAAGCGCCTACCCAAAAGTCACGTTGGCAAGCATGGTTTTGGCCGATGACGTTCGCGCCCGTTTGAGCCGTGTCGTCCGCCAACAGCAGGAGCGCGCAACATTGCGCGAGCACGGCCAGGCGCCATCCACCCACATGCTTCTCGTTGGCCCGCCCGGGACCGGCAAGACAATGACCGCTTCCGCGCTCGCGGGCGAATTGCGGCTTCCATTGTTCACCGTGCGACTGGAGTCGCTCTTCAGTCGCTTCTTCGGCGAGACGGCTGGCAAGCTAAGGCTGCTCTTCGACCAGATTGCACAGACTCGCGGTGTCTATCTGCTGGACGAGTTCGACGCGATCGGTGCCCGGCGTGGGGAACCCAACGATGTCGGCGAAATCCGGCGCGTGCTCAATTCCGTGCTGGCTTTCATGGAGGAGCCGAACTCGACGGACAGTCTTGTTTTGGCTGCCACCAACCATGTCGAGATCCTCGATCAGGCGTTGGCGCGGCGGTTCGATGAAGTGATCGAATACACGCTGCCAGATGTCGCGGCCGCGCGCGCGATCGTCGATGGCCGACTCGGTAAATTCAAGATTGCCCCGAAGTCATGGGCGACACTGGAGCCTGCCCTCGAAGGCCTTAGCCAAGGCGAACTGGTGCGGGCGGCCGACGCGGTAGTCAAAGATGCAATTCTCGAAGGCGCAACGAAGGTGTCGGCCGAGGCGTTGCGCGAAGCGCTTCACAACCGCCAGACCCTCAAGGGAAAGTTCCGCCGCCAATCCGGTCGTTAGGGAGGTTCACTAACCGGAGGCAAAGGAACCACTCATCTACAAATAGGGTCTCATGGCGGAGCCAGACGATTACGGCGCAAGAAACCGCGCACACATTTCAATTAATGCCTTTCGTGAAACGGCGGCTTACACGTTCCCGGTCCGCAATCAGGAACGCAAACCGCTGCGCGAGGACTATGCCGCGCATGCTGCAACGATTCTCGATCAACTTGCTGTCGCTTTGGGCGACCTGCCGTCACCGGATGCCGATACACGGCTTTCCGTTCCTGGCTTAAGGCGCGGCACGATCGTTGAAGTGACGACAGTTCCGCCGGCGGAGGGATCGCGAACGAAAGCCATCAAAGTCCCGTCGACTCTTGAGTTCCCAACCCAGGATGTTGTCGTGTTGCGCTCCGAGCGGAACGACGACAGAACGGAAAGCGCGCTCCTGTTCGTACCGGATGACGCGCGTGAGTTTCTGCGAACACGGATCACGGACTACGGTCGCGACCCGGGCAATCAGCGCCGGCCACACGTCGATCGATTCGAAGCCGTCGAAACAGTCCACATGACCGAAGCCCGTTCGCTCTTCAGTGCCGATGTCGATCTGGCTGCGCCCGATGTCGTGTGGTGGGAGCTGTGGGTTCGCCAACCGATTATCATCGCGGATCGGCTTGCTGAATTGGCCCGTGGCGCCAATCTCGATGTTCATGCCGACCGACTTGTCTTTCCCGATACGACGGTGCTGTTTGTCCATGCGGCGGCCGCTACGCTCGTTGCCTTTGCGGCGCGCGTACCCGGTGCGCTCACTGAGATTAGACGCGCAACGGGCACCATTGAACCGTTCCTCGACCGCGGCGCGGCCGGATTGGGGCAACACGACTGGGTAGCGGAGCTTGCGGGTCGCGTGACGCCGCCGGCCGGGGACGTACCGGCGATATGCGCCCTCGATACCGGCGTGAATGCAGCTCATCCGTTGATCGCGCCTGGTCTGGCGGGGGCTTGGGCCTACGACGCGGCGTGGGGCGCGGACGATCATCATCCGGATGGCGGCCACGGAACGCCGCTGGCCGGCCTCGCGCTCTATGGCGATCTCGAGCCGGTGATGAACGACGCGCAGCCCGTCGCGCTCACGCATGCCGTCGAGTCCATGAAGCTGCTTCCGCCAAATGGCTTTCCGCCGACGAAGCCGCCAAGCTACGGCGTCGTGACGCAAGGCGCCGTTGCCTCGGTCGAGATCGC
>CAYRDG010000107.1:0-2238 GCA_964422915.1 uncultured Frigoriglobus sp. | reverse complement strand
CGCGGGTGTTCGGGGCGTTCTTGCACGAGATGATCGGCGACGAAGCGTTCGTCAGCACGCTCCTCGTGGAAACGGCGGTTGCCGTGGAGGTGGTGCTGTGACGCTTCTGACCACGATTCAGAAAGGCCGGACGCCGAAGCCGCCGCGTTTGCTCGTGTACGGCATCGAAGGCATCGGGAAGGCACAGCCCCTCACCGCGCGGGTGCTGACGCCGCGCGGATTCGTGGAGATGGGGCAACTGGAAGTTGGTGATCCGATCATCGGCTCCAATGGCAAGCCCGGCACGGTTCTGGGCGTCTACCCGCAGGGAATCAAGGATGTGTTCCGCGTCACGTTCCGCGACGGCTCGGCAACGGAATGCTGCGAGGACCACCTGTGGTTTACTACCACCCACAACGAGCGGCAGCGCGGCTTGCACGGCGCGGTGCGGACGCTGCACGACATTCGCAACTCGCTCCGCTACGGGACGCTCTTCAATCATGCGGTGCCCCGTGTCCGGCCGGTGGAGTTCGACACCAAGGCGTTGCCGACCGATCCGTGGCTGCTCGGCATGTACCTGGGCGATGGCCACACCAGTTGCAGCGCTGTGATCACCAACCCCGAAGCCGACATTCAGGCTCGGGTTCGCGAGACGATGGCCCGCGATGGCGATCAGGTCGTCCTTTACGACCGGATGCATATGCGGCTGGTTTCCCCCGACCGGCGCGGAACCGCCTTCAAAGCGGCACTCGACCGTCTCGGATTGGCGGACCGGGGTGCCGAAGAGAAATTCGTACCGTCGGAGTACTTGCACGGTTCCGTGGCCCAGCGTCTCGAACTCGTGCGGGGGTTGATCGACAGCGATGGCTACGTCACGAATCCGGGGTCGGTCGAGTATTGCACGGTCAGCCCGCGGCTTGCGGACGACTTCTGTTTTCTGGTGCGGTCACTGGGTGGATCGGCCCGTGTCATCACGAAGCGAGGAGCTTACACCAAGAGCGGCGTGCGCCACGTCTGCCAGTTGGCGTACCGCATCTTCGCGTCGTTTCCCCCAGAGATCATCGCGGTCTCCTCCGCGAAGCATTCCGCGAAATGGGGAAAGGCGGACTGGCGCATCCTCCACACCATCCGCGACGTGGAGTGGGTCGGCCGCAAGGAGTGTCAGTGCATTCGCATCGATGCGCTCGACTCACTGTACGTCACGGACGATTTCATCCTGACACACAACAGCACGTTTGCGTCTCAAGCACCGCAGCCGATCTTCATTCAGACCGAAGACGGCCTCGACGAGATCGACACCGACAAGTTCCCGCTCGCGGAAAGCTACGAGGACGTCAGCGCGGCGCTAACGGCACTGAAGGTCGAAGACCACCCGTATGAATCGGTGGCGATTGATTCGCTCGACTGGCTCGAACGGTTGATCTGGGATCGCGTCTGCCGCGACTGCAACGTGTCGAGCATCGAGAAGGCCGATGGCGGTTACGCGAAGGGCTACACGCACGCGCTCACCTACTGGCGCGAAATCATCGATCTGCTGAACGAGCTCCGCGCCGCGAAGAACATGGTCGTGCTGCTGCTCGCGCACACCAAAGTCGAGAAGTTTGAAGACCCGGAGTCGTCGCCTTACGACCGCTACTCGCCGCGTTTGCACAAACACGCGTCGGCGCTCGTGTGCGAGTGGTGTGACGCGGTGCTGTTCGCGACGCGGAAGGTGCGGACGCAAAGTGAAGACGCGGGCTTTGGCCGCAAGCGCACCATCGCCAAGGCGATCGGCAAGGACGGCGGCGACCGCGTGCTGCGCGCCGTTGCTGCGCCGGCGTGTGTCGCCAAGAACCGTTACGGCATCATGGAAGAACTGCCTCTGTCGTGGGCGGCGTTCATGGCCGCTCTGTCCAACCAACCCCACCAACAACCCAACGAGGAGAACGTCAATGGCTGATCTGTATGGTTTCGATGCCAACCAAGTGGACCCGGCGACCGCCTTCGAGCCGGTGCCCGCCGGCAAGTATCTCGCGGTCATCACCGAGAGCGAGATGAAGGAGACCAAGTCCGGCTCCGGGCACTACCTGCAGTTGACCTTCGAGATCATCGACGGGCCGCACAAGGGCCGCTTTTTGTGGGCACGCTTGAACCTCGACAACCCGAACGCCACGGCGGTGCAAATCGCGAAAGCGGAGTTGAGCGCCATCTGTCGCGCCGTTGGCGTCCTCGCGCCGCACGATTCGACCGAGCTGCACGACCTGCCGCTGGTGATTCACG
>CAYRDG010000106.1:0-2335 GCA_964422915.1 uncultured Frigoriglobus sp. | reverse complement strand
CGCAAAATGAAACCGACACGCCAGGTCGAATGCGTCGAATTGATGGTGCTGGCCAACACTATCACCGTCGGTTATGCGGAGGCCCTACTGGTCGCGACGCCCGAGTCCATGCTGATTGACGGCAAGAAGACCGCCAAGCCCGCGGGCCTGACCGCGGACAAGATGGCCAGAATGGAGCGCGAGGTGACCAATCTCTAGGAGCAGTACAAGAATGTCGAACAGACCTATGGCTAGAACGTGCTCAATTTGGTGCTGGCCAAAGGCTACCTGGCAAAACTGCTAGAAAATAGATCCGTTGCAAAGTTCCTGAAACAACGTCAGCCGGAGCAATTGGCCGAGTTCGAATCGATTGTGCTGACGGTGTCGCTCGATCAGTAGCGGCGGGGCCATAGGCACGGTCGGCGCCGCAGTTGGAAGCGTCGGTTCCACGACTTGTTTCAAACGATCGTCCCACAGTCCGTACTGTTGTTGGGAGTCGCTCATTTCAGCTTCTCCTCAATCGACTCCCACCGCCTTTCCTTGACCATCAGGAAGCGGCAGCGCCCCTCGGAAAGGTTCGCCCACAGGCCGCCGATCAGTCGGTCATCCTCTGCTCCGGCCCAACGATCTGCGCCCTTGTATTCGACGGCCAGGATCGGGCCGGGCTGGCCTGCACCGCCGGGCAGTTGACACAAGAAGTCCGGATAGAAACGACCATCGGCCTTCTGAAGGAAGAACGAACTGCCTTCGCGTCGAACGAGGTTTCGCACCCAGAACTGGATGCGTCCCTGCTGCGCCTGAATGTCCAGCCAGCAAGCGCATTCGAATTCCTCTTTGCTGTCGAAATCGCCGATGCGTCCGTAGAAATGTTTGCGAAAGTCGAAGTTGCCGAAGCGGCCGTCATAGTCGCGACTAGGCGCGTAGGCCTGGGCGTGGAACTCGAACGCGTACTGGTCAGTCACCGCAACGCGCGACGAGGCGTCGTTGCCGAAGAGCGCCTGCTGGAACGCCTTGCCGATTGCCTGCCTACGCAAATCACGAATGTGCGCCTCCAGCAGATTGCGTAGCAGAAACTTCTGCAGACTGGCCCGAGCCAGCGTAAAGCCATCCTTACGCAATAGTTCGGTCAACCACTTGGCCACGAAGGCCTGCTTGCTTGCGTGGGTGACTGAAGGCTCCGGAAGGTTCCGACAAAGCCACACGGCAAGGCGCACCTCATCCCAGTGCTCGGGCTGGTAGACCAGCCCCAGATCGCGTTGCAGATCGGGCAGGAAGCGCGAGACGACCTTGCCGCTTCCGCCATCGACGTCGATCTCACCGCCTTCGGATACCTTCAGGCCAGCACCCAGCGAAGTCATATCGTCGCCTGTCGGCGCTGCATCGTAGGTTGACAAGTCCCATGGATAGTCCAACACCTCCGGGTCGTCGAACAACTGCAACTCGCCCTGCACACGCAATGCAAGCTGCGGCACGCAGAAGCGCTCACCCATTTCGGCGGGCGTCTGGAAAAACTCGATGGCCGTCGTGC
Source organism: uncultured Frigoriglobus sp. (assembly GCA_964422915.1). GTDB lineage: Bacteria > Planctomycetota > Planctomycetia > Gemmatales > Gemmataceae > Gemmata. Next base: position 828 of record CAYRDG010000106.1, on the reverse strand, counting down.
GGCTGATCTCGGCGGCCTCGACAATTGCGGCCACAGCCGAATCGCTGATGACCGATGCTTTGAGAACGTCAGTCTCGTCCTCGGTCAGCGGCGTATTGATGGTCAAGGTGTTGAGCTTTCCATCCCAGGTCACCTTATCGCGTACCGGCTTCGGGACACTCTTGAGATCGGGTTTCTCGGTAAGCGTGATCGCCACCGGCCGGACGACGACACGCCCGGCGTGTCCCTCCAGGTCAAGCCGCGTCTGCTCGGCCCTGGCGGCGGTGACAAACTCGTTCACCTCGCGCCGTTCAAAGCCTGCGCCCGCCACCAGACGATCACGCAGCGCGCCTGCCGTCTCGGCGAAGTTGCGCGAAACCACGAAGGCATAGGACTGATTCAATTCCTTGGCCTGACGACGACTGGCACCGGGCTGACGCAACACGCGCCCGAGCAACTGCTCCACCGCCGTGGCCGACGACAGCGAGGCCATGCTGACCAGGATATAGGCGAAGGGGCAGTCCCAGCCCTCGGCCAGCGCCTTCTGGGTGATGACGAACTTCACTGGGCAGGCGGGATCAGCAATGCCCAGCTTGAAGTCGGCGTCGATCTGCTCCAGTCCTTTTTCTTCTCCTGTGGCCACCACGATCTCACTGGCCGGGATGCCGTGGTTGGTGATCAGCTCGTTGCGCACACGCTCGAAGTCCAGCGTCTCCACCCCGGCGCGGCGCGGTTCCGACTGAATCAACACCAGGGGTCGCAGGTAGCCGCTGCCTGCGCGGCGTTCATCATCGGCCAGCTTGTGCAGGGCGTCGCGCCGACCGATGGCGTCGGCCAGACACTGCTGCC
>CAYRDG010000105.1:0-2342 GCA_964422915.1 uncultured Frigoriglobus sp. | reverse complement strand
CAATCCTGACATGCCATTATTCCACTTTCATCTTCGTGAACGCATCGGCGTGGGAAAGCTTGGCGGAGAACTCCGCCAGGAGCGCCCGATCATCCGCGGTGCAGGTCACATCGCCGGCGAGTGTTGTGAGGTTGGCGTCGATATCGCTCCGCAGCCGCATGCCGATGGTGAGCAGGTGAACCCGTTGATCCTGCAACACATGACGAATCGCGGCACCAGGCAGTTGCTTGAGGCGTTGCTTGTCGAACGCAGGAACAATGTGGCCCGACCAGGCTCCGAGCATTCCCGCGCCGATGACTTTCATCGCGACGATGCCCATCTTGCGCTGGTGGGCGGCCTCCAGACACTTCTCCCGCAGGGTGAGCGATTTTTCGGAGAACCGTTGGTTGTGTCCCCGCGGCAGATACCCGCAGGCCAGCATACACAGGTCAAAGCCGTCGGTCTCGACCAACTCCAGCGCCTTGTCAAAATAGCCGTGCGCCGAGAAGCCCACAAAGCGGACCAAACCCTTGTCGCGTGCCTTGGCCAGTTCGCCCTGGACCTCCATGCATTGCTCGACCGTCATCTGTTCCACGCCCGGCGTGCCATGGATCAAAATGGCGTCGATGTAATCTGTTTGCAGTTCCGCGAGGTTCTTCGCGATCTGGCGAGCCACCGCCTTCTTGTCCACTTTCGTGATGCGTCCATCGGGTTTGGAGGTATCCCAGAAATCCACCTTGGTCGTCAGGAAAACCTTGTCGCGAACGTCCTTGAGGGCTTGGCCGATAATCTCCTGGCTTTCACTGTAGCTGTAACTGATGGAGGTATCGAAATAGCGGATTCCGCTGTCGTAGGCGTGGCGGACCAGCGTGACCCGATCTTCCAGGGAAAGAGGGTTTCTCCATTTCTTCGGCAGGCCGGCGCCGCCGTAGCCGAGGATTGGAAGTTTGAGGCGGGTCTTGCCGAGCGTGCGCACGGGGATTGTGCCAGCCGGTGGCACTGGCGAATCCGCATGCGTGTCGGCAGGCGTCACGCCATCGCACACGGCGATCGTGACGGCCGCCCGGGTCGCCTGCTTGAGGAATTTGCGTCTGTCCAGAGCGATTTTCGTCATCATGGGGGTTCGCCTTTCCTTAGCAGGGCGCCGCTTCGCCGTGCGGATACCGGTAGTCGGCTTTCGGATTGGTGGAGACGCGCTTGGTCGAGCCGTCTTCGAGTTGATAAACGTAAAGCTGGCCCTTGCCGGTTTGGGTGGAGTGATAAATCACCGCCGACTCGCCATTGATCCAACGAGGATACGCGAACCAGATGGGCTTGCCATCCGCGTTGGCGAACGCCTTGGGGTTGGTGATTGTGCGCTGCTGCGCGTCGAAGTCGGCGATGTAGAGGGTGTGGCCGGGTTCCTGGAATTGGTGTCCCTTCAGGTACTCGAAGCAGATCTTCTTCTCGCTGGGCGAGATGCTGGCCCGGTGCAACTCGCCCTGCGGCACCAACGCGCATTGAACCTGTTCATAGAAAGGCTTGTCCCCTTCCTTGCGGGTCAGCAGGAAGACGCCGTAGCCCTGTGCCGGGCGCCGGGAACTCACGAGAATCCGGCCGCCCGTGAGGCAGGAGTGCGCCCAATTATGAAACCGCTCATCGGTGATCGCGACTTCTTCGCCGGGTTGGCCACCGATCTTGCCCTGCATCACAATATAGCCGCCGGTCTTGTCGTTCCTGCGGTTCCAGATCGGCGTGTTCTTGCCGTCGCGCGTCCACGTCGGATTGAAATCCGTGTGCGTGCCATCGCTCAACGTGTGAAAGCCGGTGCCGTCCGCGTTGATGATGAAGATCGCGGTCTTCCAGTTGGCGGTGACAGGATCGTTCTTGAGCCTGCGAAAACAGACCAGCATGTCGCCGGTCTTCGACCATGACGGCTTGAAGTCTTCCTGTCCCCGGACGGGTGGCGAGGTCAGCGGTTTCCCTTCGGGTTGGCCGATCTCGTTGACATGGATCTCGCCGTTGCAGTAGTACGAGATCCGGGAGGTGCGGGAAGGGCCGGCCTCGCCGGCGCGGGCCACGAGCGGTGCGAGCACGGAGCCGAGGCTGGTGGAAGCCGCCATCGTCACGGTGGCCTGCGTGGCCCTGGTTAGGAATTCCCGCCGGCCCAGTTGATCGTTGTGTGCTTTCATTGCGTTGTGTCTCCTGTGAAATCGTGCGAACGAGCCACCACTAGAACCGTATTGTATAATCGTGCGGTCCGTCTGTTACCCACGGCGCCCTGAGATTCTGTCGCCCTGAGATTCGCCCGATACCAATCGGGTTTCCTCCCGTTCTGGCGTGGTTCGTATCCGATCTTCTGGGCGCGGCGGCGCGCATCGGTC
>CAYRDG010000104.1:0-2485 GCA_964422915.1 uncultured Frigoriglobus sp. | reverse complement strand
CCTTCAACGTCGCATATGGGAATAGCGCCAGTTACAACTACGCATCCGGTCGGCTCGATCATCAGACCTACGGCAAGGCGATCCGCATCGAGCAGTCGCAACTCGAAACGGTCGTGCTGGATCGCTTGCTCGCCGCGTGGCTTGACGAAGCGATGCACGTCCCCGGCCTCTTGCCCGACGGCCTGGGGCCGTTCATCGACCTCGACCATGCGTGGATGTGGGACGGGATGGAGCATGTCGATCCGGCCAAGGAAGCCTCGGCCCAAGCCACGCGCCTGGCCAACCACACGACCACGCTCGCGGTCGAGTACGCCCGGCAAGGGCGGGATTGGGAAGACGCTCTGCGCCAGCGGGCGAAAGAAGCGGCGCTCATGAAGGAATTGGGGCTGATCTCGGAACAGTCCGCTCAACCCGAAACCACCGAGGAGGAAGACGATGCCGCACAAGCCGCCGACTGAATTCAATCTGACGGCTCCGTTGGAACTGCTCGCTGCCGAGGCCAGTGGGGATGCTCCGAAACTGCCGCGTTTCCAAATGCTCGCTTACACCGGTGGCTCGATGCGCTTGAGCGGCTGGAAATTCCCGGTCGTTGTCGATCTGGCGGGTTTGGCGTACCCGTCGGAAAACTTGCCGATCCGCTTCGCCCACGATGGCAAAACCGGCGTCGGGCACGCCGATTCCGTGCGGCTCGAACAGGGGCAACTCATCGCGGAGGGGGTCGTTTCCCGCGACACCAGCGAAGCCCGCGAAATCGTCGCTTCCTCGAAGAACGGGTACCCGTGGCAGGCGAGCATCGGCGCGAGCGTCGAGCAGTACGAGTTCGTCAAGGAAGGCCAAGTGGCCAGCGCCAACGGCCAAGAGTTCCCCGGCCCGGTGTACATCGTTCGCAAATCGGCGCTCGGCGAAATCAGCTTCGTTGACCGCGGCGCGGACAGCAACACCCGCGCCCGCGTCGCGGCCCAATCTCAAGCCGAGGTGAACACCATGAATGAAACCGGCACGCCCGTCGCGGCCGCTGCACCGGAAGTCGATCCCGTTCACGCCATCCGCGACGCGGCCCTTTTGGAAGCCCAACGCATCGCAGCCATCCATCGCATCTTCGCCGGTACGCATCCCAATACGGTCGTGGAAGCGATCCGAGATCAATGGGACGAGAACAAAGCCATGCTGGAAAAGAAACGTCTGGATCGCCCGACGCCGCCGGCCATCGCCGCCGGCGCGTCCGACCGCTTCCCGCCGGAACAAATGCTCGAAGCGGCGCTCGCCATTCCCCGACGCGTGGAAAGCAAATACCCCGCCGAGTTGGTGCGGGAAGCACAGCGACAGTATGGCCGCCGCTTCAAACTCCGCGATTGCATCGCGGTAGCGGCGAGGGCCAACGGCTACACCGGCCCGATGTCGCTCGACCTCGACACGCTCAACGCGGCGATGAAGTACGCCTGGGAGTTGCCGCTGTCGATTCACGCGGCGGGCACCAGTACGCTCTCGCTCCCCAACATCCTCTCGAATCTCATCAACAAGGAACTGCTCTCGTCGTACTCCGAGAAGCAACAAACGTGGAAAGAAATCGCTGTCGTGCGATCGGTCAGCGATTTCAAGCCGGTGACGAGCCATCGGTTGCTCGGCCAACTCGCTTACGAGGAACTCGGACCCGACGGCGAGATCAAGCACGGCAAGCTCGGCGAGCAGACTTACACCCGGCAGGTGAAGTCTTACGCCAGGATGTTCAACCTCGACCGCCGGACGATCATCAACGACGACTTGGGCGCGTTCGACGACCTCCGCAAGCAACTCGGCGATGGGGCGTATCAGTCGCTCAACGAGACGTTCTGGACAGTCTTCATGGCGAACAGTTCGCTCTTCTCCGCTGGGAACAAGAACTACATCACCGGGGCCGATTCGGTTCTCGATGACACCGGGGCCGGTTTGCAAAAGGGAATCACCGCGTTCCGCAAAATGGAAACCGCCGACGGCAAACGCCTCGATGGGAATCCGACCATTCTGCTGATTCCGCCGGAATTGGAAGCGCCCGCGCTGCGGCTTTACCAAAGCACGAACGTGAACACCGGTGGAGCCTCCACGAAGGACACCGTCGGCAACGCCAACATCTACGCGAGCAAGTATCGCCCGGTCGTGAGCAACTGGCTCTCCAACACGGCGATCACGGGCAACTCAACGACCGCGTGGTACTTGCTCCGCGATCCCAGCGATGAACCGGCGATAGTGGTCAGCTTCCTGGATGGCGTGGACACGCCGACGATTGAAGCGACCGACAGCGATTTCAACAAGCTCGGCATTCAGTTCCGCGGCTACCTCGATTACGGCGTCGATCAGTGGGAACCGCTCGCCGGGATCAAGTCGAAAGGCGCGGCGTAATCATCGAACCAACCCCAGGAGACTAATTCATGGCGATTGCGAATTTCGTTCAGGAAGGGCACACCATCGACTACACCCCGGCGGCGGATGTCGCGGCCGGCGACGTGGT
>CAYRDG010000103.1:0-2676 GCA_964422915.1 uncultured Frigoriglobus sp. | reverse complement strand
GGGGATTACAATACGCCCCCACCGGGACTTTCCATTTCCGACTGAACCGTAACAGTAGTGCGCTTCGGCCGCACGGGGGTCGAGTCGGATGGCTTCGCGGAACGCGGCTTCGGCCGCCCCAACCCGTCCACGGGCATCAAGGGCGCAGCCGAGCAGACGGTGCGATTCGGCACCGGTCGCGTCGAGGTGGATTGCTTGCCGCGCCCACTCCTCGGCCTCGGGGTGTCGCCCTTGTTGAAGGAGGCACGTCGTCAGGTTGATGTAGGTAACCACACGGGCGGGTCCGAAGCGAATGGCCAGCCGGAACGCGGCTTCGGCGTCGGCCAGTTGACCGCGCCGGGCCAACGACACGCCCAAGTCAGCGTGCGCTTCGGTGAAAGTCGGGTGGAGGCGGATGGCTTGGCGGAATAATACTTCCCCCTCGGACAACTGCCCTTCGGTAACAAGGCGGCACCCTTCGCGATGGCATCGGATCGCTTCTGGGGGCGGTTCTGGCCCGGCGCTTGGAGGCGCCGGTGATTCACTCATACGGCGACGGAACTCGTCGTGGAGGTCGTTCCGGCCCGCGGTGTGTGCGATGGTGGCGAAGAGTTCAAACAGTTCGGTATTACTGTTCTGTCCCGCACCGACCTTCGCGAACAGCCAAGCCAAATGAGGCGGCACGCCGGGCGTGTGCGGCGTGTGTCCGTTGGGTGAGGGGGAGATGAGCGGATCAGAATTCATGGGGCGACCTACGCAGTTGTGGTCGGTGATTACGGGATAGCTTAACTGTCGAACAGACGCGTGGCTAGCGCTAACCCGTGATGTGCTGGTCGTTCGTTCGCGGGTCGTGGCAAGTGCCGTCTTGGTGAGAAAACCTCCTGAGCTGATGGGTAAACAGCTTCAGGTGGTTCGTGTACAATTGGAGACATTTGAGAGACTCGATAAGCAGACTGTCTTGTTCGGTGAGATGGCTGACGCTGGCTGAACTCGGGCCGTGGAACGCGCCGCGACGGCTCACGAGGCTCAATCTGGTTCGCGGTAGCGCGGCATGAGCCGACTGATCCCGTGATATTGGCAGAGAGACTTGCGGGAACGTTCGCGGGCGAACATGATGGATTCGCCCGCCAAAGCCTACAGGTGAGACCGTGGCCAAACGCAAATTCAACTCGCGGGAGTTGCGTGAACTCGCGGAACAACTGGTTCAGCAAGCCGCCCAAGGCGAAGACCTCCCGGATGAGCAAAAACACGCGGACTTCGTGACCGCACTGGTGCGTCAGTGGGTCACTTACGACGGCAATGCGACTCTCTTGGTCGAGGATCACCAGATCTATTGCAAACTGATTCGCACACCACTGGGCAAACTCAAGATGGCTCCCCAACAGGGGCAAGTCGGCTGGTTGCACGCCATGATTGAGGACTGGGATATCGACCCCGACACTATCGACCTCGACGATCTCCACGAGCAGTTGAATCGCGGCCAAGGCGCCGAAATCACCAACCGCGCCGGTGTGCCGTTGCGTTTCTGGATCGACCCGGCCAAACGCAGTTGCGGAGTGCAGCCGTTGGTGAAGGTGGATCAACTCAAGAACGCCCCACTGGATTACCACAAGATCGCCCGGCGGTTACTGGCGTCGAAATTTGAAAATCAACTGGATAAAGACGAACTGGAGAAACTCGCGGGTTCGGTGGCCGGCCAGTGGAAACGCTTCGCGGGGCACGCCGGCATTTTCCTCAACAGCCACGGCGGCTTTCTCTTCCAACTCTTCGATCACGGCAACGGTACCTACGACGCGAAAGTTCGGCGGATGGTGATTCATGTCGATAGGGCATTGTCGTCGCTGGGCTTTTCGCTGGACCAATTGCCTGATCTCATCGCCCAACTCAATCTCCATCAGGTGGCGGAATTCCACAACGCCGAAGGTGTGCCTGCGCGACTGCGTTTTAATCCCCAAGAACTCCGCGTCCATGTCGATTTACTCGCACCGAGAGCGTCGAGGTCGAAACCGAAGCCACGGTTCGTACCGGCCACAACCGAACCCAAGCCGACAGCGTCCCGCGCCGCGCCCACGATTCCGATAGCGTTCGCGCGGCCCTCGTCGTTGCCCGCCGCCGACAACACGCCGCCGTTTTCGTGTTCACGCTGCTCGGCGGTCCTCGCACCGTGGTCCGAAGGCCAGCAGCAACAGACGTGCGCACTGTGTGGTTTCACGATCACGCGTTCCTAACTCGCTCTACTCATCGGGTTCGATCGGCCCGCGGACCAAATCCCAGATCGACTCGATGAACCGGACCTCGAACCATTCCCGAAACAGCGATTCGGTTCGATTCCGACGCTTGGGCCATTTGGCTTCATCGCGATGCCAGTGATTCAGTTGTTCCGCGAAGATCGTCGCGAAGTGCTGTCGGATCACCTGATCGGGATCAAGGTCTTCGGCTTGCTCGATCAGGAATACCGAAGAGAACTCATCGGGTGAGAGCCGATCGACGGCTTCGTTGGCGTCGGCATCGATTCCTCGTGCCCAGTCAAAGAACGGTTCACGCGGCGTCACGATGATTGCGGTTCGATACACGAGTTTCATCAAGCCATTGTAATGGCGCGAAGTCGGGACAGCATCCCGCGTCGGGCAGGCTTGAGATGCTGGGGTGTAACCAGAATCTCTTGGGGTCAGGCAGCCAGGTTCCAGTAGGCCTCCC
>CAYRDG010000102.1:0-2703 GCA_964422915.1 uncultured Frigoriglobus sp. | reverse complement strand
CCGCCGCCTACCCAGCAGACTGCCCGAAAAGGGCGTTTGAACTTCCTATACGCGGCGCTGCCGCGGACGACGCCAGCTGACAAGCCGCGGGGGCCCCGTCATCCGCGCGAAAGCGCGGATCCGGCGACCTCGAACCATGGCAGCAACGAGCGGACGACGGGCTCCCGGTGGCCCTTCATGCGCCGTGCGTCCCCGCGGCCGGGTGGACCGCGGGGCTCCGTGCGGCCTCAGTCCTCGAAGCCGTCGCAGAACACGCCGTCGGAGGTGTTGGAACAGCGGTTGCTCCCGAACTCGTAGGCGCCCATGTCGACGTGCGCACCCCAGACCCGTGCGTTCCCGTCGCGGTCGGAGGTGGTCAGGTTGTAGGCGTCGTTGCCCGCATCGATGGCCGGCGAATCGTTGCGCAGGCGCAGCGCCGCGTCGAAGAAGCGCGGGTCCGCGCTCGACAGCCCGCCGAGGTTCACGAGCCGATTCGACGGAAACGCCTCGTAGCCCTGGTAGTAGACGACGCCGGGCGCGGTCAGGCCGTTCTGCAGCAGCGAATGACCGATTTCGACGCGACTCGTGGCTTCGCTGTAGTCGCCGTAGATGTTGTTGCCGGCGCCCTGCGCGAACGCATCGAAATCCGCGGGTGGCTGGGTGGCGACATTGCCCCACAGGATGCTGTCGAGGATCTGCGTGACGGGTCCGTCGACGTCCGGCACGAACAGAACGCCGCCGAGGCGCGCACGGTTGCCCGAGAAGCTGCTGTTGACCAGCTCCACGCGGGTCGCCGCGCCGTTGGAGACGTTCATGACCGCGCCGCCCAGGTTCTCCGCTTCGTTGCCGACGAATACCGCGTTGCTCACGCGCAGGCGCGCGAACGAGTCCTCGTATACGAAGCCGCCGTTGATGTACAGCGCGCCACCGTTGCTGAAGGAGTCGGTGTCTTCCGGAAGATTGCGACGGGCGTGATTGCCGGAGAACAGCGCGCGATCGACGGTCGCGTCGAAGAAGTCGGTCAGTGCCAGGGCGCCACCGGAGACCGCCTCGTTGTCGCGGAACTCGACGTCCGTGAAACGGGGTGCCAGTACGGTCCAGTAGCTGCTCGCTTTCACCGCGCCGCCATCGCTGGTGGAGCGGTTGTTGCGGAACACCACGTTCTGCACGTCCGGTGCCGCCGGTGCACCGCCGGAATAGACCGCGAACGCGCCGCCGCCGCCGGTGCCGGTGCCGTCGCCGGCGAGGTTGCCGACGAACTCCAGATGACGAAGGGTCGGGCTGCAGCGTCCGATCGATCCGCTTTCGTACCCGGCGATGCACACGGCGCCGCCGCCGCCGGCCTCGTACAGGTCCTCGCTGGCGAACCCGCCGCTGATGACGAAACCGTCCAGCACGGTGTCGGGGCCGATGTCGGCGCCGTTGCCTGCGTTCCAGATCGTCGCATCGAAGCGCACGACGTGGCGCGCGTTGTCGCCCGCGATGTCGTCCGGCGTGGGCGTGACGCCGCGCGCATCGCGGTTGCCGTCGTCGGCCTGCATGTCGCCGCTGAGCACGGTCGAATTGGCGCGCACGTCACGTTGTTCGAGCGTGCTCTCGCTGCCGGCGAAGCCGCCGTAGATGCGTGTGCCGGGAGGGATCAGGAAGCTCGTCTTGCGCCGTTGCTCGGACGGAGTGAGGTTGGGGTCGGGGTTCGGCGGCGGCGTGTAACGCCCGTGCGCCACCCAGATTTCCTCGCCGGGGTGGGCGGACAGCGCGGTTTCCAGCCGCGCGTGGGCATTCGCCCACGACGAACCGTCGCCGCCGTCGGGAGCGCCGGCACGGACGAAGACGCGAGCCTGCGCTGCGATGGGCAAGGCGGTGAGGGACAGCATGAGGGCAAGGGCGTGAAGTCGGATCGAACGCATCGGTAGTTCCTGTTGCCGGAAGGTCTGGTCCTGCAATACAGGAAGCGATGCCGAATCCGGACAAGCCGCCAAGGCGCATGCAAGCGCCATTGCCTGACGTTCCTGCCGCGCCGATGCGGTGGACTGGATGGATCGATCGCCGCATCGAAGGGTGGATGCGGCGCTGATGCGCCCTTGGTGCTCGAACTCCTGGTTAGACGCGGCTGCCAAAGACGAAGGTGGCCTGTTCCAGCACCCGCCAGTCGGCACCGCTAACCGGGGCCGTCGGACCTGCCGAACACGTCGTCGATGATCGAGACGGTATCGAGATACGACTCGATGGTTGAATCAAGCACGCCGGCACCTCGAAGTTCAGCGCGGAAGATGTCCGCTTCGAAGCAGATGCAGACCTTCCCGGCCTTGGCCAGCGCCCGTTCCACCAGGGCGGCATGTTCGGTTGCCGTATCGGCATAGAGATAATACTTGCCGGTGGCGTAACGCCGGATCGCAACTCGTTGCAGGTCGTCGGGAGTCGTCATCGCGGTTCCTCGCTGCCACCCGACCACGGACGCCGTGCGGGTCGCTGCATGAGCGGGGCGGCGTCGGGACCGTCGGCATCGTCGATGTCGAAGCGGTGCCCCATGCTGTCCTGGCGTTCGAATCGGGCGACCTCGAACTCGATGCGCAGGCCTCCGAATTCCCGCTCGGCGGCATTGCGCGAGACGTGACGCGAGTTGCATCGCGAGAAGGCCTGGCGCCGTTCGCCGGGAAAATGTCGGGTCGAATGATCGAAGTGCACGCGGGCTTCCCTCCTGACGTGGTTGAACCGTGCTGCTGT
>CAYRDG010000101.1:0-2759 GCA_964422915.1 uncultured Frigoriglobus sp. | reverse complement strand
GGTGTGAGTCAGGTTCAGCGTCTGGATCTGCGTGGACCCTTCCAAATGTACCAGTGACCGGATCGCAGCCGGGCGGGCCACGCCTCATGCCCACGTCGCGACGCCGGGCCGCTGCCAGGGGCACGTGGGCGGCTTGGCCATCACCTGCCGGATCGCGGCCAGGCGGCTACGCACGTCGGTCGCGATCGTCACTACCATCGCCTCGTGCCCACGTCGCGACGCCGGAGCCAGTTGGGACAAGGGACGCGAGTTCCGCCCGGGAACGCGACACGGGCGAACGCTGGGCCACGTGGGCGGGAATTGCGGCCATCACCTGCCGGATCGTGGCCGGCTACCTCGGCCCCCGTGCCCACATCGCGACGCCAGGCCGTGCCGTCCAGGATCGGGCCACGTGGGCGATGATGACCTACTCTACTCTCTCTCACCGACCGCCGCCCTCTCGTCGGCCAGCCGTTCTGCTCGGCCCTCCCCGTCCAAGATGTGCTGATCCTCAATCAATGACAGCAGCGGATAGGTCGGGTTGTAGTGTTTGTTGAGGAAGAGCAAGTTCTGTTCGTAATAGAGCGTCTCGCCGATCCGATCGGCGATGGGGACCAGCATCTGTTCATAGCGGCAGAGCACCGGGGAAACGCAAGCGACGCTTCCGGTAGTCTGCCAATTCAGACAGCCGCAGGTATTGTGGCAGCGATGTCGGATCGAGCACTGCTGGCACGGCTCCTTCTCGCCCTGCGACTCGTCGCGAAGCCGGTCTCGCTTTCCCAGGTCGATGCCCGAAAAGACGTCGCCGATGCACCAGGGGCTCTCCGGCCCGGCGGTTGTGAACTGGACGCAGGGGAAAAGGAACCCCCGCGGGTCGACGGAGATCTGCCGGATGCCCAGCTCGCAGTGCTCCTTGCAGACATCCTCGCCCTGGATGTGCGAAGAGAGATTCACCTCGATGGGGCTGAGGTAGAACTTCCGCCCCTGCCGTGTCCACTCGATGTAAAGGTCGCCTAGCCGCTCGTACTGCCGAGCGAGTTCCTCCAACTCCGCCTCGCCCCACGGCCCCGCGTAGTTGAGCGACACGATCAAATAGCGGCACCCTTCGTCGAGCAGGAACGAGACCGACTCGGTCAACAACGCTGCGGTGTCCGGGTTGACCACCATCAGCACGCTGGCATAGGGCCGCGCCGCGAGCAGCATTCGCAGCTTGGGCAGCAAGCGATCGAAACTGGGCGAACCGTCCGGCATGCGGCGGTGGCGGTCGTGGGCCTCGCGCACGCCGTCCAGGCTCATGGCGATCAACAAATCGCTGGCCACGGCGAATTCGAGGAACTCTTCGTCCAGTAGCAGCCCGTTGGTGGTCATTTTGAAGTGGAATCGCCCTTGTCCGGCCTGCTGCATGGCCTGCGCCTCGGCAATGATCTGACGGATGAGCGGCTTGCGCAACAGCGGCTCTCCGCCAAACAACACGATGCCGCACGAGGCGCTATTGTGCCGCGCGCCGAACGCCAATGCCCGCCGGGCGGTTTCCGTGGTCATGTCCTCGCCCGCCAGCGGCGGCGCATAGCAGTAGGAACACCGCAGATTGCAGGCGCGAGTGAGGTGCAGGGTGAGGTGCATCGCTCAGATCGCTCCCTGCTGCTTCAGCCAAGCGGCGAAGTCCTGCGCCTGTTGGCGGAGGAGCCTCTTGGATTCGGCTGCGGCATTATCCTCGGCCTCCTTCTCCTCCGATTGTGAGTATGCGTTGGTCTTCCAGCGCTTCTCTTTGCTCGGCGGTACTTTCCGCCACACGAATGGGCGCGACACGGGGTCATAGAAAACGCCCACGTACAACCGCTGGCGCGCCTTCTGGCGAATCTCTGTCGCGACGTATTGCGCAGCATCGCTGAAGTCGAAGTCGCTGACCGAAGACATGATGGCTCCGCTCTTGTTCGGGTCGCGGTACACTACGTCGACACAGTGGGAACCGACACCGCCGAGCCTTTCGTAGTTCTTCCGGCAGATCAACTTGATCGCAATCGATCTCTTCTCATCCATTCCCGTTAGGCACAGCGGCGCGGCATGCTCTTCGTCTTGGACGATTTTTCGGCTCGTCTTATCATCCTCGACCTGCTGCGTGCGGCGCGGCGCGATTGTCAGGTCCTGCAGGACGGGGGCGGATGTGAGTTGAACTCCGTGTTTCGCTAACTCCTCCTTCACGACTTGCAGTGCTTCCTCTTCGGAGAGAAACACGGGCGGGCTGACGACCACGCAACCCGTGGCGCCAATGCCCCCGCCGTGCTGGAAGATCGGCGCGACGAAGGTTCCTCCCGCGTGAGCTTCTGCCGAGAGAACGCTGCCGCCGGTCACGTTGACCAGGGCAAACGACGCCGCGCCCGCGAGCACGTCACGTCGCGTGGGATAGGCGGGCGGCCGGCTGTGCTTGACTGGCTTCGGGTCCATGGTCTGGCTCCTGAAGAACGTCTTGAACACCAACCGCGACTGCGCGCATCTTACGCCCAAAGCCGCAGAGCAGTCAATCGTCAGAAAGAAGAGATAAGCTGAAGTACGCGACACGGGCGCACGGCGGGCCGCGCGGGCGACGATGGTCTTCACCTGCCGGATCGTGGCCAAGCGGCACGTCACGGGTGCCGCGAAGAATTGGCGAAATGTTCTGCCGATTCCGCTTGAGCTTCTTCCACCCGCGAGGTAACTGACTGTCCTGCTGGGTCGCGGTGGTCGCGACCCGCGAACTGGAACCGCTGCCCGAAGCCCCGCGGGGGCTGGCCCGAGTCACT
>CAYRDG010000100.1:0-2827 GCA_964422915.1 uncultured Frigoriglobus sp. | reverse complement strand
GGCATGGTGACGAGCGCCCGCTTCTCCAACTCGATCGGCTCGAACGGCTCGGCGGCGTCGGCTTCGCCGCTGGCCGGCGCGTCGGTGTAGAGGATGCCCGCGAAGTCGGCGGCGGTCTCAGCGGCGGCCAGCACCGCGAGCGTGAAGCGCCGCAGTTGCGCGAACAGGGGCAGCGCCGGAGTCAGGCTCGGAATGCCGCGGGCCTGACCGGGGCGTTCGACGCGGAACCAGTGCAGCATCGAATCCGCCGGGATGCGGAGCGTTTCCGGGCTGCCGAACGTGAAGCCGTCGCCGGGGTGCTGTTTCAGCACGCGGTATTCGACCGGGTTGCCCACCGTGTCGAGGACAATGCCATCGACATCCGTGTCGGTGGAAGTCACCTGTTCGGCTTCGATCAATTTCAAATCCAACTGCACCGAGTGCCGAACCTTCCGGTTGAGAATCAGCATGGCGAACGCTTCGCCATCGGTGGAGCGCGCCATCCGCATGGTGCGGAGTTTTTCGGCGAGTTGAATCGCCACCGCCCACCGCGTGAACGACCGCTCGATGCGGCGATTCGCATCCGGGTCGTCGGTGAGCATCTGCAAACGCGGGCCGGTCCCGACGACGCCGTTGGCGATGGTCAGCACGATCCCTTTCGCGTAACAGTTGTTCGCCACCTCGTAGCGGGCGCGGCTGCGGAGCGTTTGCCGCACGCGCGGACTGTTCGCGGCGTTCGCGGAAAGGCCGTCGGCGTTGGCCCAATGACGCCGGTTGTCGTCGTTGGTTGACGCGGCATCGTAGCGAGCGCGAACGACCCGCAGCGGACGCGCGGCGCGCTGGGGTTTCCAGATGTTGGCGAGCCACTGGAGCACGAACCGATCCTCTAGAGAGAACACCCCGCCGGGCCCCGCCGGGCCGGATCACGCCAGAGCTTGCCTTGCCAAACCCGACCAGTGAACAATTCCGTTCGTGAGTACGACCGCCGCCGCGTGTCGATTCGCGGGGTCACTCGCTCGATGGAGGAATGAGTCGGTTGAACCTCAATCCCCGCTTCGGTTGTTTGACAGCCTTCTTCGCTTCGAGGTACTTGTCGGCTTCGATCTGCTCGGTCAGCGGGTGTTGCTCAACGGAACCGGCGTCGCCGGAGGCCTTCGCCGGTCCCTTGGCGTTCTCTTCGATGGTGTCGTCGAGTTCGTCGGACATCCGCGACTCCGGTTGTGCGGAAAACAGTCCCCCTATTAAGGGACCTACCGGAGCGACCAAAAATATGTGCACCATCCGAGAGGAGATTTTCCCAAATAGTTCGGCTGAGATGTGGGCGGCGTGAGAACAACTCCGGCGCGCGACAGGAGTTAGCGCCGTTTGGCTTTCTGAAGTTCCGCGAAGCTGACCCGTCCGCGTTTCGCAACGGGTGCGACGTTCGCGTTCGGCAGCGCGCACCCTTGCATCGACGCCGCGACAGCGCAGCCGACGACGCCGTCGAGCCAGTGGTTGTCGCCGCGTTCGGGCCGGATTTTCCACTCGTCCACCGTGCGGCCACGGCCTTCGGTTTTGATGCGGTACTCGGCGGTGAGATGATCGGCGAAGAGCCGGTGCGTTTCGGCATGATCCCCAAAGAGCGACAGGCAACCCCGGTCGCCGAGCAACACCGCGAGCCGGGCCTGCACGAACGATTTCCAGAAGTTGGTGTCGAACAGAACGTGCCGCACGGCGCGTTTGCCTTGCACGTTGGGGATGCGCCAGTGGTGGCCGACGCGGTCGCCGGGCCGCTTCTTGTACTCGCTGAACGGTTGCGAAGAAGCACCCACGAAACGCCCGTGCGACGGCATCACGACCGAGGCGTGCGCCGACTCGCGGCAGAATTGATACACGACATCGGTGCAAGTGCCCCAGTTGGCGTCGATTAAACAGCGTTCCACGCGCAGCACCGCGCCGTCGTCGCGCACCCAGTCGCGGTTGAGAATCGCGGCGGTGAGGCGCTCCAAACCCTGATAAACCGACCCTTCCAAGCCCGCCGCACCGGTGGCCACGGCCAGTGTCGGGTTGGCCTCACGGAGTGTGAAGTACGGTCGGTGCTGGTCGGGCCACGCGCCGTAATCGAGAACATCGCCGGTGAAATCGTCCTCCCACCCGCACACGACCCAGAAGAGCAGGCTCCCCTGCACGTCGATGAACGCCGTGAGGCGACCGCACGCCAGCGGCACTTCGCCCCGACCGCGCCGGTTGAACTTGGCGGCGATCTGGTCAGCGGTCAGTTCGTCGTCGCCGGCGACTTCCTCCAAGAGCGGCTCGTTCTGGTATTCGGCGAAGAACGCGGCCTCGTCCTGAAGCCGCAGGTTCATCGCGTGCTGAATACCGGACAGTTCGTCGTGGTTGAACCGCGCCGGCCACGCCACCCGCGAACCGGCGTCCATCGCTTCACGATTCAGTTGGTAGAACTCAGTCGCCTCGACGCCTTCGCGCCCTTCACGCAAACTCTCGGCGCGAATCTCCGCGTACCTCTTCCATAACGCCTCGTCGGTCGGAAACGAGTAGACCATCTTGGTGCGTTCGCCGTTCCACTCCGGGTGCTTGTCCCGCGAGAGGATGGTGTCGGCCATGTCGCCGGGGCGAATCACGGTGCAGGGCATGATGCCGCTGATCTTCTTGCCGGGGCCGGCCAGCCCCAGCACCGCACCGGCGAGGATGCTCTCACGCGTGACGCACTGGCTGAGGCTGCGCGCGCTCTCGTCGGTTTGCGGATCGTCTAAAACCACCAGCGCGGGCCGCACGGTCTTGCCATCGGCGCGTTTGTACTTCATCCCGCGAATGCGGCCGGTAATGCCGGCGACCTTGATGATCGCGC
>CAYRDG010000099.1:0-2846 GCA_964422915.1 uncultured Frigoriglobus sp. | reverse complement strand
ACCCCGGACGTGCACTTCATCTCCGAAGCGCGCACCGAGGGAACCAAGTTCGTGGTTCTGTCGCCGGACTTCAGCATGGTCGCCAAGTACTGCGACGAATGGATACCGGTCCAGGCGGGGCAGGACACGGCGCTGTGGATGGCGGCCAACCACGTCATCCTCAAGGAGTACTACATCGACCGCCAGGTCCCGTACTTCATCGATTACGTCAAGCGCTACACCGACCTTCCGTTCCTGGTCGAGCTGGAGCCCAACGGGAATACCTACAAGACCGGACGCTTGCTGCGTGCCAAGCGCGTTGCGCGTTATCAGGACGTCGAGAACGGCGACTGGAAGATGCTCGTCGTCGACGAGAAGAGCGGCGAGCCGCGGGCGTTCAAGGGTCAGGTCGGCGATCGCTGGGGATCCACGCACGGCAAGTGGAATCTGTCGGCGGAGGATACGCTGGACAACAGCCCGATCGATCCGGTGCTGAGCTTCATCGATAAATCTGACGGAGTGGTTCAGGTCGGCTTCGACGACTTCGCGAACGGTCGTGTTGTTTCGCGCGGCGTTCCGGTGAAGCGGATCGCGACGAACAAGGGCGAAGTGCTGGTTGCCACCGGCTTCGACATCATGATGTCGCAGTTCGGTCACAGCCGCGGGCTGGAAGGCTCGTTTGCGACCAGCTACGACGACGAGGATGCGCCTTACACGCCGGCCTGGCAGGAGCGTCACACCGGTATCGGCCGTGAAACTGCGATCCGGTTTGCGCGTGAGTTTGCGACCAACGCGGAACTCACCAACGGCAAGTCCATGGTAATCGTGGGCGCCAGCGCCAACCACTTCTACTACAATAACCTCTGCTACCGCTCGGCGACGGTTGCCCTGATCCTGTGCGGCTGCTGCGGCGTCAACGGCGGCGGCATCAACCACTACGTCGGCCAGGAAAAGCTTGCGCCTGTTGCACCGTGGAACACGATTGCGATGGCTCTCGACTGGACCAAGCCGCCGCGGGTCGTGCAGTCGTCGACCTGGCACTATGCCCATAGCTGCCAGTGGCGTTACGAGCAGGAGTTCACCGAGTACGGCCTGACGGCGCCGAACCCGCGCTGGGCCAAGGGTCACGCGATCGACCTCCAGGCGAAGGCGGTGCGCTCGGGCTGGATGCCGTTCACCCCGCACTTCAACCGCAATCCGATCGAGCTTGCGTCTGAAGCGGAGCGCGCCGGCGCCAAGTCCACTGATGACATCGTGACCCACGTTGTCGATCAGCTCGCCAGCAAGAAGGTAAACTTCGCGATCGACGATCCCGACGCCGAGGAAAACTGGCCGAGGGTGTGGTTCATCTGGCGCGGCAACGCGATCCAGTCGAGCGCCAAGGGGCACGAGTTCTTCCTGCGTCACTATCTCGGTGCGCATGACAACGTGGTCGCGGAAGATCGTGCGAAGGGCAAGTCGACGAGCGTCAAGTATCACGAGACCGCTCCGCGCGGAAAGTATGACCTGGTTGTCGACATCAACTTCCGGATGAACACGACGGGGCTATACTCCGACATCATCCTGCCGACGGCGTTCTGGTACGAGAAGAACGACCTGAACACGACGGACCTGCACTCGTTCCTGCACGTGCTGGGGCAGGCGGTTCCGCCGGTGTGGGAATCGAAGACCGACTGGGAGATCTTCAAGCTGATCGCCAAGAAGGTCAGCGAAATGGCGCCGCTGGCGTTCTCCAAGCCGGTGCGTGACGTGGTTCTTCAGCCGCTGATGCACGACACTCCCGACGAGATGTCCCAGCCGGAGATCCTGGACTGGGCCGAGGGCGAGTGCAAACCGGTGCCGGGCAAGTCCTTCCCGCACGTGCGGGTGGTCGAGCGTGACTACGCGAACTTGTACAACAAGTTCATCTCGTTCGGTCCCAAGGCGCGGGAGGATGGTGTCTCTGCGGTCGGCGTGCAAATTCCGATCAGGAAGCAGTACGACCAGATGCTCGAGAATCCGGTCATGCCGATGCCGGATCCAAGGCACATGCGGTGCGTGGAATGGGGTGGCAAGCGTTACCCGAGCCTTGAGGACGTTCTCGATGCCTGCAACACCGTGCTGTTGTGCGCGCCGGAAGCGAACGGCGAGGTGAGCTATCAGGGCTTCTTGAACGAGGAGCAACACATCGGTCTGCCGCTCGCTGATCTGGCCGAACCCACCCGAAGCGTCTCGTCGACGTTCTACGACCTGACGCGTCAGCCGAGACGGATTCTCACGAGCCCGTGCTGGACAGGCTTGGTCAACGATGGCCGTGCTTACTCCGCCTGGTGCATGAACGTCGAGCGGCTGGTGCCGTGGCGGACGTTGACGGGTCGGCAATCGCTGTACCTCGATCACCAGTGGTACCTCGACTTCGGCGAGCACATCCCGACCTACAAGCCGCGGCTCAACCCGCGCAAGACCGGCGATATCGTGAAGAGCCTGGTGGATGACCGCTCGCTGGTGCTGAACTACATCACGCCGCATGGTAAGTGGAACATTCACTCCACCTACAAGGACAACCACCGCATGTTGATGCTGTCTCGTGGCATGGATCCAGTGTGGATCAATGACCGGGACGCGGAGAAGGTGGGTATCGAGGATAACGACTGGGTCGAGGTCTACAACGACAACGGTGTGGTCGTAACCCGTGCCAACGTCAGCCGGCGAATTCAGCCGGGCATCTGCATGTACTACCACGCGGTCGAGCGTACGGTGTACATTCCGAAGTCGCAGGAGCGTAAGTGGCGCGGCGGCGGTCACAACAGTCTGACGCGCATTCGCATCAACCCGCTGTTCCTGGCTGGCGGTTATGCCCAGTTCACGTATGGCTGGAACTACTGGGG
>CAYRDG010000098.1:0-3134 GCA_964422915.1 uncultured Frigoriglobus sp. | reverse complement strand
GGCATCCAGGATCGCCAGCCCGTGAAGGTGCCGCTTCAGACCGGCATCAAGGCCATCGACTCGATGACGCCCATCGGCCGCGGCCAGCGTGAGTTGATCATCGGCGACCGCAAGACTGGCAAGACAGCCATTGCGCTCGACACGATCATCAACCAGCGGGAAGAGAACGTCATCTGCGTGTACGTCGCATGCGGTCAGATGGAAGCGAAGGTCGCCGGCGTCGTTGAGATGCTTCGCAAGACCGGCGCGATGGACTACACCATCGTCGTCGTCGCCTCGGCTTCCGACTCGGCCCCACTCCAGTATTACGCACCGTACGCCGGCACGGCGATGGCCGAATACTTCATGTACGAGCAGGGGAAAGATACACTCTGCGTTTACGATGACCTCTCCAAGCAGGCCGCCGCGTATCGCCAGCTCTCGCTTCTGGTCCGCCGGCCGCCTGGCCGTGAGGCATACCCTGGTGACGTGTTCTACTGCCACTCGCGCTTGCTCGAACGATCGGCGAAGCTCGCCGAGAAGTACGTCATCGTGGACGGCAGCACGCCTGATGCGAATGTGGAAGCGCACTGGGGCGTGAACAAAGCCGCGAACCACATCGAGCGCCGCGGGCCTGGCGATGAGGGAATGGTCTACGTCGGCCCTGGCGAGAAGGGTGGGCTGGAGCAGGCCAAGCACGACCTGAAGAGCTTCCCTGGTGCCAAGATCGCGAAGATCGCTGGCAGCGGCGGTTCGCTCACGGCCCTGCCCATCATTGAGACGCTCGAAGGCGAAGTTTCGGCTTACATCCCCACGAACGTGATCAGCATCACCGACGGGCAGATCTATCTCCAGCCCGACCTCAAGAATGCCGGCGTCCTCCCTGCGGTCGACGTGGGCATCTCGGTGAGCCGCGTCGGCGGCAACGCGCAGATCAAGGCGATGAAGGACAAGCGCGTCGCCGGTGGGTTGAAGCTCGCACTCGCTCAGTTCCGTGAACTCGAAGCCTTCGCACAACTCGGTACCGACCTCGACAAGACCACGCAGTTCCAGCTCGACCGCGGCTACCGGATGGTCGAGATTCTCAAGCAGGGGCAGTACAAGCCCCTGAACGTGGTCGATCAGGTGATGATCATCTATGCCGGCAACGCCGGTGCGCTCGACAAGGTGGACCGTCGCAAGGTCCGCGACTGGGAAGAGCAGTTCTTGCTCTTCATGAAGGAACAGAAGCCGGAAGTGCGAAACCTCCTGGCGAAGGAGAAGGCACTGACCGACGAGGTCATCAAGCAACTGGATGCGGCGATCGCAGAATACCAGCCGCAATTCAAGGGGTAGAAGCCGTCACAGCCAGACGGTCGAGAACTGGCACGCGGGATCGGTGGCGTCGTTCGTCTGAAAGCGGATCGCGGAAAGCTGAGAGCTTCTCATGGCAAACCTTCGCGTACTCGTGAAACGCCGCAAGGCGGTGCGGAACATCCGCAAGATCACGAAGACGATGGAACTGATTGCGACTTCCCGCTTCCAGCGCGCACTCAAGCGCGCCCAGGAAGCGGAGGCGTACACGCGCAAGATCGCGGAGCTTGCAGCCGACCTCAGTAAGAACGCCGGCGACGTGAGCCATCCGCTCCTGGTCACGCGGCCCGTGAAGAAATCGTTGCTGCTGGTCATCACTGCCAACCGGGGGCTGTGCGGCGGTTATAACGGCGGCGTCCTCCGCGAAGCCGTTACGGCGACTCGCGCATACGCCGCCTCTGGGACACCGTTTGACCTGGAAGTCTCTGGCAAGCGTGGGATCGCGTTCTTCAAGTTCCAGGGAATCACGCGGACTCGCGAATACACGAACTTCGAGGACAAGCCGACCTTCGCCGATGTCGATGTGATCGCCAGCCGACTCATCGACCTCTACACCAGCGGCCAGATCGATCAGGTACAGGTCGCGTACATGAAGTTCATCAACGCGGCCCGGCAACAGGCCGTCGTGGAGACACTCCTGCCGCTGTCGAGTGTCGCAACCGAGACGAAACCCCCGCAACCTGAGACCCGTGAAGCGAGTGCCGGATCTGGTGTGCGGGTGAACTACGATTTCCTGCCGGATGCCGCGGAGATTCTGGAAGAACTGGTCCCGGCGGCACTGAAGGTACGGCTCTTCAAGATGTTCCTCGATGCTGCAGTCAGCGAGCAGATCGCCCGACGCGTAGCGATGAAGGCTGCCACCGAAAATGCGGGCGACCTCATCAAAGAGATCACGCGGCTCTACAACCGTACGCGGCAAGCGAACATCACGAAGGAGATTTCGGAGTTGATCGCCGGCTCGGAAGCGTTGAAGTAAGACGTCTGGTCGCGAAACAATGATCACGAGATGAGGCGCTGCAGTTGAAGCACTGCGAGCACCATTTGAGTTTCCTGGTTCCCCGGACGGAATGAATCACCCGGCCGGCCCCCCCGGCCCGATTGAGAGGCACACGATGGTTTCCACTGCGACGCACACGGGCAAGATCGTGCAGATCATCGGCTCCACGTTCGACGTGGAGTTTGAAGAGGGGCACCTGCCCGCCATTTACAACGCAGTCAAGATCTCGGACAAGGCCGCCGGTGGCGTTGAAATCAACCTCGTCGGGGAAGTGCAACAGCACCTCGGCGGCAGCCGCGTGCGATGCGTGGCCCTCGGCAGCACCGACGGCCTCGTCCGCGGCATGGACGCGCACGACACAGGCGCTCCGGTGTCGGTGCCAGTCGGGCTGGAGACTCTTGGCCGTGTCTTCAACCTCCTTGGCCAGCCCATCGACGGCGGCGGCGTGGTCGCGGCTCAAGAGAAGCGATCAATCCACCGCGAGCCGCCGAAGTTCGACGAACTCTCGCCGAAGGCGGAAGTCCTCGTCACGGGTATCAAAGTTATCGACCTGCTCACGCCACTGGCCCGTGGCGGCAAGGCGGGTCTGTTCGGTGGTGCCGGCCTCGGCAAGACGGTGATTCTCACCGAACTCATTAACCGTATCGCGAAGGTATACAAGGGCTACTCGGTCTTCGCGGGCGTCGGCGAGCGGACACGCGAGGGGAACGACCTCTGGCTCGAAATGCAGGAGACCAAGACCAGCGCCGCGGCCGACGCGAAGAGCGTGCTGGAGAGCTGTGCGATGGTGTTCGGCCAGATGAAC
>CAYRDG010000097.1:0-3241 GCA_964422915.1 uncultured Frigoriglobus sp. | reverse complement strand
CGGCGGGTACGGCAGTTCCACGACCACTTCTTGTTGGAGCATGGCGGCTTCTCCTTGAGAAATCGGCGGACTACTGCGCTGCGGGGAAATCGGGGAATGCATCGGTCGATTTCCACGCGAGCACCGTTGGGACGCGCAAACCCCGATAGCTCCCGTGGAACGCTTTGATCACCAACGCGAGGATGTCGCGCTGCGCGATCACCGTCCGCCGCGGCGCGAGGTCTTCCAGCCGTTTGCGCAGCCGGGCTTCCCACGAATCACTGACGACATCGAAACCGGCACAGACCCGCTTGAGGAACTGCTGACCGGCGTCCGCGTCGATGCCGTGCAAGACGTAATCGAGGAAGGCAGTCATCCCCGGCGGAATGAGCCGGGAGCGGAGTTCCCCGTGGGCACGATGGACTGAATCGATCAACCCCGGATAGCGTTTCACCCGATCCAGGATCTCGTCGTTCGGCACCGACTCCGGCTTGGAGGTGGAGTGCAGTTGCCCCTGTTCCTTGCGGATGAGCCAAGCGAGCGCCGAGGAGGTCGTCTCCGCGTGATCGCGAAACTCACTGTCGGTGGAAAGCACATCGGAACCGGAACGCTTCTTCCCCTGATCGAAGGTGGTGAACGCTTCTGGTTCGACACCGTAGATGACCAACACGGGAACAGCACGGCCCGATTGGGCAATGGCATGCAGCCGGTGCTGGCCGTCGATGAGGACGCCATCGCTATCGAAGACCACGCACTCGCCATTGATTTTCCAAGCACCCCGAGAGATGGTCGAACGCAATCGGTTCCAGGTGTTGGAAAGCTTGCGGTTGCGCGTGTTGCACTTTTCGAGTACCTCGGCGGCCCATGCGGGCGTGGCGACCATCATCACGACGCTCAGTTGGTCGAGCGACTCCAACAGATGGTCCTCGTAGGCCGGGTCGAGTGCGGCGACGTCGCCGGCGAGCGAGAGCGGTAGCGCGTTTACAGGTGGTGCCGACGGCGAAGGCGATCGGCTTGCCGGAGCAGTGATCGAGCGGTTTTTTCCAGCGATGAGATGAGTTCCCATGGTCTTTCGTTCTCCTCAGGGGTTGGGACAAGGGTTTCGACTTTCTGGGCCAGTTCACCGAGAATCGAGGCGAGTTCGATCCACTGCGCTTTCGCTTGCGGAGCGGGCTTCGCTTTGGTTGCTGTGGGCTGCGGTGCCTTCGCTGGCGGAGCGGTGGCTCTCGGCTTGGCGGCGGGCTTCTGCGCGCGATAGCTTTTCCCGTCGCGGCCTTTCACTCGCGGAGGTTCAATCGGCGGTTTTGGAGTCGGCTGCATGCTAAGTTCAGTTGTCGCACTCTCTGCAACTGGGATTGGTTCTGAGTTGGGGATTTCAGTTGGCGCATATGCGCCAACTGAATCTGCATCGTTGCGTTCCGCCTTCCCCGCAGAAGTCGTCGTTTCAGTTGGCGCATATGCGCCAACTGAAACCAAATCCCTTTGCACGGTGCGGTGGTGACAACCCACTTCTTTTGCAATCACATGAGTGCTGAGGCCTTTCGCTCGCAATTCCATCACCCGCTTCTTTCGCCATTCCTTGTTGAGATGGCGGCGGTGCAGGTTCTGCGAATCGACGAACGCCGCCGCTTCGGGTTCGTTGCCCGCGAATTCCGCGAACACCGGCTCAAGGCCGAGTTCGGTGCAAGCCCGCAGACGGTTGCGGCCATCGAGGACTTTGCCCTCGAACAGCCAGATCGGATTCTTTTGGCCATGCTCGGCCAAATCCGCTTTGAACGCCGCGAACTCGTCCGCCTCCATCGGCGGATACTTCTGAGCCAGCGGATGCAATTCGAGAATCATCAGTGTCTCCAACGCGGTCGATCTGGTTCACCAGAAGCGTTTCAGCGCTTCCACGGCGGTGTGGTGGGTTTGCCGTTCGGCGTCGGCGCGGACGCAGCCGCGGGCTTGGGCGGCGTCGCCGATTCCGTCAGTGAAGCCTTGGCCGAGTAGCCCTTGATCTCGTTGGTGATGTCGCCGGTGTCGGGCCGCTTCTTGCACTTCACGTGAATCACCAGCGGCAGGTCGTGCAGCTCGGTCGAGTCGTGCGGGGCCAGCACGCCGACGGCGCGGCAGATCGCACTCAGTTCCGCCTTCGCGATTTGCACCGCCGTGGCGTTCGGGTTGTCGAGGTTCAAACGCGCCCATAGGAAACGCCCCTGGTGCGGCCCGTCGATGATCACGAAGGTCAGCTGCAAGTAGCGGCCGGAGCCAGACTTGGTCTCCTTCAATTCGCTTTCGGTGATGACCGCCAAATACTTGCCGGCGGGGATCGGCTCGAAGTCGCGGGCCGGGTCCACGTTGTTCGCATCAAAACCGTACAGATCAGCCATTGAAGTTCTCCTCGGTTGGGTTGGGTTCAGGGTTGGGTTGATTGGCCAGCGCGTTCATGAACGCCGGCCACGAGAGAGGCAGCTCTTCGGTGAGTCCGTAACGATTTTTGGCGACGCAGCTTGGCCCGCAAACGGCGCGCAAGATGCGTTCGCCGCCGTCCTTGCCGATCGCTTTCGCGATGGTGCGTTTGCGGCCAAAGCCCGCGTCTTCACTTTGCGTCCGCACCTTGCGCGTCGCGAACAGCACCGCGTCGCACCACTCGCACACGAGCGCGGAGGCGTGCTTGTGCAAACGCGGCGAGTAGCGGTCGTAAGGACTCGACTCCGGGTCTTCAAACTTCTCGACTTTGGTGTGTGCCAAGAGCAGCACGACCATGTTCTTCGCGGCGCGGAGCTCGTTCAGCAGATCGATGATTTCGCGCCAGTAGGTGAGCGCGTGCGTGTAGCCCTTCGCGTAACCGCCATCGGCCTTCTCGATGCTCGACACGTTGCAGTCGCGGCAGACGCGATCCCAGATCAACCGTTCGAGCCAGTCGAGCGAATCAATCGCCACCGATTCATACGGGTGGTCTTCGACCTTCAGCGCCGTGAGCGACGCGACGACTTCCTCGTAGCCCTCCGCAAGCGGGAACTTGTCGGTGTCGATCTCATCGAGTCCGTCTTCGGTTTGCACGAAGATCGGCCGCGGGGCCTGCGCCGCGAAGGAACTCTTCCCGATGCCCTCGGTACCGTACACGAGCAAGCGCGGCGGCTTCGGCGTGCGGCCTTTCTGAATCGTGGCCAGAAGAGTCACAGCACCACCTCCACGGCAACCGCCGTTTCCACGAGGAGCGTTCTGACGAACGCTTCGTCGCCGATCATCTCGTGCAAGAACGCCCCGAACACCCGCG
>CAYRDG010000096.1:0-3285 GCA_964422915.1 uncultured Frigoriglobus sp. | reverse complement strand
GCGTCTGGGTCGGCGTAAATCTGGTCCGCCATTTCGGCTGCACGCTGCCGATCCAACTTTGGCATCTCGGCAAGGGTGAGATCGACCCCTACCTGCGCCGGCTCCTAAAGCCGCTCGATGTCGAATGCGTCGATGCCCGCGACGTGGAGAAGAAGCATCCCTGCCGAATTCTGTGCGGCTGGGAATTGAAGCCCTTCTCCACGGTGCACTCGCCGTTCGAGGAGGTGCTGTTCCTCGACGCCGACTGCGGGCCGTGCCGCGACGTGACCGAGGTCTTCGCCTGGCCCGAGTACCTGGAGAAAGGTGCGATCTTCTGGCCGGACTACGCTTGCTGGCAACTCAAGCGCGACGTGTGGGAGATCTTCGACATCCCGGAGGTCGCCGCCCGGTGGCAGAGCGAAGTCGCGTTCGAGAGCGGCCAATACCTGGTCAACAAGACGCGGTGCTGGCGTGAACTTCGCATGGCGTTGTGGTACGCCGAGCATTCGGACTTCGTGTTCCGGGTCGTGTACGGCGACAAGGAGTGCTTCCACCTCGGCTGGCGCAGGCTCGGCAGCGATTACGCGATGCCGTCGAAGGCCCCGGGCTGGAACCAGCACACCATCGTGCAGTGGGACTTCCGCGGGCAGCAGATGTTCAACCACCGCTGCCAGGACAAGTGGAAGATCGGCGGCGGCAACCGCCGGAACAACTCGCTCGCCAACGAGGAGCTGTGCTTCACCAGGATCAACCACGCGCTCCCCCCGCTCAACCCGGGCTGATGAGTCAGAACTGGGTGCGCGAGCCGAACTCGATGCCACCACTGACAGTCGTTGGTGTCCGGGGAGTCGAGCACAATAAAAGGTCAAATCGAGGAAACCCTGGAAATCACTGCATTTGCTGTGTGCAGAAGTGAAGCTCTCTGGCGCGTCAGGGTGAGGTTTGTTACGAAGAGTGTTCCTCTCGGGGAGGGTCGTGATGCTCCACGAAAGAGCGGCACTTGTCTGGACAGAAAGTGATCTTAAGTATACTATTCAAGCAGGAGGCAATGGAGGCACGAGCGCCGAATGGGATACCATCGTTCCTGCCCTGTCCCGTCGAAGCCGCGACTGCCAAACAACGTGCTGGCTTGCTCACTCCGCGGTAGCCAGTGCGAGCGCGACGCGGCAGCCATCCTCGAACTCCGCGAGGTCCACGAACTCCTTGACGGTATGAATCTCGTTCTGGCCCGCGCCGAAGGTGACGGTGGGAACGCCGTGTTTCACCATCCAGTTGGCATCGAGTCCACCATTGGTGACACGAGGGTTCGGAGTACGGCCAACTGCACGCACCGCCGCCTCGGCGCGACGGATCACCGCTGCGTCTGACTTCAGTCGGAAGGGTACGTAATCGAGCCGCGACACGAACTTCACCTTCGCGGCGCGTCCACGGTCGTCTTTCACCTTCGATGCCGCCTTCATGAAGGCACTCTTGAACGCTGCGGTGATGTCGCGGACGAATTTCGCATCGTGGCTGCGGCTCTCGCCCTTCACATGCACGAAGTCAGTCACGACGTTCGTCGCATCGCCCGCAGGTTTACCATCGGCTCCACTCACCACGCCCACATTGCTCGTCCCTTCACGTGTTCCCTTGACCACTTTGCCGAACCAGCCGCCCGCGTAGACCTCCGCCATCGCCAGGGCCAGAACCATCGTGGCCGAAATCCCCTTCTCAGGTGCCACGCCTGCGTGCGCCGCCTTACCGCGAATATCTACTGTCCAGCGATCGGCACCGATCGCGCCGATGATCACGTCTGCCGCGCTGCGGCCGTCAAAGTTGAAGCCAATCGCAGGAGTACCGAGATCGGCCGGGTTCAGGTGCTTCGCGCCGAACAGACCGCTCTCCTCGCGCACGGTGAAGAGCAGCGTGATCGGGGGGTGCGGAAGTCCCTGGCGAATCAGTTCGGCTGCCAGCGTGACCAGCACCGCACAGCCTGTGCGGTTGTCACCGCCCAGCGCCGTCGTTCCTTCCAGTTCGTTCACCACGCGCCGGCCGGCGATCTTCGGCTTCGCACCGGCGCAGAGCGGCACCGTGTCCATGTGCGTCATGAAAAGGATTGGCCGGTCACCCTTCTTTCTGGTGCCAGGCAGCTTGACGATGAGATTGCCGATGGGCGTCGGTTCAGGAATGCGTGTGTGGGCGTCGTCGAAGTGGATGGCACTGGCTGGCACGCCAACTTCGCGCAGGGCCGTAGCGAGTTCCTCTCCGATGGGGGCTTCGTGCCCGGTGATGGCATTCACGGAGAGAAACCGCAACAGCCGTTGCGTGGCGGCATGCGTGTCGAGGTCGAAAGCAGGCATGGGAGCGGCTGTTGGCATGGGAGCCTGGGGGTCTGGGGTCAGAGGTCAGAGGACAGAAGTCAGAGTATGAAGCCGGACACCGCCGCGCTGCCCGATCTCGGACTTCGTACGATGGATTGCGCCTGGCGTGATTCGGCTTCAACCGGTGGACGAACACGCGCCTGGTTCACACCATGACCACGAGATAACCTCTGTCCCATACCTGGGCCTCACACCATGCAACGCACTCTCATCCTCCTGAAGCCAGACGCCGTACAGCGCCGGTTAGTCGGCCAGATCACGGCGCGATTCGAGCAGAAGGGTCTTCGACTGGCCGCACTCAAGATCGTGCAAGTACCGCGCGAACAGGCCGAGAAACACTACGCGGTTCACAAGGGAAAGCCGTTTTATGAGAGCCTGCTATCATTCCTGGCGAGCGGTCCGACGGTGGCGATGGTGTGGGAAGGGCGCGAAGCCGTGACTGTCTGCCGCAACCTCATGGGCGTGACCGACGGCGCGAAAGCACCCCCTGGCACCATCCGTGGCGATTACGCACTCTCGGTGCAGAACAACCTTGTCCACGGCTCCGACAGTCCCGAGAACGCTGCCATCGAAATCGCGCTGTGGTTCCAGAATGAAGAACTGGTGAACTTCACCACCACGGATGCCACCTGGGTCGGGTGAGTCATCGACGTGGCAGGCAGAACAGCTGATCCATTCTCACGACGAACGCCCTGGCACATGCCAGGGTGTTCGCGTTGACATTGTAGTTCCCGATTTACCCAACGGCAGAGTCGCACGATCAGAATGGCGAAGTGGCGGCATCGCTGGCGTCCCACGCACCTGCTCCCGGTTGAGGGGTAAAGACCAGGCGACCCGCGTTGACTTCAACGGCATATACACGGCCATGAACCAGGTAATCGTCACCGGCATTCGGGGTGTAGCCAAGTTCTCTGGTGGTGCCGGCGTGAATTGGGTAATTTGGGTA
>CAYRDG010000095.1:0-3363 GCA_964422915.1 uncultured Frigoriglobus sp. | reverse complement strand
TACGACCGGCCGCAATGGTGACCATTGTGCGGTTATCGAGGTTGGTGTTCCCATCCGGATGGGCGCTTGCTACCTTCAAGAATGGAGACGCGCGACCGCGTGGAGGAGCAGGGATGCGTCAGGACAAGGACCGCAGCGCCAAGTGGATGCTGACCCACCACGGCGACGCGATCCTCAAACTGGCGGGCCTCACCGACTTCCGCTCGTGGAAGGCGCTCCAGGCCGAAACCGTGGCTCCACGACGGTTGCCCGATGGACTCTTGGAAGTGCGGTTCGCGGACCAAGCGAAGCCGAGTTGGGTGTTGGTGGAAATTGAGACGTACCCGGATTCCGACGCGGACACGCAGGTGTTTGAAGACCTGATGCTGATCCGTGTGGACCGCAAAGTGGTGCCGGAAGTCGTGTCGCTGGTTCTCAAGCCGAAAGGCAACCTGACAGTGGCGGGCGCGGTGGAGGCCCGCAGTGCCAGTGGTCGAACCAAGCTCGGCGGCTCGTGGCCGGTGGTGCGGCTGTGGGAGTTGGAGGCAGATCAGTTGCTGGCGGCGGGCGATGTGGGCTTGGTTCCGTGGGTGCCGCTGACCAAGACCACGCTGGCCGCCGAAGAGTTGATGTCCCGCTGTCATGATCGCTTGGTGCGAGTGCCAGATAAGGCTGATCGCGCGGGTCTGATGGCGGTGACGCAGATCCTGGCGGGGTTGGCGTTTCCCGACAAGCGTTTCTTGAACCTGTTCGGAGGACCGGAAGCCATGATCGAATCCCCCGTACTCGACGAAGCGAAGGCGTTGATCCGCGTGCGAGCGAAACGTGAGGATATTCTAGCTGCGTTGGAGATTCGATTTGGGACGGTCCCCGCCGAGCGGGTAGCCGCGCTTCACACGGTCAAGGATGAAGGCCGCCTGAAAGAACTCCACCGACTGGCGATCACCTGCCCGGACCTCGACGCGTTCGTGGCGGGGTTGGCAAGCGGGCGGTGAGTGATCGACATCGCACGCTGTTAACTGGCGCGCTGGAATTTCGTGGAGTGTTCCGCTCGTTCGCGGGTGACCGAGTGAGATTCGGACACGCAAATCCTGCATCCGCTCGGCGCAAGTGCTGACCTGTTAACTGACGCAAGTAATTGGCAGCAAAGTAGCTGCGTGGCGTTTTTCAACGAGGCGGTTTCTTTTGTAATATCAAACGATTTCGAGAGATATTTTGAGGTTTGTTACGAAGACTGTCTCGTTTGGGGAGCTTTTTTGACCAGCTACGAACGATTCCCACCGTCGAGTTGACGGAGAGCGCCGAGAGCAGTTGCTCTCGGCGTTTCGCGTTTTCCGCCTTCCTTTGTAGGCTTTTCGCGAGACCAACCAACTCCGCCGAACGTCTCCGTTTCGCGAGAGAGCTTTCGGGGTCCGAACTGAACACCAAAGGTTCCCCTCGGACCCCGAAACTCTCCCGCCAAAACTCTCAGAGCCTCTGGTTGACACCTCCCGAAAAGTTACCAATCCGTTTCCTCTCGGTGGCCCGAAACACTGCCATGCGAACGCCAATTACCTCCCCGCGTGGTTTCGAGTGTTTCGAGCATTGCGTCTATTTCGACGTTGTGGTATAGTTCCTACAACAAGCCCCGATGAGTGGAGAATGCTCATGGCCACACTGATTGCCGAGAATTTTGAGACCGTTGCTCCGAGCGAGACCGAGACGCAACTGGCATTGGAGTCGAGCCGTTTGCTGGCGACCCGCAAACTCGGCAAACGTGCTAGCGTCAGTCTGCGCTTCGGTGATGGCGACGACACGGAACCGGTGGTCGTGCCCGTATCCGCCGTGCGGCTCTTCCTACATCTGTTGACCGAAATGTCGCAAGGCCATGCCGTCACGCTAATCCCCACACACGCCGAACTGACCACGCAGCAGGCGGCGGATCTGCTCAACGTGTCCCGACCGTATGTTGTCAAGTTGCTCGATGAAGGGAAGATTCCCTCACGCTTGGTGGGTAAATACCGCCGCGTGCGGTTCGACGACTTGATGGCCTACAAACGCAAGGACGACGAGGCGCGCGCCAAAGTACTCGACCAACTCAGCGCCGAGGCTCAGGAGTTGGGGATGGGCTACTGATGGATCATGTCGTCACGGCGGTCTACGACGCCAACATCCTGTATCCGGCTCCGCTCCGCGACCTGTTCATCCGACTGGCCCACGCGGGGTTGGTGCGGGCGCGGTGGACGGAGGTTATTCACGACGAATGGGTCCGCAACGTTCTGGCGGATAACCCGGCGTTGTCGCCGGCGCGTCTGGCGCGGACACGCACGTTGATGAACGAAGCGGTGCGTGACTGTTTGGTGACGGGCTATGAAGGGCTGATCGAAACCCTGATGTTGCCCGATCCCGACGACCGCCACGTTTTGGCTGCCGCCATTCACGCCAACGCGGACATCATCCTGACCTTCAACCTGAAAGACTTCCCGGTCGCGGTACTGGCCAACCACGACATCAAACCGCTGCACCCCGACGAATTCCTCGTGTCGCTGTTGGACACGGTTCCCGGCCCCGTTTGCGCGGTGGTAAAAGCGCAACGGGAAGGACTGCGTAATCCGCCCAAGACCGCCGAAGAGGTACTCGCCACGCTGGAAAATCAGGGGCTTCCTCAGGCGGTAGCACGTCTGCGTCCGTTCGTTGATCTCCTGTGATCAGGCCAACGGCTACAGCGGAACAACGGTCGCCTTACCAGCCTTCTTGGGAACACTTCCGCGACTTTACGATTTCGTCGGCCTCGGCATTCAGCAAGTCCGCCAAACGCTTGCTGGAAGTCTGGTCGGCTTCTTGGCGGATCGCTCTGGCTTGTTTGTGCGCATGATTCATTGCGCTGTGCGTACCCGGCCGAGATCGGCGTCGAGGCAGACCCAGTTGTGCTGACCATCAGAGAAGAGGTCGAAGCGGTCATCGTGCGTGGAGTGGAACTGGCGACCGCGCTGATGCCATTGTTTGCTGTTGAGGATTTTCGGACTCATTGCGTAACCTGAAACACTTCCCAATCCTTGTGACCGGTTTCGACAAGTTGAATTCCCTTCCGTAACGGTGAACCCATCCTTTCACTCGGCTGGCGAACTCGCGATGCGTGTGTTGGGCATCTACTCCAACCGTAGCCGTGCGCCGCGGACTCCGCAGTGTCCGTAGGTGCGGGCGTTCACAGTCTGTTGGGCGATGCCGTTGGGCGTGGTGTAGAACACGTGCGGGAGCGCGGCCCGTTTCGTCTGCGCCGGATTGAGAGAACGATCTGTTTCGAGCCATTTCCGCTGGCAATTCGTGGCTTGTGGAAATTCGCGATTTTTTGACACTTTAGCAGCAGGAGTGCGTGGGTTGTGGTTCATCGCGAGGCAGCGGGCG
>CAYRDG010000094.1:0-3384 GCA_964422915.1 uncultured Frigoriglobus sp. | reverse complement strand
GTGTTGGAGGGGACCGAACCACCAATCGATGCACTCATGCTGCTAAAGTGTCCTTATTTCGCGGGTTCTCGGAGTGAGAGTGGCCGTTTTTGGTAGGATCTTGGTATGAACAAGCCTGTGTATTCCAGTTAACAGAATCTCTCCAGGCAGGGTGCCCAACTCGAAGACCAGGTCGTCGTGTCGACCCGGACGCTCGACGAGTGCAGAGCAGGCGATTCGTCCGGCAGTGGCCAATCGCAAGGTGTGGGGTGGGAACCGGACCTGACTGGGAGCCAAGCCCCCAGGGCCGTGGGGTGGATCAACACTTACTTGTAGCTGCGTTCGACCAGTTTCACGACCTCGAACGTCAGCGGTTCCTGGTGGCGCACCGGTGGCTTGCCGTCGCCGGTGTATTCCCAGGCCGCGACGTGGCAGAAGTTCGCGTCGTCGCGTTTCGCCTCGCCCTCGGACGTCTGGTGTTCCACCCGGAAGTGGCCGCCGCAACTCTCCTCGCGTTGGAGTGCGTCCTGCGCGAGAAGTTCCCCGAACTCCATGTAGTCCGCGACGCGATTCGCACGCTCCAGCGCCACGTTCAGGTCGGTGTCGGTGCCTGGCACATTCACGTTCTGCCAGAACTCCGCACGCAACTCGCGAATACGCGTGATCGCCTGTTCCAGCCCCTCGCGGCTGCGTGCCATGCCCACCTTCTCCCACATGACGTGGCCCAGTTCGCGGTGTAGTTCCACTGCCGTCTTCTTCCCCTTGATCGACAGCAATTTCTGGATCCGTTCGCGGGCTTCGGCTTCCACCCGTTTGAACTCCGGATGGTCGATCGGCGGGGCGCCAGGCTTCTCGCCGGCCAGCCAGTTCGTGATCGTGTAGGGCAGCACGAAGTAGCCGTCGGCCAGCCCCTGCATGAGTGCCGATGCGCCGAGCCGGTTGGCGCCGTGATCGGAAAAATTCGCCTCCCCAACAACAAACAGCCCCGCAAGGTTGGACATCAGTTCGTAGTTCACCCACAATCCGCCCATCGTATAGTGAACGGCCGGGTAGATACGCATCGGCTGCTCGTAGGCATTCTCCGCGGTGATACGTTCGTACATATCGAACAGGTTGCCGTACTTCTCGGCGATGCGGTTCCGCCCCTGTTTGGTGATGGCAGCTCCGAAGTCGAGGTAGACGCCACGCGCGCCAGGACCAACGCCGCGGC
The DNA here is from genome assembly GCA_964422915.1 of uncultured Frigoriglobus sp. Classification (GTDB taxonomy): domain Bacteria; phylum Planctomycetota; class Planctomycetia; order Gemmatales; family Gemmataceae; genus Gemmata. The sequence continues at coordinate 2,195 of CAYRDG010000094.1, read as the reverse complement.
CGTCATCGCAGGCTTCCTTCGCGGCGCGGCTGGCGATGTCGCGCGGGGCGAGGTTGCCGAAGCTCGGGTACTTCCGCTCCAGGTAGTAGTCGCGCGCGGCTTCAGGAATCTCACGCGGGTGCTTGCCGCAATCGGCGGCATCCTTCGGCACCCACACGCGGCCGTCGTTGCGCAGGCTCTCACTCATGAGAGTGAGCTTCGACTGGTGATCGCCGCTCACGGGGATACACGTTGGGTGAATCTGCGTGTAGCACGGATTGGCGAAGTATGCGCCACGCTTGTAGGAACGGTAGCTGGCGGCAACGTTGCAACCGATGGCGTTGGTGGAGAGGAAGAAGACGTTGCCATAGCCGCCGCTGGCGAGCACCACGGCGTCGGCGGAGTGCGACTCGATCTTGCCGTCGATGAGGCTGCGCGTCACTATGCCGCGTGCCTTACCGTCAATCACGACGAGGTCGAGCATCTCGCAGCGAGGGAACATCTGGATGTTCCCCAGCCCAATCTGCCGCGAGAGCGCCTGATACGCGCCAAGCAACAGTTGCTGACCGGTCTGACCGCGGCAATAAAAGGTACGTTGGAGTTGCGCGCCGCCGAAGCTGCGCGTGTCGAGCAGGCCACCATATTCGCGCGCGAACGGGACACCTTGCGCGACGCACTGGTCGATGATGTTGACGCTGACTTCGGCGAGCCGGTGAACGTTGGCTTCACGCGAGCGGAAGTCGCCGCCCTTCACGGTGTCGTAGAAGAGGCGGTGAACGCTGTCGCCGTCGTTGCGGTAGTTCTTGGCGGAGTTGATGCCGCCCTGCGCGGCGATGCTGTGGGCACGCCTGGGCGAGTCCTGGAAGCAGAAGCTCTTCACCGTGTAGCCGAGTTCCGCCATCGAAGCCGCGGCGCTGGCACCGGCAAGCCCGGTGCCGATCACGATGACGGAGTACTTCGACTTGTTGGCCGGGTTGATGAGCCGCTGGTGTTCCTTGTACTGCGTCCACTTCTCGGCCATTGGCCCGGCCGGAACCTTGGAATCGAGTTGCATCACGTTCTCCAGCGAACCGCGCCTGACAGGGCGGGAATTATTTGTCGCGACGGGGCGGCGCCCACCCCTACTGTGGCGGAACGGGATACAGACCCGCCCACACACCAACCACGATGCCGAGGTTGCCCACCAGAATAATGAGCGCCACAACCAACCCCAGCCACCACACCGCGCAACGGAAGCGATCGTTCTTCAGCCCGAGCGTCTGAAGCGCGCTTTGCACGCCATGCGTCAGGTGCAGGAAGAGGGCGAGTTGCGCCACGATGTAGAGTAGCGCGAGCCAGGTCGTGGTGAAGCCGAGGACCACCATGCTATACACGTCCTGGTGGAGCGGTTCCTTCGCGTCGCGCAGGTCGAGGTAGCTCACAGTCTTCCCGTTCACCTCGGTCGTCGTTAGCCAGCAGAAGGTGAAGTGGAGGAGGTGGAAGAGAACGAACAGCCCCACCACCGCGCCGCTCCAGACCATCGTGCGGCTGGCGACTGTGGCCTGCACATTGCGGTGCGCGGCGTAGGGGATGGGACGTGCGGCCACCGATCGCTTCTTCAGGCGCAGGGCCAGCACGATGTGCAGCAAGAAGATGGTCAGCAGGCCGGCGCGGGCCACCCAAATCAGTGCGCCGAGATCGTGCTTCAGGAAGTACGCGTAGCGATTGATCGCGGCCGGCCCCTGGAAGACCTTCAGGTTGCCGATCATGTGGAATAGCGCGAAGATCACCAGCCCCAGGCCAGTGACGGCGACAGTCAGCTTCGCGCCGACGCTCGAATCGAAGAAGGCCCACGCAAAAGGAACAGCACCGCGACCCGGTTCCGAGTCGAGTGGCCCCTTGGGGTGGCGGACGGGTGATGCAGACGACATCGGCGGGCGCAGTCCTCAAAGGCGGGATGCGGGCGGCACGGCTATTCTAATGCGGCAGACGAAACCGGCGACAGGATTTACCGTGAACCGCCGCGCTCAGAAATGGTGCGTCGTGATGAGAGTACACCCGGAGGGATTTGAACCCCCAACCCTCGGTTCCGAAGACCGATGCTCTATCCAGTTGAGCTACGGGTGCAGCCGTAGTGAAAGTGTACGAGCCAGGGGCGTTGCCCACAAGTGCGCCTCGCTGCCAGGGTGCCCCTGTAGATTTTGGCAGTCGGAAAAGGGTATGATATTCGCAGTTGC
>CAYRDG010000093.1:0-3477 GCA_964422915.1 uncultured Frigoriglobus sp. | reverse complement strand
TCAACTGAGAAAAACAGCGATTCTCCCGCGATTTAAGTGCGATTGCCCTGGGTCGAAACTGTCTCATAAACGAGGTGAATGATGGACGAGGCCTACAAGTTCATCGGCGATCTGGCGAAGGAGTTCTCGCCGCCGACGCAGGGTATCCTGAGCCGAGCGCTCTACACAGGCGATCGGCTCAAGGCGGTCGGTTTCAGTTTCGCAACGGGCGAGGAGTTATCCGAGCACACGGCCTCGGTCCCTGCTGTACTGCAGGTTCTCTCAGGTGAGGCGACATTGACACTCGGCGGCGACCAGCACGAGGTTGCCGCCGGGGCGTGGGTCTACATGCCTGCCAAGTTGCCGCATTCGATCAAGGCACGGACGCCCGTGACCATTCTCCTGTTGATGCTGAAGTGAACGTGAGGTTTACTTCAGCCACGCGATGGGGATCGGTAACGCAAGCAAATCACGACGCGACAGCGGCCGGCGCGCTGTCGCGTAAACATGCGCCCCGGAGAAGTGCAAGGCGACCGGAATTCCATTATACGTGCAGGCATTGTATCCCAGAATCACATCGAACGCGTGGCTCTGGGAGGTCAACCTAGGAATTTGAAACACAGTCACCCATTCCCACTGCCCTTTCAGCAACAGGCACATCGTTGAGGCTAACGTGACGGCATGTTTCGGACTGGACCTGGTCCCACGAGCAACCGGCACTGGCGTTGAGAAAACGTTGGAGTGAGCCGAGGTGTTCATTGAAGCATTTGGTGAAAGTGTAACTCCGCTTCATTCCCGCGCGCGACGGCAGCGGGTCGCCCACAGGCACTTCTTCGACCGTCTGGCATACTCCTTTCCGGGCCGACTCGCAACGCGACACCGTCCCACGCGGGGCCGCTCGACTAGTACTTTCCCCATGTCAGCCCGCATGGCTCTCTCCATTGAGATCATGCGGCAGACACGCGCTGAGGCAGAGGGTTCGCCCTCCGCGCGAAGGAATAAGCCTTCTCCGACTTCATGACCACCAATAACTTCACCCTGCGCGGAACACTGCAACTGTACCTGTCCCACTCCCGGCCGCGAGGCTTTTGTCGTCTGCGCTCCAGGCGAGGGCCGAGGCTTCACCACCTTCAAACCGGAATCCGCCTACCTGTGCGCCACGCCGATTCACCGGTTGCCAGAGTATCACCATGCCATCAAGACCAGCCGATGCAATGAGGGAACCGCTGGACTGATAGGCCAGTGCGCTGATGTTCGTCTCTGGGCCGTGCCCTTCCAGCATCCTCGGCTTCGATCCTTCCGGACCATTGGGGCCAGCCTGGCAGTCCCAGATGCAGACCACTGGACCACCGCCTGTTGCGAGGTAGCGCGAACTGGAGTCCCATGTCAGTTCGCGCACCTTCGTTCGGTAGCCCCACATCTGCAGATCGCGCGACGTGTCGTAATACCAGAAGTGAACCGTGGCGTCCTGGTTGCCGTGGGCGAGAATCTTGCCATCCGGGCTCCAAGCCATCACCAGTGGCGACCCCTTCCATGCCAGCACCTTCACCGGGTCGGCACAGGTGAGCGGATCGTAGGTTGTTGCAGCACCGTAGGCGAGCACGCTGAGGTGGTTAGTGCCTGGGCGCCATTTGATGTCCATCACAGTGCCGGCTTGCGGTGGCAGTTCTCGCACCAGTTCGCCCGCCGCTGTCCACACCTTCGCTTTCTTGCCTGCCGCAGTTGCCAGCCACTGACCCGATGGGTGCCATACCACCTTCTCGGCCCAACTCGCTCCGGCATCGAGCGATCTCGCCTCCTGGCCGGTGGTTGTGTCCCAGATGCGAACCTTGTTGTCCTGCCCAACCGACGCCAGCAACATGCCCGTCGGTTGCCAGGCGATCGCGGAAGTACCGAAACCGTGGCCCTTGAGTTGATGGACAACCACTCCCGTATTGGCATCGAAGACCGTGATCGGGCCGCTGACTGCCGCGACCGCCAATCGCGAGCCATCTGGTGACCACGACAGGTTTATGGCGTGGTCTGGCACTGAGCCTTGCCATACGGGACGCAGCCGGTTCTCTGCCTTGCCGCCAAAAAGTATGTTGCCGAGTGCCATTGGTATTCTTCGTAAAGTGGGACAAGGCTTTGCGCAGCCCCACCAGTGCGACACGAACAGGGTGAGACCGCGCCGAACCTTGTCCCACACTCTCACTTTACGCCAAACAGCTCTTGAAGCCCGCATTGAGTGCGTCGCGATCAAGATTCCGACCGATGAAGACGAGTTTGTTCATCCGCGGGGTGTTTCCCCAGGGTTTATCTTCCTTGCCGTCGAAGAGCATGTGAACACCCTGGAACACAAAGCGATTCGGCACACCCTTGATCGAGAGTACACCCTTCATGCGGAAGATATCCACACCCTTCTCTTGCAGCAACTTGCTCATCCACTGGTTCAGTTTCTTGGCGTCGAGGTCGCCGGTCAGTGTGATGCCAACGCTCGACACTGAGGTGTCGTGGACGTGATCCGGTTCGTCGTGGACTGCGAGCGAGTGCGACTTGTGCTCGTGTTCGTGCTCGCAGTGCCCGTGATCATGGTCACAGTTGGAGTGGTCGTGATCCTCGTGGTGGTCATGGTCATGCTCGCAGTGACCGTGGTCATGGTCGCACTGGGAGTGATCTTTGCCATCGTGCTCATCGTGATGATGATGCTTGTGGCCGCCATCCTTGAGGAAGTCGGGTTCGTGCTCGAGAACGCGATCCAGGTCGAAGCCCTTCACGTTGAGTACTTTGTCGAGATTCACTTCCGCATTCGTCGTGCGGTGAATTCTCGCGGTCGCATTCATCTTCCGAATAACTCTCTCGAGCTTGTCCAGTTCCTCCGGCGAGACGAGGTCGGACTTGTTCAGCAGAATTACGTCGCCGAAGGCGATTTGCTCCTGCACCTCGTGGCTGTCCCAGTGCATGAGGACATGCTTGGCATCCACCAAGGTCACGATGCCGTCGATGTTAGTCTTGGATTGAATCTCGTCATCCATGAAGAACGTCTGCGCGACCGGGCCAGGATCAGCCATGCCCGTTGTTTCGATGAGGATGTAGTCGAACTTGTCTCGGCGTTTCAGCAGATTGCCGAGAATCCGGATGAGGTCTCCGCGCACGGTGCAACAGATGCAGCCGTTGTTCATCTCGAAGATTTCTTCTTCGGCATTGATGACGAGGTCTTGATCCACGCCGATCTCGCCGAACTCGTTCTCAATCACCGCGATCCGTTTGCCGTGGTTTGCGGTGAGAATGTGGTTCAGAAGCGTTGTCTTGCCCGCGCCGAGGAAGCCTGTAAGTACGGTTACTGGCACGCGGGTCAGAGTGGAAGGCATGAGGAACTCCTGCTCGTGTTGAACAACATCAAACACAGGGATTGTACCACCCACGCTCGCAGCGCGAAGGTTGGTGGGAGAAGATACCCACATTGGAGGTCACTCCACGGTTTGCAGTGGGTCTTGCGGCTTATGGGGTGCGGGATAG
>CAYRDG010000092.1:0-3574 GCA_964422915.1 uncultured Frigoriglobus sp. | reverse complement strand
GCTGGCGGGTCGCGACATCGGCACGCTGCCGTGGCCGGAGAATCCGCCCCGGCGGCTACGCGCGATGTCGGACTTTCGCTTCTTTTGCGATTCGTATTTCCCGCTGACGTTTTCGCTGCCGTGGTCGGAGGACCACCTCAAGGTGATTGGCCGCATCGAACAGGCGGTGCTGCGCGGTGGGTTGTTCGCGATGGCGATGCCGCGTGGGTCGGGCAAATCGAGCATCTCGGAATGCGCCTGCATCTGGGCGGTCTTGAACGGCCACCGCGAATTCGTGTGCTTGATCGGTTCTGACGAAGGCCACGCGATGGACATGCTCGATGCCATCAAGATGGAACTCGACGGCAACGATCTGTTGCAGGCCGATTATCCCGACGCGGTCTATGCGATTCAGTGCCTCGACGGGATCGCCAACCGCTGCAACGGCCAGCTTTACGGCGAGGAGCGCACCCACATCGGCTGGACGGCCCGCGAGGTCGTGTTACCGACGATGCGGCCTGAAGGTTGGCTCGAACGCGAAGACCTCCGGCCGTTCGTTCACCCGAATGGATTGTCGAAGGCTTCGGGCGCGATCATCAAGGTCGCCGGCATTACCGGCCGCATTCGCGGGATGAAGTACAAGCGCGCCGATGGCAAGACCGTGCGGCCCGCGCTGGTGGTTTTAGACGATCCGCAAACCGACGAGAGCGCGCGCAGCCTCAGCCAGTGCGTCACGCGTGAGAGCATCCTCGCCGGTGCGGTGCTGGGGCTGGCCGGCCCCGGCAAGAAGATCAGCGGCATCATGCCCTGCACCGTGATTCGCCCCGGCGACATGGCCGACACCATCCTCTCGCGGGACAAGCACCCGGAGTGGAACGGCGAACGCACCAAGATGGTCTACTCGTTTCCGACCGACGAGGCGTTATGGAAGAGGTACGCGGAGATTCGCGCCGAGAGTTTGCGTGAAGGGCGCGAAGGCGTCGAGGCGACTGAGTTCTACCAACTGAATCGTGAAGCGATGGACGCCGGTTCGCGGGTGGCGTGGCCGGCGCGGTTCAACCACGACGAACTGTCCGGTATTCAGCACGCGATGAACCTGCGGCTTCAGGACGAGGCCGCGTTCTTCGCCGAATACCAGAACGAGCCGCTCTTGGAGGAAGTCGCCGGCGACGACGAACTGACCGCTGACCAGATCGCCGCCAAGTTCAACCGGCGCGGTCGGGGCGAAGTGCCGCTGGCGTGCGGTCGCCTCACGGCGTTCATCGACGTGCAGGGGAGCCTGCTCTTCTGGGTCGTGTGCGGGTGGGAGGACGATTTCACCGGCGATGTTCTCGATTACGGCGCGTGGCCCGACCAGCACCGACCGTACTTCACACTCCGTGAGGCCAACCCGACACTGGCCGTGGCCACCGGTGCGGCGGGCTTGGAAGGGTCGGTTTATCAGGGTTTGGAGCGCCTCACCGCCGCGATTCTCAACCGCGACTGGGTGCGCGACGACGGCGCGGTGCTGCGCGTGGAACGCTGTTTGATCGACGCCAACTGGGGCACTTGCACCGATGTCGTTTACCAGTTCTGCCGCGAATCGGCGCACGCTTCCGTACTAACGCCTTCGCACGGGCGTTTCGTCGGCGCGTCTTCGCAACCGTTTAGCGAATACAAGAAACGGCCCGGCGACCGCGTCGGCCATCACTGGCGCATCCCGAACGTGCAAGGCAAACGCGCCGTGCGCCACGTGCTCTTCGACACCAACTTCTGGAAGTCGTTCGTGCAGGCGCGTCTTGCGGTTTTGCTTGGCGACCGAGGCTGTCTGTCGCTGTTCGGCGATCATGCTGAAACGCACCGGCTCTTCGCCGATCATCTCACCGCGGAGTACCGCATCAAAACCGAAGGTCGCGGGCGCACGGTTGATGAGTGGAAGGTGCGTCCCGAGCGCGGCGACAACCACTGGCTTGACGGCGTCGTCGGTTGCGCCGTTGCTGCATCGATGCAAGGGTGCGCGCTGCCGGGCACGAATGTGAAGCCCGCGCCGAAACGCGAGCGCGTGAGTTTTGCAGAACTCCAACGGAGGAAACGACGATGACGGATGTGAGTGCCGAGAAACCCGCACCACCGGATCGACGCGGTATCTGTTGCCGTCGCTGCGGGTGCAAACACTTTCATGTCATTTACACACGCCGTAGTTCCGGCGAGCGCATCGTTCGCCGCCGTGAATGCCGTCAGTGCGGCACACGCCTGACGACATGGGAACGCGTCGCTGGTTCACGTTAGCAACTCCCCAACACCTCCCGCTGCGCCCGCTACTCCCTTGATGTGCCGTCGTGAAGGTGCTGGGGAGATTCACGTCTACGGGTGGAATCACTTCACGCGAATACCGCTTTTCCTCCGTCAACTGTGCGGCGTTTTGCGAAGGCCTTCTGATAGACGCCACTCGCGTTCACAGAGGCCTGACAATGCCGGACGAACTCGACGACACCATCGAGCAGAACGCGAAGGGACCAGCGAAAGCCTCGGGTGACGCTGGTTCCGTCGAACAGCATCCGCTTCCCGAACAGATCGAAGCGGACAAGTACCTGGAATCCAAGAAGGCCGTCAAGCAACCCAAACGCGGTTTGCGGTTCAACAAACTCGTTCCGCCCAGCGCGGACTGACACGGCGTTGCTGGTGTGTGGTTTTCTCTCTCCCGAGGATCACCCTTTGTTTAACTGGCTCGCCAATCTCTGGAATCCGCAACGCGCGCGAACTGGTCGCGCGGCGATGCGGGTCGTGCGGGCCAAGTACGACGCGGCAGCGACGAACCCCGACAACTACCGCCACTGGGCGAGCGCCGACGGGCTGTCGGCGAACGCGGCCAACAATGCCGAAGTCCGGCGCATTCTGCGGAACCGGGCACGCTACGAAACGAGCAACAACAGTTACGCCAAGGGCATCGTGCTGACGCTGGCCAACGACCTCATCGGTACCGGCCCACGCTTGCAGATGCTCACCGACGATGCCGACGCCAACCGCCGCATCGAACGCGAGTTCATGTGCTGGACCACGGTGGTTTGCCTCGCCGAGAAGCTCCGCACGATGCGGATGGCCCGTGCCACCGACGGCGAAGCCTTCACCCTCCTGACCAACAATCCCAAGTTGCCGCACGCCGTCCAACTCGACCTCAAGCTCGTCGAGGCCGATTGCGTCACGACGCCCGATCCGCGACTCAGCGCGAGCGTGGACGGCATTGTCTTCGACACCAACGGCAACCCGGTCGAGTATCACGTTCTCCGCGATCATCCGGGTGAAGTCGTGTTCCGCCGCGAGAACGCCTTCGACCGCGTGCCGGCCGAGTTGATGCTCCACTGGTTCCGCATGGACCGTCCGGGTCAGGCACGCGGCATCCCGGACATCACTCCCGCTCTGCCGCTATTCGCGCAGCTGCGTCGCTTCACGCTGGCGGTACTGGCCGCCGCCGAGACCGCCGCCGACTTCGCCGGCATCCTTTACACCGACGCCCCGGCGAGCGGGGAAGCCGATTCCGCCGAGCCGTTCGAGCCGATCGAGTTGGAGAAGCGGGCGCTCGTCACCATGCCCGGCGGCTGGAAGATGAGCCAGTTGC
>CAYRDG010000091.1:0-3811 GCA_964422915.1 uncultured Frigoriglobus sp. | reverse complement strand
ATTACCCAAATTACCCAATTCACGCCGGCACCACCAGAGAACTTGGCTACACCCCCGCGCGCGACGGCCGGCCCGCTCAGTGAGGGAATCTGCGCGTCCTGGGTAGTTATTCCAACTCGATCCGGGCGAGGCCGACAACGCGATTGCACACCTGTGCTGCCACAGCATCCGCTGACACCCTCAACTCGATCGAGAGCAGGAGTTGCTGTTCGGTGGTGCCCGGTGTAGGCTCAACTTCCCACACCGGAGGCTGCTTCATGGCGCGATTCTTCACCGCTTCCGTCCTCGCACTGGCACTCGCGGCCACGCTCTCTGCTGCGGACTGGCCCACGTTCCTCGGCCCAACGCGCGACGGCGTTTCCACCGAGAAGGGAATCATCAAGCCGTGGCCCGCGACCGGGCTGAAGAAGGTGTGGGAGTGCGAACTGGGGATCGGCTTCGCCGCGCCAGTCACGAGCGCCGGACGACTCTTCCACGCCGATCGTTTCGCCAATAATATCCGGCTGACAGCACGCGATGCAGCCACTGGCAAGTTCCTCTGGAAGTACGAATACCCCACCGAGTACGAGGACCGTTACGGCTACGACCCTGGCCCGCGTGCGTCCCCTGTTGTGGATGGCGACCGCATCTATCTCTATGGTCCTGATGGTGTACTCTGCTGCCTGATCGCAGCCACCGGTAAGGAGCAGTGGAAGGTCGATACGAAGGCGAAGTTCTTCTTCCACCAGAACTTCTTTGGCTGTACCAGTGTGCCGGTTATCGACGGCGATCTGCTCATCGTGCCCGTTGGAGGCAGCGACAAGGGCGAGCGACCCATCGACTTCCGCCAGGTAAAGTCCAACGGCACGGCGATCGTTGCCTTCAACAAGAAGACCGGGGCCGTGCAATACGCGAAGGGCGACGAACTCGCGAGTTATTCCAGCCCCGTGATTGCCACAATCGCGGGCAAGAAAACGGGCCTGTACTTCGCCCGTGGCGGGTTGCTCGGTTTCGAGCCGCAATCGGGCAAGACGCTCTTCCACTACAAGTGGCGGGCGAAGATCGAAGAGAGTGTCAACGCGAGCAACCCGGTCGTGATCGGGGACAGGGTCCTTCTGACGGAATGTTACGGCCCCGGCTCCGCGTACCTGGACCTCAAGACTGGCAAGCCGAAGGAGATCTGGACCGACGCGGAGAAGGACGCCATCGACCGCTCGCTCGCGTGCCACTGGAACACGCCCATTCATGTGGATGGTTACGTCTATGGTTCCAGCGGTCGGCACGCGAATGAGGCCGACATTCGCTGTGTCGAATTGAAGAGCGGTGACGTGAAGTGGCAGAAGCGGCGCACGGCGCGGTGCAGTCTCACGTTCGTGGACGGCCACATTATCAGCCTAAGTGAAATTGGCGACCTCGTGTTGCTCAAGCCGAACTCAACGAAGTATGAGGAACTATCGAAATACGATCTGGGTCTGCAATACCCATGTTGGGCCGCGCCGGTGGTCAGCAACGGTCTTCTCTACGTTCGCGGCAAGGACAAACTGCTGGCGCTGGAACTGATCCCGAAGAAGTGAGGGGCAATCTCACGGTATCGGCATCGCTCTGCGTTCGGCCACGAACTACCAGCGGTAATCGACACCGAACTGGATGCCCTGCACCACAAGGTCACGCTGCGCGAACAGCGGATGCGGTCGCGCCTGACCGGAGAATGGCGCCGGTGGCGCGTTCGGCACGAAGGTCACATCCACCACTCTGTCAATCTGATCGCCAGGCCGGATCACATTCGTCCACAAGAGGAAATTGTAACCGGCGAAGACACGCAGGCTCGGTGTCACACGGTAGCCAAAGTTCAGTGTGAACTCCGGCACGACGCTGAAACGGTCACGCGTGAAGTGGCCGAGATTCGGACCGGCCGCGAGGAGCCCACCGCGATAGCTCATCGCTGGCAATCCGGGTTGCTGGCGCACCTGATACCCCGCGATGTCGAGGCTCTGATGCGTTCCACCCAGCGCGACGGAGCCGCGTGCCGTCACGTCGAAGCGGCCGAACTGTCGTCCGTAGAGCGCGCCGATCTGACCGCCGTTGAAGGAATTCAACGTCCGAAAACGGTCCTGTACGATGACCTGTGTCCCGATCGGGTCGGCGACGGCCAGTCGCGGGCTGGTGCCGATCACTGTGATATTCTCCGTGACAGTCAGACTCTCACGCAGGTTGAGATAGCGATAGCCGGCGAACACCTCCGCGCGCGTGCCGCAGGGCGTGCAGAGCGCCTTCCGCAGGTTCACGTCGGCACCCCACAGGAAACTATCACCGCTGGCAGTGAGAGTCCCACGCAGCGCGCCAGGAAGCGAGACATACTCGCCATTCTCGCCCAGCGGCTTGCCATTCCCTGGCAGCGGATTGGGAACGTAGACCGGCCGCGTGATGAGTGGAAAGTTGTTCGCACCAACCACGGAGGTGGAAGAGAGCGAGCCGAGGAAGAAGAAGCTGCCGTCGATGCCGCAAGTGGCAGCGTCGTCCAGCCAGGCACCTGCGCGGACCCGGAAGCCGCTGCGTGTGCTGCCAATGAACGAGCCAGGACCAAGGATGCTCGTTGTGCCTGGTTCACCGAAGTAGCCGTTGAGCGCGGTGTTGGCGTTGCTCGTCGCCAGCACGGGTACGGGGTAGCCGGGCATCCACCAGAGGAGATACTCACCACTGACGAAGTAGCGGTTGAAGCCCGCGTCGGTGGGGCTGGCGATGGTTGAACCGTTCGAGCCATCGGGAGCGAGGGTGATGTCGTTGTGCAGGCGATTTCGACTGATCAACTCGCGCAAGGGCGGATAGTCGCGCGAGAGCTGGATGGGCGGTGACCCGAATACGGTCCGAGGATCAAGCCCCAAAGCGTCAGGGGAATAGATCATGTCGGTCGGCGCACAGGGTAACTCGTTCGGCATCGACCTGGGAACAAGGTGCGAATCCGTTGGCTCCGGATTCACGGAACGCGGTTGCGGCAGCGGCGCGGAATCGGTACCCGACCTGCGCGGCGGCGGCATCATCGGCTGTGACTTTGGCTGCGCTGGCGTGTCGAGCGGCAAGGGGCTGGGCCGTGCCATCGGTAGAGTCTGCGGCAGCGCAGGCAGGATGGGCGGGGCGTCCACTGGTGCAGGCGACACCGTGACAGTCGGCGGGACTGGAACCGGAATCGCCGGCACTTGCGGGATACCGGACCCACCCTGTGTACGCGAGCCAATCGGTTCCGACTGGGCTTGCTGCGCGATGGGCACCACAGGTGCGACCACCAGAGGCGGTTTGGATCCGCCGCTTGCTGGTGTAACAGGTGGTGCGACCGCAGGTCGCTCTCGCGCCGGGAGCCAAACGGTTGGGCCTTCGAACTTCGCCGAACCAACGGGCGCACCCCAGTCGCTGGCCACGACACCGCTACCAGTGGCCAGTGCCAGCCCCAGCCCGATCGCCTTCACGCGGAAGCCTTTCATGTGCCCGCCTCTCGACTCGGTTCAACAGAATCTTTCGACCGCCGCACCCCACGACCCGCAAACTTTCTCGAATCATCATGCTGCCAGTGTTCACCAGATCTTCCTCCAGTTTCGCGATGTTGCGCAGCCTGCCCCAACGGGTCGGCTTGCTGCACTACTATCTTTGATAATGCACAGGACTCTAATGACTGTCGAACTGCGTGCCGGCGTCCCCAGAAGTCCCTCTGCCCCCAGAACTGCGAACCACTGGAAGCCAGAGCATTTACGTTGATCTGGAGTATCTGGCCGCTTCCGGAATCGCAGGAGGTCACGCCACGGTTTGCGTCGAGGCATTCTCTGATTCGTGACCGAGTGTG
>CAYRDG010000090.1:0-4041 GCA_964422915.1 uncultured Frigoriglobus sp. | reverse complement strand
TGCTGGTGTTGGCGCACGTCAAGGAGTTGCTCGAACAAGCCGCCGACAAGCTGCGAACGGTGTGCCCGGAGATTCCCTTCGGCGTTTACTCGGCGGGCCTCAAGCGGCGGGATCAGCGCGAGCCGGTGATCGTGGCCGGGATTCAGTCGATCTGGAAGAAGGCGTGCGAGTTCGATCCGTTCGATTTGGTGATCGTGGATGAGGCGCACCTCATTCCGCCGGAAGGCGACGGGATGTATCGGCAGTTCCTCGACGATGCGAAGAAGGTCAATCCGCACCTGCGCATCATCGGCTGCACCGCGACGCCGTACCGCCTGAAGTCGGGAACCATCTGCACGCCCGATGGTTTTCTCAATCACGTGTGCTACGAGGTCGGCGTTCGCGAACTGATCGTGCAAGGCTTCTTGTGCCCGCTGGTCACGAAGGTCGGCGTCAACAAACCCGACGTGGACAACCTCCACATCCGCGGCGGCGAGTATGTCGCCGGCGAAGTCGAAAACCTGATGGACCAGGACAACCTCGTCGAAGCCGCGTGCGGCGAGATTGTCGGCTACACCGCGACTCGCAACGCGTGTTTGATTTTCGCGAGCGGCGTGCATCACGGGAAACACATCCTTCAAACATTGAAAGACAAGCACGGCGTCGAGTGCGGCTTCGTCAGTGGCGATACGTCCATTGCCGAACGCGATGCGATCCTCACGCGGTTCAAGAACCGCGAGTTGAAGTACCTGTGCAATGTCAACGTGCTGACAACGGGCTTCGACTCGCCGCACATCGACTGCGTCGCGCTCGTGCGACCAACGCTCTCACCAGGACTTTACTACCAGATGGTCGGACGCGGTTTCCGTTTGCATCCGTCGAAGAGCGATTGCCTCGTTCTCGACTTCGGCGGCAACGTGCTGCGGCACGGCCCGGTTGACCAGATTCGCATTCGCGAACGCGACGGCGGCACCGGCCCGGCTCCGGTGAAGGAGTGCCCCGAATGCCACACGGTCGTGATGGCCGGACGCGCCGTCTGTCCCGATTGCGGGTACGAGTTTCCGCCGCCCGAGCGCTCCAAGCACGATGCCAAGCCATCGAACGCCGGGATTCTCTCCGGGCAGGTGACTGTCGAGACGTTTACGGTTCACGACGTCTTCTACTCCGTTCACACGAAGCGCGGCGCGGACGATGACGCGCCGAAGTCGCTGCGCGTGGATTACAAGATCGGCTGGCATCGCTGGAAGTCGGAGTGGGTCTGCCTCGAACACACCGGCTACGCGCGCCAGAAGGCTGTCGCGTGGTGGAAGAAGCGTTCCAACGAGCCTGTGCCGACAACCGTGGCTCAGGCTGTTGAGATCGCCAACGCCGGCGGGCTGGCCAACACGACGTCGATCACCGTGCGTTCGGTGAGCGGCGAAGACTACGACCGCATCACCGACTACCAGTTTGATGACATTCCCGCAGCGGTCGAGTGGTCAGCGCATGCGGAACCGGAGGAACTGTTTCCGTTCGGCTACAACGTGGCCGCGCCTGCGGATGACGACTCCCACTGCGCACCCACGGAGGACATTCCGTGGTGACTCCCGGCGCATTGTTGACCGCCGCGCTGTGTTACGCGGAATTCGGTTATCGCGTGTTTCCGTGCTGGCCCGGCACGAAGCACCCGATCACCCAGCACGGCTTTCGCGACGCATCGTGCGACTCGGCGCAGATTCAAGAATGGTGGACACGGCATTCGACCGCGAACATCGGCATTGCGGCCGAGGGGTTGCTCGTCGTGGACATCGACGGTGCGAACAACCCGTGGCCGCACGATCCCGAACGTGCCGCCGACCTCGCCGGTGCCGGCGCGATTGCGTTGACGCCTCGCGGCGGTCGGCATCACCTGTTCCGCCGACCGGAAGGCGTGAATTGGAAATGCTCGACGAGCAAAATCGCGCCGGGGATCGATATCCGCACCGATGGCGGCTACATCGTCGCCGCGCCATCCGAGATCAAGGACGGTCCGTACCGCTGGGCGGAAACGTTGGAACTGGATTCGGCGCGGGCGCAGTTGCCCGAACCGCCCGCGTGGTTGGTCGCGGAACTCGACCGCGTGGCAACGCCCACGGTTACCACAGGAACGCCCACGTTCGCCCACGTTGCGACCGGTGACGGCACCGTGAACCAAATCCCGGTCGGTCAACGCAACGGCACACTCGCGAGACTGGCGGGTTCAATGCGCCGCGTCGGGATGTCCGGTGCGGAAATCGCCGCTGCTCTCCATCGCGCCAACCAAGATCGCTGCTGCCCGCCGTTGCCGGACGCTGAGGTCCAGCAGATCGCCGCGAGCATCGCGAAATATCAGCCCGAAGCCGTGCCGGTGGCGCTCGCCGAGGATCACTACCAGCAAGACCAACTGGCCGAAGACGAAATCGAGCCGGCGCTGCACGATCCGGGCGCGATGCCCAAACACTTGCTGCACGTCCCCGGTTTCGTGAACGAGGTGATGCGGTACACGCTCGCAACCGCGCCCTACCCGGAACCGATGATGGCTTTCGCCGGCGCGCTCAGCCTCCAGGCGTTGCTCGCGGCCCGCAAGGTGCGCGATGTGATGGACAACCGCACCAACCTCTACATTCTGGGGCTGGCCAACTCGGGCGTCGGCAAGGATCACGCCCGCAAGATCACCGCCCGCATCCTCTACGAAGTGGGGATGGCGGATTGTCTGGGCACGAGTTTCGCCAGCGGCGAGGGAATCGAGGATCGGCTGTTCGCCCAGCCCGCGACGCTCTTCCAGGTGGACGAGTTTGACGGGTTGCTCTTGAAGGTGTCGCAGGCGAAGGATTCGCGGCACGAGCAGATCGTCAGCATCGTGCTGCAGATGTACTCGACCGCCGCCAGCTTCTACGTCATGAGGGCGAAGGCGGGAAAGGAACGCACCGTCATCGATCAGCCGTGCCTGAGCCTGTTCGCGACGGCGGTGCCGATCCACTTTTACCAGTCGCTGTCGAGCCGCCAACTGACCAACGGCTTTCTCGCCCGCATGCTGGTCGTCGAATGCGGCAAACGCGGCGAAGGGCAGAACGCGGTGATGCGGCCGATTCCCGCGTCGATCCTCGCCGCCGCGAAATGGTGGTCGGAATTCAAACCGGGCAAGGCCGGCAACCTCGCCGACTGGCATCCCGACCCGCTCGTTGTTCCGCAAACGGACGAAGCGGCGGCCTGCTTCGAGGCGATTCGCAAGGCCGCCGATGCTCGTTACGACGCGGCGTTCGCACTCGGCGATGAAGGCACAATGGCGATTTGGGCGCGTGCTTACGAGAAGGCACGCCGCTTGGCGCTCGTGTATGCGTGCAGCGCTAACCACGAACAGCCGGTCATTGACCGTGCTGCTGTCGAATGGGCGGGAGCGTTCGTCGAACACCAGACGCAGCGGATGCTGGCGACGCTCGCCAAGTATGCCAGCGAAAGCGAGTTCGACGCCAAGCGGAAGCGGCTCCTCGAAGTGCTGGCCCACTGGCGCGCGACGGAAGGCGACCGCTGGATGCCGTTCTGGAAGATCAACCGCAAGCTGCCGTGGTCCACCCGCGAACATGAGGAGGTGCGGGACACTCTGGTTCAACAGCGGCTGATCGAACACAGCGTCATCACCACGCGTGGTCGTCCCGCCGCCGTCTATCGCTTGCCGCCCACCGTTCCGCCGTAGTCCGACTTATTGCGCTTCTTGCTGTTGTTGCACCGGGATCACACACGCGGGGGAGAGGGAATAGGTGCGCGCGAGAGGGTGCAATAACAACAAGAAGTCTCTCTTTCTTCTCTCTCCTGAATCCTCCGCCCCCTTCGGCTATGCCGATTCATGCTTCGCCGAACATCGGTCTGACTAATGGTTCCTTCCCGCGCTTATTGCGCTTTTTGACGCCAGGGGGAACACGTCGCGGGATTAGCGAGTGTTTGTTTCGTGTAACAGGTTGTCCGGTTTTTCTGAAACGCACCAGGTTCTGCAACACCACGGAGACGAGGCACCATGTTGGCGGAAAAGATTCTCAAACAACTGCTCGCGGACCTGGAGGTCTTCGC
>CAYRDG010000089.1:0-5277 GCA_964422915.1 uncultured Frigoriglobus sp. | reverse complement strand
GGCCGGAAGAGGCGGCCGTGCCCCTGAGGCAACACCGACCTGTGAACTGTTACCTGGGCGGAAGTAGGCAGCGTAAACGCAATCAAAGGTTTTCCACTTCGGTGGCGGTTCAAGGTGAGCAGACAGCTGAACACGGCCGTGTTAATTCGAAACCCTGTTCCACTCGAAAATGACATCCAGACAGCCAATGATGTTCGGTGTCAATTCGGCAGTCCGGTATGCGGATTGAGACGAGGGTGGGCTGGCGATTGTTCCGGCAGAGGCTGGCTCCGGCGTGTTCGTTACGGGTGTGGCCACCGGGCAAGCATCGCGCGTCGTTAACTGGCGCGGCTGTTAACTCTCTTGTGGCGAACTCCGAAGCGGGTGCAAGCGGGTTTTCTGTAAACTGGCCGGTTGCAGTTTCGCAATGTGTCCAAAACGCTCGCGGGTGTACCGTGTTGGATTCGGACACGTCTTTCGCCTTGAAAACCGCTGTTTTCAGCGCGAGATGTGTCGCGAACTTTTACGAAATCCGTCCAACTCGCGGAGGGTGAGGGTTGGGGATGGGGTGCATCGGGCCATCGGACGGCTCCTGCCAGGAGGAATCTTTGACTCACAATCATCCTCCCTTCACGCAACCAAAAAGCCACCGTCTTCTGTGACGCCCACCCAAATCAACCCGCAAATCCGCCGCCCTTGCCGATTCCATTTCACGCTGAACCAACACACGTTCACGCCCTTCACTTTCCGGCCCAGACCTGGCACAACTCAATCACGACGCGGACCGCGGCTTCCATCTCTTCGAGGCAAGTCCATTCCAGTGGTGAGTGCGGGTTGTGCTCGCCCGTTGAGATGTTCGGCGTCGGTAGGCCCTTCTCCGTGAGTTGCGCGCCGTCGGTGCCGCCGCGGATGATCTTGAACTTCGGTGTCATCCCCGCGCGTCGCGTTGCTTCCGCCGCGAACTTCACTGCATGGGGCATCTTTGCGATTCCGTCCTTCATGTTGCGATACTGCTTCCGCGTTTCGACCTTCACCTTCGCTTCCGGGTAGTCGCGTTCCACCTGCCGGCCGACTTCTCGCAACAGTTCCGCCTGAACCGCGAGGTCGGGCGTGTCGAAGGAGCGGAGGATGAAGTGAACCTTCACCTCCCCGACGCCGCCTTCAATCTGAAGCGGGTGAATGAAACCTTCGCATCCCTCGGTCGTCTCGGGACTCAGGTGTCGTTTCGGCAGGCGATCGAGGAACATTGCCGCCAGGCGCACTGCGTTCACCATCCGTCCCTTCGCGATGGACGGATGGATGTTCACTCCCGTGATCGTCACGGTCGCCGCATCTGCAGAGAAGGTTTCGTCCTCGATTTCACCGGCGCTCATGCCGTCGAGTGTGTAGGCCACCACTGCGCCGATCTGTGCCGGTTCCAGGTGCTTCACGCCGAAGCCGATCTCCTCATCGCAGGTGAAGACGATGCGCACTGGCCCGTGTGGGAGGTCGGGATTCTCCATCAGTATGCGTGCGGCTTCCATGATGACGGCGACACCGGCCTTGTCGTCGGCACCGAGTAGTGTGGTGCCGTCTGTGGTGATGATCGTCTTGCCGATGAGTTCCTTTAGTTCGGGATTCTCACTG
This sequence comes from uncultured Frigoriglobus sp., assembly GCA_964422915.1. GTDB lineage: Bacteria > Planctomycetota > Planctomycetia > Gemmatales > Gemmataceae > Gemmata. Next base: position 3,672 of record CAYRDG010000089.1, on the reverse strand, counting down.
ACGCGGATCACCTTGTCGTTGTTCGGCAGTGGGATGTCGCCACCCTGGTAGCCGCGGAGAATCTGCGGTTTCACATCCTTGCCGCTGTTCTCTGGGTTGGTGTCAACGTGTGCGTTGAAGGCAATAGTGGGCGCATCAGGTACGTTGCCCGGAATCGTGGCGAAGACGAGGCCGTGTTCGTTCTGGACGGCGTCCGTAAGACCGAACGCGAGAAGTTCGTCGCGGAGCATCGCACCGAGTACGAGTTGCCCTGGTGAACTGGGATAGGTGGACGATTTTTCGTCCGCCTTCGTATCGATTCGAACGTAGCGTAGAAACCGGTCGAGCAGTGTGGAGGTGGGATGCGGCATGGATGATTTCACCACTATGGCACAAGGATGATGGGAGGCGGTCCAGAATGGAAGGTATTCAATTCTCTGGTTCTGTGTCGCCGTTCGTTGCTGCTTTGTGTGCGTGTGAGCGAGCCTTCCGGCTTCGATGCTTCTTCGCGACCCCCTTGACGCCGATCTTCGGGCAGAGATCGGCAATCGCACACGCTTCACAACGTGGCTTGCGTGCCTGACACACCTTCCGCCCGTGCATGATGAGCCGACCGCTGAAGTGAAGCCATTCCGCGTGCGGCACGATCTCGGCCAGCGCGAGTTCCACCTTCGCCGGGTTCTTGTGGCGCGTGAGTCCGAGCCGACGTGCAACGCGGCCAACGTGTGTATCGACCGTGATTCCTGGTGTGTCGAAGCCGTGACCGAGCACGACATTGGCGGTCTTACGGCCGACGCCAGGGAGCGTGACGAGTTCCTCAATCGTTGAAGGCACCTCGCTGCCAAAGCGATTCACCAGTTCCACGCAGCACGCGCGAATGTTCTTCGCCTTGTTATGGAAGAAGTTCACCGAACGGATCTGCTGTTCGAGTTCCTCAGTGCGACAGGTGGCGATGTCTTCCGCAGTCGGGAAGCGTGCGAAGAGTGCGGGCGTGACCTTGTTCACCCGCGCGTCGGTGCATTGTGCTGACAGAATAACCGCGATGAGTAACTGGAAGCGTCCGTCGTAGTTCAACCCCTCGAACTGCGGGTAGAGTTGGGCCAGGCGAGCATTGATCGGCCCGATACGCTCGCGGGCGGAGGGCAACTTTGACGCGGTGGGAGCGGGATCGTCCATGTCACGCGGCCTGGCACTGTGTGCGAGTGGGAGTGCGTTCGGCACGCGCGGCGGGAGTTTCTCTCTTCGCGTTCATCTGCTCGGCTTCTAGTGGCGTGATAAAACCGCGGGCTAACAGAATCGCGATGTCGGTGGGTGGTGAGGGTGCCGGCGCGATGGCTTCCGGCACGCTGGCGAAACGACGCCGTTCGTCGGCCCATCCGGTTTCGTCGGCGCGGCGCAGGGGCGCGCGCGGCGATTGCTCGCGCTCATCGAGAAAGGTACGAAGTTCGATCTTCGCGCGGCGGGTGCAGAACGCGCGGTCCACGAGACGCAGATCACGGGCCTCGCGACCCGATAGCGTGCGTCCGGATTCAATAAGCTGTTGCGAACGTCGCCCCATCTGCTTCCGCAACCGAATACTCCCGCCGAAGCAGGTAACGCGGTTCGGGAAGCCGAGGTGTGTTCGTGGCGTGGCGACACACAACCGGTGGTCGCAGGCCAGCGCGAGTTCGAGGCCAACTCCCAGACACGGACCCTCGATGTAGGCGATTGTCACGAAGGGCAGCGCCGCGAGTCGCGCACAGACGCGCTGCCCAAAGGCGGCGAAATAGGCGCGGTCAGTGACCTCGGCGACCTCGGGATGCAACCCGGCGCAGAAGCCTGCCGGCTTCGCGGAGCGTATCACGAGCGAATGCAGGAACAGATTTGGTTCGATAGCGGCAAATGCGGCGTTCAGTTCCGCGAGTCGCGGCCAATCGAGGGCGTTGGCCGGTTCGCCGGGGAAGCCGAGCCAGAGCGTACCGACACCAAACTCGGCCGTGACGCGAACGTGTGGAGACTCGAAGAGCATTCGGAAATGGTGATGGGTCCGTGAGCGGAAATCAAGCCGAACTGAAGTCACGCCGCGGTCATCGTGTCCAGTCTCCGTCAAGATCACATCGTGGATGAACGCTGTGGGCGCGTGCGACAGGGTGTGTTGTGCAGGCCCGGTAGTTCGTGGCGCATCGCTCAAAACAGCTCATCGATCCGCGTGCCGAAAGGCAGAACCGGAACGGGGCGGCCGTTGTTGAGATACTGCACGGTCGTATCCACGCCGAGGTGGCTGTAGAGCGTTGCGAGCACATTCTGCGGCGTCTTCGGATTGCTCTTCGGAAACGCGCCCTTGCTATCCGATTCCCCCACGACGCGCCCGCCCTTGATCGCGCCACCGGCCATGACTGCGCTGAACACATTCGGATAGTGGTCGCGGCCCGCGTCGTTGTTCACCTTCGGAGTGCGGCCGAACTCACCCCACGCCAGCACCATCGTGGTCTCCAGTAGGCCGCGGGTCTCCAGGTCCTCGATCAGCGCAGTGAATGCCTGATCCCAGCGTGGCAGGAAGCCGAGTTTGAGCGACTCGAAACCTTTCACATGCGTATCCCACCAGCGCAGATCGACCGTCACGATGCGGATACCCGCTTCCACTAACCGGCGTGCCAGCAGCATTCGCTGCGCCCAGTTCGGCGAGCCGCAGCGGTTGGAGGCTTTGGGGTCGAACGCTGGCATGTAGCCGTATCGCTCGCGGAGCTTCTCCGGCTCGCGGTCGAGGTCGAAAGCGTCGCGTGCAGCCGGTGATGTGAGGATGTCCCATGCGCGTTGCTGGAACTTGTCGGAGGCTTCAACCTGCCCGGAAGTGTCGGCGTCGCGACGGAGCGTGTCGAAGCGTTTCAGCAACCCCTTGCGATCCTGAACCTGGTCGAAGGTCACTCCCTGCGCGAGGTGAAAGTTCGGTAACTTGAAGGGGCCGCGATTGGCCGGATCGGCCTGTGTCTCGAACGGCTTGTGTGCAACACCGAGGTACGCACTACCTGCACCAGGCAGAAGCCGCGGGATCATCACATACGGTGGCAGATCGGTAGAGAGGTGGCCGAGTTGCTTCGAGACGACGGAGCCAATGGAAGGGTAGATGTTCTCGTCGGGATTCGGGCCAGGGTTGTAGCCAGTGAAGCAAATCTGGTCGCCAGCGCTGTGCCCGGCGTCGTGGTGATGCAGGCTGCGGATGATGGACCATTTGTCCATCATCTTCGCTGACTTCGGCAGCATGTCCGAAAGGCGGATGCCTGGTACGTTGGTGCCGATGACGCCGAACTCGCCGCGGACTTCCGCCGGCGCGTCGGGCTTTGGGTCCCACATATCATGGTGACTCGGCCCGCCGCGCATCCACAGCAGAATGACGTTGTTCGTGCGCGTGTGCGACGGAGTGCCCTTTGCTCTGGCTTCAGCGCGTAGCAGAGAAGGGAGCGCGAGCGTACCCAGCACGCCGGCCTTCACGAAGGCGCGACGGTTCGGGTTGCGAAGCGTGGAGCGGAATTCGTCGCAGCCGATCTGGTTGGCGGGCATGAGACGGTCCAGGTGGAAGCGAAGGGCGGGCAATGCGCGGGCAGGCTCGACGAGATTGAGGTTACCACCAAACGACCGATGAAGCCAGCGCGAAGGGCGATAGGGTGCCCCTGAAGATTTTGGCACATTGGCCTTGGCACGATTTAAGCAGCGACC
>CAYRDG010000088.1:0-5463 GCA_964422915.1 uncultured Frigoriglobus sp. | reverse complement strand
ACCCCAAATCACAAATACTTTCGCAATCCCGCCGCCACGAATGCTTCACGCAGCTTCGGCAGCGCCTTGTAGATGCTGGTGCGCGACCGACCGCCTGCGCGCGCGGCGTCGGCTTTGTTGTCGTGCATCAACCACGCGCAGATCTTTCGCAAGCGCGGCGGCAGTTTCGCCAACACCTCCGCCACGTCCACGGCCAAATCAATCGTGTCTTCGACTGGACGCGGCGGATGGTGCTTGTGGTGATGGCGCTGCGTATCGGGCAAGGTGTCGCCGAAGACCAGTAATTGCTCGCCAACCTTGATCAGCGCGTCGAGCGAACCGCCCACCTTGCTCTCGGCTCGCATCAGCGCGTTGCGATGCTCGATGATGCGGGCCATGCGGTTCTCACAGACGACCACGACAAACGCTTCCCACGTGCCCACGCAGGGATCGAAACTCGGCTTGCGTTCGATGAGGTCAATGGCGAACTCGTGATACAGGTCTTCCTTCTCCTGTTCCGAGAAGCCTTGGCAGTGGATGAGTTGCCGCACCTTGCCGCGAATAAACCGCGACGCCCACGCGCCGATGATGTCGAGGTAATGTTTCTTGCGAACCTTCATGTGCTGCGTTCCTCCGTTCACCCGTGATGCAACGGAGGAATTATGGCGAATCTTTGCTGAGGATTTTCGGAAGCATTTCCTCAGCAAAGCAACACGCGCTTGCGCCTAGAATTTCAGGCAAATGGATATTGTACTATAGTATATTAGTGTACTTTAATCCGATTTGGCGCGGGCAAAATCCTCATACGGAACCCATGTCCACTCAAGAGAGTGCGAGTGTTAACAGCCGGTCCCTTCCGGGGTGTTCGTGATTTCTGGGTGAACACTTTTTGGCGCGCTCCGGTAGGTCTCTAAATAGGGGCACTGTTTTCCCTCGCTCGTTAACGGAACCGGACACGCATGCGCTCCACCGCCGAACTCGCTCACCTCGCGCCGCGCGAACGCCGCACCGCCATCGCCCGCATCCTCGCCGACGGCATCCTGCGTCAACTCCGCGCGGCACCGCCGCTGATTCCCACTTCCGAAAATCGTGACGACGACGCGGAAAACCGGCTTGAACCTGTCGCCGTCAACCCGCTCACTGTCCACGTCGGTTAACGGTTTCCGAGACTCCAGAGAGGAACGAACAGAATGAGTGTGAACGTCGCCAAAGAGGTCGTCGCTCTTCAGAGCATGACCGTCGCGCAGCTCAAACGGCGCTTCGTCGAGGTGTTCGGCGAAGCCACCAACGCCAACCACAAGGAGTGGCTCATCAAACGCATCGCGTGGCGCTTGCAGGCCAACGCCGAGGGCGACCTGTCCGAACGCGCCCGCAAACGGGCGGCGGAACTGGCCAACGACGCCGACGTGCGTTTGAACTCGCCCAAGGAGAAACAACCCGCGCCGAAGGTCGAAGTGGGGCCGAAGCAAACGGTCGATCTGCGCGGCCAGCGCCGATTGCCGCCGCCGGGCGTGATCCTCGTCCGCGAGTACAAGGGGCGACGGATCGAAGTGCGGGTCTTGGCGGAGGGGTTTGAATACGCCGGCGAGAAATACAAGTCGCTCTCGGCGGTCGCCAAGGCCGCGACCGGCCAGCACATCAACGGCTACCTCTTCTTCCGCCTCGGCAAGGAGAGTGCGTAATGAGTACCCGCAACAAACCCGCCGCGCCGCGTCCAACGATCCGCTGCGCGATCTATACGCGCAAGAGTACCGAAGAAGGGTTGGACCAAGAATTCAACTCGCTCGACGCCCAGCGCGAGTCGGGCGAAGCGTACATCCGCAGCATGGCCAGCGAAGGCTGGATTTGCCTGTCCGACCGCTACGACGACGGCGGCTTCACTGGCGGCAACATGGATCGCCCCGCCTTCAAACGCCTCATGGCCGACATCGAAGCCGGGAAGATCGACTGCGTGGTGACGTACAAGGTCGACCGACTCAGCCGGTCGCTGCTCGACTTCACCCAGATCATGCAGCTCTTCGAGCGTTACCGGGTGTCGTTCATCTCCGTGACGCAATCGTTCAACACCGCGACCAGCATGGGCCGGTTGGTGTTGAACGTGCTGCTGTCGTTCGCGCAATTCGAGCGTGAGATCATTTCCGAACGGACGCGCGACAAGATTGCCGCCGCCCGCCGCAAGGGGAAATGGTCCGGCGGTCTGCCCATCCTCGGCTACGACGTCGATCCGCAAGGTTTCAAACTGGTCGTCAACGAACCCGAAGCCCAACGGGTGCGAACCATTTTCCAGATGTACCTCGACGCCGATGGCCTGCTCCCGGTGGTCGAAGAACTCGCCCGCCGGGGTTGGCGGAACAAAAAATGGACAACGCGCAAAGGCAAGGAACGCGGCGGCAAACCGTTTGCGAAAAATTCGTTATGGAATCTGCTCACCAACATCGCCTACCTCGGCAAGGTCCGTTACAAGAGTGAAGTTCATGAAGGGGAACATCCGGGAATTATCGAAGCGGATATGTGGCAGCGCGTCCAAGTGAAACTCAAACAGAACGGGCAATCCGGCGGTCGGTCGGGTCCAAGTAAGTTCGGAGCCATCCTCAAGGGGTTAATCCATTGCGTGCCCTGCGCGATGGGCATGACCCCCACGCATTCCACACGTCAAGGCAAAATCCGCTACCGCTACTACGTCTGTTCCAACGCGCAACAAAAAGGCTGGCAGACCTGTCCCACCAAGTCGATTCCCGCCTTGGAAGTCGAACGCTATGTCGTCAGCCGGATCGCCGCCATCGGCCGCGATCCCGGCCTGATTGCCGACACCCTCCACGAAACTGGCCGCTTGGCCCGCGAACGCAACGCGGTGTTGGCCACCGAACGCCAACAACTCCAACGCGAACTCGCCACCTACCACGACAACCTGCGCCAACTGGTCGCGCCCCTGCACACCTCGCCCGATGAGTTGGTCGCGGGCCGCTTGGCCGACCTCCACGACCGGATCGCTGCCGCCGAACAGCGGTTGCGAACCATCGACGTGGAACGCACGGAACTGGAACGTCGGCAGATTACCGAGGCCGATGTGACACGCGCCTTGGCGGACTTCGCCGCGCTCTGGGAAACACTCACCGCGCGCGAGCAAGCGGAGATCATGCAATTGCTGATCGAACAAATCGACTACGACGGGCGCGACAGCAGCATCACCATCGCCTTCCGCCCGAACGGTTTGAAAACCTTGCTCGCGCGGGCGAATGAGGAGGTGGGCCAATGACCACGAATCTGCGTATCACCGGAACGCTGCATTTCACCCGCGGACGCTCCGGGCAAAAGAAGATTGAGACCGGACCACCTCCCGAACCGGTGGCCCCATGCGGCCGGGTGCCGCGTCTGACACGCCTGATGGCGCTGGCGATCCGGTTTGACGGGTTGATCCGCGCCGGCGTTGTCGCCGACCAAGCGGACCTCGCCGAACTCGGGCACGTCTCCCGCGCCCGCATCACCCAGATCATGAACCTCTTGCAACTGGCACCCGACATCCAAGAAGAGATTCTCTTCTTGCCGCTGGTGGCGTCGGGCCGCGATCCGGTGCGTGAGAACGATATTCGCCCGATCACCGCCGTCTTCGATTGGCGGAAGCAACGCAAACTGTGGCGCGATTACTTGGCGCAAACGGTGGAGTTGCCCGACACGAAATCGATGTGACTTTCAGGAAGGATACTGTTCGGCAGGACGACGTTGCTGTGTTTCCATGAAAGGGTTCCGTGATAATGGCCGATCAGATGCTGTTGAATCTCGATTCATTTCTGGAGCAGTTCGAGTACGTCGAGTCGCTCCTCCGCGAGTTCACCGAGATCTGGCAAGACCGCGTAACGCTCGATCCCAATGTGGTGACGGCGGACAAGTTCAAAGCGTGGCTGCTGGAACTTCCCGACGATATCCAGAGCGAGATGCTGGAGGCGCTCGCACAAGTCCAAGAACTCTGCACCGACGCCGGTCGCACGCAGTTGCGGGCGTTGTGCACCGAAGCGCACATCCAGCCCGACTTCGGTTCCGCGATGCCGTTGGAAGTGTTCGCGCTGATGCTGCGCCTTTACCAGCCGTCGATTTTCATCACGGCCTACCACCGCGTTATGGGGCACGTTCCCGACTCGTTGGCGAACGCGCGCGTTCCCCGCACTCCTTCCGTGCGACCGTCGTCCGACGCGCACGGGTCGGGGGATGTGCTGTCGTTGCTGTACGTCAATCCGGCCAGCGAGAAACCCGCCGAAACACCCGCCGCGTTGCCGTCTCCCGCGCCCGTTGCGCCCGTCGCCCCACGTATCGCGCCGCTAGCCGCCACGCCGCCCACGAACGCGGACCCGCGGCCCGATGGCGTCTACACCCGCGACGTGGTCGTGAGCGGTGTGAGATTCCGGATGGACCTGACCAAACGGGAAATGGAGTTCCTCGCCGTGGCGCTGACCAATGAGCAGGTGCCGATTACCCGCGTCTGGTGTCGAGCGACCGGCATGCTCTGGCGGAGTCGCTATGCCGATACGCGCACCAACCGCAACCGGCTGTCCCGTTTCCTCACCGACCTCAACGCCAAGCTCAACGCCGCCACGCCGGCGTTCCCATTCTTCTTCACGCTCAAACGCGGCGAGAAAACCATCACCCGCACCAACGACGGCAATTGATTTTAGCTACTGACATAGAGACGTTTTGCCGGTCGGTTATTTTTCAATGACCCGCGAGGCGAGCAGATGGACTTGTTCAAGGAGGTTGGCAGAGACGCCCACCGCACTGGTCAACACCATCAACGATGAACTTCTTCTGAGGAACGAAACGAACATGAGCTTGGACAAGATCAGCAGCAAGCGTTGGAAGAAACGCGGCCACGAGTTCTACTCAACGCACGATGGCCGCTTCGACCTTTTCAGCGGCGGTTTCGTGCCGTGGGTCTGCATGGATTCCGACCTCGGCAAGGTGCGTCAGTTCGATAGCTTGGAACTCGCGCTGGCGTGGGTCGAGAAAGAACTGACACCCAATGCCCGCCCGAAACGCAAAGCCGCCGCGTAACGAAGCACCCCCTTGGGAAGGAATCTCACCTCGGCTCGGACACCCGAGGTCGCCACGGACGGCCCCAAACAACTCACGTTCTCTCCCAAAGGTCGGCCGCTGACCGACCTTTTTCGTGTTCCCGCACACGTTGGCCCACGTTCGCGTTCGTCCGCGTCCTTTGGTATCTGGCGCGGGTCGCGTTCTGTTAACGGAGTCGTGGAAATTCCGTAACAACGAGCGGGGTTCGTGTTGGACGACCGCGTTAACGGGAAGCCCGAAAACCGAGAGTGTTAAACCGAGAGGGAGAGAGTTTTGGGAGAAATGAGCGGGGTTCGTAATGAACCCTGTGGGTTCAAATCGCACCCCGGTCGATCTCTCTCGAAAAAGAGAGGTTGGCCAGAACCGCGAGACACGCGAAACCCTACGAAAAAAGGGCGTAAACGAAACCAGCCGAGAGGC
>CAYRDG010000087.1:0-5778 GCA_964422915.1 uncultured Frigoriglobus sp. | reverse complement strand
AAGGCGGGTCGGTGTTAATCAGGTGAACCACCGCACCATTGAGGAGGCGATCCACATCCGCCGGTTTGCTGCTGTCGCCGCAGAGCAAACGGTGATCGCCCAGCAGCCACAGGTCGCCGGGTTGCGTAATGGCTTCGTCCGGCGGTGCGGGCACTTCGTCGGGATCGGTCAAACCATCTGCAATGGTCGGGTCGAGCAGCTTCGCCAGTTCGTCCGCGTCGAAGCCGAGCAAGCCAAGGTCGTAGTTGGCTTCCTTCAGCCCGGCCAGTTCGATGGGCAGCAGGTCGTAGTCCCACGTCGCGAGCGAGGCGGTCTGGTTGTCAGCGATGCGGTAGGCGCGGATTTGTTCCGGGGTCAGGTCTTTGGCGCGGATCGCCGGCACCTGCTTCAAACCCAACTTGCGAGCAGCTTGAAGCCGGGTGTGGCCGGCGATCAGCACATTGTCGGCATCGATGAGGACCGGCACTTTGAAGCCGAACTCGCGGATGCTCGCGGCGACCGCATCGACAGCATTGTCGTTGTGGCGTGGGTTATTCTCGTACTCTCGCACCTCGTTGATGGGAATCATTTCAATCTGCATCGAACACCTCAAGTTTGAGAAGTCGGAGCGGAGGACAACCCCGCCCCGACACCCTGCCTTACCAGACCACGCCGCGCCTTGCCCAACCCGACCGTGCCTGGCCCCGCCGAACCACGCCATGCCACGGGTTGGTCTCGTTACGCCAGCCTGTCACCGCGAAAGTTCGGACACACGAAACAAATTGTGTCCTGTAGCGCGGCTGTTCCCCCTGGCATCACGCCGCGACACAGCGCCGGGAAGGAACCATGCGGCCATGCCGAGCATTCGGCACGGCGGGAAAATCCGTCACACCGAACATCGTCGGGACCGATGATGTTTCGCTTTGCGACGTGGGAGACGAAGCGAACGCAGCAGTTCATCAGTTTGAAAGAACTCGTAATCACCGAGCGGTTGCCCGCCTGCCGGTACAACCACGGTCACTCGGCAATTCTCGCCAGAGCAGCGATCTTCGCTTTCGATGGTCCAGTGCAGAATGGCCATGCACGCAGCAGCGCGAGCATCCATTGCTTGAAACGCGCCGAGATACGGACCACTCTGAACGGCGAACCAGTATCGATGCATGGAACTTCTCCTAAACGGCTGAACAAGAAAAAAATACATTGAGAGAAGAAGTAAGAGAGTTAGTAGTCGTAGTAGTAGCCCACCTTTTCTGTTCTGTTCTCCTCCCCAGAAAAGGTGGGCTACTACTACGACCATTCACCGCCCTCGCGCACACGAACAGGGCGGCTACTACGACCATTAGCCGCCCTCGCATTGGGCCGCGATGTACCGGATTGTGAGTGGGCCGCCTCGAGCAGGGGCGTCCTCGGATGTCTCGCGGACATCGCCGCACAGAATGAGAGCCTCAATGATCTCCGTGCGTTCGCGGGGTATCAGCGCCCGTGTCTTGCGGTAGAGTTCCGTCCGCGTCAGCCCCAGTTCGCCGGCATCGACGATTAACCGCAAGACGCGCTTGCGACGTGCATCGAACGGGTTCTCCGCGACCCAACGGCCGGCCAGATAGACGAGTCGTTGCGTGAGATAGCGGCTCAGGTTGCACGCCCACGTTGCCACCGGTTCATCGATCACGAGGTTGTGAGCATCGCGGCTGCACGCATAGAGCAACGCCAGCTTGCGGGCCTTCTCGCCGGCGCGCGTCCAGAGCGAACCGAGCGGGTTGCCGAGTTCGCGTTGTGCGGCATCCGCTTCAACATCGAGGGTGTCGAAACAGACATCCGCCTCCGGTGTCGCAGCGATCACCAACGGTTCGGGGTGTTCCTGACTCAGGTTGCCCGCCGGCGTGAAGTCGGCCCAATACTTCGCGGTTTCGATCACCGTTGGCGGGATCGGCAATTTCGGCGGCTTGCGTTTGGGCGGCAGTTCCTCGTCGGCCTCGAAGATCATGACGCGCGACAGAAAACCATCGGTGATGTTCTCGGCGGTGAGGCTCTCGTAGAGCGACTGCGCGACCGTCGTTCCCCACAGACACAGGTTCGGCTGGTGAATCACCTTGTTCCGCTTCGGGTCGGCGTAGGCATCGCCGATGTAGACCGACGACGAACTGGTAAAAAGCTTCATCAGATTCGTGACTACGTGATACAGGTGCGGCGACCGGCTCGGTTCGGAGACGGTACGGAGCATTCGGCCGACCTCGTCGAGTTGGAACAGGATCGATGGTTGCAGTTCCACGGCGGCAACGATCCCGGCATGACTGGCCATCCCTTCGGGACCGGCGAGCCGCTCCGCGCCGGCGCGGAACAGAATCTCCTTGTTGACCACACGCGGCCGTTCCTTGCCGCCGCCGGAAGGACAAACCCCGATGCAGTAGACGTTGGTGCGTGTGTCCACATCGTCGCAGACCTTGCGGCCGGTCAATGCACCCACGAGCGAGAGAGCGCTCGCCAGCGCCATGACCGGCTGGTGACGGTGGTTGGTGGCATTGGTGTACGCCATCACCTCGCCGATGAATCCGGGGATGTTCAGCAGCGCTACGGGAAACGGACCCGGATCGGGAGGTCCGGCGTTGACCGCGCCGCGATGATACATTTGCGAGTAATGGTTCTCGGCGAGCGCCACCGAAACCGTATCGGGTTCGTAGCGGGCGATGCTCGCGGCGATACGTTCGACTTCCGTTTCCGCCAGCGGCGGAATACAGCGCGTGCCGTTGGTTTCACGGAGTGCGGCCGTGAGTTCCCGTAGCCCCATCCCGACGCGGCGCATATTTCCCGCGAGGCGCGCGAGGGTGGCGTTGCGTTGGCCCGAGGGGATCGCGTTGGCGTCCGTACCGTTGGCCGTTTCGGGCGAAACGTGGGCCGTTTGTGGCGTTTTGTTGGCAACCGTGGGCGTTGTGACGCGGTCGAGTTCGGCGGCGAGCCAGTCTGGTGGTTCGGGCAACCGGGCCAGCGCCGAGTCCAGTTCAAACGTTTCTACCCAGCGGTACGGACCTTCTTTGATTTCGGAAGGCGGGGCGACGATGTAACCACCATCGGTGCGGATATCGACGCCGGGAGCAATCTTGCTCGTCGAGCATTTCCAGTTCACGCCTTCCGGTCGGCGAAACAGCAAGTGCCGGCCGCCGCGCGGCGTTTGGGCAATTGCGCCCGCGCCGGCGAGATCGACAGCACGTTCGGGATCGCCGGGCCAGGGGTTGTTCGCGCCGTCGATGTCCACGACGAGCAAGCCTTCGGCGGCGACGCCGATGTTGGCGGTGGGGCGCTGCGCCCACCACGCTTCAATCTGCGCCGGATCGCTGGATGCATCCTTGAAGCCGTGCGGAGTGATCGGGTGCTTCGTGCCGGGATGACACGGAAACACGCGATAACCCAGTTCGGCGTATCGCAGCGCGGCGGTCAGTAATGCGCCGGGTATCACCACGGGATTTCCTCCTCCGTGGGTGCGCGGAAGGAATCGTCCTCCGCAGGCGCGGCCAGGTTGTAGCCGAATGGAAACGGTTCCTCTTCCGGCTCGGAGGCAGCAAGCCCCGTCGCTTCGGGCACTTCACCGAGTTGGTAATCAGTGATGGTGTCGTACTGCTCACCCGAAACCGAGCGCACCGTGATCGACGTGGTGTTCGCCAGCGTGCCGGCTTTCGCCAGTGTGACGGCCGCTTCCGCCGTCATTGGCACCGGCATCCGCGACCGCTTCTTCCACCACGCGACTGCTTTGCCGCGCGCGTAGCCTGCGTGTTCGAGACAGACCCACTCCGATTTCCAGCGGTGCCAGCCGATCTGGTAATCGACGCGCAGCGATTTCGGCACATCGTCACCCGCGCCGCGTTTCGTGTGAACGGAGTAGTACACATCGTGAACGGCGAGCGTTTCGACCGTCACCTGCCCGGTGAGAACGCCGGCTTCACTCGCCTTCGCATCGTGCTTGTTCTTTTCCGGCGGCGGGAACTCGTAACCGCACGAAGGACAAACGGCATAGCCCGCGGCGATCAGGCTGTTGCACTCCGGACACTCCTTCGCGGGCGCGGCACCCGTGCCGGTGTCTCGTTCCTTCACGCGAATCTGATCGACCGGGCCGTGCCGAAGGACATTACCGCCGAAATCGAGAACGAGGCAGTTCTGTTTGGAAGCGTGCAGCCGGAAACCGCGACCGACCATCTGGTAGTAAAGTCCCGGCGAGAGCGTCGGGCGCACGAGCGCGACGCAGTCGATGTGCGGTGCGTCGAAGCCGGTCGTCAGCACATTGACGTTGCAGAGGTACTTGAGCGGCTTTGCGGCGTCTTCGCCGAAGTCGATTTGCAGTTGCCGCGTCCAATCGGGATTGCGGAAACGAGCAAGTGTTTTGTCCCGCTCTTCGCTCAGCGTGTCGCCGGTGATGAAGCCGCATTCGATGCCGTGCTGCTCTTTCAACACTTGCACGATGTGTTCGCCGTGCTTCACGCCGCTAGCGAAGATCAGCACCGCGTTGCGGTCGCGCGTCTGTTCGACGATTTCCTCGCAAGCCGCTTCGACGAGGGCGTCTTCATCCATGAGGTCTTCAACTTCGCCGGCGATGAACTCACCGCCGCGAATGTGAAGCGTGGAAACATCGGCCTTCGCTTGCCCGGCCTTCGAGATGAGCGGGCAGAGATAACCCTGCACGATCAACTCGCGGACGCCGACCCCGTAGCAAACGTGGTTCAGAAAACCGTCCGGCGTGCAGATCGTGCCGGATTTCAAGCGGTAGGGCGTCGCGGTGAAGCCGATCACGCGCAGGTGCGGATTCACCGCTTTCGCATCGGCAAGGAACTGCCGGTACATCCCGTCGCCGTCGGGCGGAATGAGATGAGCTTCATCGACGATCACCAAATCGAACGGATCGAACTCGCACGCCTTCTTCCAAATCGACTGAATCCCGGCGACGATCACTGGCTCGCGTTGGTCGCGGCGATTGAGGCCCGCCGAGTAAACGCCGAAGGGAATCTCCGGGCAGACCGTCCGCAGCTTGTCGGCGGCTTGTTCGAGCAGTTCCTTCACGTGCGCCAGCACCAGAACGCGGCCGTTCCACAAGCCCACCGCGTCCTTGCAAATGCTGGCGATGATGGGCGTCTTGCCGCCAGCGGTCGGAATGACCGCGCAGGGGTTGTCATCGCGCAAACGCAGGTGCTCGTACACCGCGTCGATGGCTTCGCGTTGATAGGGTCGCAACTGCAACATTCAAATGGTCCGAATGCGAACAAGGGTTTTCCCGCCGGCCACCGGCGAGCACTTCGAGATGGAAAGGCGGACGATTTGCGAGTCGTCCGCGTAGGCTCCGCCGTGCTGCAATGCATCGAGCAGAGCCTTTTGCACGTTGTCGATGTCGCGCCGACGGTGGTCGGGCGGAGAAACTTCCACTTCGAGTTCGAGAGCGCCTTCCATCGGCTGAATTCGCAAGGCCGCGAGGATGGCCACCACGTTCGAGCGGAACCGCCGCCCTTCGCGGCTGATCAGGATTCGCGAACCACACCGCCGCCAGTAGTGATTGATCGACGGCGGGTACGGCAGTTCCACGACCACTTCTTGTTGGAGCATGGCGGCTTCTCCTACGGTTACGTTTTGGGAAGTTCGGGGAAGGCGTCGGTCGGCTTCCAGACGAGCATCATCGGAACACGAAGCCCGCGATAACTCCCGTTGAACGCCTTCACAATCAGGGCGAGCATGTCGCGTTGAGCCAGCACCGTCCGATTCCCTGTGAAGTCTTCCAGCCGTTTGCGCAGCCGGGCTTCCCACGAATCACTGACGACATCGAAA
>CAYRDG010000086.1:0-5810 GCA_964422915.1 uncultured Frigoriglobus sp. | reverse complement strand
TCCCGACAACCGGGACACACAGGCTCGTCCATGCGGGTATTATAGCCACTGAGGGCGGTAAAAGCACTCTGTACGGCCAGAGGGCGCTAAACAAGTACACAAGTACTTAAATAAGTACTCATACACGTCTACTAATCAGATAATCATCTGTTTCGAGTTCATGCGAAAAATGCAATCCGCTCACCGCACGCTGCGGCTACACTGTGGCACATGCCCACCCTGCGACTCGGACTTTGGGTCGCTCCTACCCGGCTGCAAGGTGCTCGATGACAAATCGTGTGTGTTGCCTCGTCGCTATCTGCGGCGGCCTGATTCTGCCAGTCGCGGCCGTTGCTGTGCCGGCCGAACCGGCTGAACTCAAGTCCGTCGCCAAATCACTCGACGGTTGCCGCTGGGAGTTTCCCTGCAAGGATCCGTTGCCGGAAAAGCCCAAGCAAGGTGCTGACTGTGTGTCGGGCCTGGTGAAAGGAGATCCGTTGAAGACCGACAACTTCACGGCTGTGAAGAAATTCGGTGGTGAGAAGGGAGCGCATTACAAGGTCACGCTTCGTTTTCGTGGCGTAGTCGAACCGATGATGTACAAGAACGGCAAAAAGGATGGCGACTATTTCTACGTCGGCGGAGAGCCGAACAACGCCACATACAACATCTACAAGATTTCCATCTCCTCACCGAAGACGCATTACTACCTCAATCGGCAGGACAAGGTTGGTCACCGCGTCTTCACCATCGACTACACGAAGACCATCGAGATCGACGGCGGGGCAACAGTCACACTGCTGGGCGACGGGCAGAACGGGCGACTCATTTCTAACTTCCCCAAACTGGTCGTGCCTGGAGTGTCACCCGCGCCGAAGCCGTTCAACGGTCAGTTCGTACAGATGGACGTCGTGAGCGTTACGAAGCTGAAGTAGCACGCCGTCGTGATGGAGTAGTTCTCGTGCGCATTCGGCGCCACCGCAGCACCTGTGCGCATGCATCGTTTCAACAATGAAGCCTCGTAGGAGCAATGAAGTGACCAGTCCAACGCGATACCTTCTACGAGCCGTGTTGCTCGGCGTGAGCATGCTCGGAGTTCGGCCAGTGATCGCCGTTGAGAGATGGGCCGACACGAAGTTGCCCGTGACCAATGGGTTGGCCGCATGGTACGACGCCGCGCGGGCATGGGGCACGGGCTTCGCGCCGCATGATGGTGTGCTTGCCGAGTGGCTTGATGCATCAGGCAACAGGCGACATCTCAAGCAACCGATAGGCGAAAGGCGACCCATACGCATACCAGTTGGCGCAGGCGCCGTGGTGCGCTTCGACGGAATCGACGACTCTCTCCGGTTCACTGGTGGTAAGGATGAACTGAAGGAGTTTACGGCGTTCATCGTGGTTGTGCCGCGAACGAACCCTGGGAACTTTCGTGGCTTTCTCGCGCTCAACGCGCCGGAGAAACGCGACTACGAGAGTGGCTTCAACATCGACATGGGGCCAGGCGGCTCACCGCGATTCACTCAAATCAACATTGAGGGGAAGGGATTCGGCGGCTGGCGGAACCTGATGAAGCCGGGTGGTGATTTCGGCAAACTCTATCAGCTTGAAGTACGTGGCGACGCGAAGTCTGTCCGCCTCATGGTTGATGGTACAGCCAGCGGTGAGCGTCCGCGTACGAATGCTGCGCCATCACTGGCAGAGATCACACTGGGTGCACGTTTCTATACGAACGGCCCTGGCAAGCAGGAAGTCCGCGGTTTCGCACGGTGCGACATCGCGGAAGTGATACTGTACAATTATGCGCTATCATCTGCGGAAAGCAAGAAAGTACGTGGTTATTTAGCGGACAAGCACGCTGCACTCAAACAGAACGTGCCGCCAGATGGCCCAGGCAGCGATGAAGTGCTCGTGCCTGTGAAAGATCCGCCGCCAGTGCAGATACTCGTGCCAGGCTTCATGGTGAAGCAACTTCCTGTTGAACTCACCAACGTCAACAACCTGAAGTATCGTGCCGACGGCGCACTTGTAGCGCTTTGCTATAACGGTGACATCTGGATTCTGACCGACACCGACAAGGACGGCATCGAGGACAAGGCGACGCTGTTCTGGGAGAGTAAGGGGAAACTCCGCGGGTCCATCGGGATGGACCTGACGCCTCCTGGCTACAAGCATGGCAATGGTGTCTTCGTCGCGTCCAAGGGCAAGGTATCGTTGATCGTCGATACCGATGGCGACGGCAAAGGCGACAAGGAGATTGTTGTCGCGGACGGGTGGAAGGAAATCTTTCAGAGTGTGGATGCCATCGGTGTGGCGCTCGACCCGAAGGATGGGAGCCTCTACTTCGGCCGGGGCACAGCGAACTTCGCCAACGGCTACCTCATCGAGAAGGACGGCAAGGCACACTATGACGTTAACGGCGAGTATGGCACGATCATTCGCGTCTCGCCAGACTTCAAGAGTCGCGAGGTGGTGGCGACTGGTGTTCGCTTCCCTGTAGGGGTTCATTTCAACAAGGCCGGCGATCTCTTTTGCTCAGACCAGGAAGGCGCGACGTGGCTACCCAACGGCAACCCACTTGATGAGCTACATCAGATCGATCTGAAGCGCAAACGGCATTACGGTTTTCCACCACGTCATCCGAAACACCTTCCGAATGTGATTGACGAGCCCAGTACATTCGACTACGGCCCACAGCACCAATCGACATGCGGTTTCTGCTTCAATGAACCGGTATCGAAAGTTGGTAAGATATTCGGGCCAGAGTCGTGGGTCGGCGACGCGTTTGTGACGGGCGAATCGCGCGGCAAACTCTATCGCACGCAACTGGTCAAGACACCCACGGGCTATGTGGCAAAGAATCATCTCTTTGCGTGTCTGTCGATGCTCACGGTTGATTGCTGCCTCGGTCCGGATGGCGCGTTGACCGTCGCCTGTCACAGCGGAGGCCCCGACTGGGGAACCGGCCCCACTGGGAAAGGGAAACTCTTCAAGATTATCTACACCGACCACAAACACCCACAACCCGTGCTGGTTTATCCATCCGGCCCGCGCGAGGTGCGCATTGAATTCGACCGCCCGGTTGATCCGCAACACCTGCACGATGTTCGTACGCGCTCGAAGTTGACGGCAGGGAAGTATGTCCGTGCGGGTGATCGCTTCGAGACGATCTGGCCTGGTTACGCAGTAGTTCAGGCGCAGAAGATAACGCCGCGCTTCAACGTGCCGATCCACTCGGCGCAACTCACCCCAGACCGCCGTACGCTTGTACTGGCCACCGATCCACTCCTCGCAGCAGTGCATTACGCGCTGACACTCCCAGGCATGGGTCGCCCCACGAAGGTCGCCCCGGGGGAACTCCCTCAGCACGCCGCCATCGACCTCGACTTCGACCTGAGTGGGTTGGAAGTGGAGTGGAAATCAAAGGACCGCAGGACGACATGGAACGGGTGGCTCCCCCACATCGACCTGGCCGTGGCCCGTGCGTTCACCGTTGGGAGTGCTCCGCACGACGTATTCTGGAAGGCTTTGAATGACCCAGGCACTCTCTCGCTCCATTTGAAGTTCGACCTGACAGACATGCTTCGTCCGGCAGTTCAACCTGGCTCAAAGATCGACTACGAGCCGCCACCGGAAATCGTGACGGTAACACTGGAAGCATCCAACGGAGCCGCACTTTCCGCTCCCGAGTCGAAGCACAGCGTAACGCAACTCAACGGCAAACAGTCCATCGTGCTGCTGAGAGAGACGCCGAAACGTGGCGAGCCAACCGCGGTGTCAGTTGACATGACCATTGCACCGAAACAGTCACTCCATTCACAACTCGCCGTCTGGTTCCGAACCGCGGAAGATGAGGCAACACGACGCGCATTCCCGCTCCGGCGTCTCCTCTTACCCTGGGCCGATTTGAAAGCCAACCTCGCGAAACCCGCAGTGTTGCCACGTCCGAAAGAACTGGAGGGCGGGAACTGGGCGCGTGGTCGGAAACTCTTCTTCGGCGAGACGGCGGCGTGTTCAAAGTGTCATACCATCAGTGGGCAAGGTGGCTCCATCGGACCGGACCTGACGAACCTCATTCACCGCGACTACGCATCCGTGTTGCGAGACATCGCGCAGCCAAGTTTCGCCATCAACCCAGACCACATCGGTTACGTCGTGCGGATGAAAGACGACCGCACACTAACGGGTGTCATTCGGACCATCGACGGCAAGTTCCACGTCGGCGACAAGGACGGCAAAACCAGCATTATCGACAGGGCAGACGTGGCCGAGATGAGGCCATCGACGATCTCCGTCATGCCCGACGATCTCGTCAGGAAACTCACCCCGGACCAGCAACGCGACCTCCTCACGTTCCTCCTGACCCCTGCGCCACACATGCCGCACGATTACGTCGGCACCGAGAAGCGACCAAAACCGCGAACAGTTGCGGAAGTGAATGCAATCCTTGCCGGGGCGACCAAGCCGCCCAGGAATCTGCGGCCGCTGCGAGTGGTTCTCGTCGCCGGGGTAAAGGACCATGGCCTCGGCGAGCATGACTACCCCGCGTGGCTCAAGGTGTGGGGTGAACTCCTCGCTGCAGGCGATCAGATCGAGGTTGTTCGGGCAATGGAATGGCCAGCGAAGGAGGAATTCCAGAAGGCCGACGCGATCGTCTTCTACCAGCATGGCGATTGGGACGCCAAACGCGCCGCAGACATCGACGCTTTTCTGGAACGCGGCGGCGGCCTCGTCTACATCCACTGGGCTGTTGACGGACGCAAAGGTGCGGCCGAGTTTGCCAAGCGGATTGGACTTGTGGCGGGACCGCCAGGAATCAAGTTCCGGCACGGACTGCTCGATCTCACGCTTGCCGGGAAGAAACATCCCGTAACGCGCAACTTTGACAGGCTCAAACTCGTGGACGAGAGCTACTGGAAAATGACGGGCCGCGTGCCAAAGGAACGCGTGCTTGGCTGGGGGAAGGAAGACGGCATGCCACAGCCACTATTCTGGAGCCTGGAACGCGGTAAGGGACGTGTATTCGTGTCGATCCCAGGTCACTTCTCGTGGACGTTCGACGATCCGCTCTTCCGCGTGCTACTCCTGCGAGGCATTGCCTGGAGTGCGAAGGAGTCTGTGGACAGGTTCAATGATCTCGTCTGGCCTGGCGCGGATGTGGCCAAATGATATGTCTGGTAGTACAGCGCAGGTATTTTGGAAGTTCTTTTGAGAGCAGAGTTTCCGACAAGGGATGATTGGGGCCTTCCGAGTGCCCCGCAGTGCGATTTGCCGTGTTTCAAGCCGGTTGCGCGAGCCCTACTCGATTCCTTGGCGCAAGACCCGCGCTGTACTGGTAGAGGCTCCTCGGCGTGTGCCCCGTCGATGGCGCTAAACAAGTACGAAAAATCGTACTTGTTTAGCGCCTCAAACCCTTCAAAACAGGGCGTTTTCGCTGCGTGGTCGGCTATAGATTCGCTCGGCTTGATGAGATTTGAGACGGTTATTGAGGGCCAGTTAGTCGAAAACGCCTTGTTTTCCGGTAGTCGGAACCGCCCAGATACTATACGTGCGACCAGAAGAAGGCGCTAAACAGATACGAAAAATCTTGTACATCTCATCGAATGCGTCAGCCAACAGTTGGCGATGGTCCTTCCGAAGGGTTGCTATATCATCGTTCGACACCTTTTCGGGGCAAGATAACAGATGATTGGGGGACAAACACATTGTGGCCAAGAACGCAAAGAACTTGAGTACCATTGCTGGAGTCTCCTTGAAGATTGAAAGCCGCATTCCCCGGCAGGGCAATCGCACTTAAATCGTCAGGAATCCGAGCAAAAGTTGTTCGAGGTAGT
>CAYRDG010000085.1:0-6279 GCA_964422915.1 uncultured Frigoriglobus sp. | reverse complement strand
GCCGACCAGGCCCGGACGATCCGCATCCCGGTCCACATGATCGAGACGATGTCGAAACTCCGTAACGTCTCCAAGCAACTCCTCCAGACACTCGGCCGCGAACCGACGATCGAAGAGACCGCCAATGCAGCCGAGATCTCCTACGAGGAGTGCAAGCGCGTACTGAAGATCAGCCGACAGCCCATCAGCCTCGACCGGCCCGTCGGCGAGAGCGAGGATAGTTACTTCGGCGACTTCATCGAGGATCACTCGGTCGATTCACCCGTCAACGCCGCGACCAACGAGATGCTCAAGGACAAGATTGAGGGCGTGCTGAAGACGCTGACATACCGCGAGCGCGAGATCATCAAGCTCCGCTACGGTCTCGGCGATGGTTACACCTACACACTCGAAGAGGTTGGCCGCATCTTCAAGGTAACACGCGAGCGCGTTCGCCAGATCGAGGCGAAGGCGGTTCGCAAACTCCAGCACCCTGTCCGCAGCCGGCAACTCGAAGGCTTCCTCGACGGGCTGAAGAACAAGACGTGAGAGTATTACGCGAAGCCGACGAACCGCAGATGATCGCAGATGACGTCAATCAGACAGACATGAGAATCGTCCTCTCGTGCCTGTCTGATTGACGTCATCCGCGTTTATCTCCGGTACAATTCCCACAAAGGAGGCACCATGCCTGTCACGTCTGCGCTGCGAGAGTGTCACCGGCTCCGCGTCCACATCCGCGACCTGCAAGCCGAGATCGATCGCGGCCCGCGTGTTCTCCAAGAAGCCCAGGACGAACTCGACGAGGCTCGCAACGAACACGCCGCTCACCACGATGCCATCAAGTCGCTCAAGCTCAAACAACGCGACGATGAGGGGACACTCCGGCAGACCGAGACACGACTGGCCAAGCTCGAGGAGCAACTGACGGGTATCAGCGTTCAGAAAGAATACGCCGCCAAGCAATCGGAGATCGAACAGGCGAAGTTGAAGAAGGGCGAACTGGAAGACGCGATCCTCGCGACGATCATGGAGTTAGAGGAGAAGACCGCAGCCATCCCGGCAGTGGAGCAGAAGTGGATCGAGGCGCAGACCGAGTTCGCACAGTTCCAGAAGGAGGCCGCGGAGCGACTGGAGCGAATGCTCGCCGATCAGCATGTCAGCCGTGCTGAACTGGCGAAGGTGGAAGAAACGCTCCCGCCGGACGTGAAGCAGACATACGATTCGCTGGTGAAGGCGAAGGGGCCAGACGCACTGGCCGGGGCGAAGGCCCGCGTCTGCCAGACGTGTCGCACGTCGATGACCGAATCGCAGTTCCTGCAACTGCGGACGGGCACACCACGCACCTGCACCACCTGTGGCCGGCTGTTGTACCCTGTGGAGTGACTTCACACCTGGAGGTGTCCGAGCACCACCTCGCACTCTCACCACTCACCTTCAACTCCGGGCAAAGGTAGCGTACCATTCTGGTATGTTGTGCGAACTGTCCGTTCAGAATCTGGCACTGATCGAGGACGTGCGGGTCGAACTGCACCCCGGCTTCTGCGCCTGGACCGGCGAGACTGGGGCTGGCAAGTCGTTGCTCTTGGGCGCCCTCGGATTGCTCCTGGGCGAGCGTGGCAGCGCCGACCTCATCCGAACCGGGACCGAAGAACTCCGCGTCACGGGGCGATTCGAACTGACCCGCCCCGAACAGCGCGCCGCGGCCGCGGAACTCCTCCAGGCCTCTGTCGAGGAAGATAGCTTGATCCTCACGCGCCGGCTGTCGCGTTCCGGGCGCAGTTCGGCACTGGTCAACGATGTCCCGGTCGCCGTGGCCACGCTCAGGCGGATCGGCGAGATGCTCGTGGACGTTCACGGCCAGCGCGAAAGTTACTCGTTGCTCCAGCCTGCGTATCAGCTTGAATTGCTCGACGCTTTCGGCCGGCTCACCGATCCGCGTGCGAAGTTCGATGCGAAGGCCGAGCAGGTCCGCCAGCTTCGCCGGCAGTTCAAGGAACTCGCCGACGCCCGCCAGACACGCCAACGTGAACTTTCGCTGGTCCGCTTCGAGCGCGAAGACCTCGACAACGCAAGGCTCACCCCCGGCGAGTTCCAGACTCTCGGCAAGGAACGCGAGCGGCTCGTTCACGCCCAGAGTCTGGCGTCCTTCACCAGCACCGTGGCTGCCCGACTCGCCGATGATGATGGGGCCGTGGTCGAGATTCTCGGCCGGATTCTCAAAGAATCGCACAAGTGGGCCAGCTTCGACACAAAGCTTGCCGAAGTGAGCCAGCGACTCGAATCACTCCGGCCGGAAGTGGAAGACCTCGCCGACACCTGCCGCGACCTCGCCGAGGGCTTCGAGGCCAACCCGGAGCGGTTGGAAGAGGTCGAACAGCGAATCGCGTTTTTGAAGAAGCTCCAGGCACGTTATGGCAAGTCGCCAGACGAACTCATCGAGTACCGCGACACGCTCGACGCAAAAGAAAGCGAACTCCAGAAGCAAGAGGATGATCTTGGCGGCCTCGATGTGCTGCTGCGGCGCGCATGGGGCGAGATGAAGAGCGCGGCCCAGGCGCTCAGCAAGGCGCGTGCGAAGGTGGCAAAGAAGCTCGCGAGCGACGCGCAGAAGCATCTTTCCGATCTGGGGATGCCGAAGGCGAAGCTCGACGCAGTCATCGAACTCATCGTGTTGCCAGACGACCCAATGGCGGGCGATGTGCCGGCCAGCGGCATCGACCAACTCGAACTGATGCTCACCGCCAATCCAGGTGAGCCAACACGTCCCCTACGGAAAGTCGCCAGCGGGGGTGAACTGTCGCGCGCAATGCTGGCGTTGAAGACCGTACTCGCGGCCCACGACCCGGTACGCACACTGGTAGTGTTTGACGAGATCGACGCCAACGTCGGTGGCCGACTCGGTGACGTACTCGGCGAGAAACTCGCCGCGCTCGGTCGGTCGCATCAGGTTCTCTGTGTGACACACCTGCCTCAGGTTGCCTCTTACGCGGTCCATCAGTGGACGATTCGCAAGGCGATGACTTCAAGGCGCACGGCTACGACCATCACTGCGCTGACAACCGATGAATCGCGTGTTGAGGAACTGGCGACCATGCTCCGCGGTGAGTCGCGTTCGGAGACGACGCGCAAGGAAGCTGCTGAGATGCTCAATGCTGCCGCGAAGGAACGAGGGCAGTCGAGCAAGTGACGCGCTGCCCATCCCGAGGATCAACGCGGCCGTGATGACTCGTGGTATGGTGATCTTCGCTCAGGAGCCTCACCCATGCAGGTTCTTTCCATCGGCAAGCGGAAGCGGGTCCATGCCATCGCGTTCGCTCCCAGTGGCGATGAACTCGCGACCATATCCGGCGATCACACACTCCGAATCTGGAGCCTCGCCACGAGCGAAGCGAGGCTCACGGCCGCGGTCGAGAATTCATCGACAGGCTACGACATCACTTACGTCGACCAGAATCGTCTGGCGTACTCCGGAAACACACTTCAGTGGTACGATACCGTGTCCGGGGAATGGCACCTCATCTCGCCGAGCATCGCGTGGGGGCGGCAATTCGCCGTCTCGCCAGATGGCGAGTTGCTGGTGCATGTTGGGCAGGATCGCTCCTCCTTCTGGGGAGGAATGGGCGTGGATGTTCGCTCCACGTCGGACTGGTCGCTACTGCCGAAGATGCCCAACGATAGTTCGACCACCGGCGGAGTCGCTTTCAGCCCCGATGGTCGATCCCTCGCGACCGGGCATATCGAGACTGTTGGGCGACGCACGCGACGAATCAGCGGATGGCCCGACACCGAGTTCCAGCAGAACCAGTACGACTACCTCGTTCACCTCCGCGAGATGCCAGGCGGTCGCATCGTACAGAGCATCAGGGGCTGGCAGCAGGCGGTCACGCATCTCGCGTTCTCGCCGGATGGCCTGGTGCTTGCGGGAACCGCGGGCCCGCGGCTGCGAATCTGGGACTTGCGATCCGAGCACGAACTTGCTGTTCACAAACGCGGTCCGAAGCACTTTCAGGGCCTCTCCTTCTCGCACGATGGCCGCTTCCTTGCCACCGTGAGTAACGACACCACGGTGCGACTCTGGGATGCTCACACCTGGGAAGAGCGTGCGCAGATCACATGGGACATCGGTGCGCTGCTTAACATCGCGTTCTCGCCGGATGGCCTCCGCGCCGCCGCTGGCAGCGACAGAGGCCAGATCGTCATTTGGGACGTGGAATGACGGCGCATTCCCGCTCCCACGGTCCTTCGGCACCGTAAGCCATCGCCCTCACACACGCGGCCTGATCCGGCTACGGCACCTGCAACACCTTGATGTGCGGATCGCCTTCGCACATCGGCACCACAGTTCCAAGAAGGGTCTGGGTGTGCTTCTGCTTCATGTGTGCGTCCAGCCCGGCGATTCCCTTGAATGATTCGTACATGATGTAGACTTCCGGATGATCGGGATCGTGGTTGAGGTGATACGCAACACAGCCGGCCTCCTTGCGTGTCGCCTTCAGACACGGGGCGAACGCTGCCTCGAACTTCTTCTCGTTCCCTGGCTTCACCTTGAATGTGACCAGTAACGCGAATGTCCTGGTCGGGTCCTTCACCTTCGATTTCACCAGCTTGATGACGGCGTTCTCCTCGTCTGCGGCCTTCGTGGTTGAAGCATTCAGCGCGACGAGTGCGGCCAGCGGCAGCGCGAGGAGCAAGGAGCGGAACATGCTGTGATCTCCGTGAGTGAATGACTGGGCCGAGCTATCCCACCACACCGCACCGCAGATTGCACGCAGAAAAGTCGCGTTGCCTTCGCCCGACGCATCCGCGACAATCTCCGGTCCACACACCTGGGAAGGAACCCTCATGCGTTCGCTTCGCGTCGCAGTCCTCGATGAAGAGTTGCCGTTCCCGCTCACCTCCGGGAAGCGGATTCGCACATTCAATCTGCTCGCGCGACTCGCCGCGCGTCATCGCGTCACGTTCTTTTGCCACAGGAATCCCGATCGCGACGAGTCGTTCGCGGCCGAGGACGCCTTCCGCGACATCGGCATCGAAACAGTAGTGGTCGAACGGGCGGTGCCGCCGAAGTCTGGCGCCGGCTTTTACGCCCGCCTCGCCGGGAACCTCCTCTCGCCACTGCCATACTCTGTTGCCACGCATTCTGGTCCGGCACTGGCCGAGGCAGCCCGTGCCTTCGCCGCCGAGAACAAGGTGAACGTGTGGCATTGTGAGTGGACGCCTTACGCCCAGGTACTCCGCGACGCGCTGGGCGACCGCCTCGCACGTTCGCGCTGGTGCGTGATGGCCCACAATGTCGAGTCGCTTATCTGGCGTCGTTATGCCGAGACGGCCGGCAACCCGCTGGCCGGTTGGTACATCCGCCAGCAACTCAGGAAGTTCGAGCAGTTTGAACGCTGGGCTTACTCGCACGCGACGGCTTCAATCGCAGTTAGCCGCGAGGATGCCGCACTCATGAGGAGTGAGTTCGGGGCCAGCCGCGTCAGCGTGGTCGAGAACGGCGTCGATGTGAACTACTTCCGGCCGCAGACGGATGTGGAACGCGACCCGAGCCGGATGCTCTTTATGGGCAGCCTCGACTGGCGGCCGAACCAGGATGCCGCGATCCAGCTCCTCACGGACATTCTGCCCAAGGTGCGTGCCCACATTCCCCACGCCACAGCGGTGCTGGTCGGGCGGCGCCCTCCTGAATGGCTGCGTGCGAAGGTCGCGACCACGCCCGGCGCGGAGTTGCACGCCGACGTGCCCGACGTGCGTCCGTTCCTCGCACGCGCGGGCTTCCTCGTTGTCCCGCTCCGCATCGGCGGCGGCTCGCGGCTGAAGATTCTGGAAGCACTCGCAGCCGGCACACCTGTCGTTAGTACGCGCGTGGGGGCCGAGGGTCTGGAACTGATCGCAGGACGGGACCTTCTCGTCGCGGAAACTTCTGAAGAAATCGTGAGTACGGCGCTCGCAGCGATCCGGCAACCGGGTGAACTGGCCGATACCGCCGAGAATGGCCGCCGGCAGGTGCTGGCGAACTACTCGTGGGAACTGCTCGCCGGACGGCTCGAAACTGTGTGGAACGAGGTGGCGCGCACTCCTGTTGCGAGAAGATTTTAACGCCGCTCGAATCGACTGGCGCGCGAATGTCACTTTTTTTTCTCACCGATTGAAGCGAAATCGGTTCTCGAATCGTCGGTATAGTGTTCCTCGCACCCCCGTTGCGGGGTCGTTCCGTTACACTCGTTCAAGGGAATCTCTCCATGTTGAACAAGAAGTGGCTGTTGGCGGCCCCGGTCGCCGGCGCGCTGGGCGTTT
>CAYRDG010000084.1:0-6879 GCA_964422915.1 uncultured Frigoriglobus sp. | reverse complement strand
TGCTGGTGTTGGCGCACGTCAAGGAGTTGCTCGAACAAGCCGCCGACAAGCTGCGGACGGTCTGCCCGGAGATTCCCTTCGGCGTTTACTCGGCGGGCCTCAATCGCCGCGACCAACGCGAGCCAGTGATCGTCGCCGGGATTCAGTCGATTTGGAAGAAGGCGTGCGAGTTCGATCCGTTCGATTTGGTGATCGTCGATGAAGCTCATCTCATTCCGCCCGACGGCGACGGGATGTACCGGCAGTTCCTTGCCGATGCGAAAGCGGTGAATCCGCACCTGCGCGTGATCGGCTTCACCGCGACGCCCTACCGCTTGAAATCCGGCACGATCTGCACGCCGGACGGTTTTCTGAACCACGTTTGCTACGGGGTCGGCGTCCGCGAGTTGATCGTGCAGGGTTATCTCTGCCCGCTCATCTCGAAGGCCGGGCAAGCGAAGGCCGATGTTTCCACGCTTCACATTCGCGGCGGTGAGTTCATCGCCGGCGAAGTTGAAGACCTCATGGATGAAGACGCCCTCGTCGAAGCGGCTTGCGAGGAAATCGTCGAACAGACGCGCGACCGCAACGCGGTGCTGATCTTCGCTAGCGGCGTGAAGCACGGCGAACACATCGTGCAAGTGTTGAAAGAGCAGCACGGCATCGAATGCGGCTTCATCACCGGCGACACGCTGAGCGAAGAGCGGGACAAAACACTTGCTCGTTTCCGCAATCCCGATTGGACGCGGCAACTGCAAATCGACTTCGGCGAAGACGCCGCAAAGCCGCTCAAGTACCTCTGCAACGTCAATGTGCTGACGACCGGCTTCGACGCACCGCACATCGACTGCGTCGCGCTCGTGCGCCCGACGCTCTCGCCGGGACTTTACTACCAGATGGTCGGTCGCGGTTTCCGGCTGCACGCTTCCAAACAGAACTGCCTCGTTCTCGATTTCGGCGGTAATGTCCTTCGGCACGGCCCGGTCGATCAGATTCGCGTGAAGGAACGAGACACCGGCACGGGTGCCGCGCCCGCGAAGGAGTGTCCGGAGTGCAACAGCCTGATCGCCGCGGGCTATGCCGTTTGCCCGTCGTGCGGTTACGAATTCCCGCCGCCGGATCGGAACAAACACGATGCGAAGGCGAGCGAAGCCGGCGTTCTCTCCGGGCAGGTGATGATTTCCGCGTTCGCGGTTCACGACACGGTGTACAGCGTTCACACCAAACGCGGTGCCGGCGACGATGCGCCGAAGTCACTGCGGGTTGATTACAAGATCGGCTGGAATCGCTGGAAATCCGAGTGGATTTGCCTCGAACACGTAGGCTACGCGCGCGGCAAGGCAGTTGCGTGGTGGAAGAAACGCTCGCGGCTTCCCGTTCCGCTCACCGCTGCCGACGCGGTGGACATCGCGAAGACCGGCGGGCTGGCCGACACGGAGTGGATCACGGTTCGCAGCGTCACTGGCGAAGAGTACGACCGGATCACCGAGTACAAGCTTGGCCCGATTCCGGAAGCGGTCGAGCGACCCGAACCAGAAGAGGAACTCTTCCCCTACGGCTACAACGTGGCGCGCACCACGGAGGAGGAAATCCCGTGGTGATTCCCGGCGCACTGCTGACCGCCGCGCTGCGATACGCCGAACTGGGTTATCGCGTGTTCCCGTGCATTCGCGGCACGAAGCACCCGATCACCCAACACGGCTTCCACGACGCTTCGTGCGATCCGGCGCAGATCCAAGCGTGGTGGGCGCAACACCCGACCGCGAACATCGGCATCGCCGCCGAGGGTTTGCTCGTTGTCGATATTGACGGCGCGAGCAACCCGTGGCCGCACGATCCCGAACGTGCTGCCGATCTCGCCGGGGCCGGCGCGATTGCCCACACGCCGCGCGGCGGTCGGCATCATCTGTTTCGCCGACCTGAAGGCGTCGAGTGGAAATGCTCAACGAGCAAGATCGCGCCGGGCATCGATATTCGCACCGACGGCGGTTACATCGTCGCCGCGCCGTCCGAAATCAAGGAAGGTCCGTACCGCTGGGCGGAAACGCTGGAACTGGATTCGGCGCTGGCGCAATTGCCCGCACCACCCGCGTGGCTCGCGTCGGAACTCGACCGCGTCGCGACGACCACGGCGGCCAACAAAACGCCCACGTTCGCGCCTGTGGCGAACGGCGACGCGAGTGCGGCCAACGACGCCAATCCGATCCCGGCGGGCCAACGCAACGCGACGCTGGCGCGTCTGGCGGGTTCGATGCGCCGCAACGGGATGGGTCTGACGGAGATTACCGCCGCGCTGCGGGCCGCGAACCAGACGCGCTGCGTTCCGCCAATTGATGAACGCGAAGTGGACCGGATCGCCGAAAGCATCGCGCGCTACGCGCCCGACGAAGTGTCCGTGGCACTCGCCGAGAACCACTACGAGCAGATGCAGGCCGAACTGGAAGACGACGATGCAACGGATTTGCCGTTTCCCGATCCGGGGCCGGTATCAGACGAGTTGCTCCGCGTACCCGGATTCATCGACGAGGTGATGCAGTACACGCTGGCGACGGCTCCTTATCCCGAACCGGTGATGGCGTTCGCCGGAGCGCTCGCACTGCAAGCACTGCTCGCCGGCCGCAAGGTTCGCGACGGCATGGATAACCGCACGAACCTCTACATTCTCGGCCTCGCCTTTTCCGGGGTCGGCAAGGATCATCCGCGCAAGGTGAATGCCCGCATCTTGCAAGCGGTCGGGATGTCGTCGTGTCTGGGGAACAGCTTCGCCAGCGGTGAAGGAATCGAAGACAGCATGTTCACGTATCCCGCCTCACTTTACCAAGTGGACGAGATCGATGGACTGCTCCTGAAAGTGAGCCGGGCCAAGGATGCTCGTTACGAGGCCATCGTGTCGATGTTGCTGCAGTTCTATTCGAGCGCGAACGACGTTTACACCAAGCGGGCCAAAGCGGGGAAAGAACGCGAGCAAATTCACCAACCGTGTTTGTGCATGCTCGGCACGGCGGGTCCGAAGCTCTTTTACGAAGCGCTCTCGCCGCGGATGCTGGCGAACGGCTTTCTGGCCCGCATGCTCATCGTGGAATGCCGCGAGCGCGGCGTCGGGCGGGAAGATGTCGATCAGCCGATGCCTGCGGCGATTGTCGAAGCCGCGCGGTGGTGGTCGGAATTCAATCCCAGCGGCAACCTCAGCGGCGAACACCCGGAGCCGTTTCTCGTTCCGACCGTGCCCGAAGCGAAACGCGCGATCAAGGAGTTCAAAGACACCATTGATGAAGGACCGTACAAGACCGCCCAGATCCAGCTCGACGATCCCGGCATGGCCCTGTGGTCGCGCGCCGGCGAGAAGGCGCACCGGCTGGCGTTGATCTACGCCTGCAGCGCCGACCGCGAGAACCCGGTCATCACGCTCGAAGCCGCGCAATGGGCGATGGCGTTCGCCATGCATCAGACGCAACGGATGCTCCACATGGTGCAGCGCCATGCCAGCGAGAGCGAGTTCGATGCCAAGCGAAAACGACTGCTGGACATCTTGGAACGCTGGCGCACGCTGCACGGCGACGAGTGGATGCCCGGTTACAAGGTGAACCGGCAGTTGCCGTGGTCGATCCGCGAACACGAGGAGGTCCGCGACACTCTCCTTCAACAACGGCTCATCGAATATCAGGCTGTTCCGCCCGGACGCAAAGGCGGTCGTCCCGGCATGTGCTACCGCCTTCGTCCCACCACGGAGAACACGACATGAGGTTATTGCGGTTATTGCACCGGAGGTGCCGCGCGAGAAAACGGGAATCCGCGCGCGAGGGGGTGGGTGCAATAACTGCAATAACTCTCTCTCTTTCTCCTTCTCTCTCTTCCCCTCTCCTCACGGAGAGCCGAATTCATGCCGTCCCGAACATGCGGCATGGCGGCATGGTTCCTTCCCGGCGCTGTGTCGCCCATGATCGCACGGGGAACAGCGGCCATTAACAGGACAGTTTGTTTTCACTGTCCGAATTTGCCCGGAGGTGTTCATGCCGCGACGTGTCGCGCACCCGTGGGCACATACCGCCACTTTGCTTGCGGGCAAACTGGGCGCGGATTACCGCAATCATCGCATGCTGGCAGACCCTTGGTCGCGGGCCGCTCACGGTATGGCGCAACTCTGGCGGAACATTGCCAGCCAAGGGCGACTGAATTACATCCCACCCTCGAAACGGAGACCAACAACATGGAACGAAGCGGCGAACCGAATGAAAACCGATCTGTACACGCGGATGCGCTCCCGCCTGTTGGATCAAACGACGTGGCGTTTCTGGGCGGCGCGCGTGCCTCAGGTGCATCTCCGGTACATCCCGAAGCGAAGCCGGATCGCCCCACCGGACCGGTAAAGCCGTCCAATGTGCTGCTATTGCTGGAATGGCAACAGTATCGCTGCGCGTTGACGGGGCGTGTACTGACGCTGGAAACCGCGTCGCTTGACCACCTTGTCCCAGTGCGCTCCGGCGGCGAACACCGAATCGAGAACACGCAGATTCTGCACCGCGACGTGAATCGTGCCAAGACGACCATGACCAACGACGAGTTCGTTCAACTGTGCCGGGAGATCGTCGCACACACCAACGCCTGAAAATCGCAGGCGTTCGGTTGGTTTCGCTTTCGGAATTTTTCACCCGAGGAGTGACACAATGCGTTGCCGCGAAGGTTGCACGAAATCTTGCTGTGAAGGTTGCGGTCGGGAAACCAGCGGGCGTTTCTGTGGCCGCTGCGCGAACCGGGCGCACCGCGAATTCTCGGACTTCGCGAGTTCGATGGATGCGCAGGACTACACCGGGCACGAGTCCGATCCCAACCAGCGCGTGAAGGTCTGGCAACTCACACCGGCGTTGGGCAGCGAGGACGACCGGTTGTGGTTTCAGACGCGCGACGAAGCACTCGAGTGGATCGCGTACCACTTCGATGCGGTTATTGATGATCTGACTGACAACGTCCGCGCAAATGGCCACGAACGCGGCAGTATCGCTATCACGCTGGAACGCGTCTGGACTACCGCGAAAGAAGCCACTGCTGGCACCCGGCGCTGACGAACACTGACAGCGGTGTTTCCCACGGTCGGTTATCCACGAATTTTCACCTCGGAGAACCTGCATGAAAATCGAACTGCGAAACATCACCGACTTGAAACCCTATCCCGGCAACCCGCGCCAGAACGATGATGCCGTTGACGCGGTCGCCGCGTCGCTCCGCGAGTTTGGCTTCCGGCAACCGATCGTTGTTGATGCGGACGGCGTCATCATCTGTGGTCATACTCGCTTCAAAGCCGCGCAGAAACTCGGCTTGGAGAAGGTGCCGGTGCATGTCGCCAAAGACCTGACCCCGGAACAAATCCGCGCTTACCGCATCGCGGACAACCAGACCGCGTCGCTGGCGACGTGGGATTACGATCTGCTGCCCATCGAACTCGGTGCGTTGAAGGAAGCGAATTACGATCTCGGCCTCCTGGGCTTCGACGCTGACGAACTGGCGAAACTACTCGACCCGACCCTGAAG
Organism: uncultured Frigoriglobus sp.; assembly: GCA_964422915.1. GTDB lineage: Bacteria > Planctomycetota > Planctomycetia > Gemmatales > Gemmataceae > Gemmata. Next base: position 1,374 of record CAYRDG010000084.1, on the reverse strand, counting down.
GATGGTCTGACCGATCCCGACGAAGTGCCCGCACCGCCGGACGAGCCGATCACCCAACCCGGCGATCTGTGGCTGCTCGGCGATCACCGGTTGCTCTGCGGCGATAGCAGCAAGCCGGCGGACGTTGACCGTCTGCTGGGTGGTTCTCATATCCATTTGGTTAATACTGATCCGCCTTATGGAGTGCGCGTTGAGCCGCGTTCCAACAATGCCATCGCCGCTGGGTTGTCCAGTTTCGCGGGCACCACGCACCATCAGAAACTCGACGTCGAACGCCACCCGGAGAAAGCGAAGCCGACCGGGAAGAAACTCCGCGCCAAGGATCGCCCGCTCGCCAACGACTTCGTCTCCGCAGCCGAGTTCGACCGCTTACTCGATGCGTGGTTCGGCAATATCGCCCGCGTGCTGCGACCGGGTCGGGCAGCGTACATCTGGGGTGGGTATGCCAACTGCGCGAACTATCCTCCCTTCCTCAAGAAGCACGAGTTGTACTTCTCGCAGGCGATCATCTGGGTCAAGGAGCATCCCGTACTCACAAGAAAAGATTTCATGGGCAATCACGAATGGTGTTTTTACTGTTGGCGTGAAGGCGCGGCCCACGTCTACCTCGGCCCGAACAATGCCACCGACGTTTGGAGCGTGAAGAAGGTCAACCCGCAGTCGATGGTGCATCTCACCGAGAAGCCGGTCGAACTGGCGGTGCGGGCGATGCAGTACTCGTCGCGCGAAGGGGAGAATGTTCTCGACTTGTTCGGCGGTTCCGGTTCGACGCTGATCGCCTCACAGCAAACCGGACGGAAGGCATTCTTGATGGAACTCGACCCGCTCTATTGCGATGTGATTGTCCAGCGTTACGAGAAGTTCACCAGCCAGAAAGCGGAACGCCAACCTGCGGAGGTGTCGAAGTGATTTATCTCGCGTGCCCGTATTCGTCGCCTGACTCGGCGGTGCGCGAACAACGCTTCCGCGCCGCGTGCCGGGCCGTCGTGGAACTGCTCCGCGCCGGCGAGCATGTGTTCTCGCCGATCGTGCATTCGCATCCGCTGGTCGAGTACGACCTGCCTTCAACGTGGGCTTTCTGGGCCGGAATCGATTCCGCGCACTTGGCGCGCTGCGACGAACTGGTGGTGCTGATGCTCGACGGCTGGGCGCAGAGCGTTGGCGTGCGGGAAGAATTGCGACTCGCGCGGGAGCTGGGCAAGCCCGTCCGGTTCCTCGAAGTGGACGCCACGGGTTCGCCCACGTTGGCGCGTGTCGCGACCAGTTCGCCGGGGTAGCCAACGGGACCAACGAGAAAGACGCCGCGTGGTGCGGCGTCTGGGCGAAAGGGCGGCGTGGCGTGTTACTTCCCGTAGCTCTCGAAGTTGAATCCGA
>CAYRDG010000083.1:0-7746 GCA_964422915.1 uncultured Frigoriglobus sp. | reverse complement strand
GCCCATTCCCATCACGCCGCCCCCCATTCCCATCATACCGCCGCCCATGCCCATCATGCCGCCACCCATTCCCATCATGCCGCCGCGCATGCCGCCGCCCATTCCCATCATGCCGCCGCGCATGCCGCCGCCCATTCCCATCATACCTCCACCCATGTTGAAGCCGCCACCTCCACCCATGTTGAAGCCGCCACCTCCACCCATGTTGCCACCACCGCCCATATTGCCGCCCATATTGCCGCCCATACCACCCATACCGCCCATCATGGTCATGGGCATCATGGAACCAGGCGGTATGTAGCTAAAGCCACCCGGCGCGGGACGGAACCGGCCGATTCCACCAGGCGGTTGCGCATTAATGACCCCGGTGAGGGGGATTACTGAAATGACGGCGGCGACGCAGATCGCGCGCGCCAGCAGGCGTGGCAGAGAAGAGAACATGCTGTCACCCACCGTTCGAGCAGCGGGGTGGGGTGTCCGATTGGTGCGTTGCGGGCATCAACGTCGGACTACGGCGATGGGTACATACCCATCTGCCGTGGCGTGGTTTGGCTTGGACAGGCAGGCAAAGGCTTGGGTCAGAAAGTGGCAGGCGCTGGCAAGACGCCTCACCAATGGCATTAGAAACACTACCCGATTCCCGCAGACTTCGCAAGTAACAAACCCTTTTCCGCGTCAGAAAATGACAAACGAATGGTTCGACAATCCCGGCCAGATCACGCGGCGTCGGTCGCCTCAACGCTCCTGTGAGCCACCGTTACCGCCACGTTACGAACGGTACCGGCAGCAAGAAGGCGTGCTGCTCATAGAGGCTGCCGATGCCGGCCCAGCCAAGATGCTGGGAGAGAAAGACGACGAAGACGTAAGTCAGCACCACCGGCAGCAATGCGAAACGACCAAACCAGCGCGAGAGCCAGAATCGCGGCTCTGGTCGGCGTGCGCCGCGCGAATAGGCCCAGCCACACAACAGCCGTGCCGGGAAAATGAACAGCAGGAACATCAGCCCTTCCAGGAAGACCAGGTCGCGGGGGATCAGTTCGATCTTCAGCAAGTACAGTGGGATCGCGAAGAGCAGGTGAACCCAGAGCGCGAACGTGAATGCCAGCGGGGCGCGCCGGAACACCTGACGCACCGCACGGACCTCGATGAACGCGCGGAAGCGATTGAGCCGCGCGAACCGGACCTGCAGGAACGCCACATACGGCACCACCACCGCAAGCATCAACCCGCCGATGACACCGGCCAGTGGGTATTGATGACCCTGACCCAGCAAGAGCAGTGGAAACGCCAGCCATAGAAATGCCCCGGCAAAGCCACGCACACCCAGCCAGAAGTAATACGGGATTCGCATCGCCACGACACCGTTCCAGAGCCGGTCCCGCGCCTCAACATACAGACCGCCACGAAACGCACGGACAAGCACAAGCGGAACCGCCAGCGGATTCAAGAAACTCCGGATGCGACCGCCGCGCAGAAGCGCCGCACCCGCATGGAGTGCGAACAGCGTGGTGAGTACGACGAGCGCGAACTGCCACACTCTGGCAATGCGGCCGTCCGGGTCGATGATCTGGGCGGCCTCGGCCTGAAGCGATACCAGATAGAGCGGTAACCAGAGGAGCGAACCGACGAAGGCGATTCCTCCGAGTTTCGCCGCCGGGCGCACTCCGATGAAGCCATCGCGCATTCGGCCAGTTCGCGCAACGCGCCCACTCGCTTCGAGCAAGTAACCGAGGACGAGGAACTGCCCGATCGGGATGGATGCCAGCACCGACAGGCCGAGGAACAGTGCCCCAACGCCGAACACCCACTCCATGCACAACCCGATCAGGCCGAAGAAGCCGGGCTTCTTCACGGGCATTACAACCGGGACATCCTCCCCATCGGGAAGCGGCTCCAGCGGCTCCAGTTCTTCCCACGGCCGTGCTGCCGGGGCTGCAACCGGAATCGCGGTGCCTGGCTCCGCGGCCAATTCAGCGGTGGGAAGTTCGGGAAGCATGTGTGCCAGTGGGTATGCCTGTGGGCGATACTCGTGTTACCCTGGAGTGTACCTTGCAGTTTCGTGAAACGTTCGTTCGCTGCCGCGGGTATTTCCAGCGGAACGGAGGGCGCGACGATGTGGGGCCGAAACGTACTGTTCGTGGCGGTCGTACTCGGCGGTCTGCTCGCACTGCGGGCGAGTCTTTTCCCACTATCGAATCACGCGCGCACGGCGAAGTTCGACGCGAGCTACGCGCAAACAGACGACTTCCGCGCCGCCGTGCGGGACGTGGACGAATCCTTCCGTACGAGCTGGCAGAGCAGGGGACTTGCCGTCGCTCCTCGCGCGGATGATCTGGCTGTGGCGCGGCGCCTCTCGCTGGCGCTCACCGGTAGCGTGCCGTCGCTGGAAGAGATTCGACAGTTCGAGCAGGCTCTGCCCGAAACCCGGCTCGACGGCTGGGTGAATCACCTCCTGCGCGATCGCCGCTACGCTGACTACTTCGCCGATCGCCTCGCCCGTGCGTACGTCGGCACCGAGGATGGCCCACTCATCGCCTATCGCAAACGGCGATACATCGCGTGGCTCTCCGACCAACTGTTGAAGAACACGTCTTACGCCGAGATTGTGCGACAGATGGTTTCGACCCAGGGGTTGAACACCGACCGACCGGCAGTGAATTTCATCGCGGCGGCCTATGTCGAAGCGAAGGAATCACCCGATCCCGAGAAACTCGCGGTGCGGGTATCGCGCGCCTTCCTCGGCCTGCGAATCGACTGCGCCCAGTGCCACGATCACTTCCTGGAGCCATCGTGGAAGCAGACGCACTTCCAGTCGCTCGCCGCGTTCTTTGGACAGGTCAAGCATACCGTGACGAACATCGCGGATTCCGGTAAAGGCGAGTATCACTTCGAGGACCGTGTGAAGGGCGGCACGCGTGAGGCTGCGCCAGCGGTGCCGTTCCTGCCGGAGTTGCTCCCGGATCATGGCACGCGGCGAGAACGACTCGCGGCGTGGATCACGGATCAACGGAATACCTACTTCGCACGCGCCACGGTCAACCGCGTCTGGGCGATGATGACCGGGCGGCCGTTGCTGGCGCGAATCGAGGCGCAGACACTGGAAGAGATCGTTGGGCCGTATGCACCACCGGTCCTCGGAATTCTGGCCGACGACTTCGCGCGCCACGGCCACGACCTGAAACGCCTTGTGATGCTCATCGCCGCAACAGAAGCGTACCGACTCGACAGCGCCGCACCGTTTGAGATCACCGAGGAGCACGAGCAGGCGTGGGCGGTCTTCCCACTCACCCGGTTACGACCGGAACAGGTCATCGGCAGTGTGATTCAGGCCGCGAGCGTCAAGACGATCAACCAACAGTCCCATATCTTCGTACGGCTCACACGCTACTTCAACGAACGCGACTTCGTGAAGCGATACGGCGACGTGGACGATGACGAGTTCGCCCGTTCGCACGGCACAATACCCCAACGGTTGGTCATGATGAATGGCGACCTGGTGGATGGAAAAGCGAAGGAAGAATTGCTCAGCGCAAGCGCGCAGATCGCGATGTTCGCCCCGGACGATCGCGCTGCAGTCGAAACCGCATACCTCAGCGTTCTCACACGCCGACCGACGCCACAGGAGTACGATCACTTCGGCGCGAAACTCACCGGGACATCGGGCGACGAACGCAAACGCCGGCTCGCGGACCTGTACTGGGTGCTGTTCAACTCGACCGAGCAAAGCTGGAATCACTGATCGCATCAGCGCGAATATGTCGATCCGTCCATTCGTTGAATCTGACAGTCGGTTATATCACGTCGCGAGTCGGCGCGCATATTCACGAGCGTCTGCACGAATTGGTTGGCTTTCCTGTGTGTCAGCCCTCCAGCGGCGCGTTACGCTCAATGCGTTCCGCTTCCGTGCCGGAGACGATCGTGACCAGCGAAGCCGACTTCCACCAGATGCTCGATGACTGCCCGGACGACTGGCAGACCCGGTTGATCTTTGCTGACTGGCTTCAGGAACGTGACGATCCGCGGGCGGCCGGCTATCGGGCCATCGCTCTCCAACGTCGCCGGCCACTCCGGGGGTTCCACAACAAGCAACAGACGTGGTGGTGGCACTGCCCATCTTGTAGGTGATGCCATCTCTGGCGTTCACAATAACCTTCCGTTCGACTGGTTCTCACGTCTTCCCGCAAAGTTCGGCAACGAGGCGTACTGGCCGGCCTTCACCATCGCGCCTGGCGTCAAGTCGCGACGTGATTGTGAGGACGCGCTGGCGTTAGCGTTCGCTGCGCTCCCGGCGGCACGTCAGGCGGAGTTGCTGGTACCGGCCGTGACGGAGGAACCGGAGGCGTGACGCCTCACCCACCGAAGGAGACGCCGTGGCGGAAGCCGACCTCGTAGAGCGGCAGCGAGTCGAGGATCGTGCCGCTCGTAGCATCGAAGAGTCGCAAGTCCGGGGCCGCCGCGATGCTCGACGCCGTGACGAGTTCCTCATGGCCGCGCCCGCTGTCCACGGTCGCCAGGCTGATGCCTCCTTGGTAACCAGGTGCGTATGCGCGGAAGGTCAGGAGCGGTGTCGGATCCAGCGGCGCGAACACCGAGACAATCGGAGGTGCGCCGACCCCCATTCCCACTGCCACTTCCGCATCGCCATCACCATTGAAGTCGCCCGCAGTGATCGACACATCCGCACCAAACGTCGGGCCGAAGGCATAAAAGCTCGATAATCGCGTGAGCGCCGGTCCACCGAAGACTGCGATATTCCCGTGTCCGCCGTGCCCGGCTGCAACCATGATTTCCGCTCGCCCGTCGCCATCAACATCGCCAGCGGCCACGGTTCCACCGCCCACAAAACCAGGCGCGAATGCGTAGTAGCTTGCACGCACCTGCCCACTCACGGAGAACACCTTGACGTGTGCCGGCGCGTTCTCCGCTGGGCAAACGATGATTTCCGCCCGCCCGTCGCCGTTGATGTCGCCAGTGGTCACGCTCAGCCCAGAACGAAGCGATGCATCGTAGGCGTAGAAACTCGCGAGCAGTGCGCCAGTTTGTCCATCGAATGCACGGATGTGCGGCGGTCCGCCGGGTCCGACCGTCGTGACGAGGTCCGGGATACTGTCGCCATTGAGGTCGCCCGTCGCGACGCGCACGCTGCCGGTATAGCCAGGGAAAGGATCGAACGCGAAGAGTGTGCGTCGCGAAGCGGTATCGAGTAACTGAACCTGGTGGCCCTGGGAATCGCCCATCGCAACAGGAACAGTGTGCGTGAGCGGTTGCCAGCCAGTACCATCTGGCAGGTCGGGCGGCGCTCCACGCAGCAGGACACGCTTTAACTTGTCGAGCGTCTGGAGCGCGGTGAGATTTCGGACGTTGTACCCGTACTGAAGTCCGTTTTCGGTCAGGTCGCCGCCGCCGTCGGGTGCTGCACTGGGGTGGACGTGGTCGGGGCCGATCCCCAGCCCAGGTAGTTCGCGCAACGAACGCCAGTAATTCCACACGGGCACCTGGAGCGATTCGCCCACATTCGCGACCGTCTGGTTGAAGCCAGGCACGCGCGCAGCGAACTGCCCAAGGAGTGGAATATCCGGGATCGTACTGAGTACCGGCACGACGCCCATGCGTGTCGCGGTCTGCACCAGTCGCGTGAGGTTCTGGCGGTACGTCTCCACGGGTACGCCTGCAGCGATGTCATTGGTGCCAGCCATGATCAGCACGAACGCCGGCTTCGTGATCACCAGTTCTCCGGGCAGGTGAGCGAGTACCTCGGCCGAAGTCCAACCGGCTGTCGCCGCCGTACTCGTGCGCGAGAACGAGTTCTGCGTGCCAAGTGGAAGGGCGCGGAAGAAAGCCAGCGTGTCTTCCAGCGATCCGTCCCCGGCCAGATCGACTGCAACCGATGGCCTGGCCAGCGGCGTGAGGAACTGGTTCGAGATGGTGATACTGTCACCAGCACGCGCGAAGACATTCAACCGATTCCCCTGTCGCAGCCCATCCTGGAGTACCTGGTTGAGTCGCGAGGCCATCGCCGCGTCGATCTGGGGGATGACAGGTTCAAGGGTAAAACTGGACGGCAGTGAGCGATCTTCCAGATGTTCCACACGCGGGCGAAACCGGCCGACCTCCTGGGAGTGCATCCGCTCTGCTCCTGCTGTGCATCGTGGGGTGAAGTCGCGACTCAAACTTACCGCGCCAGTTGTAACGAGCGTGGCCGTATCGCTTGTCGGAACCACACCCGCGCAGTGCCGGGAAGCTATAATCGCGCATCGTCGCAATGCTGTTCCACACCAGCGCCGGAATGGTGAAACCGCCACGCCGTGGCGCTGGTAAACTTCAATGACACCAGACGAATCCACCCGAACAACCGGTAACTTCCGTGGAACTCGCTTCACTGCACCCCAGCCGCCGCCACTTCCTCGCCGCGACATCGCTCGCGTGGCTCACGCCGCTGGGAACGGCGCTTGCCCGCGCCGCGGAGAAGTCGCGGCGCCCTGCGAAGTCCGTCATCGTACTCTGGATGGGCGGCGGTCCGAGCCAGCTCGAAACGTTCGACCCCAAACCCGGCACCGATATCGCCAGCGGCACAGGCGCGATCAACACCGCGGTCAAGGGTGTGCAACTCGCCCAAGGACTCGAACAACTCGCCGATCAGATGGCGCACGTTTCGCTGGTGCGTTCGTTGTGGAGCAAGGAAGGCGACCACGAACGCGGGACTTACACGGTGAAGACGGGATACCGGCCTGATCCCACGGTCACGCATCCGTCGCTCGGTGCCATCATCTGCCACGATCTTCCTGGCGCAGGGGTGGAGATACCGCGGCACGTTTCGATTCTGCCCAACGAATGGCCGGCACGCGGCGGCGTTCTCGGAGCGGAATACGACGCCTTCAAAATCTACGACCCAGCCGGGAAGGTTCCTGACACCACGCCACACGTTCCGAAGGAACGCTTCCACGAGCGACTCGAAGACCTGAAGGTCGTGGAAGCGGCGTTCGCACGCGGACGGGGCCAGCGCGTCGCAGCGACCGGACACGCCGATACGATGGAACGCGCCAGGCGGCTCATGAATTCGGATCAACTGAAGGCGTTTGATGTCTCGCGCGAACCGGAATCGGTGCGGAAGGCGTACGGTGATACGCCTTTTGGACGCGGCTGTCTCGCCGCGCGGCGGTTGATCGAGGTCGGCGTGCGTTGCGTCGAAGTGACGCTGGGTGGGTGGGACAGTCACGCGAATAATCACGAGATTTGCACGCGATTGAAGAAGTCGCTCGACCCGGCGTTCGCCGCTCTCATTCGCGAACTGGTGGCGCGCGACGCGCTGAAAGACACCGTGGTGTTGTGTCTGGGGGAGTTCGGCCGCACACCGCAACTCAACGCGCTCGCGGGGCGCGATCACTGGCCGCACAACTTCACGGCCGCTATGGCCGGTGGCAGTCTCCGCGGCGGCGTGGTGGTCGGCGAGAGCGACCCGGCCGGCGGGAAGGAGCCCAAGGACCGCCAGCCCGTGGCGAACCTCCATGCGACAGTCCTGACGGCGCTGGGGATCAACCCAGAGAAGTTGCTCCGCAGCCCCATCGGTCGCACCTTCCGCCGTAGTGAGGGCGAGCCGATCAAGCCGTTGCTCGGGTAGCTGCTCCATCGCTGGGAAGAACTGCAAGAATCGCCCAGCCATTTCCCAATTCCAACTTGACTTTCTGTACACTATCACCCATAGTTCATTAGTGGTATTTCGTTCACTATTCCTCGCCGGGAGGGGAA
>CAYRDG010000082.1:0-7753 GCA_964422915.1 uncultured Frigoriglobus sp. | reverse complement strand
GCAGTCAGAGTTGGGACACCGACGCGGTGGGCAACTTCGACAGCGTGACCACCGACGGCTCGACGCAAACGCGCAGTGCCAATCGTCAGAACCAGATCACGAGTATCAGCGGGGCCACGACACCGACGTATGACGACAACGGCAACATGACCGGGGACGAGACCGGTCGGCAGTTTGTGTACGATGCGTGGAATCGGCTCGTCATCGTGAAGAACAGCGTCGGCACGACGCTGGAAACCTTCAGGTACGACGGGTTGAACCGCCGCGTCAGTTCTAGCGACGGCACCACGACGACTGACCTCTACTACTCTGACCAGTGGCAGACGCTGGAGGAGAAGGTCGGCAGCAACTACACGAAGCGCTACGTCTGGTCGCCGGTCTACGTGGACGCAATGGTTTTGCGTGATCGCGACACCGACAGCAACGGCAGCCTCGACGAACGCCTCTGGGTCCAGCAAGACGCCAACTGGAACGTCACGGCGCTGGTGAACGGCAGTGGGAGCGTGGTCGAGCGCTACGCGTATGATGCGTTCGGCGTGCGCACGGTGTACGACGTCAGCTACACCGTGCGTAGCGGCGGCAGCGCCTACGACTTCCAGCACGGCTTCCAGGGGATGTGGTACGACGCAGTGGGTGGGCTGAACTTCACGGACACGCGACCCTACTCCCCGACTCTGAGCCGGTTCATCGGGCCGGACTGGATCAGGTTCGAGGGCGGAAACGTGAACCTGTATGGGTTCGTGGGGAACAGTCCAACAGGCTACACCGACCCCAGTGGGTTGGCCGATTTGCCTCAGGCCCCACGAAAGCAGCGTACCATTCTTCTGCCCGACGGAACCAAGACCACGGAGAGCTACCCGGTCAGTACCCTTCCGAAATACACGAAGCCAAACGAGAATCTGGGTGGGCCACGACGCTACTACGTCGTGGTGTTGATCACCGATAATACGACAGACGCGGATTACGATGGCTGGCGGGCTGCCGAACCGAACGCCAAGATTTATACGAGTATCCGAAATCTGGCGGATGCTGTGGATACTCTCAAGAGTTATCAGGATGGGTCAATTGGCCGGCTTATACTAAGCGGCCATAATGGAGGGACCGCCTGCGGAGTGTCTGTGGCAGTAACTCGCTGGCCTCACACGACGTTTAATGTCAAAGATGATCATACACCTCTCTCGTATAAGACTATCGTCGGAGAGAATGCAAAGGCCATCGCGAAGAAGTTGACCCCTGATGGAGTCGTCTTGATCGCATCTTGTAACTCAGGCTATGATCCGAAGAAAATGCAATTGCTCGCAAATAATCTTGGCCATCCTGTGGAGGCATCTACGGGAGGATGTTCTGTCGGCTACGTGACTGATGGAGTCTACCGCATTGTCTATCCTGCCGGCTGGAAAGTGAAGCCCCCCGCTATCAAATAAGTTGCTTCGTCGCATGAGGGTCTACTGCTATGGTAGCTTTGTCGCACTTGGAGAAGCGTGCAACCGGAAAGGGCCGCACTCTTCTCCTCCCTTTGCACCTAGTTCTCTCGCTTTCATGTGGATGTTCCCCGCCGGTCCTTAAGATTGAGAATGAGGGCAAGACATCAATGGCCACGCCTCAGAAAATTGTTGCTCTGCGTGCCAATGTTTTTTCATTGGCACTTGATGATCATCGCCTCCTATGGGTTGGGACAAGCAATGGCGTTTACAAAGTGGATTTGCGGAAACAGAATGCCACAGATTTAGTGCCTACCAAACAGCGAGATACTGTCTATTCCGTATTTCTGCACGGTGACCACATCATTGCCTCGTCGTGGGACAAGCGAGTCGTGAGACTGGAACGCAAGACGGGGAAAGTGATGGACGTGTATACCGCGACGTGTGAATCAGGTGTTACTGAATCAGTGCTTACTGGTGATGAGAAGTTAATAGCGGTTTGTACTTCGGACACTCCGGGCAACTGCATTATCCTATCAGCCACGTCTCTCAAGAGAGAACGGGAAATTGGCGGAGTGAAGTCTGCCTTCGTTTCGATTGCTGCCTCACCAGTGTGTGACGAGGTTGCACTCGGCGACCAAGCTGGGACGGTCAGGATTTATTGTGCTTCCGACGGCAAATGCTTGGTTACACACGCACTGGCTAAAGAGGTTTCTGTTGACTCAATCGCATACACCCCAGATGGAAAGCGGCTCGCGGTAGGTTTGGCTAATGGCAGGGTCGTGCTGATCGATTCGAAGAGGAAGCATATTCAACTTCCATCAATTCATAGAGGTGGAGTGAATTCTCTTTGTTTCTCACCCTCCGGCAACGCGATTGTGGTGGGCTTTGGGGATGCCGGTATTAATTCAACTAGGTCAGATAATTATGTAGCGTACTGGGATCTTAAGAACGGTAGCCGGACGAATGTTGCGGTTCCCGGTGAGGGTATTGTCCAAAGTTGCATATTCACCCCGGACTCAAGGCAATTCCTAGTTGGTACTTCTGGTGGAAGGATAGCGGTTTTTGATCTTGATGATCTATCAAAGTGAACCGTAACCCTTCAGGTACTTGTTTAGCGCCTGCTGGCCGTACAGAGTGCTTTTACCGCCCTCAGTGGCTATAATACTCGCATGGACGAGCCTGTGTGTCCCGGTTGTCGGGACTTCGCCAAGCAGGTTGCCGAACTCGAAGTCCGGGTCGCCGAACTGACCCGGAAGCTCGACGAGGCCACACGCGCCGGCAAGCGTCAGGCGGCTCCCTTCCGCAAAGGGCCGCCCAAGCCCAACCCCAAGAAACCCGGTCGTAAATCCGGTGACGCGCACGGCACGCATGGGCACCGGCCAACTCCACCTGGACCGATCACCGAACGCCACGAGGCTGCGTTGCCGCTCGCGTGCCCGCACTGCCAAGGCCCGCTCATCGAGACTGGCACCGCCGAGCAGTTCCAAACCGAGATTCCGCGACAGCCGCTGATCCGCAAGTTCACCATCCACCTCGGGCACTGCACCGACTGCGGGCGACGGACCCAGGGTCGCCACCCCCTCCAGACCTCCGATGCCTTGGGCGCGGCGGCCAGTCAGATCGGCCCTGACGCTCAGGCCGCCGTCGCACTGCTGCACACCCAACTCGGACTGTCCCACGGCAAGGTGGCCGCCGTGTTCGATGCCCTGTTCGGGATCGGGTTGACCCGCGGGGCATCGGCTCAGATCAACGGTCGGGCCGGCACCCGCTTGGAGCCCCAATACCAGCAGGTCCTCGCTTCGATCCGGACCTCGAAGCAGTTGTCGGTCGATGAGACCGGCTGGCGTGTGAACGCGTCACCGGCCTGGTTGCATGTGTGGGTCAGCGAGGAGGCTACGGCCTACGCCATCGACAGCAAGCGGAGTGCGGATGTCCTGGAAAAGGTTATTGGGATCGACTGGTCGGGCATTCTGAGCCACGACGGGTTCGCGTCCTACGATCGGTTCGAGTCGGCTATCCACCAGTCGTGTCTGGCCCACGTGTTGCGTCGCGCGCGGGAGTTGTTGGCGGGTGCGGTGCGTGGAGCGGTTCACTTCCCGCGTCAGGTGATCGCGTTGTTCACGGATGCGATCCACCGGCGTAACCAGTTGGGCGAAGGGGTCGAATCGGACGACGAGCGGGAAGCCGCTCGGTCGTCGCGAGACGACCGGTTGTTGGCGTTGGTGCGTCGGCCGCGGGAGGTGCCGGCGTATACGACCTTCGCGGCTCACCTGCGTCGGCATCTGGAGCAGTGGTTCAGTTTCGTGTTCGATCCGGGAATAGAGCCGACCAACTGGAAGGCGGAGCAGGCGATCCGCCCGGCGGTGGTCAACCGCAAGGTGTGGGGTGGAAACCGGACACGACTGGGAGCTGACACGCAACAGGTGCTCATGTCCGTCTTCGAAACGTGCCGACAGCACGCCCGGAGCGTGTTGGGGTTCGTCCGCGATACCCTGTGCGCCTGGGGCAACCGACTGCTCCCAACACCCACCCTGCTACCAGCGCGCTAAACAAGTACGGCAGCGGATGATCGACGAAGCCGCGACAGTTCGTCATTCTGAGTGGAACCCGAATTGGTATTTTTCCGATGTCCTCAACTTGTCTACAACCAGTTGGTGGACCTTGTTCCAGTACGAGTCTGCTCAATATGAGAATTTCCATGACGGATGCATCGGACGTACTTGTTTAGCGTCTCAAACCCTTGAAAACAGGGCGTTTTCGCAGCGTGGCCGGCTGTAAATTCGCTCGGCTTGATGAGATTCGAGACGGTTATTGAGGGCCAGTTAGTCGAAAACGCCTTGTTTTCCGGTAGTCGGAACCGCCCAGATACTATACGTGCGACCAGAAGAAGGCGCTAAACAGGTACCATCGGACTTGTCGCCTTCGGCTTGGGCTTGATCGGTTCACGAATCCCGTGTTGGCCTCTGAAAAGTGTTTTAAGTCGTTCGAGAGCGCTCTGAAATATGCGAACTCCCATACTCCCCCGGCCGGAAAGGTCTACCGGATATTCGCCCACAAGTTCGATACTCTGGGCTTCGGCTGGGACAAGGAAAAATGGAATCAGCTACCCGATGAGCTTCCAAATCTCAAGGGCATTGTCGGCTTTGGGTCACCTTTTGACTACGCGACGTTGCATCAGCCCGATGCAGACCGAAAGAGTTGGTTCTGGGAGTCCATGTATGCTTCTCTGACCGATCCAAAGACCAAAGTGATCCACCGTGAGTTTGAAACGTTAGTGCCCACGAATACTAGCGGTTACTACTATATTACCTTTTGCGTGATTGCGGTAGAGAAGTCGTGTCGCCTACCCTCAGCTACGGAGAAGAAATGAGCTGGATGACTTTCCGGTGTGGCAGATTCCTGACTGGCTACTGCCCCCCTCCCCTGATACTGATTGCGTACCTGTTTAGCGCCTTCTTCTGGTCGCACGTATAGTATCTGGGCGGTTCCGACTACCGGAAAACAAGGCGTTTTCGACTAACTGGCCCTCAATAACCGTCTCGAATCTCATCAAGCCGAGCGAATTTACAGCCGGCCACGCTGCGAAAACGCCCTGTTTTCAAGGGTTTGAGACGCTAAACAAGTACCTGATTGCGTGCATAGGCTGCGGTTCAGGAACTCGCAGCCCTACAGACAAGGCCCCCGTTATGAGCCGTCCGCAGGAGATATCGGACCTGATTCAGAGTGCCAGCGAATTGAGGGGGCGCAGCCTTACTTGCATTCCCTGGATGGTAGAGAAAACGTCGTGGGTTGATCTTTCTGCTATTCGCAGTGATCTTAGCCCATTCTTCCAAGCAGATGTTTATAAGGAAGGAACAAATCATCTAGAACGAATCGCCGAGATAGAGGCTATCAGTCCTCACGGGACGAGGCACATGATTACAATTCTCTGTGGAGGCAAATCCCGGCTACTATTTAAATGTCAAGATGTCGTTTATGTGCGGAGAGGACCTTATCAGGCAGTCAATCCTGATAAGTATTTGGCGGAATCGCTCCACGTCGCAAGTATCATCACTACTATTGCGGCCGGAGAGCCTGATGCTGCGAGGACCCACATACGCTACCTCCGGCAATCCGCATCTCTACCATAACCGCTACCGAGTTTGCGAGTGTGACAGTTCCGCCCCGTTGCCAGATTCTGACTGACGTAACCGTTCACAGGTCGGACTGGATTGTAGCGGCGTGAACGGGTACTTTTCCGGTCGGCATGGATGCACCACCTCCTGTTTCTCCTGAAGTCCTGGCCGCGTTGCCGGCGGAAGTCCTGGCCCTGATCCAGTGGCTCACCGCACGCGTTGCCAAACTCGAAGCCGAAGTCGCCGAACACAAGGCCCGGCTCAACAAGGACTCCACCAACTCCTCGCTACCGCCCTCGTCCTCACACCCGCACGCCAAGCCCGCTGTACGTCCTGAAAACGTCATCCTGGCAGTCGGAACGACTCGCGTCTGTCATAGCGGCAGTTCGGAGCGCGAATGGAACTAACAACGAACTGGCGATTGTTGTTGTTTTGGCGACTTCGGAGCGTTCGCGATGGTTGGCGAGGTCGAAGCTCGCGCGAAATGCCATTCATCGCGCACCTTCCGCGTGACGATTCGGCGTGAATCGCCAGTGCGTCGAAGTGAAGTTGATGGGAAGAAACGTTACGCGACGCGGGCGGGGCGTGGCGGTAGCGATGATGTAAATCGCCGACCATCGGAATCGAGACGACCGGGTGGTTCGACTCCACGCGGATCGGGGGGTGGTCATCAGGCAAACATCGCGCGTCGTTAACTGGCATGGCTGTTAACTCTGTTGTGGCGAACTCCGAAGCGACTACGAGTGGATTTTGTGTTAACGGCCCGGTTGCAGTTTCGCAGTGCGTCCAACACGCTCGCGGGTGGACCGTGTTGGATTCGGACACGTTTTTCGCCTTGAAACTGGCTGTTTTCGGCGCGAGATGTGTCGCGAACTTTTACGAAATCCGTCCAAGTCGGGGAGCTTTGGGTTTTTGCCTGTAAACCTGTCTACCACGGGGTTAACGCGACGAAGCCGAGAGTGCATTTCCCACTTCCGCCTTTCCGCGTAGCGTTCGCGGGCTTCCCGCCGATCTCCGAAAGTCTCGGTTCCGAAACCGTCTCGTTCGGTGTCCGAATGTGAACGCCCGTTTCGGTCAAAATCCGCGCCGAACTCTCTCGATCTCTGCCGCGACGACCGCCACAAGTTAACAACCGCTTCTCGTTCGCACCCCGCGCGTGACACTCCTCGGATGTGAGACTTTCGCGTTTGCTCGCCGAAGTCTACCACGCTACCATCCCGATGCCGCGCGATTGGGCGGTTCCCACGCCACGTTCCCGCACGCCGCGTCGAAAAAATCTCAACTCACTTTCCGTGCGCCGGGGTAGCTAACTGGTGGGGGACTGCATTTCCCACTCGCACCACCGGAGGCGGCATGGCCGTGGAGTTTCCTTTCGATCCCGATCCCGACGACATTCCCGAACTCACTCCGCACGACCGACTGCGGGCAGTCGCGGCCATCTTCGTCGAGGGCATTTCCCGCCTGCAAACCGCCTCCGCTGTCCTTGCGGAACCGTGTTCCGACGATTCCGACGAACCGACCGCAGTCATCGAAAAAGTCCCTTGAAGATCGACGCGAACCCTGGCTCAGTGTCCACACGGGTTAACGCGACCCGGTCCCCAAGGAGATTGTTCGCATGACGATTGAGATGCAGATCGAGCAACTACGCACGCTCACCGTGGCGCGGTTGCAGGCCAAGTACCGCGAAGTGTTCGGTGAGGCGACCAACGGCCACAACAAGGCGTGGCTGGTCAAACGGATTGCGTGGCGGATGCAGGCCGTCGCGGAAGGGTCGCTCACCGAGCGGGCCAGGACGCGAGCGGCGGAACTGGCCAACGATGCGGACTTGCGGGTGACGATTCCACGCGGCAAACTCGCTCCCACGACGCCCGAACGCACGAAGGTCGTGCCGGTGCGTCTCGACCTCGACAACCGCCTGCCGGTGCCGGGCACGGTGTTGTCGCGGGCGTACAAGGGCCGCACGGTCCACGTCCGCGTCCTGGTCGACGGCTTCGAGTGGGGCGGCGAGGTGTATCCGTCGCTCTCGGCGGTGGCCAAGGCGATCACCGGCTCGCACGTCAACGGGTTTCACTTCTTTCGCCTCACGAAGAAAGCGGTGAACGCATGAGCCGCCGCGCCAAACCAGCCGAGCCACCGAAGAAGACGGAAATTCGCTGTGCGGTCTACACCCGCAAGTCGTCCGAGGAGGGCCTCGACAAGGAGTTCAACTCGCTT
>CAYRDG010000081.1:0-7870 GCA_964422915.1 uncultured Frigoriglobus sp. | reverse complement strand
CACACTCGGTCACGAATCAGAGAATGCCTCGACGCAAACCGTGGCGTGACCTCCGAAATTTTCACAACCGGAATCGCTGAGTGAGCAACCGAGGAAGCGAACAATTCGCAACGACGCCACGCATCGCGTGGGGTATCGTTCTCTCCTGGGCGGTGTCATCGCACTGTTTCTGGTTCCTCCGTGCCGGATTCTCACTCGCGAGCTCACACATGTCAAGGACGCCCCGGCGAATACCATAGTCTCATGCATCGCGAGATCAGCACCGTGGACGACCCGTTCCGCGCGGAGTCGCCGCTGGGCCTTTACCTCTTCACCGCCATTGTTGGCGTGCTGCTTGGCGCGGACCTGTGGCCCGTGGTCGCCGGTTGGCTGCAGGGTCTTGGCGTCGAGGCGGGCGGGTGGCCGCGTCAGGTCTATGGGTTCCGCTTCGCGCTGCTCGCCGCAGTTCTCGGCGGTGCGCGAGTGTTGTTCACTTCGCTAGAAGCGCTTTTCGAGGGACGGGTTGGATCGGACCTGGCGCTGGCGGTGGCGTGTCTTGCGGCGATCATCCTCAAGGAACCGGTGGTCGCGGCGGAAGTGGTCTTCGTCGGGCTGATCGGCGAGTGTCTCGAAGCCTACACCTTCGCACGCACGCAGAGCGCACTTGGCAAGCTCGCCGAACTCTTCCCCAAACGGTGCTGGGTGCTACGTGACGGGCAGGAGGTCCGCACCCTCACTGCCGACGTGATCGTTGGCGATCAGGTTGTGGTGAAGCCGGGTGGACGTATCCCTGTCGATGGTGTGGTGATTGATGGCCGTTCGGCTGTCGATACGAGCGCGATCACCGGCGAGAGCCTTCCTGTTGATAAGGGACCGGGCGAAACTGTGCTTGCTGGCTGCATCGTGCATCAGGGTTCGCTGACGGTGGAAGCGAAGAAGGTGGCGAAGCAGACTGTGGCCGGACAGGTGATCGAACTGACGACGCAGGCACTGGAAGACAAGGCTCCGCTTCAGCGCCACGCTGATCGGCTCGCCCGTTACTTTCTCCCGGTCGTGCTCGCGCTGGCACTTGGCACCTTCGCCGCGAACCTCGCATATCAACTCTCGAGCACGCCGCCGGTCGGCTTCCCGAAGCCAACCCTCCGCGCCGCCGCGAAGGTGGCCGCGTATCCGGCCCTCGCGGTGCTGGTGGTGGCATGCCCCTGCGCGCTGATTCTGGCGACACCAGCCGCGGTTGTTGCCGCACTGGGGCGTCTGGCCGGTACGGGTGTGTTCATCAAGGGTGGATCGGCTCTGGAACGGCTCGCGGGAGTCACGGCCTTCGCCTTCGACAAGACAGGCACGCTGACCGAAGGTAAGCTCGAACTCGGCGACGTGATCCCCCTGACCGGAAGTGAAGCGGAACTGCTCTCGACGGCGGCAACGGCGGAGCAGAGGAGCGAACATCCGCTTGCGAGACTGATTGTGAGCGCGGCAGCGACACGCGCGCTGAGTGTGCCCGCCGCCGAGACATTCCTCGCACATCCTGGCGCGGGTGTGACTGCCAGCGTGAACGGCGCAACGATCCTCGTTGGCACGCGCCGGCTTGTCGAGGAGCACGGAATCACTCTCCCACCGGAAGCGATTGCCGCGCTGGAGCGGCTCGACACAGTCGGGCAGACATCGCTCCTCGTGGTGCGCGATGGTGTGGTGCTGGGTGTGCTTGGCGCACGCGATACACTGCGACCGGAAGCCGCGCAGGTGCTGGCCGATCTCCGCGCGCTGGGCATCGCACCGGTTGCGTTACTCACTGGCGACCGCGCCGCCGTGGCGCGAACGGTCGCGGAGCAGGTGCCTGTAACGGAAGCACACGCAGAGTTGCTGCCAGGGCAGAAGGCCGACTGGGTGGCAGGTGAAGCCGCTCCTGCGATTGTTTCGGGTACGAGAGCAACAGGCTCCACCGCATTCGTTGGCGACGGTATCAACGATGCTCCCGCACTTGCGCGCGCCGCTGTGGGCATCGCCATCGGTGGCGGCCGAGGCACCGATATTGCCGCCGAAGCCGGCGACATCGTGATGATGGGTGAACCGCTCCGGCCGCTGCCACTTGTGGTGAAATTGTCGCGCGAGACCGTTCGGATCATCCGGCAAAACATCCTCATCTTCGCGTTCGGCGCGAACCTCTTCGGTGTTCTTCTCACGGGCTGGCTATGGCCCTTGCTCGCCCCCTCGCCGGACTGGTACGAGGCCGCTCCGCTGGCGGGCGTCATTTACCATCAGATCGGGTCGCTCGCCGTGCTCCTGAACTCGATGCGATTGCTTGCCTTCGATCGCACCGAGAGCCGCACCATCGCCCGCGCACGCGGCGCTGTGAAACGCGTGGAAGAATGGATTGAGCAGTTCTCCATCGACCATCTGTTGCACGAAATCGCCCATCGCTGGAAACTTGTGCTGGGCCTGCTCGCAGGCGTGTTACTACTCGTCTGGCTCGGCACTTCATTCGCACGAGTGAATTATGGCGAGGTCGGCGTCGTGCGCCAGTTCGGAGAAATCACGGACGACCTGCCGCCTGGGTTGCACGTTCGTTGGCCCTGGCCTGTCGAGACGGTCACGCGTCTGCGCCCGGCCGAGGTGCGCAGTGTAGAAGTCGGCTTCCGCACGGTCGAGGGCGCAAGCGCAACCCGCGACGGCAACACCTGGACCAGCGCGCACGGAGAAGGTGTCGCTCCGGTCACGGACGAAGCTGTGATGATTACTGGAGATGGCGACCTGGTCGAAATCCTCGCCACGGTTCGCTATCGCGCGGTCGATCCGCGGCAGTTCCTCATCGCGACGGTCGATCCCGATGCCGTGCTGCGTTCGTGTGCCGAGTCGGTGTTGCGCGAACTGGTCGCCAGCCATCGCTTCCTCGAACTGCTCACGGTGCGGCGTGTGGAACTGGAACGCTCGGCGCTGGCACGTCTCGAACATCGGCTGACAGAGGTTGCGCCGGGCGGTCTGGGTATCGCACTCGATGGCTTCACGCTCCATGACCTTCACCCGCCGCCCGAAGTGGTGAAGTCGTATCACGACGTGGCAAAGGCGATTCAGGAGCGCGACAAGCTCATCAACGAGGCCGTGGCCGACGCACTGCGTATGCGGCGACGCGCGGAGGAGGAAGCTCACCGTGTCGCGACTCGCGCGCAGGCCGACGCACACAGCAAACTCGAAGGTGCGCGGGCGGACCGCGATGGCTTTCTGATGTGGCATGCTGCCCGGACGAGGCTCTCCGATCAGGAAGAATCCGCGATCACTACGGAGCGAGCGAAGCGTGTCGCAGCCGGGGAGAACCCGCAGAGCGTGGATGCGGACCTCGCATCCCGGCGGGCAAGGACCCTCGCCGGACGACGGGCGCTACTCGAAACACGGCTGACGTATCAGACACTCGTGGACGTGCTTCGGTTACGGGACAAGGTCTTCATCGATGCGGACGATGTGCCAGGCCGTCGGCACCTGTTCCTGATGGACCCGGAGTTACTCCGCCTCCCGCCGATGGTCGCCGGCCCAAAGGAAAAGGAACCATGAGTATACGTGACGGCGCTCGACATTAACCCGATCATGGAAACCCAGCCTCGATGTCGGAGTGGTCATTGTGGCGTGGAGTTCGCACATTGAGCAGTCTCCAGCGTACACGCTGTGGATTCACAATCTGAAAATCGACCACCAACTTCCTCTGAGAACCGACACCAAGAAATGAAAGAATTCGACCTGATCGGCCTGGGTAACTCGCTGGTAGATATCTTCCTCGAACTGACGGAAGTGGAGTTCGCCCCTCTCGGCTTCGAGAAGGGGACCATGCGACTCACCGAACGCGACGAGCAGCAGAAACTCCTCACGGCGTTTGGCGATCACGAACCGCGACTCGTGAGCGGTGGCAGCGTGGCGAACTCCGTCATTGCCTGCTCGCAACTCGGTGGGCGCGGCGCGTTCATCGGCTGTGTCGGCGACGACCGCTACGGCCTCCACTATCAGGAAGAGTTCACGGAACTCGGCATCGACTTCGCCAACCCACCCATCGTTGGCGAACACACTGGCACCTGCGCCAGTGTCATCACGCCCGATGCCGAACGCACCATGCGGACGTGTCTGGCGGTGTCGAGCCACCTCGCCGCGCGTCATATTCCTGCGAACAAGATCGCCGCGAGCGAATGGCTCTTCGTGGAAGGCTACCTCTTCGCCAATCCTGCCACGGGTCAGCACGCGATACGCGAGGCACTGCGGGTCGCGAAATCCGCCGGCACGAAGGTCGCACTCACTGCCTCCGACGCCTTCGTACCGCAGGTTTTCGGCGACGCCTTTCGCGAGGCGTTAACTCAGAGCGACCTCCTCTTCTGCAACGCGACCGAAGCAACGGCCGTCGCCGGGGGCGCCACGCCGGACGAGGCGTTCGCCAACCTCAAGCCACTCGTACCCAACGCTGTCGTCACCGACGGCCCCAATGGAGCGTTCGTGCGGTATCATGGTGTCGAGGTTCACGTTCCGGCGTTCGCGTGCAAGCCAGTAGATGTGACTGGTGCCGGCGATATGTTCGCCGGGGCGCTCCTCTACGGCCTGACGCATGGCATTCCGGCGGAAAATGCTGCCCGCGCTGCGAACTTTCTGGCGATGAAGGTCATCACTCAGATCGGCGCGCGTCTTCACCACGGCGCGAAGTCGTTCTGGCAAGAAGCACAAGCCTGACAGGATGACACAGTGGCTCGAACACGAACATTTATCGCAGTGGACATCGGCGATGCGATTCGCGCCAGCACCACGGTATTACAGAAGGAACTGGCGAAGAGCGGCGCCGATGCGACGTGGGCCGCACCGGAGACGTTGCATGTAACGCTGCTCTTCCTCGGTGAAGTGGACGATCGCGAATTGCACACGGTCTGCCGTGCGGTGCAGGCCGTCGCCGCGATCGAGGCACCGTTCGCGATGCGCGTGGCTGGCGTCAGCGCGTTCCCGGCGCCGCGTCGGCCGAAGATCGTCTGGACTGGAATCACCGAGGGGGCGGAGACACTCCAGAGGCTCTACGCGGCGCTTGAGGAAAAGATGCTGGACCTGGGCTGCTACCGCAAAGAAGAACGCGGCTACACGCCACACGTTACACTCGGCCGCGTGAAGGGCGAGGCCGACTCGGTGACGATGTCGTCAGAGATTCCGAAGCGGATGGCGTGGGAGGGCGGCCGGACGACCGTCACCGAAGTGCTGATCTTCGGCAGCGAACTGACACGTGACGGTCCGGTGTACACCGTGATCGGTCGCGCACCGCTGTCTGGCCCGGGAGCAAGCGGACTTGCCGACTTACGCAGTGTGAAGAAGAATGAAGACACGCGCCCGTAGCTCAACTGGATAGAGCACCCGCCTTCTAAGCGGGTGGCTGTGGGTTCGAGTCCCGCCGGGCGTACTTCTACCTTGCTGTTGCGAACGTCGTTACCCGCGGGTTCGCGGCTTTGCCGCGATGGGCCAATCGCTGCGTCCGCGAAGAAACGCGACTTCCCGTAACGGGTTGCGGCATTCTGGCCGGCCGTCTGGACTCTCTTGATCGGCCAGCGAGACAACCTCCAGCCGCCGCAACATCGCCCACGACGACACATCCGCCGCGAAACTCTCGGTGTCTCTGTGGTTCGCGCCGCGCCGGGTTAGACGCCCGTTTGCCCCGAACCATCACGCGGAACGAAACCGCACGGCGGTGGAAACCCTCCCTCGCGGGTTAGCGAATCGGCATCGCCGGCCCGCCGCGTCGCGCCAGCCAGCAGTCGCGCCAGCCAGCAGTCGCGCCAGCCAGCATTGTCCGGACATCGCTCCACGCGCCGGCATACATAACCGACAGGTCACCTTTTTCAGGAGCCTGTCTCACATGCCGGACTCGGCCACCTCGGAACTGACCGCCGACCAGCGTCTCCAGCAACTTGCCGCCATTCTCGCTCGCGGCGTCCGGCGCTACCACCAGCGCCTGCGGCGTAGCGAATCTCGCCCCGAAGAAACTCCCAAATCCTCGCCGGATGGCCTTGAGGTTCCTGGCGACTCGAGGCTCAGTGGGTCTCGGCGTTTCGGGGTTTAACGAACCGAGAACCAACAGAGGTCTACCATGACGCTTGATATCGAGAGGGAGGTTGCCGCGCTTCGGCAGATGCCCACGGGGCAGCTCTGCGAGCGCTACGCCGAGTTGTACGGCGAACCGACGCGAACGCGGCATCGCCTGTACCTCGTCCGCAAGATCGCCTGGAAACTTCAGGCGCTGGCCGAGGGCGACCTGAGCGAACGGGCGCGGCGGCGGGCCGAGGAACTGGCTCGCGGCACGGAGTTGCGGGTCATGCCGCCCACGTCCGCCGATGTGACGCACGCGGCGGCGGTGGTGGCGCAGGCGGCCGTTGCGACCGACCCGCGCCTGCCCGCGCCCGGCACGGCGATTGTCCGCCGGTACAAGGGCCGGTCCCTTCATGTTCTGGTACTCGCCGACGGCTTCGAGTTCGACGGCCGGCGCTACAAGTCGCTCTCGGCCGTGGCCAAGACGATCACCGGTTCCCACGTCAACGGGTTTCGCTTCTTCGGGCTGGAGGGCAATCCATGAAGAGCGCCAGAACCTCCACCAAGCCCGCCACGGCAAGCGTCCGCTGCGCGATCTACACGCGGAAGTCCACGGACGAGGGACTGGAGCAGGAGTTCAACTCCCTCGACGCCCAGCGGGAAGCGGGTGAGGCGTACATCAAGAGTCAGGCCGGCGAAGGGTGGTCCTACCTGCCCGACCGCTACGACGACGGCGGCTTCACCGGCGGCAACATGGATCGACCGGCGTTGCGCCGCCTGCTGGCCGACATCGAGGCGGGCAAGGTCGATTGCGTGATCGTCTACAAGGTGGATCGCCTCAGCCGGTCGCTGCTCGACTTCGCGCGGCTCATGGAGACCTTCGAGAAGCACCGGGTGTCGTTCGTGTCCGTGACGCAATTGTTCAATACCGCCACGTCGATGGGTCGGCTGATCCTAAATGTGCTCTTGTCGTTCGCCCAGTTCGAGCGGGAGATCATCGGCGAGCGCAAGGAGCCGGTGATCGACCCGCTGGAGTTCGGCACGGGAGCTAAGAAGAAGAAGCTGTTCGTGACAGCCGACGGGAAGGTGTGGCTGCGTGCGGGTCCAGACATGGAGTTGATCCCGTGGCTGGAGAAGAAGGTGGCCGCCGGTGGTGCGGAGGGGACGAAGGCGAAGGCGGCGTTGGACGTGGCCAAGCCGCTGGGGAACGGCGCGAAGAAGGTGGCGACGGAGGCGGCTAATGCCAACAAGAAGGGGCCGGCCAAGGTAGTCCAGACAACCAAGAAGAAGGCAGACGAGGACCAGGGGAAATTGCCGGCGCTGCTGGAGAAGCTGTCGCTGGGCTGTCCGGTGCGGGGGACGGGCAGTTGCGTGAAGGCGGGCAGCGGCGTTACCAATGGGCAGGGCCAACCGACGCCCATTGAGGGTTACCAACCGCTGGCCGCGGTGCAGGCGGTGCAGCCGGGCGACGGGGCGAGTGTGCCGCGAGCCGAGGTGTCGCCGGATGAGTGGAGTGGTCACCGGGTGTACCGGTTGGTGTTCGGGGACGACCCGCGTGACGTGGTGGAGGCGGAGTTGGTGCGTCCGGTGGGCTGGCTGGATTACCAGCGCGTGGACGCGTTCGGTCGGGTGTGGGTGAGCCTGAAGAAGGAGGGGGGAGTAGAAGGTTGGGCCGAGGTGCTGGGGGTGGAGGGATGCCCGGCGGTGGATCGGCTGCCGGCGGGGTGCCGGCGTGTGACGGGGACGTTCCGGCACTCGCGTGGGCGGCTCTTGGAGTTGCGGATCGAGGGCGAACGCGAGGTGCTGGGTGTGTTGGTTCAGCGTGAAATGGAATTGGCAGGGGCGGCGGGTTTGTAAACCT
>CAYRDG010000080.1:0-7889 GCA_964422915.1 uncultured Frigoriglobus sp. | reverse complement strand
TACCCAAATTACCCAATTCACGCCGGCACCACCAGAGAACTTGGCTACACCCCGCCACATGGCCAAATCCCGATACCCGCTTGTCGTCACGGGTTAACACTCCCGGAGGTGAACGATCCGAAATTCGGTAATTCGAGACAGGCCGATCTGCCGAACAGGGAGAGGAAGCGCCCGTACGCTCACTCGCTAGCCGATTCGGAACTCGCTTATGACCAACGTGCCGCTGCTCCGTCGCGACCGCGCCGCGATCGTTCTAACCTTGCTCCTTGTAGTGGGCTACGGCGCGATCGTGGAGATTCGTTCGGCCTATCTGAAGCACCGGCACACCGACCTCGGGCCTTACCTGCGCGGTGCATGGGCGCTGCGCGTCGGTGTGAATCCGTACACCGTAACCGATAACGGCGGGCTCCATTACGCCTACCCGCTTCCCTTCGCCCTGCTGATGACGCCGTTCGCCGACGCACCGCCTGGACATCCGCAACCACAGTGGGCAGTGCCGTATCCGGTGTCGGTGGCGGTCTGGTATCTCGCGAGTGTCCTGGTGCTGTGCTGGTCGATTCACCACCTCTGCCGGGCGCTGGAGGAAACCGCACCTGGTGGAGAGCCACCGCCTTCGCCAGGGTCGCGGCAGTTCTGGTGGGTCCGACTGTGGCCGTTGTGGATCTGCCTGCCGGAAATCGGCAGCAGTCTGTCGCGCGGGCAAGTGAACTTACTCCTGGTGGCACTCGTTGCGGCATTCATGGTGGCCACATTGCGTGGGAAGCGCGCGGCCGCGGGTTGGTGGCTCGCTGCGGCAACGTGCCTGAAAATCATTCCGGCACTACTGGTACTCGATCCGCTCCTGCGCCGCGACTGGCGGACACTCGGTCACTATGCGTTGGGGTTGGTTGCAGGGCTGGTCCTATTCCCGGTACTGACCATCGGGCCTGAGCGGACATGGGAGGCGAGCCGATCTTACGCTGCATGGGTAGTCTTCCCAGGGTTGACGAATGATCCTGGCCCGCTGTCTCACGAACTGACCAGCGTTTCCAGCAGCGACAATCAGTCGATCCGCACGATCATCCACAATGTCACGCACTGGACAGCCGATCCGCGCCCCGCGAAAGCAGAACTCGGTGCCACACTCGCTCATGCTCTTGTCGGGCTGGCACTGATCGCCTGTACGTATCTCGCTGCTCGCCGCATCCCGGACGAGCGATACCGCACGATCTTCCGTCTGGGCGGGCTCGCCATTCTGATCGTCGCCGTCTCACCCATGAGCCACACGCATTACATGGTGCTGGCAATTCCGGTGATGACCGCGCTGGTGTACCGCGACCTCGAACGACGCGGGGAGTTCCGGTGGGGGGCGGGCCTCACCGTCGTCGTCGTGCTGCACATGCTGTCGGGCGTGTATCCGCGAATCCCACAACTGCCAGGCTTCCAGTCCGCTCGCGATCTGGGCATCACCATGCTCGGCACACTGCTGGTGTGGTGGGCAGGGATGACGTTCCCGGCTCGCACGCCGATCGCCTCGGTGGCGGCTTCGCCCCGGCGTTCGTTCGCCTGGCTCCGCGCTGGCCGCAGTGTGAAATAGCCGCTTGCCTCTGCGTGCGCGATGCTCTAGCATTCGCGCACCATGAACACGGACCTCACAGGCAAGGCGGCACTCGTTTGCGGCGGCTCACAGGGTATCGGTCTGGCTGCGGCATGTGAACTTGCCAACCGCGGCGCAACGGTAACGGTGCTTGCACGTTCGGCGCCGCGCGCGGAACTCGGCTTCCACTTTCTGCGTGCCGATCTGCAACAAATTGAATCTCTGATCTCGACTCTGACAGACCAACATCCCGAGCCGCCCTCGTTCCAGATTCTCGTGAACAACAGCGGCGGACCGCCGCCGGGTTCCATCGTGGATGCGACGGTCGAACAGTTCCTCACAGCCTTCCGGCAGCATCTCCTCGCATCGCACTTGCTGACGCAATGGCTCCTTCCTGGCATGAAGGCCGCCCGTTACGGCCGAATCGTCAACGTCATCTCGACTTCAGTTCGTGAACCGATCGCTGGTCTTGGTGTGTCGAACACCATCCGCGGCGCAACGGCATCATGGGCGAAGACACTCGCACGCGAAGTGGCGAAGTTCGGCATCACCATCAACAACGTGCTCCCCGGCGCAACACGAACGGCGAGACTGGAATCGATCATCGCACGACGTGCCGCAGAGTCGTCGCGCGATGCCGTGGAGTCGGCGATGCAGTCGGAGATTCCGCTGGGCCGCTTTGCCGAGCCGGCGGAACTCGGCGCGGTGATCGCGTTCCTCGCCTCTCCGGCAGCGAGTTACATCACGGGGACCAGCCTACCCGTCGATGGCGGACGGTTACGCAGCATCTGATCGCTTCCACCCGCCCACCCTTCGCGATACACTTCAACACACGTCTCCTTCGCGGAGGATTCACCGTGTCACGCACTACCTGGCTATTCCTCCTCGCCATCGTCCTCGCCATCACGGCCGGCTCTGTCGCGAACTCGGACGAGCCGCCACCTGGCGACCGTCCGAAGAAACCGACCGGCTTCGAAGGGCGAACGCGCGAGGGGAAGGCACGACTCCTGAAGGAGTTCGGCGGCAGCGAGGAAGGCGAAGAGGCGGTGATGCTGGGCCTCGCGTGGCTGACACAGATGCAGCAGCAGGGCGGCTACTGGAAATACGATGCCGGTCTCCATCGTGATGACCACGCCGCGGCGACCGGCATGGCGATTCTCGCCTTCACCGGGGCTGGACAAAGCCACAAGGAAGGCCGCTACAAACAGACCGTGCAAGCCGGATTGGACTGGCTCGTCAAGAACGTCGAGCTAACACAGGACCAGAACAACGGCCATATCCGAACAACGTCGAACATGTACTCACAGGGAATCGCAACACTGGCGCTGTGCGAAGCCTACGGCATGACGCACGATCCGGCGTTGAAGAAGGCGGCACAGGCGGCCATCGACTATATCCAGCAGGCTCAGGGACGGCTCGGTAGCTGGGGCTACATCGCACACACCGATAATGACACATCCATCGTCGGCTGGCAGATTCAGGCGCTACACGCGGCGCAACTCACTCAGGACCTGAAGGTCGATCCAAAGGTGATTGCACGGGCACTGAACTTCCTCGACACCGTAAGCCCCGCGGAGGCGAAATCCACCTTTGGCTACAGCAGTTCCCGTGGCGCAGCGCCGGGCACATCGCTAACGGCAATCGGCCTGCTGTGCTACTACTACGTCAACGGCTGGCGAGCCGACACGCCGGCCTTCGCGGAGGGCGTGAAAGGGCTGATGCGTCGGGCACCTGTCGCGCAAGGACGCACTGGGATCGACCTGTACTACTACTACTACGCCACGCAAGTCGTCCGCTTCTACGGTGGCGAGGAGTGGAAGACGTGGAACGAAGGGCAGAAGGGGGCCGACGGCACGCGCCGCGGCGGACTGCCGGACCAGTTACTCGGCCTACAAGAGCGCACACCGACCAGTCGGGGAAGTTGGCCGCCGAATATCGACCACAACGGCCTCAGTTTCGGCCCGCAGTGTGGTCGACTCGGTACCACCTGCATGTGCCTGCTCACACTGGAAGTCTATTACCGTTACGTCCCGGAAGCTCAGCCCAGACCAGACAAAGGAAGGAAGGAGATGAAGTAACGGGAATCTCGCCTGATCTCACGATTCTTACCCGTTGACTGGCCACGCGGCGTGGTAGAATCCAGTATCACCCGGCCAGGCTGCACGGATGCCTCCTTTCCGCACGGACGCAAACTTACCGCACGGGTGCATCCCACGTGCGAGGTTCCCTGTGTCTCCCTCACACTCCATTCGCTTCGGCGTCGCATTTCTCTCGGCCACGCTCCTGACTGGTGTGGCGTTCGCGGGTCACCCAGGCGGCGGCCACGCAGGTGGCAGTCATGTTGGCGGAGTTCATATGGGTGGCGCACACATGGCCCCCGCGCACATGGGCGGGGCACACATGGCCCCCGCGCATCACGCTCACTATGGGGCTGCCCATCACCCTGGCAATAACTACCGGGGCTTTGGCTATGGCGGTACGGGTGTCTTCATCGGCCTGGGCGGTTTCGGCATGGGCGGTCTGGGGTACGGTCTGGGTTATGGCAGCCTGGGCTACGGCGGCTACGGATATGGTCCGGGCTACGGCTATAACTACGGCTACCCTGGCACTTACCCCGGCTCATACACGAATAGGATCGGCGTCCCGGCAATCAGTGGAACGTACTACGCAACGCCTTCTACCAACCCGTACCTGACGACGCCTTATCAGGTCTATCCACTGCAACAGTCTGTGCAACCGATGGTGCCGCCTGGTACCGACCCCGAACCACAACCGTTGCCGCTGCCGGTTCCTGGTCAGAACCCCCAACCCAGTGCCACAGCCGGTCAAACTGGTACACTCACAGTCATCACTGATGCGGGAGCGACAGTGACCTTCGACGGCATCGACACGAAGGAAACCGGCACCCGTCACTCGTTCACCACCAAGCCCATTCCCGTCGGCATCGAGAAGAGGATACTCGTGAAGGTGGATGGCCCCGGCGGCCCATCGAGCATCACTCTGAGTCTCCGGGGTGGTGAGAAGGCCACCGTGGACATGCGGAAGTGAGCTGAGCAACTGCTGAAAGTCATCGCGACCGGCGTGGCGTCTGCCCGCCGGTCGGTTATTCTGTTCGGGTATGTTGTGCTCTCGGCACTCCCGCAAGGAACACTCGAACCTTTCAACAGAGCGCCTCGTCATGTCGCCTCGTGTCTTCGTACGTACAACCATCGCGATTGCGGTCGCTTCATCAGTCTCACTCACCTGGAACTGGTCGTCGCGTGCCGCGAACGATCCTGTCCCGGTTACGTCCAAACGTAAGCCGTGGACGACTTCAAAGATCACAGGTTCGCCCGAGCCGCCACCCAGGTATCGGTCCGCGCGCGTGTTCCCTGACGCAAAGTTCGATCACCCCCTGCTCATTGTTTCGTGCCCCGGATCGGAACGGATCTTCATTGGGGAACAGGAAGGGCGGCTCTACTCGCTGGCCAACAAACCGGACGCCAAGCCAGAGATGTTTCTCGACTTGAGGAAGGACTACAAGTCGCTCGTTCCGAATCCGAAAGCGAAGGGAATCGGCGAACTTTATGGCCTCGTCTTCCACCCACAGTACGCGCGGAACCGCACCTGCTTTGTCTGCTACACACTGGAGAAAAAACCAAACGTCCCGGGTTATCTCGCCGACGGTTCGCGTGTCTCACGCTTCAAGGTCACTGCCACAGACCCGCCGCGAATTGACCTGGCGAGCGAGGAAGTGATCCTCACCTTCCAGGGCGGCGGGCACAACGGCGGCGATCTCCACTTCGGCACGGACGGCTACCTCTATATCTCCACTGGCGATGGTCGCGGCCCGAATCCGCCGGACCTCCTCAACACGGGGCAAGATTGCTCCGACCTGCTCAGTTCGGTGCTGCGAATCGACGTGAACAGTCACGAACCCGGAAGCGGACCGCGCAGGAACTATCGGATCCCACGCGACAATCCCTTCGTGGGTCTGAAGGATGTGCGACCGGAAATCTGGGCGTTCGGCTTCCGTAACCCGTGGCGGATGAGTTTCGACAAGAAGACCGGCGACCTGTGGGTTGGCGATGTGGGCTGGGAATCGTGGGAGATGGTCTACAAGGTCGCGAAGGGCGGTAACTACGGCTGGAGTATTTCCGAAGGGCGGCAATTGGTGAAGCCAGAGCAGAAGATCGGTCCAGCACCGATCCGCCCGCCGCACATCGAGATTTCGCACACGATCGGCACGAGCGTCACAGGGGGCTACATCTATCGCGGCAAGAAGTTCCCCGAACTCGAAGGGGCCTATATTTTCGGCGACTGGGAGACACGACGACTCTGGGCCGCGCGCTTCGAAGGCGAGCGTCTGAAGTCGATGCCGGAAATCGTGAAGCCCAACATCCGCGTCTCGGCCTTCGGTCAGGACAACGCCGGCGAACTCTACTACTGCGACTACGACTCCGGCCTGCTCTATACGCTGGAGCGGAACACCGGGCCAGCGGCCAATTCCCACTTCCCCACAAAGATCAGCGACACGGGTCTGTTCGCGGACACAGCGAAACTCGCGCCCGCTGTCGGCGTCATCCCCTTCTATGTCAACGTACGGCAATGGCAGGACGGCGCGACCGCGGAATACCTCCTGGCACTTCCAGGTACGGCGAGTGTCCGCTTCTTCGAGAAGCCGCGCCCGTTACAGGGGCAGGTCTTCTGGCATGATTTCCAGATGCAGTTCCCACCTGGCGCGGTACTCGTGAAGACAATTTCACTCGACGTACTCGACGGCAAGAAGCCCGCGGAGAAGCGGATCGAGACGCAGATTCTCCACTTCGACGGCGAAGACTGTCGCGCCTACACCTACGCCTGGCGCGACGATCAGACCGACGCCGACCTCGTGCCTGCGGAGGGCGCGGAGAAGGTGTTCACCATTGCTTCAGCCAGAAAGAGTGAGGAAGGGAATGGGCCACGCGCCGACACGCGCGAGCGTGTCTGGAACTTCCCGAGCCGCGCGCAGTGTATGACGTGCCACAGTTCGTGGTCGGAGTACGCGATGGCGTTCACAACGCGGCAACTCAACCGCGCACCGCTGTTCGGCGGCGGAACTGCTCCCAATCAACTCGTGCGTCTCACGCAGGAAGGCTATGCGAAGCGCATCGCGCCCGACGACAAGGAACTGCCGCCGTGGGACGCAACGAGCGTGAAGAAGGTGCCCGCACTGGCCCCGCTCCTGAGCGCGGAATCGCTCGACGCCCGCGCCCGCAGCTATCTGCACGTTAACTGCGCGCACTGCCACCGCTTCGGCGGCGGGGGCGGGCAAGTCGTTCTGGAACTGGATGTGACGAGGCCGCTGAAGGAAACCGGTATCTTCGATGTGAAGCCGCGGCAGGGCGACTTCGGACTTCCTGATGCGCGAATCGTCGCGCCAGGCGACCCGTATCGCAGCGTACTGTTCTACCGCATGGCAAAGTTCGGCCGCGGGCGGATGCCGCACCTCGGCTCCGAGTTTCCGCACGCGCAAGGAATGGACGTGATCGGACAGTGGATCGCGTCGCTATCGAACCCGCCACTGGAATGGAAGCTGCCACGAAAACTCTCGCGTGTGGCTGGCGAGCGACTCAAATCGTTCCCAGGCGCGTGGCCCTATGCCCGCCAGTTCGCGAACAACGGTTGGACCGAGAGCAAGTCTGCTCCACAACTACTCGCGGAGGCGGCCAGACTCTCCCCTGGTCCCATGCGCGAACTCTTCGACGGCTACCTCCCCGTACCGCCAGGTGGCCGCAGGCTGGGCGCCAACCCGCGACCGGCAACGATCCTCGCTCTCAAGGGCGAAGCGAAGAAGGGCGAGTCCTTGTTCTTCCACAAGGACATGAAGTGCGCCAACTGCCACAAACTCGGCGACCGCGGCACAGCGGTCGGCCCCGACCTCACGCACATCGCCGCGACTCGCACCCGCGCGGAGTTGCTCGATAGCCTGCTCAATCCGTCGGCGCGCGTGGAACCGCAGTTCGCGGCTTACAACGTGAAAACCAACGACGAGAAGAGCTATATGGGTCTGATTGTTCGTCGGGGCGCGATCGAGTTGGTATTGCGCGACGCAGAAGGGAAGGAAGTCAAAATCGCGGCGGGAAACGTGGAGAGTGTCCGACCGTCGCGGCTGTCGTTGATGCCTGATGGTCAGATGAGCGGCCTCACACCGCAGGAGGCCGCCGACCTGTTGGAGTTTCTGGTCAGTCGTCGCTAGCCGCGTTCCCTCAGGAGAACGCGGCCAGATGGATCGCAATCCTCTTACTGATCGGAGATGTTGCTGAGGTAGTCCTCGTACTTCTTGCGAGCCTGG
>CAYRDG010000079.1:0-8258 GCA_964422915.1 uncultured Frigoriglobus sp. | reverse complement strand
GGAGGCCTACTGGAACCTGGCTGCCTGACCCCAAGAGATTCTGGTTACACCCGGCATTCGAGACGCTGCGGGCTGCTCTTGCCACGTTCACCCTCGAATCGCTATTATTCCATTCTTCGGCATTTCATGTTACTTGTGCCGGATCTCGCGCGATCTGCCGACGCGCGGCAAGGTCCGGCAGGTGGATTTTGGGCCACGACACCATCACTCCCGCCTTGCGGGTTTGAGATGCCGTCGGCCCGTGGGAGCCAGCCGTGACGGAAACGCTCGTCGATCTCAAGGCACTTCTGGTTGAGCGCGAAGACTTCGAGGGTGGCATGGTCGGCCGGTTGCGCGAAGCACTCGCGCAAGGCGGCGGGCAGATCCGCAACCTCAAGGAAATCCTCGACATCCTCACCAAGCGTCTTGCGGTTGCCGCCCCGCCGCAGCAGAAGAAGATTCACCTCAAGCTTGGCATCGTCAATTACTTCCTCGGATACGCCCGCGCCGCGGCCGAAAATCTCCAGAAGGCTGAAGGGCCGCTGGCGGCCTTCTGGCTGGGTCAGGCCCACGTCGCGATCGGGCAGGCCGCCCCTTACGTCGAGGGCGATGGCGACCACTCCAACCACTATGATGCCGCGATCAAGGCATTCGACCGCGCGGAGAAGTCCGGCTACGCCGCGCAGCAGGTTCAGCTTCTGCGTGCTGGCGTCCTGCGTCTGCAAGGCCACCTGGGTGAAGCGAAGGCGATCCTCGCCAAGCTCAAGGAAGCGGCGGCGCACAACGCCGAGTACTACTATCAGGAAGGCGCGCTGGCCGAAGCCGAGGGCGACGTGCCCCGCGCCGCACGCTACTTCGAACGCGCCATCGAACTCGAACCCCGCCACGCCGCAGCACTCTTCCGCCTCGGCTTCCTCAACGACCTGCAAGGCAACGACCACGACGCCATCGGCTACTACGAGCGCTGCCTCAAGTATCCCCCGGTTGGCAAGGGCGTGCTCTACAACCTCGGCGTGCTGTACGAAGACAACGACATGTACGACAAGGCCGCCGACTGCTACCGGCGGCTGGCGAAGGCCGATCCCCGCGACGAACGCGCCAAGCTCTTCGTCAAGGATGCCGAAGCATCGCTGACGATGCACTACAGCCCGGAGGATGAGCAACAGAACGTCGAGTTCCGCAAGGTGATGGAGATTCCCATTACCGACTTCGAACTGTCGGTACGTAGTCGCAATTGCCTGAAGCGCATGAACATCCGCACGCTCGGCGACCTCACCCGCGTCACGGAATCACAACTGCTCGCCAGCAAGAACTTCGGCGAGACTTCGCTCGAGGAAATTCGCGCGATCATGAACGCGAAGGCACTTCGCGTTGGCCAGTCGCTCGATCAGGGGCAGCAGTACGAGTTCCGTTACCGACCGCAGCAGAACCTCAGCCCCGAGGAGCAGGCCGTTCTGAACAAGCCCGTGAGCGACCTGAACCTCTCCGTTCGCGCTCGCAAGTGCATGAACCGGCTGAACATCGGCACGCTGGGCGAACTGATTCAGCGCACGGCCGACGAACTCCTGGAGGCGAAGAACTTCGGCCAGACCTCACTCACGGAGGTCCGCGATCGTCTCACGCAGTACAACCTCAAGCTGCGTGGCGACTGATCGCGAATCGCTGATGAACTTGTGATGCTCCCGAGATGAAGGAAACTCGGCTCTCCTGCCGTGGCGCGAAGTCGCAATGGGAGGACGCCGAGTTTCACTCTTCCGAGGATATTCGCCGCACGGTGATCAGAACCAACCTCGGCCGAGACTGATACTCGACGACACAACCCCATTCCAATTGTAGATGCCCGTCTCATTCACTCTCCACAGCACCGACGGAGCCGCCCGCGCCGGCACACTTACCACGCCACATGGTGAGGTGCGCACTCCCGTGTTCATGCCAGTCGGCACTCAGGCCACCGTGAAGGGGCTGACCCCGGAGATGGTTCGCGATGCCGGCGCGCAGATCATCCTCGGCAACACCTATCACCTCGCGCTCCGCCCTGGCGACGAGTTGATTCGCGACCTCGGCGGCCTGCATGCCTTCATGAACTGGCAGGGGCCGATCCTCACCGACTCCGGCGGCTTTCAGGTCTTCAGCCTCGCCACACAGGTGAAGATCAGCGATCATGGCGCGAAGTTCAAAAGCCACATCGACGGTTCCCCGCTCGAACTGACACCCGAACGGGCCGTTGAGATTCAGCAGAATCTCGGTTCCGATATCGCCATGGTGCTCGACGTCTGCCCACCAGCCGACTCCGGGCCGGATGCCATGCGCGCCGCAGTCACGCGAACGATTCAGTGGGCCGAACGCTGCAAGAAACACCACACGCGAAGCGATCAGGCGCAGTTTGCCATCGTGCAAGGTGGGCTGAATCTCGAACAGCGGGCCGAATGCGCGAAGGAACTCGTGGAGATGGACTTCCCAGGCTACGCACTGGGCGGATTCAGTGTTGGAGAGTCGCCCGACGCGATGCACGCGGCGTTACCCGCTTGCGCCGCGTGCCTCCCGGAACACAAGCCGCGTTACCTCATGGGTGTTGGAAGGCCGCAGGACTTACTCGCGGGGGTTGCCTCTGGTATCGACATGTTCGACTGCGTGATGCCGACGAGGAACGGGCGCAATGCGCTGGCGTTCACATCAGGCGGCCCCATCCGGCTGCGGAATGCGAAACACCGGCGAGATCCGGCTGCGATCGAGTCCGGTTGCCCCTGCTACTGCTGCCGTCACTATTCGCGAGCGTATCTTCACCACCTGTTCGCGGCGGAGGAGATGCTGGGGCCGACGCTTTTGAGCCTGCACAACCTCTCCTTTTACCTGCGGCTCATGGCAGAAGCGCGGCAGGCGATCCTGGAAGGACGGTTCGCGACCTTCCACGCCAACTGCCTTGCCCGGTGGAATGCGCCTCCGTAAGAATAAGGGCTTCCGATTGTAGCGGATTTATGCGCCGCATACCGTGGGACAGGCTTACAGCCTGAGATTGCAGCGACAGGTGGAAGCCTGTCTTACTTATGGCAGGCATCGATGCGTTCTCTCCTCCTGTTCGCGGACGGCCAGCAGCCACCACAGCCTGGTGGGTTGTTGGGCAGCCCCATGGCGCCCTTCTTCCTCATCGGTCTGATGCTGCTGTTCTGGTTGGTTGTCATTCTCCCCATGAGCCGGCGGCAGAAGAAGGAACAGGAGAAGATGATCGCCACGCTGAAGCGCGGGGCGAAGATACTGACGAACGCTGGGATCGTTGGGACGGTCGTCACGGCGCGCGACGGCGAAGATGAGATCGTGATCCGCTCTGAAGACACCAAGCTCCGCATCAAGCGTAATGTGGTGACGCAGGTGCTGGGAAACGACGAGGCGGAAGCCGCCAAGCCATAGGTGAGCGAAGAAATGGGGGAACGCCCCCGCTCGTTCAATTGCAGTTACTGAGGAACAGGGAAGAGAACAGGGGGCCGATGCCCCCCTCGCCTGATCTGGTTAGGGAACGCCATGCAACGGAATTACCTCCGCGGGCTACTGATCTGCCTGGTCCCTTGCCTCGCCGCTGCGGTCTTCGCGGTGCGGCCGGACAAATACCGGCTCGGCATCGACCTCGCCGGCGGCACGATTCTCGTTTACGAGGTCAACCTGGAGCGGACCAAGCTGCGCAAGGAGATGCAGCTGACCGCACAGGAACGGGCGCAAGCTGCTGCCTCCGATAGTCAGGGCGGCCTGACCAACGAGGAGATGAACCAGCTTGCCAGCCAGATCAAGCGCCGGATCGATCCCACCGACATCAAGAACGTCACGGTGCGACCCAGCGGCGACCGGCGCATCGAGATCATCCTCCCCACTGGCGGTGCATCTGGTGGGCGAGCCAACCTCTCCGCCGAGGAAGTTGAGGAAGTCAAGCGGCTCGTCTCCCAGATGGGCGTGCTGGAGTTTCGCATCCTCGCCAACGGGCCGGACGACGAGCGAGGGATCATCGCCGCGCGTCAGGTCATCGACTCGGCGAAGGGCGACCTGAAGTCACGCGCCGAGCGTGGCCTGCCGCCGCCAGGACCAGACGATGAGTTCTCCGTTGACATCAACGACTCGAAGGCAATGGTCCGCTACGTCTGGGTCGAACTGGCGCCCGAGGAGCGAGAATCACTCGGCCTCACCAACGCCGATGCGGGCAAGAGCGCACTCTGGCAGACCCTCGCCGCCCAACGCGATAAGGTCATTCCCATCACCTCGACCGCCAACGGCTACATCCCCACGGACGTGGTGACGGCCTCGATGGTGCTCTATAGCCGCGACTGCGTCAGCGTTGATCAACTCGCGAAGGAGAAGGCCGCCTACGACCGGGTGAAGGCCGAACTGACCAAGAAGGGCGGCCAGACAGCGGAGCAGATTGAGGCGGAAGCCGAGACGGCGGCGAATCGCAAGAAGGTCGAGTACTTCGTACTCACTCGTGTCTCGGACCTCGACTCGATCCGCGTCGGCGGCGATATCACGCTCACAGCCCATCCGGGGACCGATAAGTCGTTCAACCCGTCCATCGACTTCACCTTCAACTCCATCGGCGGCCAACGATTCGGCAAGATCACCCGCCGGAACAAGCCATCAGGCAGCCAGACACGCCTTCTGGCGGTCATCCTTGACGATCGCCTTGTTTCCGCTGCCACGATTCAGTCCGAGATCACCACAAACGGTCAGATCACCGGCAAGTTCGACCGCAAGAAGGTTGAACGCGACGTGCAGATTCTCCGCAGTGGAGCACTGTCGGCCGAACTCCGCGACCGGCCGGTCAGCGAAAACATGATGGGCCCGACACTCGGCCGCGATACGATCCGCCGTGGTACGTTCGCCATCGGTCTGGCGTTCGTCGCGGTGCTTGTGTTCATGTGCATCTACTACCGCTTCGCGGGGTTGGTGGCGTGTGTGGCACTGTTCGCCAACCTCCTCCTGACCATCGGCTTCATGGTGTCAGTCAACGCGGCCTTCACGCTCGCGGGGCTGGCCGGGCTGGTGCTCACGCTGGGTATCGCGGTCGATGCGAACGTGCTGATCTATGAGCGACTCCGTGAAGAACGCAACAAGGGCGCGAACCTCGCTACAGCTATCCGTAACGGCTACGATCGGGCATTCGCCACGATTATCGACACTCACCTGACGAGCATCTTCACGGCCATCGTGCTGTATGCACTCGGGAACGACAACTTGAAGGGCTTCGCCATCAGCCTCACAGTCGGGCTGGTCATCAGTCTCTTCACCTCGCTCTACATGACGCGGCTGATGTTCGACTACGGACTGCATCGCCACTGGCTCACCGAACTGCGCATGCTACGACTGTTCGACCGGCCGAACTTCCACCCAATGAAGCACCGGTACTTGTTCTTCTCGCTCACGGCGATTCTGACCGTAGTCGGCCTATCGCTATTCGCATACCGCGGCGATGACGTGATGAACGTGGACTTCCGCGGTGGTACCGTCTTCGCCGGAAAGATGAAGCCTGGCGAGGAGCGTGGCCTGACTACGATCGACGGCAAGCTGGGCTACCGTGAACTCCTCAGCGAGGAACGGCAGAAACAACTGCTGGCAGTCAAGGACGTGGCGTGGGACAACAAGCCGCCGACTCCCGATGCGACGCTCAATACCTGGGACTTTACGATCACCTACCAGGATGGTGGAACGCAAGCCGTCACGCTGACCGAAAAGCCCGGCGGACCAGGGGCGACCGAGGAGCAGATGAAGGAATCCGTGGCGAGTCGCGCCAGCCACCTGCCTGACGTGTCGGTAGAGCAGACATACACGCTCTCCGATGAGGCCGCGGGCGGCAAGAGCCGACTGTTCACGGTCCGCACCACAGAGCGGCAGATGTCGCTGGTGCAGTCGGCGCTCGACCGACTCATGCGCGAAGATGGCAAGTTGCTCCTGGAGGGAGCAACGATGACCGTTGGCGCTGTTACCGGGCCAGTGGTTGACCTGACCTTCGACAAGCCAACTTCGCTAGCCTTCACGACCGAACTCTATGCGCGCGAGTTCAACCGGAAACGCGCCACGGCTGAGAATGAACGCGACACGTTCACCCTCACGGGTGTCGGCCAGCCCGTGAATGGCCGCTTCACGCACATGCGACTCGACGTGGGACACAACCCAACCTTCGATAAACTCCGCGACCCGAAATCGCCCGAATATCCCAAGCAGATCGAGGCGCTGCGGCAAGTTGTGACCGGGGCGCAGCAGGCGTTCGGGAGTACGCCTGAACCGGAACGCCTGGAAGTCTTCGACAGTCAACTCGCATCGGAAACGCGATCGAAGGCGTTCTGGGCCATCGCCGCGAGTTGGGCCGCTATCCTCCTGTATCTCTGGCTCCGCTTCGGTAACTGGACCTTCGGCCTGGCCGCGGTTCTCTGTCTGGTCCACGATCTCTGCTTCACACTCGGCGCCATCGCCGCCTGCCACTACCTGCACCTGGTGCCTGGGCTGGACTTCCTCGGTATCCAGGACTTCAAGATCGACCTTGCAGCGGTCGCAGCCTTGCTCACGCTCGTTGGGTATTCGGTGAGCGATACCATCGTGGTCTTCGACCGAATCCGTGAGGTCCGCGGCAAGAACCCGAAACTGACGCCACAGATGATCAACGACAGCGTCAACCAGACGCTGAGCCGAACGATCCTCACTGCGACAACGGTGTTCCTCGTCTCCATCGTGCTGTATGCCTTCGGCGGCGAGGGCGTCCACCTGTTCGCCTTCGTGATGGTGATGGGCGTTCTGGTGGGAACGTATAGCTCGATCTTCGTGGCCGCTCCGCTGCTGTTGCTCTTCGGCGAGGGACGCGAGCACGCCAGCCACGTTGAGGACGTGGCCACGACCGATCATCATGAAGAGGCGGGCGCGTCGTCGGAAGAAGAAGTAGTTGAGGGGTAACCCTTCGACACACTGCGAAGGGTAGGCGTCTTGTATTAGGGTGACTTTTTCACCCGATGTGTGTGTCGGTTGGACTCCGGAAGCCATCCCACACCTTCGGCCCGCTGACGAACAACGTCCGCAACGCTCCCAGCGTTGCGGCACCGTCCCTCCATCCAACGAAAGCGTCCGGTGAGATGGCGTATTGCGTGGGGTGGTAGATTCAGGGTTTCTTCGCCCATGCTAAGGAGACCCACATGTCGAAGCACGATCCACACAGGGCTATCGCACTTAAATCGTCAGGAATCCGAGCAAAAGTTGTTCGAGGTAGTCGTTGTCCCAACCCGCGATCTGCCGTTTCCCACGGATGCTGTCCTTGCGTTTGTCCTGCTTGAGGACCGCCACAGCTAATCGCCGCAGTAAGGCCAGCACTCGGCACCACGCTTCAATTCGGCCACGGCGGTGAAGCCGTGGAAAGTCGGCGAGCGGGCCGGAGTAGTAACGCCAAATGTCCAGCTTCAATTCGGCCACGGCGGTGAAGCCGTGGAAAGTGCAGGCAGGGCTTGGTGCGCGTTGACTGGTGACACCAGCTTCAATTCGGCCACGGCGGTGAAGCCGTGGAAAGATCATCGCCCTCACTACGCAGCGTGCGTGCATATGCAGCTTCAATTCGGCCACGGCGGTGAAGCCGTGGAAAGTAGCCCTCGTCGTAAATCTCGATCTGCGGCAGCACGCTTCAATTCGGCCACGGCGGTGAAGCCGTGGAAAGTGGGTCGATCAGGGTGGTCGACGGTTGCGAGCAGCAGCTTCAATTCGGCCACGGCGGTGAAGCCGTGGAAAGGTGGTCGATGAGGGCGACGACGCCGAAGCGCTCGCCCGCGCTTCAATTCGGCCACGGCGGTGAAGCCGTGGAAAGACCTATCCGGGCGGTGCGAAGATCACGGTCGATTAGCTTCAATTCGGCCACGGCGGTGAAGCCGTGGAAAGCATAGCAGACACCAAAGTGCCATATCCAGTACGCGAGCTTCAATTCGGCCACGGCGGTGAAGCCGTGGAAAGCCGACACAAGAGGACGTGCGGGATAGATTAGTCGGTGGCTTCAATTCGGCCACGGCGGTGAAGCCGTGGAAAGTCGCGTGCAAGTCGCTGCGGCCTTGCCCTTCCATCTCGGCTTCAATTCGGCCACGGCGGTGAAGCCGTGGAAAGACGGTGCCCGACGGCGGCCGCTACCATCTGGTCAAGCTTCAATTCGGCCACGGCGGTGAAGCCGTGGAAAGTCGGGGCCGCGCGGGCGGTCACGCCATCTTCGGGTAGCTTCAATTCGGCCACGGCTGTGAAGCCGTGGAAAGAAGGTGCCGTGGCGCGTAGTGAATCGCATC
>CAYRDG010000078.1:0-8368 GCA_964422915.1 uncultured Frigoriglobus sp. | reverse complement strand
AGGTTGCTCGCGTCGAGCGTGCCGCCCGAGGCGGCGCCGGCGCCGATCAGCGTGTAGATCTCGGTGGTCGCCGTATCATTAAAAAAATTTTTTTTTTCAAGCAGAAGACGGCATACGAGATTCTCGCAAGTGGCTGGAGTTCAGACGTGTGCTCTTGCGGTCTCGGGCGGGTTCGGATCATGGTCGGGAATTCTGGTGTGGGGGTTCGGCCCGCAGTGTGGTCGTTTGCTCAGCCCACATCAAACTCAACTGCTGACGGGGGCGACCGAGGAGCCAACGAATGAGAAGGTGCTGCTGGCGTTCTGGCCGAGGGTGGTGATGG
The DNA here is from genome assembly GCA_964422915.1 of uncultured Frigoriglobus sp. Lineage (GTDB taxonomy): Bacteria > Planctomycetota > Planctomycetia > Gemmatales > Gemmataceae > Gemmata. The sequence continues at coordinate 8,046 of CAYRDG010000078.1, read as the reverse complement.
CGGCGATGCAGACCACGACGATCAGCGCCAGCATCACGGCGTACTCGACTGCCGTCGGGCCGTCTTCTGCCTTCAGGAACGAAACCAGGTTCTTGGTCAGGCTGTGCATGTTCAGTCTCCCGTGTTGAAGTAAGTAAGGGATCGGTTTTGGCGGCACGCTGGGTTCCCCGCCCCGCGTCCCGCCCCTTGACTCTGGCGGGTCAGGAACCCGCACCTCCGGGTCTGACGCCCTGGAGAGTCAAGTTGTTGTACATCCCGCTCGTCGTGCTCCCGATGTTGGCAACTGCGGCGAAAACCACCGCGATAATCAGCGCCAACATCACGGCATATTCGACTGCGGTCGGGCCATCCTCCCCTTTCAAGAAGGCGACGACCCTTTGTGTGATCCGGCCTAACATGGCTGGACTCCGGAGTGTTGCGCGTGCCGGCTGGGCCCCCGGCCTCGGTCGCACACGTCCCCCGGCGAAGTCCCTCCCTCGGTCTACCGGTTCGCGGTTGGATGGATCCAGTTTCCTGTTCCTTCCCCATGATCCGGAAGCCGCGAGGGGGCGGCCGGGTTGTCGTTTAAGAACCGAGCCGGTGTTGCCAGGCGACCCGTTCACACCCGAACCGTAGTACGGAGTCGCAGTGTGTCAAATCACCGATCCGGTGAATTCCGCCGAGAATGCCGGGATTTCCGACGTTGGCGAATGCGAGGGCGAATCATCATCTTCGCGGAAGTTGCTCGATTCGATGCAGCAATCGGGAGAGGCGAAATATCACTGCCGAAAGGTCCGACGCGGGCCGGAACTGGCCTGTCAGTCGCGCGACCCAGTTCAGCGCCGAACATACCGCGCCGCTCGCCGCGAGCAGTCGAACAAGATCGTCTGGCACATCGAAGTTGGGACAGAACTTCCGGTACGCTGCGAGAACAGTCGCACACACGCTATCGGGCCAGTCCACGAGCAAGCGTGCCAGGTCCACCGCGGGTGAATCGATTCCCGTTGCGCCAAAGTCGATCATGCCTGTCACTTTCTCGGCCTTGAAAAGAATATGCTCGGCCCGCAAGTCGCGAACGCAGAGATGCAGCGCACACTCCGTTTGTGATCCGAGACGAAGCGCGGAACGGAGCATCGGCGCGAGGCGAACGACTTCCGTGAGCACGCGACGCAACAACGGGTCAAGTTCTGGCGAGACTGACGGCAGAGCGACTCGCCCGGCTGAGAGGAGCGGTTCGTTCTCGGCGAGAATTCGGAGCCGGTTAGAAATACCTGGGCACGCGCCGCGCCGCGACTCCGCCGCCCACACGCCATGTAGTTTCGCTACCGCCTCACACGCGGCCTCAACTTCCGTTGGCGAGGGTGAATCCGAATGTGTGCCGGGCTGCCACAGGCAGCAGTCCCACACGCATTCGGATTCCACGAACGTGGATAGACCACTTATTCCCGTAAACACCATCGGGAGGAAGGGAAGGTGGGCCGCCTGCTTCATCCAGGTATGAACACGCTGTACACGCTCGGCGAGCGTTCCTGTCGGCCATGCCTTCAGCGCAATCGGCGGACTGGTTTCCGTATCGCCGCGCCAGACGACCGCGCCGCTGAATCCGGCGGGCGCGCGATACCATTTCCTCGCCCGCGTAAGCGGGGCGAAGTGGTGAAGCACGGAAAATGGAGGTGAGTTTGAGTGCGAGTCCACTCAGCTAGTTTAGAAGTCTACTTCGCGTCAGCCTTCGTCGCGAACACGGGCACCGGAGCGGCCTTCCGCGCGGCCTTGGCAATCGGTTCAGGATAGACGCCAAAGAAGATTGTTGCCCCGGCCAGTGCGATCACCGCCAGCAGGGTCGGGATTGCACGCGAACGCGAGGCGGGGCGCAGTGGCGTCCGGAGGTACATCACGCCAATCACGCGAAGGTAGTAGTAGGCGCTGATGGCCGCATTCACGGCCGCAACCACCGCCAGACCCTGGTAGAGATGCCGCATCGATGTGTCAGTGGGAGCGAAGAATGCACCAACGAACAGCATGAACTTCCCCACAAAGCCAGCAGTCAGTGGCATCCCGATGAGGCTCAGCAGGAAAATGGCCATTGCCGCTGCCGAGATCGGGTGCGATTGCCCCGCTCCGGCGAGGTCCTCGATCGATTCCACGGGTTGTTCGGGCGTACTCAGGTAGAGGAGCACCGCGAAGGCACCGATGGTCATCATGCCGTAAGCCACGAGATAGACCAACAGTGCGTCGATCCCGCCGATGCCAGGTGCTTCCTTCGCATCCGGAATGGCGCTGGCCACCACAACGCCCATCAGCATGTAGCCGCCGTGTGCCACGCTGGAATATGCGAGCATCCGCCGCACGTTGTCTTGCAACAGTGCCAGCACGTTTCCGAGAATCATTGTGATGATCGCCAGAACCCACAGTAAAAGCGGAATCTGCGTGTTCGGGTCGAACGGGATGTGGTGCGTGTCGCTTCCTATGAGGCCGAAGACGCGAGCCAGTGCCGCGAATCCGGCGACCTTCGGGAAGAACGCCAGTTGCGCCACCACACCCGTTGGGCCACCTTCGTACACATCCGGTGCGTAGAAGTGGAACGGCACAGCCGCAACGCGGAACGCCATCGCGGCGATCACCGCCACCGCGGCCAGCAGTGCCATCGGATTGAGTACTCGCGGTACACTCGTCTGGGCTTTCGTGATCGCGTCGGCGATGACCGTGAGATTCGTACTGCCCGTGAGACCGTAGAGGTAGCTGAAGCCGAAGAGGAGCACGCCCGACGACATCACACTCAACAGGAAGTACTTCGCTGCGGCCTCCTGGTTCAACCGCGTGCGTGCCGGTAGATACAGAAGGACGTACGTCGGGATCGAGAGGAGTTCGAGTGCCAGAAAGAGCGTGACAAGATCGTTGGCACGCCCCGTGAGTGACACACCCGCGCCGGCGATGAGCAAGCAGCCGTAGTATTCGGCCGCGTTCGTGCGGTCCACTTCCCCCCACGAGACGAAGACAAGCACTGCGACGGAGATCAGCGACACCCATCGGATGAAACCGGCGGCTGCATCCGGTACAAGCGGTGCCGCAGTGATGACTGGCGGCATCGGTTGGGTTACCACACCGGCCAGGACCATCGCCAGGATCACCCCGAGGAGTGAGACGACGAACCCGAGCCAGCGCCGGTTCCAGATGCAGCCGAAGAGGAACGCGATGCACGCCGTGCCGACGAGCGCGATCTCGGGCGCCGCAAGCCGGAAGACGCCGGCGTAAGTCTCTTGCAGGAGCGGGTCAGACATTGCGCGTCGTGTGTTTCGTAATGAGTGTGTTGCGCCGCGGGATTCGATGAGCGGTTACTACTCCGCATCGCCCGACGGCCCGGCTTTCTTTCCGCCCTTTGGGAAGCCACCTTTGGGGAAGCCACCTTTGGGGAAGCCACCCTTAGGGAAGCCACCCTTTCCACCTTTAGGGAAGCCACCTTTACCGCCCATCCCCTTTGGGAAGCCACCCTTTCCGCCCTTTGGGAAGCCTCCCTTGCCGCCCATCCCCTTCTGTGGCCCGTTCGTGCTGGGTTGTGCGTCTGGTACCGCGGCTTCATCCGATACGTAGGGAATGCCAAGCGTACGGGCGCGGGCCTCACCCCCGATATTCGTGAGCAAACGCACGTCGGGCGTGAGGGTTTCGATCACGGGTTGCGGGTAGAGTCCCAGTAGCAGGCACATTCCGGTCAGAAGCCCCAGTGCGTAGATTTCGCGGCTGTTGAGATCACGCGGTGGTGTTGGGTCGGTCAGTTGTGGTTCGCGTGGGGCGTTGAAGCAGAGTCGCTGGAGCATGGTCAGCATGTACCACGCGCTGAGGAAGATTCCGATGACCGCAACCACGGCGGGCCACAGCCAACGCACGCCCGGATTCTGCGCACTGAACAGGCCGGCCAGCATCATCATCTCACTCACGAAGTTATTCAGTCCCGGTAGACCGATGCTGGCGAAACAGGCGATGAAAAGGAACACCGCGAAGACCGGGAGACGACCCATCAGCCCACTGAACTTCGACATCTCAGTCGTGTGGTAGCGGTTGAAGAGTGCGGCCATCGCTGCGAAGAGCGCGCCTGAACAAAGTCCGTGGTTGACCATGTGCAGGGTGGCCCCGGTCAGCCCCTCGCGGTTGAACGCGAAAAGCCCCAGAACGAGGAATCCCAGGTGCGAGACGGAACTGTACGCGATCAGCAACTTGGCGTCGCGCGACCCGAACGCGCAGAAGGCAGCGTAGATGATGCCGAAGGCGGCCAGCACACCCACTACTGGCAGCCCGTAGTTGAAGGCGGCGTCGGGCACCAGAGGCAGGACAAATCGCAGGATGCCGAAGGTGCCAAGCTTGGCCATCACACCCGACAGAACCATCGTGACGCTTGCGGGCGCTTCCCCGTAAGCGGCCGGCAACCAGGTGTGGAACGGCCAGACCGGAACCTTCACGAGGAAGCCGGCCATCAGTGCGATGAAGAACCAGAACTGGCTCGCGACACTACGGGCGCTGATCTTCTCCGCCTCCACGAACTGGGCCTTTGCCGTTTCGAGCCGGTGCTCCATTCCCTGGATGAACTTCGCGTCGGGCTTGGGAGCCGATTTCGCGACTGCCAGTTCTCTCTCGGTGATTGTCACGGCACGTCGCGCGGAGGCACTCGCATCGGCCCACACCTGGACGTTCCCCATCAGATCTGGCAGCGAAAACGTGATCGGGCCGGGCCTGGACATCACCCATTCCGCGACCGATCTTTCCGATCGGAACGCGGTGGGAACGTCCTGCACAGTTGCTTCGCTGGTTCGCACGCCGGTTGTTGGGTGGACCGGCGTGGGATTGGCAAGGACGACGCCAATCAGCCCGATGAGTGTCAGGAGGCTCCCGGCGAGTGTGTAAAGGAAGAACTTGCGTGCCGCATCGCGTCGACCCGAACCGATTCCCCAGCGACCGATCAGGAAGAACACGGGAATCAACGTGAGTTCGAAGAAGGCGTAGAAGAGGATCACATCGAACGACAGGAAGCAGCCGATCATCCCGGCCTGGAGCAGGAATAGCCATCCGAAGAACGGCCCTGGTCGGTCGTCAGCGACATTCCACGACATCAGGACCGCCGGGATGAACAGAAAGCTCGCGAGAGCCACCAGCCACATGTTCAGGCCGTCGACGCCGATGAAGAACTGCACGTTCGGGCCGGGCTGACGGGGGTCCGATTCGGTGGAGGAGAGACGGAAGAGCGTCCAGGATGTGCGATACTTGGCGCCGCCCTGCACAATGTCGGGATCGCCTGGCACGAACGCGGGCTGAAACCGCTTGACCGTGGAGTCACCACGGTCGGTGCGTGTTAGTTCGTGCCGTTGGCTGATTGTGGGGATCGCCACCATCACCACTGCGGCAGTGATCCCCAGGTGAAACAACCCGATGAGCAGCGAAATCCGGCGCGCCGCACGGCCGAAAAACGGTACCAGTGCCGCCGACACCAGCGGCACCAGCACCAGTAGCAGGACCAGAAGCTGGGTGACGGCGTAGTAGGACATCTTCTCGATTGCGGAATGGGAACACAGAGTTCGCAATGAAAGACCGGTCGTGTTCACTCCCTCAGTCTTTCATTGCGAACTTTGCATTCCTGATCCACAATTCCTAGCGAGTGATTCGGAACACTACAAACGATAGAAACACGGCCAGCCCCAGGACCATCGACAGCGCATAGAACTGGACCAGCCCGTTCTGAATCGGGCGGAGCCAGCCCCCGACAAATCGAGGCACGGCCGCAACGAGGCGTGCCAGACCATCGAGGAAACCATCGAAGATCCGGAGCAGAAACGCGAGCCGTTCGGCCGGCCACACGATGATCGCGTAGTACAGCTCGTCCACATAGAGCTTGTTCCGCGACCACACCCAGACACGCTGGAGGCCAAACGCGGGCTTATCCGCGCCGCTGTTTCGATAGAGCATGTAAGCGCCACCAACGCCAGTCAGTGCCAGGACCGTACTCACGGTCATTAACACCCAGTTGAGGTGGTGCGGTACATCGGCGGCCGTTGCTGCGCGGACGCGGGCCAGATTCAGTGAGGGCGACGTTTCGAGGAAGTCTGTGAACCAGTGTGTGAAGGGGCCAACCACGATCCCGACGAAGACCGCACCCAGTGCCAGCACGATGAGTGGCAATGTCATGGAGGATGGCGATTCGTGAGCATGGTGGCCGGCTTCGGGCGGCACGCGCTCGGGGCCCCAGAACGTCAGGAAGTACGCGCGGAAGGTGTAGAACGCCGTCAGTAACGCAGTGATGCACGCCACGACAAGAAGCGCGAGGTAGCTTCCCGCGAAGCGACTCGAACCCTCTCCGGCTTCCGACAGCGCCTCGAAGATCATGTCCTTGCTCCAGAAGCCCGAAAGCAAGGGAACGCCCGCCAGCGCCGCGGCACCACACAGGAAGGTGATGTGTGTCACTGGCATCAGTTTCCGCAACCCGCCGAACTGCCGCACGTCGATCACGTTACCCATCGCGTGCATCACGCTGCCGGAGCCGAGGAACAGGAGCGCCTTGAAGAAGGCGTGCGTGAACAGGTGAAACATCGCCGCGCCGACAGCGAACGACGGGCTGATGGCCCCGGAGGTGCCCAGCGCCATGAACATGTAGCCAAGCTGGCTGACTGTGGAATATGCCAGGATTCGTTTCAGGTCGGTCTGCGCCAGAGCGATGAACGCGGCGAGGATCGCGGTGATTCCGCCAATCCAGGAGACGACGAGTTGCGCATCGGGCGACATCACGAACAGCGGTGCGCAACGCGCGAGCAGATAGACGCCGGCCGTCACCATCGTGGCGGCATGGATGAGCGCCGAGACGGGGGTCGGACCTTCCATCGCGTCCGGCAACCACACATAGAGCGGGAACTGCGCACTCTTGCCGACCGCGCCGCAGAACAGCAGCAGACAGGCAGTTGTCAGCGTTGCCTGGTCCGGTGGGTGCTGGCCGATGTGAGCGAAGAGGAGGTTCAGGTCGGTGTTCCAGCCACCGATCTTCCAGAAGAGGAAGATACCGAGCAGAAAGCCGGTGTCGCCCAGTCGCGTGACGAGGAACGCCTTGCGTGCCGCCGCCGAGGCGCTGGGCTTCTCGTAGTAGTAGCCGACCAGCAGATACGAGCAGATGCCCACACCTTCCCAGAAGCCCAGGATGAGCAGCAAATTGTTCGACAGCACCAGCCCACACATGTTGAAGACGAAGAGGCTCATGACCGCGAAGAAGCGGAAGTAGCCCTTGTCACCATTCATGTAGCCGCCGGAGAAGATCGCGATGAAGGTCGCGACGAAGGTGATCATGCAGAGCATGATCGTCGAGAGCGCATCGATGGCGAACGTGTAATGGACCTTCAGACCGCCTGCCGCGAACCAGGTCACAGGTTCCGAAATGAATCGCGATTCGGAACCGTCGAGCATCTTCGCTAACAGGATGATCGCAAGCACGGCCGCGGTGCCGCAGGCGAGAATCAGCGGGATATTGGCGAATTTCCGCAGGCCGGCAATCCCTGCCGAGAGCCACGCGATGATCGCGGCCGCGAGCGGCAGTGCGAGAATCGTCAGCGCAAGTGTGACGGGGTCAAACACGAGCGGCCTCCGTCGCGTTCTCGGTGGCAGTTGGTTGTGGACGGGCGCCAGCCGGCGTGAGAGTCGGCTCCGGTTCTTCTTTCACAACGGGCAACGGCTCCGGATCCACGGCTGGTGGCACACCAAGCTCTCGCAAATCTTGCCAGTCTGAAGCGTCGAGCGATCGGCGGCGCCGGTAAAGGTTCAGGAACAGCGCCAGTGCCACGCCGGCTTCGCATGCCGCCACGGCGAGAATGAACAGCACGAACACCTGCCCCTGCAAGTTGCCGTGATAGCGGGCGAAGGCGACAAGGTTAATCGCCACGCCCTGCAGCATCATCTCGGCACAGAGGAACATCGTGATGAGGTTTCGCCGCGTGAGAAAGCCCACAAGACCAATACCGAACAGCGCCGCGGCGACCGCGAGGAAGTGCCAGAGAGTGATCGTCACTTCGCCACCTCTCGTTTCCGGTGCGCGACCGCGATGGC
>CAYRDG010000077.1:0-9397 GCA_964422915.1 uncultured Frigoriglobus sp. | reverse complement strand
TGCAACTGCGAATATCATACCCTTTTCCGACTGCCAAAATCTACAGGGGCACCCTCCCGTTCACTTCACCTTGACCGACTGCGTGACGACACGATACCCTCGGCGCGATACTCAGCGTTCGAGGGTGATGGATGAAAATCGGCATCGACCTGCGCCGGGTCGTCTTCGGTGAAACTGGCGGGCTGACACAGTGGCTCCACGGCACACTGTCAGCGCTCTTCGCACGCGATCGCACCCATCAGTACGTCGTCTTTACGACCGCCTACAACTACCACCTCTTCCACAATCCGCCACCCAACGTCGAACGCCGCACGCTCACCACTACGGGCTATTACGACGAGCTTCAGAACGACACGGAATATGAGGGTGACTTTGATCTCTTGTTTCGCCACTATCCCATCGGCGCACTGGAGCGCTTCCCGCTCAACCGGCAGATCGTCTGCATCCCAGACTCCCAGCAAGAGGCGTTTCCAGAGTTCTTCCACCCCAGTCATCTGCGCGAACGCCGTCAGGCCTTTCGCGCTTATCAGACCCGTGGCGGGGCCATCGCCACGCTCACGGAGTTCTCGCGACGCGAGTTGCTGGACGACCCGTGGACCACGATTGACGATGTGTTCCTGATGCAACCCGGCGTACCGGAAGGGTTGGGTGGCATTCCCACGGGTGAACTGTCCGCGGCCGAGCGAGAACTGATTCCATCTCGGCCATTCTTTCTCTACAGTGCCAATTTCTGGCCGCACAAAAACCATGGCCGCATCCTGGCGGCTTTCTCACACTTCCGCCGCACGCACCCGGAATACGAGTTTGTTTTCACAGGCCACCCCGCGGGCTGGGACAAACTGGCGAAGGCTCATCCGGGCCATCCGGTGCGGCATCTCGGCTACGTTCGGCCCCGCCTGCTGGCCGAGTTGCAGCGGAAAGCCGTAGCACTTGCGCATCTGTCGATGTACGAAGGATTCGGCATCCCACTCCTGGAAGCATTCGCAGCCGGCACACCTGTGGTCTGCGGCGATCGCTCCGCGATGCCTGAAGTGGCGGGCAACGCAGCCGTAACGTGTGATACGACTTCGCCCGAGTCGATGGCCGCAGCGCTGGTGCGCGTGGCCGACGATGCTTCACTTCGTGAACAACTTCGTGAAGCTGGTAAGCGCCGTCTCGCGGACTTCTCCTGGAACCAGGGCGTTGATGCCTTGCTGGCCGCCTTCGATCGTGTGGCGGAAAGAGCCGCGGCACCGCTTCGTGTGCGAGTGGAAACCCCGCCGGTTGTCTCGGTCGTCACGCCGTCGTTCAATCAGGGCGCGTTCATCCGCCAGACGATTGACAGCGTGCTGTCACAGGACTACCCACACATCGACTTCCGCATTGTCGATGGTGGTTCGACTGACGACACCGTGTCCATCCTCAAGAGCTATGGAGATCGGGTGCAGTGGGTGAGCGAGAAGGACCGTGGACAGACACACGCGATCAACAAGGGAATGGCGCAGGCGAAGGGGGATGTGCTGACGTACCTCAACTCCGATGACCTGCTGCGCCCCGGCGCGGTGAAACGGGTTGTTGAACATTTCCGCGACAGGCCATCGTGCGACCTCGTATATGGCCGCGACGCACTCATCGACGCCGAGGGTAAGTACCTCAGCATGTACCCTACCCAGGAGTACTCTTTCGATCGACTGGTGGACTGCTGCTGCATCAGCCAACCGGCTGCGTTCTGGCGGAAGCGTCTCGCGTGTCGTGTCGGGCCATTCGACGAGTCGCTGCAACTGATCATGGACTATGACTACTGGCTTCGCGCCGACCGCGCCGGTGGTGTACTGGAACACATCCCGGATATACTGGCCCACACGCGCATCCACCGCCAGACGAAGACCAGTGGCAGTGGCGACCCAACCTCATTCGGCACGAAGTTCTCGCGCGAGTTGTTCGCATCGAGTATCCGACACGCCGGCTATGTCAGTTCACGCTACGTTCACCTCTGGCTTTACGCAGTCGTATTTCCCAAGAGGCCGTGGCTGCTTCGCTACGAGGACCTCGTGGTGCGGGCGGTGCAGACGTGGTACCACAATCGCTACCGCATCGGTCGCAAGCCGATGCGCGCTGCGGTGTCGGTGCTGGCCAACGAACGTCGCTACGTCATGCCGTTTCTGAAACGGCAACTCTCAGCACTGAATCCGCGGTCGTGGAAACAACCACAACCCATGAGCTTGAAGCTGGGTGTCGACCTGTGGCTGGGGCCAGATCTGGAGGTGCCACATGCAGGCGGCATGGTGCGACTGGCCGGGGTTCCGGCACGCGACGGGGTGCTGAACGTCTTCCATGGCTCCGACAAACTCACTGCGGTGTCACTGCGTGCCGACGAACCAGCCGAGGTGTGTCTGGAAGCGCCGCCTGGTCCGCTCCGCCTGGCGTTCTCGGATTCGGAGCAACTCCCCGACGGCCGCCGCGTGGCGTTCCGGTTACACGGCACGACACTCTTCACCGAACGCGACGCCGCGTGACCTGCGAATATGATCCGGGCCGGGAAGCCGTCCCGCTGATGTCACCCGGCCCAAACAGGCCGGGAGATGGTCGGCGATGCGGTCAGACATCAAGCTTCTTCATCAGGTTCACCATCTCCACGGCGGTCACTGCGGCCTCGAATCCCTTGTTGCCGGCCTTCGCTCCCGCACGATGGATCGCCTGATCCAGCGTGTCGCATGTCAACACACCAAAGACGACCGGCACGCCGGAGTTGAGCGCCGCCTGCGCGACGCCGCTTGTCGCGGCGCCGGCGACGTGGTCGTAGTGGTCGGTATCGCCGCGGATAATGCACCCCAGACAGATCACGGCCGCGTATTTCTCACTCATGCCGAGTTTCAGCGCGACCAGTGGAATCTCGAAGGAACCTGGCACGAGGATGAGGTCGATGCGATCCTCGGGAACGCCATGCCGCGCCAGTGCGTCCGTGGCACCGCTCACGAGCTGGTCAACGATGAAACCGTTGAAGCGCGCTGCGACCAGCGCGAACCGACCAGATGGAGAAGAGAAGTCGCCTTCGTAGAGCATGGAATGTGACAGTGAATGGGGAATGTGACTGGAGATACCCCAACCGCGTCGGGGTTTCACTCACACTAGCCAATCACACGGCCATCGTCACGGCTGCTTCGCATCGTGCGGCGCCGGTGCGACAGGGATTGGCCCAGGCTCGACCATTCCTTTCATCTTTGTCGGGCACTTCACTTACGTCTGATGAAAGTTGCATCCAGCGGAGTGGGAACAACCGCGATCAGCGCAAAGCAACCCGCAGACATATTGCTTGCGGGTTGCTTCGTGTGGTTGACACACCACGACTGATGAACGTGGTGTTTCAGTCGGGCTGCTACCGGCTGCCGGTTGTAGTGCGGCATGATCCACGTCTTCATCTCAAGTCAGAGTCACGCTGTTGAGGAAGTCGGAGTTGGTCTTGTGTTTGCCGAGTTGCTTCAGCAGGAGTTCCATCGCTTCCACCGGGTTCATGTCGGCCAGGATTCGGTGCATGATGTGGACCAGGCGTAACTCGTCTTCGCCGCGAAGCAACTCTTCCTTGCGGGTGCCGCTCTTGTTCACGTCGATGGCCGGGTATACACGGCGATCCACCATGCGGCGTTCCAGGTGAAGCTCCATGTTGCCGGTACCCTTGAACTCCTCGAAGATCACCTCGTCCATCTTCGAGCCGGTGTCGATCAGAGCGGTGGCGAGAATAGTGAGCGAGCCGCCTTCCTCGATGTTGCGCGCTGCGCCGAAGAATCGTTTCGGCTTGTAGAGTGCGGTGGCATCGAGGCCGCCCGAGAGGAGTTTGCCTGAGCCAGGCGACACGGTGTTGTATGCGCGTGCCAGCCGCGTGATGGAGTCGAGCAGGATCACGACATCGGTGCCGTACTCCACCAGCCGCTTCGCCTTCTCGATTACCATCTCGCTGACTTGCACATGCCGTTCGGGTGCCTCGTCGAAGGTTGAACTGACCACCTCGACGCGCGGCCCCTTCACCGTCCGGCTCATGTCGGTGACTTCTTCTGGCCGCTCGTCGATGAGCAGGACGATCACGTAGCACTCTGGGTGGTTCTGGATGATGGAGTTCGCCATCTTCTGAAGCAACACCGTCTTGCCCGTGCGCGGCGGCGCGACGATCAGCCCGCGCTGGCCCTTACCGATGGGCGTGATGAGATCGATGACGCGCGTGTTGAGTTCATCTGGTGCCGTTTCGAGCTTGAGCCGGCGTTCCGGATGGAGTGGCGTGAGGTCGTCGAAGACGGCCTTCTGGGTGAGCAGGTCCGGTTCCTGGTAGTTGATGGCCTCGACACGCAACAGCGCGAAGTAGCGTTCGTTTTCCTTTGGTGGGCGAGTTTGCCCGGCGACAACTGCCCCGGTGCGAAGTCCAAATCGACGAATCTGGCTGGGCGAGATGTAGATGTCGTCAGGGCAGGGGAGGTAGTTGTAATCCGGGCTGCGGAGAAAGCCGAATCCGTCGGGGAGAACCTCAAGCGTTCCCTCGCCGAACATCAGGCCGTTGGCCTCGCTCAGTTCACGTAAGATTCGGTAGACGAGGTCCTGTTTCTTCAGCCCGGCGAACTCTTCGCGGGGAATGCCCACTTCACGCGCGGCCTTCTGGAGTTGCGTGATGGTCATGTGCTGAAGTTCGGAGATGTACGTGTTGCCTTTCTTGATGGCCTCGTAGCGCGAGTTGGTTTCTGCGTCGAAGCCGTGCTCGTTCGGGTCAATGCGTGCGGCCGGCGGCGCGCTCTGAGGCTCGGGCCGTTCAGTACGCGGCGGCTCGATTCGCACAGGCGGGCGCGGCTCGCGTTGTGGCGGCTGAGGCTGCGATTCAGGAACGGTGGGCGTGGCCGGTGTTTCTGGTACAGGAGGTGGCGTGCTATCCACAATGCCGGCTGAGAAGCCGTCATCGTCCGGGGGCACTGCCGCCGGGGTTTCGGCCTTGCGCGAATTCCGGCGAGGTGCGGAACGAGTAGGCTTGACGATTTCGGACTTGGGGTCGGACATGGGAGAACCTCAAACAGCAGGCAGGAACCTTGGTGCGGGGTCCGTCGTCGGCGGGAGTCGCGGTCGCGCTCCTTGAACGCCAACAACTTCGGGGAGCAACAGCCCCGCACGCAGCACCATCAGGGGGGTCACGGACTGTTCACGTAATGCCTCGGGTAGCGAATACCGGGCCGGTCTGCGAATCTTACGAGAGATGGGCCATTCGCCAGCACGCCAGTAGTCTGTCCACCTGTTTTTGCAACGCGTTTGTATCACTGTCGTTGACGATCACAGCATCAGCGCCCAACTTTTTCTCTTCGGCTGGCCACTGCGCTGCCTCGCGAGCGTTCAAATCATCCTCGTTCCATCCACTGCGGACTACCAATCGGGCAACGCGTTGCTCGCGAGGGGCGTCTACGAATACCAGCCGATCTACCAGTTGGCCCCACCCCGCTTCGAGCAAGACTGCCGCATCCAGGACCACAAACGCGACGTCCGGGTTCGCTTGAGCTGCAGCGATCAACCCGCGCGTTCGCGCTTCAATGTAGGGGAAGACGGTCGCCTCCAGTGCCTTCAGTTCGGTCGCGTCGGCGAAGACGATCCTTGCGATCTCCTGCCGGTCGAGCGAACCGTCTTCCCGGCGGATACAGTCTCCCCATCGTTGAATCAGTGCTTCAATGATTCCCGGTTGTCGCAAGGCCTCGTGGCCAAGCCTGTCGGCGTCGATCACTCGCCCGCCACGAACCGCGAAGCACTTCGCCACGGTGCTCTTACCGGCACCAATACCTCCGACGAGTCCGATAACGGCCTTCGGGCCATACTTGAACGCGGTCATCCGCAGTTCCTGTTTCAATAGATCCCACCATGAATACGTTCCGGGGGAATCTGTTTCACTCCCCCTTGAATGTAATCCACACTCGCAGTCGTTTGGCCAGTGCTGGCGGGTTTGGCAGTTGGTCCGTCTGTGGTGGTGTTCAATAGCCGACTGCGGTTATACGTCTCTTGTGTTTCACGAGCCGGGTAACCTCCGCCCCACAGTTTGTTGCAACAGTCCGAACAGCAACCGGTTGTGGCAACGGTTGCCAGAATACCAACCATCAGGAATCCAACCCGGATTGTGCGGAGTCTCCACATCGTTTCTTCCCCCTGCATTCGCTGGATCATGCCAACTACCGACTTCCCTTGTCGATATCCCCTTGGCATGTCAGTGCGAGTGTGCAGGGATTACCCAGGAATGTCTTCCACGTCCAGCCAGTTCGGTCCGGCGGCGACATCGACGTTCAGCGGCACATCGAGGTTGATGGCGGAGTTCATCTCATCGCGGGCGAGTCTCGCCACTGGCACGACTTCTTCTGGCGGAGCCTCGAACACCAGTTCATCGTGAACGGTGAGGAGCATGCGTGTTTGCATTTTGCGGGCCGAGAGCTCTTGAGACACCGCAAGCATCGCCCGCTTGATGAGGTCCGCGGCCGACCCTTGAATCTCATAGTTAATCGCCTCACGCTCGGCCTGCCCGCGATTTTGATAGCGCGAGTTCGGGCTGATCGCGTCCTTGTTCAGCGTCCGCTGGCGACCAAGCAGTGTCTCTACCACGCCTGTCTTGTGGGCCTTTGTCAGCAATCTCTGCTGATATTCCAGCACTTTCGGATATCGGGCGAAGTACGCGTCGATGAACTGCTCCGCTTCCTTGCGCGGAATCGCCAGCCGTGCGGAAAGGCCCGTCGCACTCATGCCATACAGGACGCCGAAGTTCACCGTCTTCGCCATGCCGCGCTGCGCCTTCGTGACCTCTGCTTCAGGCATCTTGAAGATTTGCGCAGCCACCGCCGCGTGGACATCGCGATTCTCCGCGAACGCCTGCATCAGTGTCTCGTCGCGGGTGAACTGGGCGAGCAACCGCAACTCGATCTGGGAGTAGTCGGCCGTGACCAGTGTCCAGCCGTCGCGCGGAATGAACGCCTTGCGGAGTTGCGCGCCTTGCTCCGTTCTCGCCGGGATGTTCTGTAAGTTCGGGTCGCTGGAGCTGAGCCGACCCGTCTCCACCGAAGCCTGATTGAACGACGTGTGTACGCGGCCTTCTTTATCCGCCATTGTGGGCAACACGTCAACGTATGTGTTCTTCAGTTTGATGATCTTGCGATATTCGATCAGTCTTCTCGGCAGTTCGTGACCGAGTGCCGCGAGCCGTTCGAGCGATTCCTGATCCGTGGATGGTTCATTCTTGATGCCAGTCCGTTTCTGCACCGGGAGCTTATGTTCCTCGAAGAGAATCTTTTGCAGTTCCTTGAGCGACGCGATGTTGAACGTACGCCCGGCGAGGCGGTGAACGTCCACCTCGATCACGGCCAGTTCCGCGGCCATCTCCTCACCGAGGCTCTGGAGGAATGGCACGTCCACCTTGATGCCGACCAGTTCCATCTCGGCCAGCACGCCAATGAGCGGGACTTCCACCGTGTCGTAAAGTGTGCGGAAGCCGCGTGCGTCGAGCATCGGTTCATAGCGGTCGGCCAGTTGCAGAGCGGCGTCGGCATCCTCACCCGCGTATCTCGACGCGGTGGCGACGGGCACGCGGTCCATCGTGATTTGCTTCTTCCCCTTTCCAATCAGTTCGGAGATGGGGATGTTGCGGTGGCCGAACTCCGCAAGCGTCAGGTCGTCGAGACCGTGTGCGCGTGCGCCTGGCTCTAACAGATAGTGGGCGATCATCGAATCGCCTGTCACGCCTGCGAGGTGTACCCCGGCGGCGGCCAGTGCGATCTGGTCGAACTTGATGTTGTGATTGCGCTTGGCGACCTTCGCGTCTTCAAAGATCGGCTTGAGCGCCGCGAGTGTCTCATCCGGATCGAGCTTTGCATCACCTTCCGGACCGCGCACCGGGAGATAGTACGCGACGTGCGGCGCCCAACAGAAGGCATGGCCGACGATGGGGTCTGCGCAGGGGTTGAGACCAGTGGTTTCGAGATCGAACACGAAGCTCTTCTGCTTCTTGAGACTGGCGAGGAAGCTCTTGAAGCCCGCGGGCGTACACACGGTTTCGTAGCCGTCATAGCTCCAGGTATCAGTCGGGATGTCGGAGTTGGAATCGGAGGGCGGTGTGGCTGGTACTGGCGCACTGGGATCCGGTTCGGGTGTCACGTCGTCGAAGAGGCCCGGTGTCTCTGCCCTGGCTAACTTGCCGCGCGGCTTCCTTGTCGGTTTTGCTTCCGTATCGACCAGGATGCCACGTCCGTCGTTGGTGGTTGGTAGTTCCCGTTTCGGTGTCGTGTCGTCGGAAGGGGTGAGACCCGCGATCTCCAGGGCATCGGCGCTCTTCTTCGCGCCGCTGGTGGCCAGCGTCTTCCGGACACGTTCGGCGAAGCCGCGGAACCCGAACTCGTGGAAGAGTTCCAACAACTTCTGCCCGTCCCAGTCGCGGCGTTTCCATCCGTCCCAGTCGAGCTTCAGCGGCACCTTGGTGTCGAGTGTGACGAGTTTGCGGCTCTTGTCGAGCACTCCAGCCGCAATAGCATCTTTGAGCGATTGCCGGACCTTTGGACCGCCCGCGGCGCTGTCGGCGTTAGCGATCAGGTTTTCGAGCGTACCAAACTGCTGAAGCCACTTCGCCGCAGTCTTCGGCCCGACCCCTGGCACTCCCTTCACACCGTCTACCGAATCACCGACGAGTGATTGAAAGTCGATCACCTGGGCCGGGAGCACGCCCCAGTCGGCTAACACGCCGGCCTCGTCGAGGACTTCGTAATCCTTCCGCAAGTTCAGCATCTTTACCTTGCTGGTGACAAGCTGGCGGCAGTCCTTGTCGGACGTGCAAAGGAATACGTCAAGCCCGCGTGCGGCACCCTCGCTGGCGATGGTCGCCATCACGTCGTCGGCCTCGTAGCCTGGCGCCATGATGAAGGGGATCCGCAATGCGTCGAGCACCTGATGGATGAGCGGTTCCTGGCGGAGCAGGTCATCCGGTGGTGCGTCGCGATGAGCCTTGTAGTCTGGGGCGATTTCGACGCGGAAGGTGGGCGCCTCGTGATCAAGGGCGGCGATGAGATACTCCGCGCCGCGATCGTAGAGATTCATCAACGCCCGCGTCACGCCGAAGACAGCGTTCGTGGGACGGCCGTCGGGGGCGGTCATGGGACCGACGCCGTAGAACATCTGGAAGATCAGTCCGTGAGCATCCAGCAAATATAGGGTGCCCGCGGAGGCCGGGTCCGGCATCGGAAATGGAACCTTGTGGAGGGAATATCGCAGCCGTGGCAGGGGGCTGCTTTACGCTTCGATCAGGAGCTGAGTCAAGACCACAAATATACGTTCAGTGTACCGATCGCACTTCGCGCGGGTCAAGATCAGAAGGATGCAAGGGTGCCCCTGAAGATTTTGGCACATTGGCCTTGGCACGATTTAAGCAGCGACC
>CAYRDG010000076.1:0-9950 GCA_964422915.1 uncultured Frigoriglobus sp. | reverse complement strand
GGGCCGCACGAACGATGGATTGAAGGGGACGGAGCATGGCGACCGCCGTTGAACCCAGTTCCGCACCGCATGCGTCGGGTAAGGCGCTGAGCCTCCCCATCGCCAGCTTTCTCGGTGCCGTTTACGTCCTGGCGGCCCTGGCCGTCGTGCTCTACGCGGTGCCGCTGCTCTGGGGGACTTCCGTCGCGCCGGCTGGCGGCAGCTCGATGAATCTCTTCGCCGCGCGTGTGGCGCTTCAACTGGTTGCGTTCCTGGGCCTCGTCTGGTTCGGTACGAAACTCGTTGGCGAGGCGCCTCTCGGCGCGCGAGGCGGCATCTTCCTGATGGTCTTTGCCGCCATCGTGATCTTCTTCATCGCGCGTGCGGTCGCGATGAGCGTTGAAGGAAGTTCCGGACGTATCATCGGCCTTGCGGTCGCCCTGTCGCTGGTGGCCCTCACGTTCCGCTTCTTCACCGGACAGACCGGGCAACGCTGGATGGTGTCACTGGAAGAACAGGGATGGTTCACGGCGCACCAGTACAAGCGGTCGCTGGGGCTGCGTGTCCGGCGATTGACGATTCTCGGCATCCTGCTCGTCGGCATCACGGGCGTTTACTCCATGTACTCACAGGGTATGGTGCCAGAGAATTGGACGCTGGCGATGCCGTTCAGCGGCAAGGCGGTGACGATTCTGGCCGATGCTCGCTACGTTGTGCCTCTCGTGCTGCTCGTGCTGTCGTTGTGGGTGGCATGGCGTGCGGTGAACGTGCCAACGTTCGCGGAGTTCCTCATCGCCACCGAGGCGGAGATGAACAAGGTGTCGTGGTCGACACGGCGCCAGCTCGCACAGGACACCGTCGTGGTGCTCCTGACCACGCTCATCCTGACGCTCTTCCTGCTCGTCGTGGACCTGTTCTGGGGCTGGCTGTTGAGCCGGAGCACGGTCGGTGTGCTGCCGAGTCACTCCACTGCCCAGCAGAAGGGGCAGGTCGTGCGTGAGCAGAAGTGGTAGTGCGGATACACCGAGGAGGCCCCACGGCCAAGCCCCATGAGCAACGATCCCTCGATCAACGACGCGCCTGCCACCGATCCTGCGACTGAGGAGTCGAAGGTCGCCGCGCCCGATCACGCCCGGACGTCAGACGTTCCGCCCGAAGCCGAGGCAACCGTCGAGCGACTGAACGAGCCGGAGATGCGGAACGAGCCAGACCCCGATCCTGCGCCACCGCCCGAACTCGTCGAGGAGATGCCGGCTGCGTTCCCGGTCGCGCAGGCTGCCACGGAAGTCGAGTTGGACGAACCCGCGATTCTCAGCGGCATCGGCCAGCCCGATGCCGAGGGTGGCGAGGTCGCGCCGGAGCCAGTCGCGGAGGAGCAGACCCCCGCCCCCACCGCGCTACCCGAAATGGAACCTGCCGCAACGGCCGCCGACGAACACACCGAGGTTGAGCCAATCGCCTCGCACGTCGGCGCGGAACCGCACGGGGATGCGGACGAGATCGAGGCGGAGAAGCCTACCAAGCCGAAGCGCGCATCCCGGAAGAAGTCGACCAAGTCTGCCGAGGAAGATGCCGAGGCCGCTGTGGTCGTGCCTGCCGAAGTAGACGACAGTGCAGACGCCGAGAGCAGCAAGAAGTGGTACGCGATCAAGGTGCAGAGTGGTCGCGAGGAGTCGATTAAGGCCGCGATTCTTCGCAAGGCAGCCATCGAAGGAATCGAGGAGTTCATCGGTCGCATTGAAATACCTTTCGAGGAAGTGATCGAAAAGAAACAAGTTCGGGTCAAGGACAAAAAGACCGGCGAGTATCACTATCAGGAAAAGAAGGTCATCAAGAAAAAGAAGAAGTTCCACGGCTACATCTTCGCGCAGTTGGAATTCAACGACCGCATGTTGTACCTGTTCCGCGACACCAGCGGCGTGGGCGATTTCCTCAACATGCGCGGCAAGCCGCCGGTTCCCGAACCGATGCCTGATCACGAGGTCAAGGCGATGCTCACCGGCGAGCGTGCGGTTGACCCGAACAAGAAGGCCGCGAAGATCAAGCTCGACTTCGAGAAGGGCGATCGGGTTCGGATTCGCGATGGTTCCTTCGCCAACCAGGAGGGCGAGGTGAAGGCCATCACGGAGCCGAAGGACCCGACCGATTCGCCGAAGGTGAAGGTCGAACTCACGTTCTGGGGTCGCCCCCTCGAGGTAGAGTTCGAGTATTACCAGGTGGACAAGGTGTGAGTTCGACCAGCACAGTGAGTGGTGCCGCGTGGCCGGACTCTCACTTGGTCGCTAGAATCAAAAGTCTTCAATAGAAGTCATCCGCTCCAGGTGCAGACATGGCGAAGCAGGTTACGGCGCAGGTGAAGCTCCAGTGCCCAGGCGGGTCGGCAACGCCGGCGCCGCCCGTTGGTCCGGCGCTGGGTGCTCACGGCGTCAACATCGGTATGTTCGTGAAGCAGTTCAACGATAAGACCAGCAAACCCGAGATGAAGGGGCTGATGCTGCCGGTCGTCATCACGGTCTTCTCCGACCGCAGCTTCGAGTTCAAGATCAAAAGCCCGCCTGCGGCGATCCTTCTGAAGCTCGCGGCCAAGATTCCACACGCCAAGAAAGCCGGCAAGGAAGTGATCCCGGCTGATGCCAAGAAAGCCGGCAAGTATAAGGGCTTCACGGTTACCAAGAAGCAGGTCCGCGACATCGCGACACAGAAGCAGGCCGATCTGAACGCACGCGACACCGATCACGCCCAGCGTATCATCGAAGGGACCGCACGCAGCATGGGGATCGTTGTGGTTGAGGGGTAAGCCTCACCTTTCCCATTGGCCGCGAGCGTGCCAGACGGTGCGTTCGCGGCAGTCGTGTGTCAAGAGAAAAGTTCGCGGAAGTATTGTCGTTTCGGGTTCCCCCTGTAACTTTTAACTTCTCACGCACCGAGGCGACCTATGTCGGTTCGCTCCGGGAGGGGATGTAGTCGGTTTCACCCGACGAACCCCGCCAACGATGAGGCATATTCCGATGGCGAAGGCGAAGGATACGGAGAAGGAAGCGGTGCCAGCCGAAGACACGGCTCCACCGGCGGAAGCGGCTGCGGCTCCGACTGCGGCCCCGAAGAATATCGAGGTCGCAGACGCATCCAAGAAAAAGAAAAAGCCCGGCGTGCCGCCTCGGCGCGGCAAGAAACTCCGCAATCACCGCCGGAACGTGGAGAAGAAACTCCGCGAGGCCGGCTCGATGCCACTGAAACAGGCCATCGCCGAGATCAAGAAGCTCAAGCGGGCCAAGTTCGACGAAACGATCGAGCTTCACATTAACCTCGGCATCGATCCCACGCAGTCTGACCAGATGGTTCGCGGTGCGATCCCCCTGCCGCATGGTATCGGCAAGGCCGTGCGTGTTGCGGTGTTCGCTCAGGGCGACAACGTCGAGAAGGCGAAGGCTGCTGGTGCTGATGTGGTCGGCGGGGCCGATCTTGTCGAGCGTGTCCAGAAGGAAGGCTTCCTCGACTTCGACGTGGCGCTGGCAAGCCAGGAGATGATGGGTCAGGTGTCGCGGCTGGGTAAGGTTCTCGGCCCCCGTGGCCTCATGCCGACGCCGAAGGCCGGCACGGTGGTCCCTGCCAGTGGCGACATCGCCGCGGCCGTGCGTGACTTCAAGGCTGGCAAGGTCGAGTATCGTTCCGACAAGACCGGTCAGATTCACGCGGGCGTGGGCAAGATGAGCTTCGACGATCAGAAGCTCGTCGAGAACATTCAGGTGTTCGTCGATCAGGTTCGCGCGGCCAAGCCGTCGGGCGTGAAGGGGAACTTCATCAACGGCGTGGTGCTTTCCGCAACGATGTCGCCGGGCATCCGGCTCGCGATCTAGTTCACCGTGCGCGGCCCCAGTGAGGAGAATGTCTCATCCTGTTGCCGCCCATGCTGTCTGCCGCACACCACCACTGACCACTGAAGAGCCATGAGCAAGAAGATCAAGGAAATGGAGCTGAACGAGCTTCGCAAGACGTTCAAGGGCGTCCGCGATCTCGTTCTGTTGGAGCCACTGAAGCTCGATTCGGCTGCCGACTATGAGCTGCGTCGTGGGCTTCGCGCGAAGAATGTTCGCGTCAAGATGGTCAAGAACACGCTCGTCAAGAAGGTGTTCGACGAGAATGGCGTGAAAGTCGATCCCGGCGCCGGCCCGACGCTCCTGTGCTGGGGTGCTGATAGCCCCAAGGCGCTCGGCCAGGCCGTGGATGCGATTCTCAAGCAGCTTCGCCCCGACACGAAGCAGCCGCTGAAGATCAAGGAAAAGACCGGCGTTGCCGACGGCGAGATCATGCCGCTGTCGGAACTGATGAACGTGCCGACGCGCCAGGAGGCCATCGGTGCGGTCGTCGCGGCCCTGATGGGGCCAGGTTCGGCCATCGCCGGTGCGCTCACTGGCCCGGCCACGCAACTGGCTGGCATCCTCAAGGCCATCGAAGAGAAGGGCGGCAGTGCCGAGGGCGCGGCTCCTCCTTCCGCGTGAGAACTTCCCGTGGAGCAGGCAACGCACCGTCGCGATTGCTTGCCTCACTTACTGAACCAGCTATTACGCTTTCACCATGCCGGGCTGCTTCACCTGGCGCAGCACCACGAAAGGGACTGAATCATGCCAACCGTTGCAGAACTTGCCGATACGCTCGCCGGGCTGACCATCGCTCAGGCCGTCGAACTGAAGAACGTCCTTAAGGACAAGTACGGCATCGAGCCGGCCGCCGGCGGCGCCGTGATGATGGCTGGCCCTGCCGCAGGTGCGGCGCCGGCCGCAGCCGCCGCTGAGCCGACCGAGTTCAACGTGATCCTGGAGAGCTTCACAGACAAGGTGAAGACGATCAAGGTCGTCCGCGAACTGACCGGCCAGGGCCTCGGCGAGGCGAAGGCCACGGTCGAGGGCGCGCCGAAGGCCATCAAGGAGAACGTGGACAAGAAGACGGCCGAGGACGTGAAGAAGAAGCTGGAAGAGTCTGGCGCGAAGGTCAGCGTCAAGCCAGCCGGCTAAGGCGATTATTCCCGTTCGGCCGCTCGTGCCAGGGCTATCGGGTGCGAGTTTTGGGCGACATGCAAAAAAAATGCCCAGGTGGGGTGACTTTTACACCCTGTCTGGGTAACATTGTTGTGTGGTCGGTCTCCGGCCGCACAGAACGGATTCATTACGACCCCACGCACCTGCGACTGCTCACCTTCCTGCCGGAATGCGAGTGGCCGCGGGGCGAACTGCGTAGCAGTGGTGAACATGCGCGCGACCCACTCGCTTCGATGTGTCGTACCCTCTCGATTCTACACCATGCTGACAACGATTGAGTTGCCTCTCCCGAACCCGCCGGGCCTGGTGGTCTGTCGGACTGGCGGGGTGATTGTGTTCCGTGTCTTGCGGTGTGTTGCCGGGGCAGATCCGGCCGCACCCAGTGCCGTTTCTCTCGCTAACGAATAACGCCCTCCGCCTCCTGATGCAAGGCCCGTTGCCACCTGGGGCGATGGAGTCTGTGCGTCTCGCACCCGTTTCATTCGAGTTCGTGTTTCTCGCTTCCGCTTTCGTGTGCTGGGTTCGGCGGTGCCGGGGTGACGCCGCAGTGGTGAGCCTGACACGCGGAGCGACAAGGCGAGCGACCTGATAGGAGCCGACGATGCCAATCCCGGCCCAGCGGATCATTGTTCCCACGAAGGTTCACGACTTCGGACACTTCGGTGACGCTGTGGAAGTGCCGGACCTCACCGAGGTCCAGACGCGATCCTATGCGCGCTTCCTCCAACTGGAGGTGTCCTACGACAAGCGAGCTCACTCCGGCCTAGAAGGGGTGATGCAAGAAATCTTCCCCATCGAGAGCTACGACAAGAAGATTTCGCTGGAGTACATCCGCTACGAGTTGGGCAAGCCGCGCTACGACCCGGATGAGTGCCGACAGCTCCGCCTCACCTACGGCCGGCCCTTCCGCGTCTGGTTGCGTCTGCGCAAGACTGACGGCACGGCCGTCGAGGAAGAAGTCTATCTCGGCGATATGCCGATCATGATCGGTGGCGGTGAGTTCATCATCAACGGCGCCGAGCGCGTCGTCGTGTCGCAACTCCACCGCAGCCCCGGCGTGGACTTCGTTGTCACACGCGAGGCCGACAAGGACCTCCATTCCTGCCGTATCATCCCCGAACGGGGCAGTTGGATCGAGATCAACGCGACCAAGAAGGACGCGCTGGGTGTCCGCATCGACCAGTCGGGCAAGTTCTCCGCCATCACGCTACTGCGCGCGATGGACCCAGCCTACTCCACGACAGCCAGCATCATCAAAGAGTTCTTCGAGACGGAGAAGCTGAAACTCAAGGCGAAGGATGCGCGGTCGCGGCTCGTCGGCGATCCGGAAGCCAACATCATGCCGATGATCGCGGCCGATGATGTGATTGATCCGGAAACAGGCGAAGTCTATCTCGATGCGGGCAAACGGTTCACCGCTGACAAGGTGGACAAGATGATGCTCTCGCACCTCGCCGAGGTTGAGGTCATCCCGCACCCCAAGGACGAGATCCTCATCAACTCGATCGCCGAGGATATCGCCACGGGTACGCAGGCCGACTCGCACGAGGGCGCGCTTCTCAAGATTTACCAGCGGCTCCGACCAGGCAACCCGCCGCAACTGGAGAAGGCCAAGGAGCTGTTCAAGGAGAAGTTCCAGGATGCCAATCGCTATCGGCTGGGCCGCGTCGGTCGCTTCCGCATCAACCGGAAATTCGACCAGAATGTTGCCGAATCGGAGATGACGCTCCGCAGCGTCGACTTCGTGAACTCAATCAAGTACCTGCTCGACCTGCGCGCCGGCAAGGGGCACGTTGACGACATCGACCACCTTGGGAACCGCCGGTTGCGGACCATCGACGAGCTTGCGGCCGACGAGTTGCGGAAGGGCTTCCTGAAGCTCCGCCGCACCGTGCAGGAACGCATGGCGATCCGCGAGCAGGCCGAGATGACGCCACGCTCGCTCATCAACCCCAAGAGTGTCTCGGCGGCCATCGAATACTTCTTCGGCCGTAGCGAACTGAGCCAGGTGGTAGACCAGACCAACCCGCTGGCGCAGCTCACCCACGAGCGGCGGCTCTCGGCCCTCGGGCCGGGTGGCCTCAACCGCAAGCGAGCCGGCTTCGAGGTGCGCGACGTTCACATCTCGCACTACGGCCGCATCTGCCCGATTGAGACGCCCGAAGGGACGAACATCGGACTGATCTCGTCGCTCTCGATCTACGCCGAGATCGACGAATACGGCTTCCTCATCACACCTTACAAGAAGGTGAAGCAGAAGAAGCTCACCGACGATGTGGTGCGGCTACGCGCCGACGAGGAACAGACCGCAGTACTCGCTCCGGCCGACACGCCGACCGAGGGCGACCGGATCACTGCGGATCGCGTCAACGGCCGGCACGCGGGCGACCTTCAGATGATCCCGGCCGACAAGGTCGAGTACATCGACGTGTCGCCCAAGCAGATGGTCGGCGTCTCCGCGGGGCTGATCCCGTTCCTCGAACACGACGACGCCAACCGCGCGCTCATGGGGTCCAACATGCAGCGCCAGGCGGTGCCGCTTCTGATTCCGGAGCCGCCCCTGGTGTCCACCGGGCTGGAGGTCGAGGTGGCCCGGCATTCTGGGATGCTCGTGAAGGCCCAGGAAGACGGCACGGTCGTCTTTGTGGACGCCGAGCGCGTCAAGCTCGAGGAGAAGGACAAGATCGTCCGCGAGTATGTGCTCCGGAAGTATCACGGCCTCAATGAGCGAACCTGCCTCAACCAGAAGCCGGTTGTCGCGATGGGGCAGAAACTGAAGAAAGGGCAGATCATCGCCGATGGCGCTGCCACCAAGAGCGGTGAACTGGCGCTGGGCCGTAACGTCCTCGTCGCGTTCATGTCGTGGGAAGGGTACAACTTCGAGGACGCGATCATCATCAGCGAACGGCTGGTGAAGAACGACACCTACACCTCGATTCACATCGAGGAGTTCGACATCGAGATTCGGGAAACGAAGCTCGGTAAGGAAGAGTTCACGCGCGACATTCCCAACGTCAGCCCGAAGGCGCTGGCGAACCTCGACGATCACGGCGTTGTCCAGATCGGCACCTACGTCCGCCCTGGCGATATCCTCGTCGGCAAGGTTTCGCCCAAGAGTCGTTCCGAACTGACGCCCGAAGAGAAACTTCTCCACGCCATCTTCGGTCGCGCCGGTGAAGACGTGAAGAACGACTCGCTCGAAGTTCAGTCGGGCACCGAAGGCATCGTGATCGCGGCTCACCGCTTCAGTCGTCGCGCCCACATGACCGAGGACGAGAAGAAGGAACTGGATCGGCAGAAGAAAGAAATCGAGACGCAGTACAACAAGCGGATTGCCGAGCAGTTCCGCGAGTTCGTTCGCGCGCTCGAAGAGGTTCTCGACAAGAAGGAGTTGAAGGACCCCAACACGGGCAAGCAACTGGCCAGCGACAAGGACGATCGCGCGGTGGCTGAACAGGCCAAGGGGTTCAAGCTCGATAACCTCGACATTCGCACGCCGGATAGCCAGAAGAAGGCCCACAAGATTCACAACCGACACTGGGAACGCATCCAGTTCTTCATTGATGAACAGGAACGCAAGCTCAACTCGCTCAACCGTGGCGATGAGTTGCCCAGCGGCGTGCAGCAAATGGTGAAGGTGTACGTCGCGACCAAGCGTGTCATCTCCGTCGGCGACAAGATGGCCGGACGGCACGGCAACAAGGGTGTGATCTCGAAGGTGCTGCCGGAAGAGGACATGCCGTTCCTGGAGGACGGCACTCCGGTGGACATCCTCCTGAATCCGCTCGGCGTGCCCAGCCGTATGAATGTGGGTCAGATTCTCGAAACTCACCTCGGCTATGCCGCGGCGAAACTCGGCTTCAAGGCGGTCACGCCAGTTTTCGACGGGGCGACCGAGGAAGAGATTCGGTCGTACCTGAAGGAAGCGGGCGTCCCGGAGACAGGGAAGAGCGTTCTCTACGACGGCCGCACAGGTGAAGCGTTCGACCAGCCCGTCACGGTCGGCTATATCTACATGCTCAAGCTGCACCACCTTGTCGACGACAAGGTTCACGCGCGAGCCACCGGGCCTTACTCGCTCATCACCCAGCAGCCCCTGGGCGGCAAGGCTCGCTTCGGCGGTCAACGGTTCGGTGAGATGGAAGTGTGGGCGCTCGAAGCTTACGGCGCCGCTTACATCTTGCAGGAACTGCTGACGGTGAAGTCGGACGACGTGGAAGGCCGCACGAAGATCTACGAGAGCATGGTCAAGGGTGAGAACACACTGGAGGCCGGCACCCCGGCGAGCTTCGACGTGCTCACTCACGAGATCCGTGGCCTGGGTCTGAATATGTGCCTGGAGAAGAAGCGAGTGTAAGTCCCTACGCAGCCCACGGACTCATGGTTCGTGGGCGCGCGACTTGAATTGCCATTCCAGCCGACACCGAACAATTGCCCCTCTTTTAAGTGGGAGTGAATATGTCTACCGCCAACGCCAAGAACTCCGACGCCGCCGCCGAGGGAACGAGCTACGAACGCATCAACGACTTCGGCGCCGTCCGCATCAGCCTGGCCAGCCCACAAGACATTCGCAGTTGGTCGCACGGTGAAGTCAAGAAACCGGAGACGATCAACTACCGCACCTATCGTCCTGAGAAAGACGGTCTGTTCTGCGAGAAGATCTTCGGGCCAGAGAAAGACTGGGAGTGCTCCTGCGGGAAGTACCGCGGGATGAAGTACAAGGGGATGATCTGCGATCGCTGCAGCGTGAAGGTCACGCATAGCCGCGTCCGCCGCAAGCGGATGGGGCACATCGAGCTGGCCGCGCCGGTCGTCCACATCTGGTTCTTCAAGGCGATGCCCAGCCGTCTGGGCACGCTTCTGGACATGAAGACCAGCAGCCTGGAGCGGATCATCTACTTCCAGGACTACGTGGTCGTCGACCCCGGCGACACC
>CAYRDG010000075.1:0-10370 GCA_964422915.1 uncultured Frigoriglobus sp. | reverse complement strand
GTGCGGCCCGGCGGCGTCTCCGCGCCGGGGGCGGGATGTTTGTGGGCAACGCGCGAGCGCCTGCCCATCAGATAGTGGACCGCTATGAGCCAACCGGCCGCCGGCCGGAGGACCCGGAACCGGCGGCCGGCAGCGCATCGCCCATGACTTAACAGCATCCGCCCGCGCCTGGCGGGCGCAACCTGGCGGTGGACAGCACGAGCGGAGGGATTTGAACCCCCAACCGACGGTTTTGGAAACCGTTGCTCTACCGTTGAGCTACGCTCGTAGAGCAGTGGACAGCGAGCCGATTCCCGTCCTGATAGCCCCATCGGACACGCCGGCGACTGATTCTCGCCGGCGGTTCACCTGCCCACTATCCTCGATTCACTGTCAACTGGTATCAGGCGATGATCTTGGTCACAACGCCGGAGCCAACGGTCTTGCCACCCTCGCGGATAGCGAACCGCAGCCCCTCGTCCATCGCGACCGGCATCCCATCCATCAGTTCAACCGTGATCTTCACGTTGTCGCCCGGCATGCACATCTCGACGCCCTCAGGCAGGGTGATCGAGCCAGTCACGTCGGTGGTGCGGAAGTAGAATTGAGGCTTGTACTTGCTGAAGAACGGGGTGTGACGACCGCCCTCGTCCTTCGACAGCACATAGATGTTCGCCTCGAACTTCGTGTGTGGCGTGATCGAGCCGGGCTTGGCGATAACCTGGCCGCGCTCGATCGCCTTCTTGTCGATACCACGCAACAGCGCGCCGATGTTGTCACCGGCGATGGCCCGGTCGAGCGTCTTGTTGAACATCTCGATGCCGGTGAGCACCGACTTCTGGCTCTCCTTCGTCAGGCCGATGATCTCGACGGGGTCGCCAACCTTCGCGATGCCGCGTTCAACACGCCCGGTAGCCACAGTGCCACGACCTTCGATGGAGAAGACGTCTTCCACCGACATGAGGAACGGCTTGTCCTCGTCGCGCTGCGGCAGAGGGACGTAAGTGTCCAGCGCGAACATCAGCGCGTCGATTGAGAGCGAGCCCTGGTTGTCGGTGGTGGCGTTCTCCAGCGCCTCCTTCGAGCGGCCGTAGACGATGGGGATATCGTCGCCCTTGAACTCGTACTTATTCAGCAGGTCGCGAAGCTCCATCACGACTAGCGGAATCAGCTCCGGGTCGGCCTTGTCGCACTTGTTGAGGTACACAACGATGTTGGGCACACCAACCTGCTTGGCCAGCAGGATGTGCTCGCGGGTCTGCGGCATCGGGCCGTCGTCGGCGGCGACCACCAGAATGGCCGCGTCCATCTGGGCAGCGCCGGTGATCATGTTTTTGATGTAGTCCGCGTGACCGGGGCAGTCGATGTGAGCGTAGTGGCGCCCCTTGACCGGCTGCGAGAAGTCGATCTTGTCGAGACCAGGATAGTCGAGCAGATCCTTGTACGGCATCGCGTCGGCATTGGCGTACGTACGGTCGTTCGACTCGTACTCGACGTGCGAGACGGCGATGGTGACCGTCTTGTTGGCATCGCGAACGATACCACCCTTCGCGATTTCCGCGTAGGTCTTGAAGTCCTTGAGCTTGTTAAGGTGCGCGTTGCGCGCCATGATCGCCGCAGTTGTCGTGGTCTTGCCGTGGTCGATGTGGCCAATCGTCCCGACGTTGACGTGCGGCTTGGTCCGCTCGAAAGTCCCCTTTGCCATCGCTCCTCACTCCTGACAGTTAGACCAATGGTGATTGGGGTCGGCGCTGGGCGCCGCCCCCGGTGTGCTGGACTCGTTTTCCTGGCGGAACCCGAAGGCCCGCCCAGCCCTACTCTCGCCCACTTCCAGGCCGGTGGCCGACCGGCTTCCGCTCATCCGAGAGCTGCTGATGGGACTTGAACCCATGACCTCCTCCTTACCAAGGAGGTGCTCTACCAACTGAGCTACAGCAGCGAATGCGGCACCGGCAAATCCGTACAGTCCGCGCGGAGTACCAGCGCTCGGAAAAACGGCTCTGCCAGTCATACGAGGGGCGGCCAAGAGCGGCCAGAGCGGGCGACGGGATTTGAACCCGCAACATCTAGCTTGGAAGGCTAGAGCTCTACCGTTGAGCTACACCCGCGTGCCTTGCGGAAAGGAGAAGACTCAAGGCGAAAGGAAGAATCACGACCGACTTCGATTCATCCTTCACCCATTATTCCTCGTCCTTCCAAAGTGGGTAGGGAGGGATTCGAACCCCCGAACTCCGAAGAGGCCAGATTTACAGTCTGGTGCAATTGACCACTCTGCCACCTACCCATGAATCGCCGGCCGCCACCGGCCTCGTACTCGTTGTATCAACCGATGAGCCGCTCGAAAAGCGGCTCTGGAAAGCTCGCGGAGGGAATTGAACCCACGACCCGCGCTTTACAAAAGCGCTGCTCTACCCCTGAGCTACGCGAGCACACGGTATCGGCCCACCACGAGCCACGAGGAGAGACACTTCCCCCCTGCCCCTGGTTCGGGCCAACAACCACCACTGCAACATCCTACCGCTTCGCGGCGACTCAACAAGACGTATCCCACTTTCCGCGCGCGATGCCAGACTCACATCACGCGATCGTGTGCCCAGGGGAACCGGCGGCCCGTGAGGAATTCCTTCCACTCGGCCTCGGTCGGATCGTGAATTGTACTTGGATCGAACGCCGCGTTGACCATCCGCAACAGTGTGATAATGTCCGCGTCCGGATAGCCGAGACCGCGGATTTCGAAGCAATCCTTATTCACATCGATGATCTGGTAGCGATCCTTCCAAACTCTCACCATCCTGAGTTCACGCAACTCCCCGCGCGTACGCTTGACGAATGTCTGCGCCGCGGTGAGGTCGGTGAAGTCGTGGGTGGCGAGCGGCGACGGCATTCACGTTTCTCCTTCCGTGTGGTCAACGAACGGACGGGCGCGGCCGGTGCGCGCTCACCCGTCCATTCGTGTGGGCCGTTCGACCGAGGTCAGCGTAGCCCGGCCAGATCCTGGAGGATGTGCCAGTTCTCCAGGCGGTCCTGCTTCGCGGCCAGCAGTGTGGGCGACGGATTGCCGTCCTTGTCGAAGTGCTTGACGAATCGCCCTTCGCTGCGGGCGAAGTCGACGAATGTCACTTCCTGATTCGTCTTGGGGTGAATGAACCAGTCGCCATTCTTGTTGGGGTTGCCATCCAGCGAGAGGCGCGACTTCACCGTATCGCCCTTGCGTGGATCGTAGACCATCAGCGGAAAGGCTCGCGTATCGACTGCCAGGCGCGCCTGCTCGCCGGCCATGTTGTCGGCAACGCCATGTTCCGGCTGGCAGGTGGTGTAGCAACAGACGATGGCCGGACCATCGAACTCCAACGCCCCCAGCACCGCCCGGTAGAAGTGATTGGTGTGCGCACAGGTGGTCTGGGCGACGTAGGTCCGCGGGTGCATCATCGCGATCTGCGCGATCTCCTTGCGGCGTTCCTGCTTGCCGCCGAACACGTTGCCGTGGAAGCTCATCTTCGTGTTCTGGCCCGTAAAGCTCGCGGTGCTCGCCTGCCCGCCGGTATTGGAATAGACCTGCGTGTCGAGCACGAAAACCTTGATGTTCATGCCACTGGCAAAGAGCCGCGACAGAGCCTGAAAGCCGATGTCGTACATCGCGCCGTCGCCGCCCACCACCCAGAGCGGCTTGTTGGTCCACCCCATCTGATCCCAGCGCATCCGTACACCGATGGCGAACGTGGGAGCGTTCTCGAAAAGCGAGTTCGTCCACGGAACCATGTACGGGTTGTACGGATATGTCGAGGTGTAGACGGTGTTGCATCCGGTCGCGGCAACGATCCCCCATTGCTCGCCGTACTTGCTGCCGGTGGCGGCACACATCATGCGAAGGGCTGTCCCTTCGCCACAGCCGGCGCAGCTCCCGGCGCCGCCGGTATAGATCAGCGTCTGTTCCTTGAGCATCATGTCGATCAGCAGATTGCCACTGATGAACTGTTCGTTGCTTGGCCCCATGTTCTTGAAGAGTCGATGACTCTTGCGAGCCTTCAACATCACCTCGTCGGTCTTGGCGACCATCTTCAAGGCGTCGTCGTCGCAGACGGTAACGCACTCGGCGCATCCCTTGCACTTCGACGGATCAATGATGATGTTGAACATCCCGCCCACGCCGGTCTTCTTCTTGTTGCCGTCGTAATACTTCTTGGTGCGCGACCACTGCGCCTTGAACATCTCGCGGTCGGCCTCCGCGACGGACGTCAGCTTCTGTTCCCACTCGTCCTCGCCGAGTACCTTGCCCAGAATCGCCGTGTCCGGGCATTCCGTGACGCAATCCATGCAGCCAGTGCAGTTGGAAGGGATGTACTCGGGCAGTTCCGGTGCGATATAGCTGAAGTCGCGGAGCGACGCAGTACCTGCGGGGATGAGCGACCGTGCCAGGGTGAGGTCCGCCGGCAGTCCCTTCTCGGCGTAGCCTTCCTCATAGCCATGGATGATCCGGTCGTTGAAGTCGTTCACATCGAGTACGGGCAGGCTCACGGCCGATTTCAAGCTCACGGGCTTGTAGTCGCGGTCGATGGTCGTGCCGTAGCAGTTGTTGTTGAATGGGTCTTTCTCGCTCGCCGCGTTCATCGACGCGGGTAGTGTCGCGGCAGACATAATGATGGTCCTTGTGTATGAGTGTGAACGCCGGGTGCGGCGGTGTTAGTTACTGTGCGTGAATCACGCTCTGGGGTATTTCCCTTGTCTCATCGCGGCCGCGTGTGATGCACTTCAAGTTGTCCTGAATCACTTGCTCACCGCGTTTGCCGAAGTATTTTCGAAGTGCCTTCTCGACGCCCTTCTCGACCAATTCCACGGTCATGTCCCCTTCCTTCGCGTAAGGCGTCAGTTGCAGGAAAGCGCCGAGCAGAACGATGCCCTGCATGCGCATCTGGAGATCGGGATCGTTCGCTTCCTCTCGCGCAATGCGGACCATATCGCAATAGAAGACACGAATCTTCTTCTCGCGGATGGCCTGCTGGTTAGCCGCCGGGATTCGCTTCCACACCTCGGCCGGCTCGGTGTGTGGCGATTGCATGAAGACCGCGCCGCCAGGCACAAGCCCCTTGAGCGTTAGCGGGCTGAGTATCGCCGTCGGATCGTTGATGCACAGCAGTTCCACCTTCTCAAGCTCGCTGTGCATGTTGATGTGCGTATCGGCGATGGTGAGGTAATAGGTCGTTGGTAGGCCCTTCTTCTCGGAACCATACTTGGGGTATGCCTGCACGTCCTTGCCGAAGACGTTGCCGGCGATGGTGGCGATGACCTTGTTGGTCGTGACCGAGCCGAACCCACCCACCGAGTGACCACGCATCGAGAAGCCGCCCTTGGGTCGCAGGTCCGGATCGTCCTTGCGCGGCAGCGCGAGGGGGTGATCGATCCCGACGCAGAAGAAGTGGGGGCCGTCGA
The DNA here is from genome assembly GCA_964422915.1 of uncultured Frigoriglobus sp. GTDB lineage: Bacteria > Planctomycetota > Planctomycetia > Gemmatales > Gemmataceae > Gemmata. Next base: position 4,964 of record CAYRDG010000075.1, on the reverse strand, counting down.
TCATCATGTTGTGGAAGGCAGCGATGATGTCGCCCGGGCGAACATCGCGGCTTCCCAGGCCCGCGGCACCGTGGAAGATGCGCGGCGGTTCGCCTGCGAGTTTCTCCTGGCCGTTCTGCCCTACCACCGCATCGTAGAAGGCGGCCTTGATCTCACGTGTCAGGTGGTTGCCAGTGGTTGAGAGCGGGTCGTCCATACGTTCGAAGATCGTGAACGCCTGGCATCCCTTCAATGCCTCGACAATCTCCTTCGCCGGGAACGGGCGGAAACAGATGACTGTCAGGCATCCGGCCTTGATGTTCTTCACATCGCGAAGGTAATCGACGGTCGCCTTCGCTGTCTCCATGTAGCAGCCCATACCGATGATGACGAACTCTGCATCTTCACAGCGATGTGCCTCGATCAGGCCGTAGTGGCGCCCGGTCTTGCGGCCGAATTCCTCAAACGCTGCCTGGAGTTTCTCAGGCACCTGGTCGTAGTACCAGCGCTGGGCCATCTTCCCCTTCATGTACGAGTCCTGGTTCTGCACCACGCCCGACATCAACGGGTTGTTGGTATCCATGAGGTTCGTCAGCCGTTCCTTCGGATCGCCGACGAACTCTTTCATGAACTCCGGTTCGATGAGCCGCACGGTTTCAACCGTGTGCGTTGTGAGGAAGCCATCCTGGACGTTAAAGAAGGGGGTACAGGTCGCCTCTGCCACGCGCCGCGAGATGAGGCAGAAGTCCCCGGCTTCTTGCGCGTTGCGCGCAATGAGCATCCCCCATCCCACGTCCGCGACACTCATCACGTCGTCGTGTCCGGCATGGACGTTCAGCCCCTGGCTCGTGAGCGCGCGGGCGCCGATGTTCATGACCACGGGCAACCGCTTGCCACTGATGGTGTAAAGCACTTCCTTCATCAGCACGAGACCCTGGCCGCTGGTGAAGTTGGTGACACGCCCGCCCGTGACCGCGAATCCCTCGCACACGGAGGCCGCGGAGTGCTCGCTCTCCGGTTCGAAGAACATGAGCGTATCGCCCCACAGGTTCTTCGCACCGTTCATGACAGAGGCATTGAATCCGCCACCCATTGTGGTCGAACTGGTGATTGGATAAGCACCGGCAGCCTGACAGACTCTCACTTCAACGTGAACAACGGCCTCCGCGCCGTCGCAGGTCGTGGGTATGCCGGGATACTGGTAGGAAGTTTCGGTGGGCTGCGTTTGCGGATCCGCAGTACGGGCGGGACGTTCAGCGACAGCGACGGTCATGAGGAATCCCTTTCTGGCGACTGGAACGAACACGGAAAGTGAGCCGGTACGGAGCACACGCTCGGCGCACCACGTTGCAAGAGTCAACGGGTGCGCCCGGCGCGGCGGAAGACAAGTGAGAGATAACGCTGGTCATCCACATCCGGGAACGCAGCCGGGCGCTTGTCGGAACCAGGACGGCCTGGACACCAGCGAAGCACGCCGCCATCGAGATGGTAAATGCACCGCGACAGACGGCCGGCGTGTTCCAACGGCCCTTCCTCGATGTGCATGTCCATCTGGCCGGCGGAAAGATCGAAGGTTCCCATGTAGACCGCGCCGCCGACGAACTCGATGGTGAATCGTCGGCCGGCGATGAGCAACCGAGCCTCCTTCGGCCCGGCAAGCGACACCCAAACGCCCTGGAGTTGGTCCAGTTCAGAGCGCCGGCCCGTCTCGGCGGCGCGCGCAACGGCTGGCATGACACGTCTCCTGTCGGACACGTTGAGAGAGAATGGAACCGAGGCGCAAACGCGCTTCGCGTGAGAGCCGCGCGAACTGTCCGCGAGGCGGAGTGGGGAGTGAGGAGGGGCCGCGGCTGGTCAGAAGTGTCGGTCGCGGCTCACTCGCTCCTCGAGACCGTGTCTGGGCAGTGACGCTGATCGGCAAACAGCCGAAGCGCCCAACCGCGAAGAGCCGCCCCGAATCCGGGTGACGGCCCCTCGGAAGTTGGGAAATCGGATGGAGTATACTCCGATCGCCCGACTGACTGCAACGAAATAGTCCTGCAGCGCAAACCGCGGCGCAATCGGATCATTCTGCCACATATCGACAATGAAAACGGGCCGACAAGAGATTGACTCTCGTCGGCCCGATCAGTCTGATTGCGACCGATAAATTGGAACTATCGATTCGACACTTCGCGCATGATGAGGGCGAACTGGTACTCAGTTCGCGACCCAGAATCGCACGATGCAGTAGAGCGCCTGGAAGGCGTCCTTCATACCGATCTTCTTTCCTTCCTCGTAGGTCCGGCCCGAATAGCTGATCGGCACTTCATAAATGCGCCAAGGCGGCTGCCCCTTGCGCTTGCGTGCGATCTTGGCCGTGACCTCTGGCTCAAAGCCAAAACGATTGCTCTTGAGCGTGATCCCCTGAATCACGTCACGCTTGAAGACCTTGTAACACGTCTCCATGTCCGTCAGGTTCAAATTCGTGAACCAGTTGGAGAGCGTCGTGAGCGCCTTGTTGGCCACGGAGTGCCAGTAGTAGAGCACGCGGTGGCTCTCGCCGATGAAGCGTGAGCCAATGACCACATCGGCGCGGCCGTCGAGGATTGGCTGAATGAGCTTGGGATATTCTGCCGGGTCGTACTCCCAGTCCGCATCCTGAACCACCACCACATCACCGGTGCAGTGTTTGAAGCCCTCACGCAGAGCGGCGCCCTTCCCCATGTTCTTCGGTTGGTGGAAGACGCGGACGTTGTCGTACTGCTTCTCCAACTGTGTCAGGATCGCCGGGGTGCCATCAGTGGAACTATCGTTGACGAGGATCAGTTCTTTCGGAATCTCAACCGCCTGCACGCGGCGAACTAGTTCCGCGAGCCAGCGTTCCTCGTTGTAAACAGGGATCACGACCGAGAGTTTGAACCCCGGCGGGATTGGGTAAACGCCGATGTTGCGACACGCGGCCTCCCCCAGCAGTTTCTGGAGGATGGCGGCTCGTGCGCTGGGATCGGCGGCGATTCGTTCCAGTAGCGGGGTGAGGTCGCTGGGCGATTCGGTCTGCTTCGCGTCTGGGTGGTTCATGGTTCCGTTCTCCGAGTCCAGGACCATCGCCATACGGGTATTCCTCCTTGAGGCTGGGCAAGCCGGGTTGACACGTTCGCCCCTCGTAACGTAGGGATAGCACACTTTCGTCAATAGCGGGCGGCGGCTCAAGCCCGACTTTCGAACCGAACGCAGGAGGCGTCCTCGTGCAACCCACCTCTGGCTCGTCCACCGCACCGGCACCTGTGCCGCTGTGCGATATCCAGGCGCAGTATCGCGCGCTGAAGGATCAGATCGACGCGGCGGTGCTCCGCGTGCTCGGCTCCGGACAGGCGATTCTGGGCCCCGAAGTGGCCGCGTTCGAGCAGGAAACCGCGGCGTTCTGCGGCGCGAAGTACGGCATCGGCTGCGGGTCTGGCACCGATGCCCTCGTACTGGCACTACGTGCGCTGGGGATCGGGCCTGGCGATGAGGTTATCGTCCCGCCGTTCACATTCTTCGCCACGGCCAGTGCCGTCACGCGCATCGGCGCGACACCCGTGTTCGTAGACATCGACCCGATCACCTTCAACATCGATCCGAATCAGATCGAGGCGAAGATCACACCCCGGACACGCGCGATCATCCCGGTTCACCTCTTCGGCCAGTGCTGCGACATGGACGCGATCTCAGAAATCGCCGAGTCGAACCAACTCTACGTCGTTGAAGATGCGGCGCAGTCGTTCGGTAGCGAGTACAAGAGGCGACGTTGCGGCACGCTGGGAATCGAAGCGTGTCTGAGCTTCTACCCAACCAAGAACCTCGGCGCGCTGGGCGACGCGGGGCTGGTGACGACCAATGATCCGGAAATCGACCGGAAACTCCGGGCGCTGCGCGTCCACGGCTCGGAGGTAAAGTATTATCACAAGTACGTTGGCTACAACATGCGGCTCGATGCGGTTCACGCAGCCGTGTTGCGTGTGAAATTGCCGCATGTTCCGACATGGCTGGCCGCTCGCGAGGCCGCCGCGAAGCGTTACGATGCGATCATCGAACGCGAGGTTCTGCATGGCTTCATGCGTCGGCCAGTCGCGCGGCCCGATCTCCGGCACACCTTCAACCAGTATGTCGTTCGCGTGCCGGCGATGCACCGCGATCCGCTCGTGAAGCACCTCAAGGACAACGGTGTGGGTGTGGAAGTCTATTACCCACTCTGTTTGCATCAGCAGGAGTGCTTCAAGTTCCTCGGCTACCGCGCGGGTCATTTCCCCACCAGCGAGCAGGCTGCCGGTGAAGTGCTAGCCCTGCCGATGTTCCCGGAGATCACCGAATCGCAGCAGGTCCGCGTGATAGAGGTGTGCGCCGCGTACCTGCGTCAGTCGGTTCGTCGCGCGGCGTGACGGCTCGGCTCGATCGGACGAACGCAAGGAGGCCAGAAGTTGTTGCTTCTGGCCTCTTTGTGTTGTTTTTTGCTGACCTCGGCTGATTACTTCCGCTTCCACCAACTCCTCACGGCCACAGCACCGAGGCCCGCCAGTGCGATCAGGCCCGTGGCTGGCTCGGGTGTCTGACTCGGTGGCCCAACTGGCGGCGGTACGACCGGCGGATTCGGCGGAGTTACGGGGTTTCCACCAGGTGGAACCGGTGTGACAGGCGTCTCAGGTGGACCGCCTGGCGTCTTCGTTGGTGGGATCAGCGTTGGGCCGACAGTCACGCGACTTCCTGGCCACCCATGCCAGTAAAAGGCGTTCGCAGGTCCGCAGCCGACCAGCAGGGCAACCACAACTGCCCCGATCCGCCAGACCGTCCATACTCTTCGTCTTCGTGTATCCTTCACCGCAGTTCTCCTGCTGTTCCGGTGAGGACTCATTCCAAATTACCAGCCTAGTGTCAACCCAGCTTTCCAGGTTTCCAGGTGGCTGCGATTCGAGAGGTCACTCCACGGTTTGCAGTGGGTCTTGCGGCTTATGGGGTACGGGATAGGA
>CAYRDG010000074.1:0-10535 GCA_964422915.1 uncultured Frigoriglobus sp. | reverse complement strand
CGGCTTCACAGGGTTCGGCGTAGTCGGGGCAACACCGACCTGTGAACCGTTACCGAGCCAGGCTTGTACCCGGCGCTTGCCGCAATTAACGCACACAACGAAAACGTAGCAGCCACGGCCCAGAAGCAGAGCAAGAAGCCGAACATCTGCATCATCTGGGGTGACGACATCGGGCAATCGAACATCAGCGCGTATTCGATGGGGCTGATGGGATACAAGACGCCGAACATCGACAGCATTGCCAGGGACGGCATGATCTTCACCGACTACTACGGTGAGCAGAGTTGCACCGCTGGGCGGGCCTCGTTCATCACTGGTCAGCATGGCTTGCGAATTGGCCTGACGAAGGTCGGCATGCCAGGCGCGAAGGCGGGCATGCAAAAGGAAGACCCGACAATCGCCAACCTGCTCAAGGGGCAGGGCTATGCTACCGGGCAGTTCGGCAAAAATCACCTCGGCGACCGCAACGAGTATCTGCCGACTGTCCATGGATTCGATGAGTTCTACGGCAACCTGTACCACCTCAACGCTGAGGAAGAGCCGGAGCTACCAGACTACCCGAAGGACCCGGCGTTCCGGGCCAAATTCGGTCCGCGCGGCGTGCTCGACTGCAAGGCCACGGACAAGGACGACCCGACCGTCGATCCGCGCTTCGGCAAGGTTGGCAAGCAGATCATCAAGGACACTGGCCCGCTGACCAAGAAGCGGATGGCGACGATCGACGATGATGTCGCCGACCGGGCGGCCGAGTTCATCAAGCGGCAGGCGAAGGCCGAGAAACCTTTCTTCGTCTGGGTGAACTTCACGCACATGCACTTCCGCACACACGTCAAGCCAGCCAGCAAGGGGCAGTCGGGACGGTGGCAGAGTGAGTATCACGATGTGATGATCGACCACGACAAGAATGTCGGCACGGTGCTGAAGGCGCTTGATGATGCCGGAATCAAGGACAACACCTTTGTGATGTACTCGACCGACAACGGCCCACACATGAATAGCTGGCCGGATGGTGCGATGACCCCATTCCGCAGCGAAAAGAACACGAACTGGGAAGGCGCCTATCGGGTGCCGTGCATGGTTCGTTGGCCGGGCAAGATCAAGGCGGGCAGTGTGTCCAACCAGATCCTCTCCCATCTCGACTGGTCACCAACCCTACTAGCTGTCGCTGGTGATGCTGGCATTTCAGAGAAGTTGCTCAAGGGCCACAAAATCGGAGATACGACTTACAAGGTTCACCTCGATGGTTACAACCTGGTACCATACCTGACTGGACAGGCCGACAAGAGCCCGCGCCAGTCGTTCCTTTACTGCAACGACGACTCGCAGGTCACCGCCTTGCGATACGACAACTGGAAACTCGTGTTCATGGAACAGCGAGTCCCAGGTACTCTGCGAATCTGGGCAGAGCCGTTCGTCGCACTCCGGTTTCCAAAGCTCTTCAACTTACGTACGGACCCGTACGAACGGGCAGACATCACCTCGAACACCTACTACGACTGGGTTCTGGATCACCTCTTCCTGTTCGTCCCGGCACAGGCGTACGTCGGCAAGTTCCTGGAGTCCTTCAAGGAGTTCCCACCGCGGCAGAAGGCCGACAGCTTCAATCTCGACGGGGTCATGAAGAAACTCCAAGAGAGCAGTGGGAGTAAGTAGCAGACGATACTCCTGGGCGGTCAGGAGATCTGTCCTGGCCGCCGTTTCGCTACCCTAGAGAGTTACCCTGTGAGCACCTCCCGCCGAATGTTCCTCGCATCCACATGCGGGCTACCTGCGACGTATGCGCTCGCACAACAACCGGCGCGCGATCCACTGCCATCATGGAATGACAGGGCCGCGAAGAAGTCGATTCTTGATTTCGTGGTCAAGGCCACGCAGAAAGGCGCGCCTGGTTTCGTCCCGCAATCCGAGCGCATCGCGGTATTCGACAACGACGGCACGCTGTGGCCGGAGAATCCCGTGCCGTTCCAGCTCGCCTTCGCGCGAAACAGTCTCAGGGAGCAGGTCGGGAAGCACCGGAAGCTGAGGGATGACCCATTCGTGAAGGCAGCGCTTGGTGGAGACACCGCGGCCCTCCTGGCGGATCATTACAAGGGTTTGTTCCACATTCTCAGTATGACCCATAGCGGGATGACGACCGATGAGTTCGACACGCAGGTGAACGAGTGGCTGAAGGCTACAAAACATCCACGGTTCGGGAAACGGTACGACGAGTGCATTTACCAGCCGATGGTCGAGGTTCTCACGCATCTGCGAGCCAACGGGTTCAAGACGTTCATCGTCTCGGGTGGAGGGGCGGACTTCATGCGCGTCTGGACCGAGCGTGTGTATGGCATCCCACCCGAACAGGTGATCGGATCGAACATGGGGACCAGGTTCGAGTTCCGGGACGGCAAGCCCGTATTGGTCAAAACGGCTGAACGCCTGTTTGTTAACGATAATGGTGGCAAGCCGCCGGGTATCCACCAATTCATCGGCCGCCGCCCGGTGATGTGCTTCGGCAACAGCGACGGCGACAAGGCGATGCTCGAATACACGACAATTGGCAATTCACGGCCGGGCTTTGGGCTGATTGTTCACCACACCGACGCCGATCGCGAGTACGCCTACGATTCCAAGCCCAAGAGCAGTGGTAGACTCATTGATGCCCTCGCCGACGCCCCGAAACGTGGCTGGACTATCGTGGATATGAAGAAGGACTGGAAGAGGGTGTTTCTGTTTGACAAATGAATTGCGATACTCTCTGCATCGCTTGCTGGTTGATGTAGAGGGTTTCAGAACCGAGAATCGACATGTCACGCAAATTGCAAGTCGTCCCCCACTCGGCCCCGAGCTCACCGACGCAGAAACGAAGGGGTCGTTCTCTGGTCATTTATGCGGTTCTGGTTGCGGCTGCGTTTGGGCTCGCGTATGGTGTGACCATCCACCTGAACCGGTCGCCTTCCTCTCCTCCAGGGATGGTGCTCATACCTGGAGGAGAGTTTCAGATGGGCACGTCTGGCGACACGTTTCACCGAAACGAGCAACCTGCGCACACTGTCCGGGTGTCTGCCTTCTTCCTGGACGAACACGAGGTAACGAACGCCGAGTTTCAGGCGTTTGTCGCGGCCACCACCTACGTCACGACGGCGGAGCGGAAGCCGGATTGGGATGAAATGAAGAAACAACTCCCACCGGACACGCCAAAGCCGGCTGACGGCCAGCTCGTGCCAGGCTCACTCGTGTTTACGCCGCCTACCGAGAAGATGCCGACCGACGACGCGGCACGCTGGTGGAAGTGGGTGCCGGGTGCCTCATGGCGACACCCCGAGGGGCCGGGTAGCTCACTGGAACGGCGGAGCAACCATCCAGTCGTCCATGTTTCGTGGGAGGACGCCAGCGCGTATGCAAGGTGGGTTGGTAAGCGACTTCCCACTGAGGCAGAGTGGGAATATGCGGCGCGTGGCGGGCTGATCCATAAACGGTTCATTTGGGGCGACAAAGCGCCGACCGACGCCGCTGGCGGCATGGCGAACATTTGGCAGGGTGACTTTCCACACAGGAACACCAAGGCTGACGGGTGGGAGCGGACCGCACCCGTGAAGAGTTACCCACCGAATGGGTACGGGCTGTTCGACATGGCTGGGAACGTGTGGGAGTGGTGCAGCGACTGGTACCGGGCGGACGCCTACGTTGGCCTGAAAGGAGTCACGATCAATCCCCGCGGCCCTGATGATTTCTGGGACCCAGGCGAACCGCTGGTCCCCAAACGAGTGACTCGCGGCGGGTCATTCCTGTGTCATGTCACATACTGCGAGAGCTACCGCCCGGCTGCCCGCCGGGGGACGGCTACCGATACGGGCATGTCGCACCTCGGGTTCCGCTGTGCGAAGGACGCGCCGAATCCGTGACGCGTATGCGATTCACCGCCTGGCTGCGATTACCGCCCGATCGGGAGCGTCAGTGCAGGGACGTTGCCGATCCGCTGGCGCTGGAAGTCGAGCCTGCGGAGTTTGAGCATCAGGAGGAGTGTCGCTTTACTCTCCATGTCGCGATCATCGATGTAGAACCAGTGATCCCGATACCACACCGCGACGTAGGAGCAGGCTGGCGGCTTGTGGGGATTACCGGTACACGAATGGACGTGGAACACACCCTGAGTGACCTGAGTCGGATCGGTGCCATCGGCTGGGAGACGCACCAGCCCACTTGTAACGTGCGCAGGGGGAATTTCCACCCCATTCGCCAGGTAGAAGTACGCCTGGGCAGTCGATCGTGGTGTGAGGCGGAGTGCGGTGTCTGATGCGACCGGGTTCTTCGCAGGGTCCGATACTCCGGACGCTATGACGAGTTCGTACCGGTCGGCATTAGGCTTCAGATTGAGCAATTCAGACAGTTGAGACAGTTCCGGAGCACCGCGCCCTGTCGAGTTCACCTGCATCACCAACCGCTTCTCACGCTTAACCAGCACCCACTGGTCGCCCTTGCGGCGATACTCGAACCCATTCTTGGCCGCTTGTACGACGGCCGCCCCGTCGACCACGTTGGCCGGCAGCAGGTCGCTCAACTCTGTCGTCCGGTCCTCCGACTTGAGTGAGAGAAGCTCCTGGTCCTGGGTCACCTGGAGAAGCTCAGCCGCCTTGCGGAATCGCTCGAAATCGGAGGGACGGTTGCGTGGAGGGCCACTCGCCGGCACCCAGTTCGGCACTCCGTTGAGTCGGTCGGCCCAGATGCGAAGGATGCTCGACACCGGCCACCCGGACTGAACCAGGAAGACGAGCGTATCGGCCGAGATCGGTGTGAGGTACTGGCGGACCGTGGAACCGTCGTCCTGTGGGTCGAGACTGACCGTTGGTCGGTTCGCGCCGCCCACCGAAGCGAACGGGAGAATTGAGGTAAAACTCCGGAACAGATTGCCAGTCGCCTCGGTGCTGAAGAACGGACGCGCCTCCGCACCGGCCGATAACTCGTACTGAGCAGCAATCGCGGCCACGTCCAGGTTTCGCGGGGCTTCGACGTACCGCGCGCGCACGATGTTCTTGAGGAACTGCTCTTCCTCCACCCGTTGAACGGCGACGGCGTACTTCCCGTGTGTGCGCTCAATCGCTCTTGGACCGAACGCGCACCCAGACACGCCCGACAGGACGACGACTGCCCCAGCGACCCACGCTGTTGCCACCGCCCGCATCCATGCCCCCCATGGAACTTCCCATGCCCGGCCGAGATTACCAGACGCATTGATACATTCGGCACGCAGTTGCAGGCGTGGTGAACGAAGTCGGAATTTTTGTTCAACTCTTTTCAGAAGAGCATCTGGAAACGGATCCCAGGGATGATGGCAGTACCCAGGCCAATCGTGCTCGGCCGGGCGACCTGGAGATCAGTCGTGAACCTCGCCCACGGTGTGATGGCGAAGTTGTAGAACAGTTCGACACCGTATTCATCTTGCTGGGGTGTGAACGGTCGCGTGACGGCCTTGAAGTTGTTGCTCAGTCCCAGGTAGAAGTATCCCACCCCGAAAGTGTCGAACTTGCGGCCAGGGATCATACTTCGCCCCCCGACGCCGCCATTGGCGACAAAGCGAATCGGGTTGGGGTTCCCATCCGAGATCCCGAATTGTCCGAACAGCCCCCAGCTTCGTTTCTCGTCGTTCTCGTCTACCCACAACGACTGGTAGAAGTTGGTGTACACAGACCACGATCCGGACTCCACCGGTGCAACCTTGAGCAGTTTGAGGTTGTCACGGAGTACCTGACTGATGATGTTCAGGTACGCGGCCGGGTCTACCGACCGATACTCCGCGCTACTCCAGGTGCCGCCGATGTTCAGCACCCCTGGGCGCCCTAGCACCTTCCCCCGGAGAACCAGGTCCGGGACAAGGACCACGCCGCGCGCGTAAAGATTCTCCAGCCCTTTCGTGGCTCTCTCTTCGGGGTCGAACACCGTGAAGGTGAATAGTGGTTCGCCCTTCTCCAGGATGGCGGTGCCGACACCGGCGGCCGCGTACGGAATCGTCCTCGCCGCGATGGGGTTGAATACCAGTGAGGTGTTCATGAACCCGTCCAGTCCGGGCTTGTTGGTGCCCAGTCCGGGGCTGTATCGCAGTGGGTATTCATCCAGAGTGTTGATCTTACCGAGGTAAACGGCGAAATCTTCGGACAGCGCCTGCGTGATCTTCAGCCCGGTGATCGAAGTGATGTTCGAGTCCGGCCGCGGGAAGTTGAGCGGGATGTTACTCGGAGCGATTAACCCGTCGATCTCGTTGGTGGATTGACCGTAACGAGTCTCGGCATGCAAGTTCACAAACAGACCGTTCCACAGGCCGAGTTTGCCACCGTCGACGTTCAACAGGTAATCGAGTTTCCCGCCGTAACGGAATTGCCGTTCGTCACCGCCAGTTGCAATGCCCTGGTAGAACTGTGTGGCGAACAGGTCGAACGTCAGCCCACGGTCGGCGAGGGCCGATCGAGTTCCCCGCCAGTCGCCGGTAAGTCGCAGGCGGGTCAGCAGGTCGCCGGCATACGGATTCGCCAGCGATTCGGGGACAGCGGCTGGATCGAGTGTCGGCAATCCGTTCGGAATCGTCGTGACCGGATCTGTCACTGGTGCGGGCGCGGAGAAGGCAGGGGGGGCATTCGTGGCCGGTTCCTGGGCGAAGGTTCGGGGCACTGGTACCGTCATCAACATTACGGCGCCAGAGACGAGAAGTGCATGTCGGGGGGTCATGATGTCCTCCTCTCGGCCCGTTTGGTTGATCTGGTGCAAGCAGCGCTACACGTCGCTGGTTATCGGCGGTCACCAACCGGATGGATGAAGCTGAGAACGACTCTGTGGAGAGGTGTTCCCCGGATTGCGGGGAATGATTCGCAGGGGATGGGAAGTCGGGATATTCAGGGCAGGGCGGAGGAACAATCCCCTTACCACGAAGATTAGCTACTGTGCCGACAGGACTGCTTGCCGCTTCATACGACGCTGTGACAAGCACCGGATTGGGGACGAAAGGTTTGTTGCCGCTCATAAAGTAGCTGATTGTTCACCGCGACAGGCCTGAACTCGGTGGTTCGACAACACCAACCTTCGCTGGCCGTGAACCTGACGAACGCTCTCCGCGTCTTTCTTGCAACGAACCCGGCGCTTCCTTGTCAGTATGGTGGCAGCGCGGTAGATTTAGAGCGAGGGAAAGCCTCCGCAACGATGTTTCGAACTACACCTGAGTCGCGTCTACTGACGCGGCACAGATCGAGACGATGTTGCAGGTGAAATGGAAGGGTTTCCTCCACCTGGAGAGGTGGCTGAGTGGTCGAAAGCACCGCTTTGCTAAAGCGGCGTAGAGGTAAAACTCTACCGCGGGTTCGAATCCCGCCCTCTCCGCTAGGAAAGAGCCCGCACCTGCGGGCTCTTGCTTTTTCAGGGTTTTGAAATCGAGGGCAGCGAATTGGAACCCGCTTGTCCCGGTTTTGTCCAGGGTCTGGTCCCGGTAACAACCGGGAACGACCAGAAGTACCAGACTGAACACCAGACTATTCATTGCACTTCCTCCGTGCCGACATCGGCTGCCGGCCCGCCCGTTCCGAAGGGAACTTTCGCCATGAACGACTGCGAGTCCGCGTCGCTCAACTTGTAGTAAATCGCCGCCATGCTCTTGTCCGAACGGTGCCCGAGCCAGGTGTCGATCACCCGCTGCGGGATGCCCTCGTTGACCGTGAAGGTCTCGAAGAAGTGCCGCAGCGAGTGAACCACGAACCCGGCCTCCCGGCCCGCGGGCATCTCCAACCGGGTCGCCAATCGGGTGAACTGCTCGTTGAGTCGCTTCACGTTGATGTAGTGCTCGCCATCGGGGTACTTCTTGCTCGGTCCCGCCGTGAACAGCCACTCCCGACGTTCGGTCGGTAGCGCTTCGATGACGGCTCGCAGTCGCGGGTGGATCGGCACCTTTCGGGACGTGCGGGTCTTGGTCTCGGCGCCGGGGCGCGACACGATGTGGATCCAACCGCCCACAAGATCAACGTCCACGACCCGCAAACGCTGAAGTTCGCCCGCCCGCATTCCGGTGAACGCCAGAACTGCCAGTGGACTCCGCAGCGGCTCCTCCGCGCCGGCGAGGATGGCGTTGACCTGCTTCAGACTCGGCCCCGCTTTCGGTTCCAAGACCGGCTTGTTCAGCTTGATGTCGGACAGCGGGTTGTCGGAGATCAGCTTCCGGCTCCGGGCCCACTTGAAGAGTTGCTTGATGATCACCCCATCGCAGTAGACCGTCTTCTGGTGCTTGGTCTCTTTTCGTTCGGCCCGGTACCGGTCGAAGTGCGCCGCCGTCACCTGGGCCAACTTGGTCACCCGGTGGCGCGCGAGGTACTCCACGAACAGGTCGAACACGCCGCGGTACTTCACCACCGTCTTGCGGGCACGGCTCTCCGTCTCCAGGGAGGTGATGTAGTCATCGACCGCTTGCTGGACGGTCACTGAGGGCGGGGGAACCTGGTACGTGCCGCCGATTAATTCGGCGGCCAGCTTGGTGGCTCGTTCGATCGCCGCCTTCTTGTTGCTCGTCTTGAGGGACTGCTTCTTGTGGGTGCCGTCCTGCCAGAAGTCGGCGACCCAGATCTTCTTCGCGCCGCGCGGGTAGATGGTCACCCGGTCGCCCACACGGACGCGGTCCGATTCGTCGTTCATGTGTTCCATTCCTTACCGTTGAAGATGATGTCCAGGGCGCGGTCGCGCACGATCAGCGCACGCTTACCGCGCTTGCGGTAGGCGCCGTCGAGCCGGCCCTTGGACATCCACTCGTAGATGGTCTTGACGCTCAGCCCGAGCAACTCGGCGAGTTCCTCCGGGGAGAGAATCGAAGGGACGTGTTCGGTCGCCGCGCTGGTGGACAGGCGGGCGATCTCGTCGGCGGTCAGGTTGAGCTTGCGTGAGGGCATGGCAGTTCCGGGGTCACCGTTGTTCGGTCGGACCCGATACTGCCGAATACTTCCGAATGGTGCTGGGGCGCGATTTTGAACTTTCGCGCCCCGTTATGAGACGTGGTTCAATCCCGGACGCGAAGTTCTTTCACGCTCGCACGCCGACCGGCTTGGCACCGGGCGATCATCTTTCGCAGCCGTTGGACTCGCTCGGCGCTGAGATGGATCGCCGCCTCGGCGGCTGCCTCGATCCGCTCCACCAGACCCCGCGGCGGGTGATCGAACCGGCTGCGGATGGTCCGTTCCAGGTGGACCACCCGGAACATGCGCTCGTACGTCTCGTGGTGGCTGTTGCCCGCGAAGCTCGGGTCGATGCCCAACGCGGCAACTTCGCTGCGCTGGAATCCGACGATCTGCCTCTGGAGCACGTCGTCCCCTTGAAGTGGGTAGTGGACGGGGACGTACACCCACACGCCGTGCGCCGGTCGCGCCGGCGAGCCCTCGGGCAGGAGATTCGGCAGAAACGGCCCCTGTGGGTTGGGCAGATCCCAGGAGGCGAGGTTCATCAGCCCCCATCGGTCCAGGAGCCGAACCAGACCCTCAGTGAACGCCCGGAACGGTTCGCCCCCATCAGCATTGGGCGCAAGAAGAAGTCGGCCGAGCGGGAACCGCGGGCGGGCGGTGGCCGGAACGGCTTCGTACAGACAGCGGACCTCGCCCACCTGCGCCAGGAACATCGGCTCGGTCAGCAGCCAGCCGATCACGCCCCGAAGCCGGCGGCGGGTCTCGTCGCCAGCAGTCAACAAGCCCCTGATCGTGTCCACCTGAGCAACCGACCAGTTGAACGCCGCAATACCGGCGCCGAGTTCAGATCGTCCAACCGAGAGGAACGGGAACGAGATGGGGCCATCGATCTGGACACCGACGAGGTGGTTCGCCTCGCACCACCGGGTGAATGCCCGCTCCGCTTCAGCCGTCGGCGCGTCGAACAGCGGAGGACCGTCGGTCCGAACCGGGCGCGCCAGGCACTCGATCGCCGGCAGTGGGATGCTGTAGACCGGCTCGTCCCCCGTGAAGCGGGCGGCCCACGCGGGGTAGCACCGGCGGAACTCAGCGAGTTCGCCGGCGGTGTTGCGGACAGGAGATCGCGCGTCTGGCGCGGCAGGCGTTCGAGGGCGGGTCACGATGCACCTCAGGCATGCGGGTGGGGTACCCGTCATACACCCTCGCGATGCGCGTGGTCAATCAGGTTTTTCATTGGGTGATGTCGTTCGCTCGGTCGGCAGACCAGTATCGGAGTCCCGGCGACGGAGCCAGTACGCCGCCAGAATGCGGCCGAGCAGTTCGGCGATGTCTTGCCGCTCCTTGTCCTGTGACGAACGGGGTGGTTCGGAATTGGCCATGATGTTGAACCTCCGAGACGACCGGGCGAGCCGAAGTGGAATCCAAAGATCGGGGCTTGCTTGGACGACACAATCGGCGACGGCACACGACCGCCGCCGACAGCAACTCCGCCATTTCTTCGTGAGTGACGCTTCCTTTGAGTGAGTGGGTATTATGGGTCGGACGCTCCGAAATTCCGCAATAGCTAGATGGTCGCATTCCGGGTAGGGGCCTGCCTCGCGGCAGGCTCCCCCCCAGGAACCGGACAAGCGC
>CAYRDG010000073.1:0-11044 GCA_964422915.1 uncultured Frigoriglobus sp. | reverse complement strand
CATTCCTCGCGCATGCGGCGTCGCTCGGTAAGGCTTTCGCACATTGCCGAAGATCCACGACTGCAGCCACCCGTAGGTGTATCGACAGTGTCTCAGTGCGAGTGGCGCGGGTCGTGCTCTCACACCCGCTAGACATCTTCGCCTTGGTGAGCCGTTACCTCACCAACTAGCTAATATCATGTGGGCCCCTCTCAGGGCGATAAATCTTTGGTCTCACGACATCATCCGGTATTACCCGCCCTCTCGGACGGCTATTCCGAACCCCAAGGTAGGTACCCACACATTACTGCCCCTTACGCCGGTTCCCTCCCTTGCGGGAGATTCCCTCGACTTGCATGCCTAATCCACGCCGCCAACGTTCGTTCTGAGCCAGAATCAAACCCTTCAAGTTTTTTTGTTAGCCGCCGCAGTTGCCCGCAGCGGTACTTGGTTGAGTTCGACCTGCGCATTGTTCGGTTCGTTGACTCAAAAGACTTTGACCGGTTGGCTTACCGGATCTCGACCCTTGCGGGCCTGCTTCCGGACAGCTAACTTGGTCAGAGGTTCAGGCCAACGACCCTTGTATTCGTTCACAATGCAAGCATTGCGAAGAATTGAACAATGGCATTAGCCTGCCTCAAAAGGCATTCGCTACCAACTTGTCAAAGACCGCTGTTGAGCAACCCGTTTGGGCTGCCCCTCCAGTCTTACCGAATCGCTTCGGATCGACCAGTCCGCGAAACAAACTTTTTCGACTCGCGTCGCGTCGTTTGCTTCGCACATCGCGTTAGCGACACTCGAATGATAAGGGCGGCAGGGGCGGGTGTCAACCAGGGGGCAAAAAAAATTGGGAAAAGGGGTCCCTACCCCTGCAATTCCAGGGGTTTCGGAGGGCGTCGGCCGGTCGCTTTGCGGCTCCTCCGTGGGGCTACAGCAGTTGACGTGGCTGCACCCGCGCGAGACGCGGACTCGCCGCGAACCCACGCACGCCATCCACCCCCGCTGGTGCGCGAAGCAGGTGGACGCTACAACAAGTGTGTACCCGCCGCTGGTGCAGGTCAAGTACAAACGACCTTCTCCCTGGAATATTTCCCTATGGCCACGCCGCACGCGCTGATCCTCCGCGCCCCAGGCACCAACTGCGACCACGAGGTGCAAACCGCCTTCGAGATGGTCGGCGGGCATGCCACGCGGATGCACATGAACGCCCTCCGCGACAACCCCCGGCTGCTCCGCGACTACCAGATTCTCGTGCTCCCTGGCGGCTTCTCCTACGGCGACGACGTGGGCGCGGGCAAGGTTCAGGCTCTGTATCTCCAGCACTTCCTGGCCGAGGCCATGCGGAAGTTCCGTGACCAGGAGAAACTCATCCTCGGCATCTGCAATGGTTTCCAGGTCATGCTCAAAGCCGGACTGCTCGTGCCTCCGGATGAAGACGGCCCACTGGCCACGCTCACAGCCAACGATAGTGGCCACTACGAAGACCGCTGGGTTCATCTGCACGCGACTCCCGGTAAGTGCCCCTTCCTCAAGGGCATCGAGCGACTCCATGTTCCCGTGGGACACGGAGAAGGAAAGTTCGTTTGCCGTAAAGAGTGGATTGCGAAGGGATTAGAACAGGCAGGACAGGTTGTATTGCGCTATGTCGATGCGAATGGCAATCGCGGCGGTTACCCTGTGAACCCCAACGGCGCGCAGGACGACATCGCTGGCATCTGCGACGCCACCGGTCGCGCGCTGGGCCTGATGCCCCACCCCGACCGCCACCTCTTCCCGACGCAAGACCCGCACTGGACCCGCCAGGGACTCAAGAGCGAGGGGGACGGCTTGAAGCTCTTCCGCAACGCAGTGGAGTTCCTGCAGAAAGATTGAATGGGAGTGCTCACGGAACGGGCGATCTTGCTACCGACAGAGGCCGGCGGCTCGACAGGAACGTGTCGAGCCGCCGGCCTCTGTCGCGAACGGATTCCGGTTCACGCCGCCCGACTCATGCACCCGCTCGGAGTGCAGCCTCGATGCGTGCCTTCACCTCGCTCATGGGGACACGTTCCTGCTTGAGCGTATCGCGGTCGCGGATGGTAACAGTGTCGTCCTTCATCGTGTCGCCGTCCACGGTGATGCAGAACGGCGTGCCGGCCTCATCTTGTCGCCGGTAACGCCGACCGATGGCGCCGCTCTGATCGTAGACGACGTTGAAGAACGACTTGAGCGAGCGGTACAGTTCCTTTGCTTTCTCGTCCATGCCGTCCTTGTTCACAAGCGGGAAGATTGCCGCCTTGATCGGCGCAAGCCGGGGGTGGAAGCGCATCACCGTGCGTGTCTCCAGATTCCCCTTGGCGTCTGGCGCGGTGTCTTCGGTGTAGGCTTCGCACAGCACGGCGAGCGTGAAGCGATCGGCCCCGGCCGATGGCTCGATGACGTGCGGTACGAACTGGAACTTCGGTTTCTCTTCCTTTTCGAGCTTCTTCTTCTCCTCCTCGCGTTTCGCCTTGTCGTTGGCGAACGGCGCAAGCCGTTCCTGCAAGAGAGCGTTCCACCCCTCTTCGTCGAAGTAGTTGAGGTCTTTCCCGCTGTGCTTCGCATGCGCCGAGAGGTCGAAGTTGCCACGGTGCGCAACACCTTCCAGCTCTTGCGGTTCGTCGGAGAACGGGAACATGTATTCGATGTCGGTGGTGCCGATGGAATAGTGCGCCAGTTCTTCCTTTCCCTGCTCACGTGGAACCAGGTTACTGCTCAGAATTCCGAGTGTGCTGTACCACTTCTTCCGCACATCGCGCCAGTATTCGTACCACTTCATCGATTCGTCCGGGTGGCAGAAGAACTCGATCTCCATCTGCTCGAACTCGCGGCTGCGGAAGATAAAGTTCCGCGGATTGATCTCGTTTCGGAATGCCTTGCCGACCTGCGCGATACCGAACGGCAGCTTCAGGCGTGTGCTATCGAGCACGTTCTTGTAATTGACGAAGATGCCCTGCGCCGTTTCGGGGCGGAGGTAAACCTTGTTCTCCTCGCTCTGAATCGCGCCGGCGTGCGTCTCGAACATCAGGTTGAAGGCGCGCGGTTCGGTTAGCTGGCACGCGCCACCCTCGCCGGGGCGTTTGCTCGGCTTGAGTGGGCAGGCCAGTCCCTGAATCTGATCGGCGCGGAACAGCCCCTTGCACCCTTCCGTCTTGCACGCCACCATCGGATCTTGAAAGCCGCCGGCGTGCCCGCTGGCAACCCAGACTTGCGGGTTCATGATGATCGAACAATCCAGCCCGACCATGCGGATTTCCTGACGATCCGGGCCTGGCGGCGGGTTGCGGACCATGTCCTGCCACCACGCTTCCTTGATATTTCGCTTCAACTCCACGCCCAGCGGGCCGTAGTCCCAGAAGCCGTTGATGCCGCCATAGATTTCCGACGACTGATAGATGAACCCCATGTCCTTGCAGAACTTGGCGAACTTCGCCATGTCGATCTTCTTCGCCATCGCATGCCCTCGTGTGCGAAGTTCTTGGCCTGAACCCCGCGGAGTTAATGATGCCGGATGAACGACTCCGGTTCACACACGGCGGAGACATGATACGGAGTGCCTGCGCCTCCCGCTTGTGACTCACTGTCGGATGCGGGTAGAATCAGCACCACGACTGCCGCCACGCAACCTCCGGGAGTACCTCGTGAAGCGTGTCTTCATCACTGGCTGCCTGCTCGCCGTTGCCTTCGCCAGCGCCGGACTGCCTGCCGCGCCGCCGGCCACGCGCACCATACGCGATGACTTCTTCGCCAAGCCAAAGGTACTTGATCTCCGGATCGACGTGAGCAAGGCGGAACTGGAGAAGCTCAACCGCGACCCGCGGAAGTACGTCAAGTGTACGCTCAAGGAGGGGAAGACCGAATATACGGATGTGGGTATCCATCTGAAGGGGGCCGCCGGAAGCTGGCGCGGCTTCGACGATAAGCCGGGCCTGACGCTCAACATGGACAAGTTCAAGGACGGCCAGAAGTTCCACGGCCTCGACAAGTGGCACCTCGCCAACTCCGTGCAAGACCCCAGCTACCTTTCCGAACTGATCTGTGGCGAACTCTTCCGCGCGGCCGGCGTTCCGGCGTCACGCATCACCTTCGCCACGCTCACACTCAACGGCCGCAAGCGTGGGCTGTATTACCTCAAGGAAGGCTACGACCGACAGTTCCTCAAGGCGCACTTCCCAACCAGCACAGGCAATTTCTACGATGGCGGCTTCCTCCGCGAGATTGATCAGGAACTGCAACTGATCTCCGGCAAGAACGACGTGCCCAAGCATGGCGACTTGAAGGCACTCTTCGCCGCCACGCGCGAACCGGACCAGAAGAAGCGGTTCGAGAAGATCGAAAAGTTGCTCGACATGGACCGCTTTCTCAGCTACGTCGTCATCGAGATGATCACCTCCGACTGGGACGGCTATCCGGCGAAGTGCAACAACTATCGTCTCTATCACGATCCGAAGTCGAACAAGATCACGTTCATTCCCTCTGGCATGGATCAGATGTTTGGCGATACCAACTGGCCCATCCTCCCCGACTGGGGCGGAGCCGTGGCGCGTGAGTTGATGCGCACGAAGGAAGGCAAGAAACGCTACATCGCACGGCTCCGCGAGATCATGGAGAAGGTCTACAACGTGGAGAAGCTCACGAAGCGACTGGACGAACTGGAGACTGTGGTTCAGCCGGCGCTGGCGTCGATCGATGCCGGCGCGGGGCGTGATTACAAGAACCAGGTCAATCGTCTTCGGGACGCGATCAAGCAGCGTGCGAAGAACATCAACGAGCAACTCAAACGCCTTCCGCCCGAGAAATAGCGATTCTCGAGCGATCGGCGGAAACCCTCTGTGCCAGACGACACAAAGGGTTTCCGCCGATCGCTCAGTTTATCTCAACCGGCATTGACGCACGGAACGGTCGCGGGTAAGTCCGGCCGCATGGTGATGTCGCGCAAGTGCGCAGCACGTTGGATGCTCCTGGCGGGGGTGATCGTGCTCGCGTTCGGGGTCGGCTGTCATGCACGCCGGCCCTTCGACTGGTCGCCCCGACACCGCGCCGCGCTCCTCGACGGGACGACGCCCGTGCCGCCGGGTGTGATCCTCACGGCGCCAAATGAACCGATTCCGGGTCTGCGTCCACCGCAGCACATCCTGGCGCTCTCCAGCGGCGGCGTGTATGGCGCTTATACGGCCGGCGTGCTCGGCGGCTGGACAGGTTCCGGGACGCGCCCGGAGTTCGATGTGGTCACGGGTTCGAGTACCGGTGCGCTGATCGCTCCTTTCGCCTTCCTCGGCAGCGAGTACGACTCGCGGGCGATGAAGCTCTACACCGGCGTGAAGGCTGAGGACATTTTCCGCGTCCGCGCCTGGGTAACGATCCCGTTCCGCGACGCGCTGGCCACAACCGCACCGTTGCGGAAGCTCATTCAAACGCAGATCGACCAGGAGTTGATGGAGAAGATCGCCGCGGCGCACTGCGCCGGCCGCCGACTCTACGTTTGCACCACAGACCTGAACACCAAGCGTGCGGTCATCTGGGACATGGGGGCGATCGCGTGCATGCCGTGCCCGGCCGGGTGTCGGCTGTTCCGCGACGTGCTTCTGGCGTCCGCCTCTGTGCCTGGGGTCTTCCCGCCAGTGGAGTTCAAGGTCACTGGCAACGACCAGCGCACTCGCACTGTTTTGCATGCCGACGGCGCGGTAACAGCCCCGCTCTTCATGCCACAGGGCGTCTTCGCGGCTGCGGCGGTGGAGGCCGGCCCACACCCACACCCAACGCCCACCAGCCCGAACTTCTACGCGATCGTCGCCGGCAAGCTCTACCCCGAGGCCGGCCCGGTTCGTCGCCGCGTGCTGCCGGTGCTCGGTGCAACCACCAGCGCGATCCTCTACGCGCAGTGCCGCGCGGAACTGGCCAACACGTACTGGCAATCGCGACTTTGCGGAATGCGCTACCACATGATCGCGCTGCGACAGGATGCCGATGCAACCGCCGACTCGGCCGTGAGCTTCGAGCCGGCCGTGATGCAGCAACTCTACGAGGAAGGGTTGAACGACGGGCTGGATGGCCCGGCGTGGGTCTCGGTTCCGCCGTCGCTGGCTCCTGGCAGCGACGACTCGCGCGGTCTGCGGCCCGTTTCTGGCGTGCCAGCGCGCTTGCCGTAGTGGAAGATCCGGCCGGAGCTTCACACAAACACTCTTAAACCGCTCACCACAGCAGTACGAAGGCGAAAAAAGGGTCGTGGACGCACACTCAGGGTCATAGTGTTTGCTCTGGACACGTTCGACGACCAGGAAGTGGAGCAAACGATGGCCCGTCGCGCGGCGTGGGTGCTGGTCGGGTTGTTGTGGGGAGTCGCACTACTCAACTATCTCGACCGGCAACTGTTGGTGAACGTCGCCGCGCCGGTGAAGGCCGAACTGCACATCAACAACGAACGCTTCGGCCTTCTCTCCTCGCTATTCCTCTGGATCTATGGCCTCTGTTCGCCGGTCGCCGGGTTCGTGGCCGACCGGATCGGCCGCAAGCCGGTCATCCTCGCGAGTCTCCTGCTCTGGTCGACTGCGACAGCAGCCACAGGGCTGGTTGAATCCTTCACGGGATTGCTCATCGCCCGCGCGCTGTTGGGCGTGAGCGAAGCCTTCTACATGCCTGCAGCCGTGGCGCTGATCGTGGATCATCACGCACCGCCCACGCGCTCGCGCGCCACGGGGTTGCATCTGAGCGGTGTGTATGTCGGCTCCGTACTCGGCGGGCTGGGAGGCTGGCTCGCCGATCATCAGGGATGGCGTTTCGGCTTCGTGGCGTTCGGCTCGCTCGGCATCGTCTATGCGCTCTTTCTGATCATCGTGTTGAAGGTCCAGGATCGCCACGAGGAGCAGGAAACGGTTGTCATGCCCGATCGCCACGGCCCGGGAATACTGGCGGCATTTGTGGCTCTGCTCTCGGTGCGCGGCTTCGTGATCCTGCTTCTGATGAACGCTCTCAACGGCGCGGCATACTGGCCAGTGCGGAACTGGCTCCCCTCGTTCTTCAACAGCGAACTCGGCGTCAGCCTCACCTGGTCGGGCCTGTACGGGACCACGGCGTTCAACGCCTCGGCGTTCGCAGGGATGCTGCTGGGTAGCAGCATTTCGGATCGGCTTGCGGTTCTCAACCCGCGTGTCCGCGCGCTGGTGCCGGCGATCGGCTTCTGCCTGGCGGCTCCGTGCCTGTTCGCGCTGGGATTGGGGATCGCAGTGCCGGCACTGGTGGCGTGTGTGTTCGTCGTGGGAATGTCGCAAGGATTTCTCGACGCGAACCTGATGCCCGCCGTGTGTACGGTCTGTGCCCTGCGGCACCGCGCGACCGCCTACGGGTTGATGAATTTCGTCGGCACCACAGCCGGCGGCGTGATGACGTATGTTGGCGGAGCGTTGAAAGATGCGGCCGTGCCGTTCGGCGTGACGTTCCAGTTCGCGGCAGGCTTCATTCTCATCGCCGGCTTGCTACTCTTCGCCGTACGACCACGATAAGGGAAGCCTGTTGCTGCCTACTCCGCTTCTTCCATCGAATGCCCGAGGGAGATGCGCGACACGAACGCCGGCATGCGGCCACGGAATGCCTTCGCCAGTGACACCGCATTGTCGCTGTCGGGTGTGATGGCGAACACGGTCGGCCCCCAGGAGCTTTGACCCACACCGGAAACGCCCCAGGTGCGAACGTCGGCGATGAGGTCTTCTACCTCGCGTGTGGCATACGCGCCGCCCTGCGCTGCGGCAAACGGTTCGCCCGCCTTGCGGTTGAACTCGTGAACCGCCTCGCCGAACGCATCAAGGTTCCCGGCGCGTGCCGCCGGGAGAATCGCCTCGTCCACCAACTTCCGCAGCACGCGCGCTTCCCCTGCCAGTGCGGTGGCGAAAGCGCGGCGTTCGTGCTCGCCGTGCCACGGACCGGCCACCGGTGGCATGAACAGAACCACACGCCACGCCTCCGGCAAACCGACATGCGCCATGAGTGGCGATACCGCCTCGCCAGGCCGTTTCCCGGCGTCGATCAGCAGGCCGCCGCGGTCGAAGCCGTGAACGCCCACCGCAGAGCGTTCGCCCCGGCCGACACGCGCCGCCAGTTCCGTGGCCGGCAACTCGCCCTCACCGCAGGCGGCCGCCAGTGCCTTTCCCACCGCCAGGCCAAGCTGCGTGCCAGTTCCCAGACCGGCGTGCTCCGTGGGTGCGCGTTCAACCAGCACCTGGAACACGCGCCGGCGTTCCTCTGGCACGCCGAGCATGAATCGTGTGGCGAACTGCTGTGCCCGACTCGCCAGCGGCCCCTCGAACTGCCACGACGACGACGGCCGCACGTCCACGACCACGCCCGGCAAGTCGACCATCAACCCCATTCCGCCAAAAATGCGCGTTTCGACCTCCGCGCACTCGGGGGAAGGAACGTGAAAGAGACCGAAGTGCAGCCGGCTTGGCGCGACGACGCGAATCATGGGCCGACCTCCGCATCACGGAGGCGATGCTCCAGGAGTGCCATCGCCGCGAACTCATCCGGCCCCCCGGTCTTCTCCACAATGACGCGGAGTCGGGCAAACTCCGCCGCGACTTCCGCCAGCGGAATCAGGTGGAGCCGCGTCGCGAGGATCGCCGCTTCCACGATCGCATGCTTCGCGCGGTTGAAGCCGAACCAGTCGCGCATGCGGCCGGAATGCACCACTTCCGCTTCGATCGTCATGCGCTCGGCGCGGTCGTCCACCGACTTCACCACGAACTCGAAGTAGCGGCAGCACCCGGCAAGGACGAACCCGCGGACGCGCTCCGCCGCGCGCACCGGTGGCAGTTCGCGGACCGCGCCGATGGCGGCGCGCGCCAGGAGTAACGCATCGTCGGTGATGTGGATGACTCCTTCGCCATGCCGGAGCAGGTTCCGGTACGTCTGCGAGGTCGGGAACGGCCGCAGGGTGAAGCACGACCAGTCCGGCGCGACACGCGGCCCCATCGGCGCGAGGTGCGGCCCCCCGCCGAAATCGAGTGTCGTGACGAGTGCTTCGAGAATCATCAGCTTCCGTGGCGATGACCAGCGGCCTACTGGAGTGCTCGTAGCAGTCCGGCGGCCTTGTGGAGCGTTTCCTCATACTCGCGGGCCGGGTCGCTCTCGGCCACGATCCCACCGCCAACGGGGAACTGCACCCAGCCGCGGCCGGCGGTGAACGTCCGAATCAGGATATTGGTGTCCATCGCACCATCAAAGCCAACCCAGCCGAGCGAGCCGCAGTACGGGCCGCGCGCCGTCGGCTCCAGCTCCGCGATGATCTCCATCGCTCGCACCTTCGGAGCGCCGGTCACGCTGCCACCGGGGAACGCGGCCGCGAGCAGGTCCAGCGGCCCCGTCCCCAGCTTCAGCTTCCCGCGAACCTCCGAGACGAGGTGGTGGACGAAGCGGAAGGTTTCGACCTCGCAGACACGCGGCACACGCACCGAGCCGTACTCGCACACCTTGCCGAGGTCGTTGCGAAGCAGGTCCACGATCATCACGTTCTCGGCGCGGTCCTTCGCACTCATCGCCAGTTCGTGCAGGAACGCCGCATCCTCGGCTGGCGTGCGCCCGCGCGGGCGTGTCCCCTTGATCGGCCGCGTCTCCACCTCTGCATCCGGATAGACACGCAAGAAGCGTTCCGGCGAGGTGCTGAGAATCTGGAAGTCGCCCACGTCGAAGTACGCGCCGAACGGGGCGGAGTTGAGCCGCCGGAGCCGGCCGTACAGTTCCAGCGGATGCTCGCGGAGCGGCGCGAGGAGCCGTTGCGAGAGGTTCACCTGGAAGCAATCGCCGGCGTGGACGTACTCCACGGCCCTTCGCACCGCCGCCTCGTAGCCCGCGCGAGGAAAGTTGCTCGTCACTCCGGGGAACTCATCCAGCGGGTATTGCGGGCACAACTCGCCTGGTGGAATCGCTGGTGCCGGTGAGCGTGACACTTCGCCGCCTGGTGCCGCTCGAAGCCAGTCCAGCGCGAGCCGCATTCGGTGTGCGGCTCGCGCTGGACTGGCTTCGAGTCCGCTTTCTCCCGTGGAACACAACCAGGCGCGCTCCTGCTGATGATCGAACGCAACAACCCAGTCGTAGCAACCGAGCGCGAGTTCCGGAAGCGCGAACTCATCGTGACGCGGCAGCGGGATTCGCTCAAAGTGCCGGCCGAGTGCGTACCCGAACAACCCCGCGTGACCGCCCTGAAACGGGGGCAGTCCTGGCAGCGTGACCGGGCGGTGCCGCGATGCTGCCAGGCGGCGTGGGGTCTCGAAGGCTGTCACCAGGCCCGACGGATCAGCCATCACATACGAATAGCGGCCGCGTTCGCCGTGCTTCTCGGAGGAGTCGAGGAACAGGAGATTCGGGAGGTGAGCGAGGGTGCGTGCCACGGCCCACGGGTCGGGCGCCGGGAGCAGTTCGACCGCCAGCGGGGCGCCTGGCAGCGTCGCTACTGGCACCGCATCGAATGAGAGTGTCGCTCCGGCTTCCATGAGGGAAGTATAACGAAGAACCGCGGGGCATAACCCCGCGGTTCGGTGGCATACGGATTGTACCGCACACTAGCCCTTCGACTTGGTGGCCGCCTTGACGAGTTCCTCGACCGCGGCGTCGATCTTGCTGTTACCTGGATTGCCGATCCACTTGTGCCGGACCACGCCATTGTGGTCGATCAGGTACAGCGTGGGGAACGCCCGGACGCGGTACTTCTTGAGCACCTCGCTCTGCTGGCCGTCGTTCCACCAGTGAACCCACGGCATCTTTTCCTTCTCCAGGAACTTTTCCAGCGTCTCCTTCTTGTCGTCGGCGCTGACGCTGACGAGCACGAACGGCTTGCCCTTGTTCTTCTCAACCATCTCGCGCTCGTGCGGAATCATGGCCCGGCACGGGCCGCACCACGTTGCCCAGATGTCCAGAAGAACGACCTTCCCCTTGTAATCCGAGAGCTTGATGTCCTTGCCGTCGAGCGTCTTCGAGGCAACCGCCGGGGCCGGCTTGCCAACGCCCAGCGAAGCTGCCGCCTTCAGCCCCTCGATCTCGCTGACTGCGAGTTTGCCGA
>CAYRDG010000072.1:0-11759 GCA_964422915.1 uncultured Frigoriglobus sp. | reverse complement strand
CCGACTGCCGCTTCAAGAAGATGGACAAGGGACTCTTCGGATTCAACTTCGAGAGTTACGGGAAGTAACACGGGCTCCCTCCTTTGGCCCACGACGCCCCCCACGCGGGGCGTCTTCTCGTTGGCCCGGCACAATCTCGGTAATTCCAGCCGATTCGCATCGAATTGCTCCTCCCCCGGGCGCGACGACCCGTAATCGTGTGCTGGCGTCGGCGCGGTGCCGCCGCGAACGATCTTTGAAAATGGGAGAACGATCATGACGACTCCGACTTGTTTGGCGTGCCGGGCGACCCCGAGCACCACGATCATCGAAGACGGCTGGACGCCGCTCTGCGGGCCGTGCTCGGCGAACGTCGGAACGCCGGTGCGGATTGGCCGGCGGGCTGTCTGCCACGTCGGATCGATCCACGGCACCGTGGTGCAGTTCGATGAATCAGTGTGGGCCAAATCCGGCCTGGCCGAACTCGCCCTCGACGACGGCACGACCGGTTGGTACCCGCTGGCGGAACTCGTCCCCGCCGTTTGAACCGTCCGCCGGTTCACTCCGTTTGGCCCCCGTTCGCGGGGGCCATTCTCGTTGGCGTTCGGGCTATCCTGCCGCGGATGACGCGATCCCCGTGCGATTTCCGTGCGATGCTCGTGCGATGCTCGTGCG
This sequence comes from uncultured Frigoriglobus sp., assembly GCA_964422915.1. Classification (GTDB taxonomy): domain Bacteria; phylum Planctomycetota; class Planctomycetia; order Gemmatales; family Gemmataceae; genus Gemmata. The sequence goes on along the minus strand of CAYRDG010000072.1, from coordinate 11,105 downwards.
ATCCCCGTGCGACGCTCGTGCGATTTCCGTGCGACGCTTGTGCGACGCGTGCGATTTCCGTGCGATTCCCGTGGCACTGGTTCGGAATGAAAGCCGATCTGGCCGGGGCATCGCGAATCATGCCGGCACCTCCGTGCCGATCCGTTCGGCCTTCGTGCCGGTGAACTTCTCGAACCGCTCGACGATGACGTCGCAGTACAGCGGGTCGAGTTCCAGGAGGTGAGCCTTCCGGCCCGTCTGTTCGGCCGCGATCAGCGTGCTGCCGGACCCGCCGAACAGGTCGAGGACGTTCTCCCTTTCACGCGACGAGTACTGCATCGCCCGCACCGCCAGTTCGACCGGCTTCTCGGTGAGATGCACCATGTTCTGCGGATTGACCTTCTTGACCTGCCAGAGGTCGCGGGCGTTGTTCGGGCCGAGGAACAGGTGGCCCGCGCCTTCCTTCCAGCCGTAGAAGGCGAGCTCAAAAGCCCCCATAAAATCCCCTCGGGGTACCCGTGTGGAACCGTTTTCGTAGGCCTTTTCCAACCCGGCGTGCAAGACCACCACGCCCGTCTTGTTCTCCGGGTTGACCTCGATCTTCTCGACGAACGCTGCGAGCATCTGCCGGTCTTTCAGGTCGATGTCGGTGCGTTTGACGAGGTCGTCGAGACGGGCGAACTGCTCCAACGCCCACGCCCGTAGTTCCTTTTCGCTGAGCGGCGGCGTGACGGGCGCTTCGTCTTGTTTGAGGCGTGCTTCGAGTACGTCGCGTTTGGCTTTCAAATCGACCAACGTCGTGCGGAGTTCGTCGAGGCCATCGAACGTCGGGTCGGCGAGCATCGCCACGGTCGCCTTGATCTTGCGATTGAGCAGGTCGAGTTCGCGCTCGTCGGTTTTGTTCCGCGTTGGCTTCGCTCGCGGTGCCAAGATCACCCGCACGAACGCATCGACCGCCTGCTTGACCGTGGCGTGATCGCCGAGAAGGGTTTGGCGAATCGTCCTCAGCACGAACTGGTCGAGGGCCGGGCCGGGCAGGTTGACCACACCGCAGATCGCCTTGCCGTAGCGGTGGTAGCCGGAACATGAATAAACGCGATAACCTTCGCCGGTGGGACCGGGCCAACGTCGGTCGCGGATCGTAGTGAAGGTGTGTCCGCAGCGTTTGCAACGGAGCAAGTTCGACAGCAGCGTTCGCTTCGTCGGGCGTGCCTTGCCCGCGTCGGCACGGCGTTTGGCGATTTCGCGGTGTGCCGCCGCCCACGTTTCCTTGCCCACCAGCGGTTCGTGAACGTCCTCCGAGATGATCCAATCTTCCGTGGCGTTCTTCCTCCAACGGCGATCCTTACGCGGACGCAATTTCCCCTCGCCATCCAACCCGAAGATGGAACCCATCGACCGGCGGTTCCAGCAAATGGCCCCGCGATACACCGGGTTTTGCAGTACCTTCGTGACCCGCGATTGATTCCAGACACCGCCGTTGGGCGATTTGACGCGTTCGAGGTTGAGCGTCTGAGCGATGCAGTGACCACCGTACCCTTGCACGCAGAGGTCGAAGATGCGGCGGATCGTTGCGACACGCTCCGGCAAGCTCGGCACAAAACGGATGATGTCGCTCTTGGCCTTCTTGATGTGGATTCCGGCGGCGATGACGCGGAGCAGCTTGCCATCCGACCCGAATTCCTGCTTGCTGCCATCGGGTAGCCAACGGAGCGTGCGCAGCAGCGTGCCATCGCTGGTCAGATGCTGCTTGTCGTAGCCGTAAGGGGCCATGCCGCCGGGCGCGGACTTGCGTTCGCGGATGTTGCTGATCTGGCCCCGGATGGTGTCGCGGGCGAGTTTCACCGAGTACTGCCGCGCTTGCCACGACTTGACGCCTTGAAGCAGTTCGCCTTCGTCGCCTTCAGGGATGCCGTCGGCGGTGAAGACCACGTTGACGCCCGACAGTTGAAGGCGGTGCAGGTAGTAGCCGGTTTCGTTGGTGCCACCGCGTGAAAATCGTGAGATGTCGTAGCAGAGAATGGCCTCGAAGTCGCGGCCATTCTCGGCGGTCGCGATGATCTGCTCGAAGGCGGTGCGACCGCGTGTGCTGGTGCCGGACACCGCATCGTCGATGTGCCAGCGCACGATGCGGTAGCCATGCTCGCTGGCCCAGCGCTCGACGAACGCCTGCTGGTCGGGGATCGAGCGTTCTTGCATGTCGGTGCTGCGGCGTGCGTACCCGACCGCCGCGATCAAAGTCTTGGTCATGGATTGAGTCTCCTTGTGACGAACCACGCCCCGCGCGTCAGCGGGGCATGGTCGAGTGGTTGGGGTTATGCCAAAGTGAATTGTCCGCGCGCGGTCTTCTTGAACCGCACCGCGTTACGCGCCCGGATGTTACGCAGAATCGAGGAGTACAGCGTTGCCGCTGGCGTCTTGCCCGCTGGCGAGGCCCAGAGCTTCTTGGCCGTCATCGCCTCGACCATCGCGGCGCAGGTCATCGGTTCACCGGCATCGGCCAGCACCCGTTCCGCCGCCGCGATCTGGCTCAGCTTCTCAGCCGGTGCCGATGCGGGCTTGGCCTTCTTCGCGGGCTTGCCCTTCGTGTTCGTCTTGGTCGTCTTCTTGGTCGCCATCGTCGTTCTCCCGTTGGGGGTTGTCAACTTCGCGAGGCGAACGTCACCTCGCGTCAGGACTGACAGTTAGAAGCTGATCCGCAAGGGTTCCAGTGGATTCCGGCTCGAACTCCAGAGATTCTTCGAGGTCGATAATGCGCTTGCGACCGGCCCGGATGTCGGCTTCTAGCTCCTTGAAGAACTGCCATTCCCAGAGCGGCACGATGGCCACGATGCCCTTGTGGTAGCGGGTGACGATGACCGGTTCGTCGGTACGCGCAACGTGCAGGCAAACCATGCCCAGCCCGTCGCGGAGGTGCGAGACGTTCATCTCGTGTTCGGTTGGCGTCATGGTGAAAACCCGGACATGTACAAGAAAGAAAGTGTGCCTAATAGTGCGGCTACTCCGCGTGCCAATTTTCCTTTCGACCTCGTGGCGAAGGAACCATGCCGCTTCCACACGGCTACCTCGCCACCCGCGTTCGTCTTGTGAGCGGGACACGCATACCCGCCCCCGGGGTGCGTTCACGCACCCACGGGGGGTATAAGGGGGGTGCGCGTACAGAACACACAGAGCGAATGATTGAGAGAAAAAATCGTCGTTTCCACACGGCTACCCCGCGACCTCCTTACCATCGTTACTCGGTTGCGGTCGGATGGCGAACTGGACAGGTTGGGTCGCGGCGAATTTCCAGCGGTGAATCAATCCCTGTTGCTCGGCGAGCTTGAGCAGCTTCTCGACCCGGCGTTCGGAGGGGATCACCTTGAGCGCTGCCTGTTCGATGGCCAGCTTGGTCGCTGGTTCCGTTTTGACGAATGATGCCGCGAACGACTCCGCATCCCATTCCGGCTGTGCTGGCTTGTCTGGTTCGACGGGCTTCGGCTTGCGGCGTGGCTTCTCGGCCTTCAAATCCGCCGGATCGAGTTCATCGGCGAGAGACCACACCGGGAACGTCCAACGCAGGCATCGCGGCTGGATCGGTGGCCACGAACGCACGGCGGCGTCGAGGACGGCCACGTCTTGCTGCTCGTGTGGACGCAGGATCAGGTGCGTATCGGCGGCACGCGATTGCGCGCCTGCACCGGCACCAACGTCAGTCACGGACTTGCCGGACTGATTGCCTTTCGTGCTGTGGTGGATCAGCACAAAGGCGCATTGCAGCTTCGCGGCATAGGCGTCGATGACGTTGTAAACCTGAGCCATTGTTGCGTTCGAGTTCTCATCGCTGTCCTTCGGCATGAAGCGGTAGAAGGCATCGAGAACGACCAACTTGAACTGGCCCGGTTCGATCCGCGCGAAGCATTGGCCCAGCCCGAATATGTCCTTCAGTTCACCGCGCAAGTTCGCCACGTCGATGCGGTCGCCGCAATCCGACAAGGTGATGCCGCGCACCTCCATCACCTTTGGAATCCGACTGGCCGACGTTTCCTTGTGAAGCTCGTTGTCGATGAGCAACACGCGGCCCTGTTCACAGGGGAAGAGATCGAGCCACGGTCGGCCCGTCGCCACCGACAAGGCGAGGTCGCTTACAAGCCAACTCTTACCCGTCTTGGGTGAAGCGATGACGTTCAGTGTTTCGCCTTCCCTCAGGAGGCCGTGAATCACCGGCGGGCGCAGTTGCGGGTAGCACATCACGAGTTCGCGGAGCGATTGCATCGGGAACGTAAACGATTCCTCCGGCGCGGACGGTGTCGGCGACACCGGGCGCGAGCCATCCCAGAGGAACGTCAGGTTGCCCGCTGGCGGGCGCGGTGGTGCGGGCGGTGCGGGCGGCACCGGTTTCTCCTCGGGCGGTGGTGGCCAGTCGTCGTCGGGCTGCGGCGGGCACGTCTGGTGTTCCGGGTCGAGCGGCGAGGCGGCCCACGCCTCGACGTTTTCCACCCAACGCTCTAACTCCGCGAACACGTCGTAATTGTCGATGTCGGGACGATCCCACATTTGCTCGACGAACGCCATCGCGTGATGGCGTCCGCGCGTGTAGGCGGCGTGTACTTCGTGACCGGCGATGTAAAGGTAAACACCGTTTTGCTCAACGCTGTGATTGTCGCGAACACACTCGCGTTGCTCCCGCGCGACATCGAGGTCCACACGATCCGGCCGCAGCCACTGACTCGCCTGCATCGCACCGGACACGTATCCCTTGCGGTAAGCACTTTCAGCGCTTGCCCAAAGCGGATGATCTGGCGACAGATGGCCATCGGAATAAGACGGAACCAACTCATGCTCAAGCTGCTCGGTCGTCATTACTGACCTCCTTTTGAGAACGAAGCCATTGCGCGACGAGCCACGCGGCCAGCGTTTCGGCACGCTGGTCGAATCGCTGCCGCGCTTCGGGCGCGGGTTCGCGGCACGCCACGGAAAACGTGAACGCACCGATGGTCTCGGTTGTGTCGGACATAGCCCCTCCGTTGCCGTACCTGCTTGGCAGGTCAGAACCCCGAAGCGGGGTTGCAGCGAGGGCCGGTCGCGGGCACCGGCCTCATTCGCTAGAGGCGAAGAGGGTCAGTCGATAAGTGGTTGGATGGGTGGGTCGGTGGGTGGCGCTTACATCTCGCCTTTCGCTTTGTAAGCGGCGCGGTGGTCAGCGAGGGCTGCACCGTAGTCGAAGTACACCCGCCACGAGACGGCCAGCTTGTTCGGCTCGGCATCGAGGCCGAAGAACTCGACCGTCGGCGTCTGCTGCCCTTGCAAGAAGGCTACGATCAGCGCGCTGTCGGCAGGACTGGCGAACAGGTACCACGCCTTCGCGCTGGTGCCAGTGAACCGGGCCGCGTTCGACAGACGCGGTTCCACTTCCAGCGCAACGGCATTCTTAAGCGCGTTGCCGGTGGGCAGGTCTGCGCTGGCTCGCTGCATGTAATCGGACAGCAGCAACTCCTTCGCGGCCTGTTGCAACTCGGGCGGCACCAGCAGCGTTTGCGGTCGGATGTCGAGATCGCGGTTCTCGTCGTCGCGCTGCGCCAGCATCTTCGCGATGCCCGCGCCGAGCGATGTACTCGATAGGGCGGTTGCCGCACCCGCGTCGAAGTTCGCGTTGCCGGTGCTGAAGAAGTTGTCACCGTTGGCGAGCAGGACGCGGTACACGAGGTCGGACAGCGACCGCATCGCGGCGCGACCGAGGTTCCGGGCCGTCTCGTCGAACAGCGATAGGTCGTCGTTGATGATGTCGCGGCGGTCGATGCCGAGCATCTTGGCGAAGGTATCCACCGAGTACTTGTAGGTCGCCTCGGCTACGCTGCCATGATGGATCAAACCGCCCGGCGGCAACTGCGACAAGTCGCCGGTGTCGCTGGGGCGGATGCCGATCTGCTCCTTGAAGTCGTTCGCCGACTTCACCGACGCGAACGAACGCCAACTGGCTGGCGATTCGGTGTACGCCTCCATCAGCACCTTGTTTGCCGCGTTGCCCAGCGCGACCGGCAACGAGTAGGTGCTGAGCGCGGCGCGAATCATCCCATCGCGACCGTGCGGCACGTCTTTGCCTTCGAGGTCGAGTGCCGCGCGGCACAGATCGACCAAGTTCGTGGCGCGGAGATCGCGGGCCTGCTGAGCAGCCTGCGCGCCGAGGTGCTGCTCGGCAAGCCGGTCGCAACCCATGTGGGCCAAGACCGCCGCTTCGAGAACGTGTTGATTCGGAGCGTACCGTGGTTCCCGCCCGGAGTGCGGCAACTTTGGCCGACGCTCCCGCTTCACTTCGAGTTGCGTTCGGTTGCGATCCCATCCGTCGCGGATCGCCTTCGCCGCGATTTCGGGGAACTCCGTGCCGCACTCCTCACGGATCGCACAGATGCGTTCCGTTTCCGCGAGCGCGGCGGCTCGGATGCTCTCGGCAGTTTCCAATTCCGGCATCGAATTCTCCTTTGCTTTCGCGGCGATGGTGACCGACGTGTTCGCGTCGGCTCCTAACGCCACGATGGACACTTCCCGCAGCACGCCAGAACGAACCAGCGTAAACCCGCTTCGGGGAGCTTGGATGGTTTGCCCGTTGATCTGCACCGTCTCGCCAGCGCGAACCCGCTCGTACTCGTCCGGCGCAACGCCGACCGAGGCTTGGAACCGGAACCCGCTCTTGGCTAACTCCACGACCTGCCGTGCGGCTTCGGTCGCGGCGGTAATGGTGCCTTGCACGAGGAGCTTGTTGCTTTGGATGGAGGCCCGACCATGTCCGACGATGCCTTGCAGCGTCGCGTCGTGGTCGGCCAAGAGACTGATCTGCTCCGCGCCCGCGTCGAGGCCCGCGAGGTCGATGGCGACCGGCCCCCAACCCGGCACGGCCATCAGTCCGCCGGTGTAGGCCATGATGCTCACCGTGGCGGGCTTCCCAGCCGAGGCTTGCACCGCCACCTCGGCGGACGAGAGCAGCAATTCATCGAGTGCTGTGGTCATTGTTCGCCCTCCACGCGTTCGCGCTTGCCGAGTTTCGTCACTTTGAGTTCCGTTCCCTTCGGGAAGAAGCGAACTGCTGCGAAGTCTTCCGAGGACTCACGAGGTTCGATGACAGTAATCAATCCGACCGGATCGAAACTGAACGACTCCTTGTATCCGTATTCGATGGACATCATTTGCCGCGCCTCGATGCACTGGCCGAAGCTCAGGTTGCAGACCCAGCAAAAGTGGGTCCACGAACACCAACGACCCTCCTCGTAAAGCCATTCGGCTGCTGCGTCGATGTCCTCCTTGCGCCATTCGAGATAATCCTTGCCGTTCCACTGCATCTCCCGGCGAGCGCCGATTGGGGTGACGATCCCCTTGGCGGCGAGTTGCCAGAGAACGATCCCGTCGCACTCCAAACCGCGCAGGCGTAACTCGCGGTATGCCCCTTCGGTGTTCTTCGGGTAGACCAGCGACATGCTCGACTTCTTCGTTTCTTCCGTTGGCTTACTGTCCTCGGAGCGCGGTGCGAGATGCTGCCGACGCCCCATCTGCACATCGAAGTCTTCCCGAATCCAGTAGTGGCGTTTCGGGCCATCGCTCATCGTCACGGAATCGCCCCAGTTAACTACTCCCATCGTCGTTCTCCTTTCGGATTGTGGTAAGTTCCCGTTCCACCGTGCGTTGACTGATGCCGAGCCGGTGGGCAATCTCGGCAATCGTGTATTCCGCGAATCTCATCTCCACGATCTGTCGTTGCCGTTCGGTTAATGGCGCGAGGCAATTCTCGATAACTGCGGAAACGGCGGGATCGTCGGTTTGGTCGTGCCTTCGCTTGTCGCGCTCGAGCAAGCTCGGCATCCCCTCGCTGGGTTCCGGCAAACACGTTTCGGACTGCACAATGGCGGCACGTTCCCGACAGTAATCCCGCAGGAGATTTCGTTGCCGGGAGCGCATCCGGTTCATCGCCAAGCCGATGTCGTGCGTGTCGTTCCAGTCATCCAAACCGGCCAGTACGAGAGTTTGGACCGCATCATCGAGGCGAGACTCATCCCAACGAAGCCGTCTTTCTCGGACGAGTTGCTTCACCAGAACCTTGGCAAAGTCGAGCAGATCGGCGGGTTCTTGTGGCTGTTCATCCATTTGCCCTCCTACCGACGCACATGGCGTCTACATGCTTATCCACCCGAGGCGGGCCAAACCCGCCACGGAATCTGGAAAAATGTTGGAATTCGTCCCATGCCCCACGAGTAATCGCGTTTGGCAGAGCTAAAACGAACAGATTTGATGCGGCGTGTCAAAGTGCGTAGCGGGACCGCATTTCGCATTTTTTTGAACGTTACCGGTTGACGCTGAAGGTGCGAGTGCAGAGAATTTTTATCAAGTCCGGCCTTCATCAATCGGTTGTTTGGATCGCAACGACTTACGCTGTCAACCAGCAGGGAGTTTGCGTGGCCGAATATCTCCGCCTACTGGCCCTCTCGGACGACGAACTGAGGCGCGCCGACGTGGTCGAAATGAACCTGTTGGTGGCCAAGAGCATCCCGAGCTTGGCCGACCTCGACATCCCCCGCTATCAACGGCTCGCCGATGAATGGGCTGAGGCCATCCGTGCGCGGTTGCCGAAAGCCGAGCGGATGTTTCAGCAGTCGCCGCAGAATTGGAAGAACGACGTGAATTTCTTCCGTCTCGGTGTGATGCACCAGTTCGTCGAATGTGAACTCGGCATTGAGTACATCGACGCGCAACGAGAAATCAAGCAGATGCTGTACACGAATCCCTCAGACCTTTTCCTTCATGGCGTGATGGACACGCGGCGCGGCACCTGCGGCAACATGGCGGCGTTGCACGTCGCTCTCGGCAGGCGGCTCGGTTGGCCGGTGTCGTTGGCCTGTGTTGGTTCGCACTTCATACTGCGCTATGATGACGGAAAAGTGACTCACAACCTTGAGGCAACCCAGAGCGGCTTCGGCGGGTTCAAATCAGACCCGGATGATTACCTGATCCGTCACGACAACCTGCCATCCATCGCCGTGACCAGTGGCTCCGACCTGCACGCGATGACACCGCGTGAGATGCTAGGAGCGTTCATTAGCCTGCGCGGACGCCACATGCATGACTCTGGACAAATCCGCGAGGCGCAACTCGATTATCTCTTGGCACGCTGGCTGTATCCAAACAACCGCCGTATCTATCGCGACTTAATGGCTCTAATTGTGCCGGACGGAGCGCGGTTGTTTGAACCGTGGGAAATCGGATCGCCGGAAGACTTGGCCAAGGTGTTAGCCGAGCAATGTGGTATCTCAGCGCGGTCATCGAGTATCCCGCTTCAGGTGATGTCCACGACTATTCGTGGCGTGATTCATGAACCAATCCAGTTTCAATAATGGAGCAACGAAGATGGTACGAACTACCGAAATGCCGCGAACCGAGCGATTGCGTGTGCGCGCGGCATCATTGCAGCGGCTTGATTATGGCGCACCGCCGCTTGGATTCCAAGCAGGCGATGTAAATCTGTACCGATATGTCGCCAACAATCCGACGAATCTCGTTGATCCAAGTGGACTAGAGGTGCCGGGCTATCATCACTTTTATTCTTTGTTCCTAGGGGGAAGTGATGAGCAGACCTTATTCCCACTGAACAAAGAAGAACACACAGCCGCACACGATGTGCTTCGTAAGCATGGCGTGGGTAGAACGAAGGGAATCAGTTATGACCAAGCACGCGCCAACTGGGCAGCGAAGACCCCAGCGCAACAACGTGCGATTGTCCTTGAAGCCATGAAAGCAGCGAATATTCCCGATCCGTTAGCCAATAAGTACATCGATCAGGTTTTTGAAGCTGCAGCCCCGGGAACGAACAACGCAGCCGCACGAAGAACTCCTAAGCAATCGCAGCTCTTCAGCAGAACGACGCTTGAGCAGTGCCGGAAAACGGCAGCTTTCGCTGCGAAATATGGGACCGCAGTTTCTGCTTTTGGCCTAACTTTTTTCTACGAGCAGGCAGTTCAAGCAGGTGAAGAGAGCGGTGTGAAGATTGCGGAACGTATAGGGCTTGGTCAGCAGTTAAAAGTATATGGTGATGAAGGACTGTTGCCCTCAACATCATTTAAATTGGAATTCCGCGACCGAACCGTCAGCGTGGAATTAATCCCCGATCCGGCTGATAGTAAGGGCGGACATTTTATTACGGCATTCTATTACGAGACAATCAACCAAGGGACTTGGGGTGATGTAAAAGTTTTTTTCACATGGGGCGCGCTCGGACAGCCACAGACAATTCGCCACGATATTATCAGGCGTTCGGATAATTACAAAACCTATGGCTTTTCATATCCTCAAAAATAATAATATTGTCGTGGGCATGGATATCAGTATTCCAAACACATAGAGATGTGATCATGAACCTTGTAGACTGGTCGCAACTGCCTACAAAATTTCAGCATTTTGTTCCTTTTTTTGAGCTGTATGGCGACTTGCAATTTGACGGCGCAATACGTCAAAAACTGGAAACAATGCCTGATTTGGAGTTGGAGGAAGTGAACCGGGTTTTTAAATCCTTGTTGCCTGTCGAAGACGAACTCAACGATTGGATTGATATTATCGGTATGACAAAATCGCGAGCTGCTGCTCTTGTCTACTTTACCTTACATTTTTTGGCTATTGCTAATGATAGTGGTTTGCTATCAAAAGCATAGCAAGTCTTCTACCTTCGTCTTCAGTCCTCAAAGAAGTCGTACTTCAAATTCTTGCATTTAGGCCGGATGTACTAAAGAGTCAATTTTTACAGAGGTTCGGAGGTTCGGCTCACAGAAGCTGGAATAAGACACACATGTCGAAGTAACAGCAATAGGATTAGGGCGACTGCCCCCTGAAGAAACCCATACACATCACTGGTGGCACGAGCTTAGTACAATGCGGCATGTCGGTGTTAGTGGCAGCCCAGCTACTGAGCGGAGTCGCTATAGTTAGGATATCTTTCCCCTCTCCCAAGCAAACCCCACCCGTTCCACACGGCTACCCCTCCCGTCCTTGCGGGTCAACACGGGATGCTGCTTGTCCCAGACGATCCCCTGCGAGAAGTACAGGCCGTGCTTCTTGAGGAACGGCGGGTAGTTGCCGAGGTTGGCGTAGCCGCCCCAGATGTAGAACCCGCG
>CAYRDG010000071.1:0-12093 GCA_964422915.1 uncultured Frigoriglobus sp. | reverse complement strand
TTACCCAAATTACCCAATTCACGCCGGCACCACCAGAGAACTTGGCTACACCCGTTTCAGACCTGAAGCGAAGCGAGCGTGACTTTCAGCGATGGAAATGCCAGTTCATCGGGTGTCACCTCGGCCGGGAACCGCCACTCGATGCCGCAAACGCCGTCGAGTGACTGGGCCAGGTCCGGCCGCACCGCATCGGCCGTGAAGACGAGATCGAGTACCGGATACGTCACCTCGCGGTAGTGGTAGTGGTTGGGATGCGAGCCGAAGAAACGGATGTGTTCGATTTCCAGGCCGACTTCCTCACGCACTTCGCGACGAAGCCCTACCTCCGCCGTTTCGCCGATATCGAGAAAGCCGCCGGGAATAGCGAGTTTCCCCTTCGCCGGTTCTCGGGCACGCCGGATAAGCAGTACGCGGCCCGCCGCATCGTGGAGCCACGCGGCCGCCGCGACCGTGGGGTTGAAGAAGTATGTGATGCCACACACCTCGCAGCGTAGTGGAATCTGGCCGATGTTGGCGGCGTCGCGCGGTGCCGCGCAGCGTGGGCAGAAGCGAAAGAGTTCCGAAGGCGACATGGCGAAAGCTCACGAGTTCAGCGGCGTGCCGCTCCACGCCATGCGCGCCGCTTCGCCCACAGCTTCGCTGAGTGTTGGGTGGCCGTGCGTGCAACGAGCGATGTCCTCGGCGCTTCCCTTGTACTCCATGATCGTCACGCACTCCGCGATCAGGTCGGACGCGCGCGGGCCGAGGATGTGTACGCCCAGCACGCGGTCGGTCTTCGCGTCGGCGAGTACCTTCACGAAGCCGTCTTGCTCGTCCATCGCCTTCGCGCGGCCAGTTGCGGCGAACTTGAACTTCCCGACGCGATACTCGATGCCGCGTTCTTTCACCTGTTCCTCAGTCAATCCGACGCTCGCGACCTCGGGCCAGATGTAGATGACACTGGGGATGGCATCGTAGTTGACGTGCGGCTTCATGCCGGCCAACGTTTCCACGCACACCACGCCTTCCTCACTTGCCTTGTGGGCGAGCATCGGCCCAGCGATCAGGTCCCCGATGGCGTACACACCAGGCACGTTTGTGCGGTAGTGACCGTCTACCTCCACGCGGCCACTCCTGGGGTCGAGTTTCACACCCGCTTCTTCCAGCCCAAGGCCACCAGTATAGGGTCGCCGCCCGACTGCCACGAGCACGCGATCCCCGGTGAAACTCACCTCCTTGCCGTCCTTCGATTGCGCCTTCACGATGACGGTGTCGCCCTTCACCTCCGACCCCGTGACCTTCGTATTGGTGTGAATCTCGAAACCCTGTTTTGTCAGGAGTTTGTGGACTTCGGCCGCAACCTCGGCATCCACTACTGTGAGAATGCGCGGCAGGAACTCCACCACGGTGACCTTCGCCCCGAGCCGCCGCCACACGGAGCCAAGCTCCAGCCCGATGTAGCCGCCGCCGACGACGATCAGGTGCTTCGGCACCGGATTGAAGTTCAGTGCCTCGGTGCTGCTGACGATCTGCTTGCCATCGAACTTCAGGAACGGCAATTCGGTGCTCACGCTGCCGGTGGCCAGCAGCACATTCTTTGCCTCCAGCGTACTCATTGCGCCGTCAGGTGCAGTCACTTCGACCTTGTTACCACGCAGGAGCTTCGCTGTCCCATAGACCGGCACAACACCGTACTTCTTGAACAGAAAGGCCACACCGCCGGTCAGTTCGCTGACCACCTTGTCCTTGCGCTTCAGCATCGTGTCGAGGTCGAGAGCCACGCTGCCGACCTTGATGCCGTGCCGGGCGAGTTTGTGCGTCGTGACTTCGTACATTTCGGAGGAATCGAGCAGAGCCTTACTCGGAATGCAGCCAACATTCAGGCAGGTGCCGCCCAGCGCCTTGCCGTCGCGTTTCTCGACGCACGCGACCTTCATGCCGAGTTGTGCAGCGCGAATCGCAGCCGTGTAACCACCAGGTCCGCCGCCGATCACCACAAGGTCGTAGGTATCCGCCATTGGTTCTCCAGGTAGCAATCAGCCAAGAACTCATCGCTAAATCTCAAACAGGATGCGTTCGGGATTCTCCACGCATTCCTTGATGCGGACGAGGAACTGCACCGCTTCGCGGCCGTCGATGATGCGGTGATCGTAGCTCAGTGCCAGATACATCATCGGCCGGATTACCACCTGGTCGTTCACCGCGACCGGGCGTTTCTGGATACTGTGCATTCCGAGGATCGCCACCTGCGGCGGGTTGAGGATCGGTGTGCTCATCATGGAGCCGAAGATACCGCCGTTGGTGATCGTGAAGGTGCCGCCTTCCAGGTCCGCGACTGTGATCTTGCCGTCGCGCGCCTTGCGAGCCAGGACGCCGATCTCTTTTTCGATCTCCGCGAAGCCAAGTTGGTCCGCGCCGCGGACTACTGGCACCATCAATCCTTTCTCGGTGCTGACGGCCACTCCGATGTCGTAGAAGTGCTGGTGGACAATATCGGACCCATCGAGGCGCGCGTTGACCAGCGGGAACGATCTGAGCGATTCAACCGCGGCCTTCACGAAAATCGACATGAAGCCGAGCTTGGCGCCGTGCTTCTTCTCGAAGAGTGGGTTATACTTCGCGCGCAGTTCCTGAATCGCCGTCATATCGGCTTCGTTGAAGGTCGTCAGTGTCGCGGTTGTGTTCTGACTTTCGAGAAGTCGCGTGGCGATGCGCTTGCGAATGGGCGACATCGCCTCGCGCGTCGTGCGTGCGGCGACCTGTGCGGACGTTCGCGGCTGCACCGGGGGTGGTCGCATCGTGCTCGGTGCCGCGCTGCCGTTAGCCGCGGCCTGCACAGCATCTTCCTTGGTGATGCGGCCATCGCGGCCGGAGCCTTTCACATCCTCGGCACGTATGCCGGCCTCGGCCAGAACGCGCGATGCGGCCGGCGATGCTACGGCGGCGGCAGCCTCGGCCTTCGGCACGCGTGGGGCCTCAGTTGCCGCGGGAACCTTCGCATCGGTATCGATCTGTGCGACAATTGCGCCAATCGTAACGGTGTCGCCCTCTCGGGCGAGTTGCTTGAGCATGCCTGAAACAGGAGCCGCGACCTCCTGCGATGCCTTGTCGGTACCCATCTCGAAGAGTGGTTCGTCGGCCTTCACGAAAGCGCCGTCAGGCTGAAACCAGCGATTCAATGTCGCCTCAGTGATCGATTCGCCCGCTTTGGGAACCGGAACCTGTTCGACTGGCATGGATCATCTCCAGGATGCGAACGCCCACGGAGGCTCTCCGTGGGCGCGACGGATTCGCTCTACGCGCGCCTCTACCCCTTGGCCTCGCTGGCGGCCGCTTTCGCGGCGGTCGCCCTGTCTGGGTTCTCGTGAACATCGCCATTGCCGTTGTGCTCAGACGTGTTGACCCACCCAAACCGGCCAGGGCCGATTGGTCCGCTGGGTGTCGCGGCGAACGCGCCATCCACGATGAGCCTCTGCTCCTTCTCGTGGACGTGGAACGAGCCGGTTGCCGGGCTAGCACTGGCATCGCGGCCGACGTACTCGAAGGGGAAGTTCATGGCACGCAACCGCGGTTCGACGAACGTCCAGCCGCCCATATTCTGCGATTCTTCCTGCACCCACACCCACTCACGCGCTCGCCTATAGCGGCCGAGGACCGAAGTGAGTTGTTGTTCCGGCCAGGGGTAGAACTGTTCGAGGCGAATGATGGCCACGGCCTGCGTCCCTAGCTCTTCGCGCTTCTTCGCCAGATCGTAGTAAACCTTCCCTGAACAGACCAGTACGCGCGTCACGAGGTCCGGGTTGGCCCTGTCGTCGAGTACTTCGCGGAAGTGCTGGCCGGTCGTGAACTCACTCACGGGTGAGACGGCGGCCGGGAGCCGCAGCAGGCTCTTGGGCGTCATCACCACGAGCGGCTTGCGGAACATCCGGCGCACCTGCCGGCGGAGTAAGTGGAAGTATTGCGCCGGCGTGGTTGGGTACACGACCTGAATGTTGTCCTCGGCACACATCTGGAGGAATCGCTCCAGCCGGGCACTGGAGTGTTCTGGCCCTTGTCCCTCGTAGGCGTGTGGCAACAGCAGCACAAGGCCGCTCGAACGTGTCCACTTCGACTCGCAGGAGGTGATGAACTGGTCGATGATGACCTGCGCGCCGTTGGCGAAGTCGCCGAACTGCGCTTCCCACATCACCAGCGACTCCGGCGCGTCGAGCGAGTAGCCGAACTCGAAGCCCATGACGGCCGCCTCGGAGAGCGAGCTATCGTAAACGTCGAATGTGGCCTGTTCGGGTGAAAGATTCCCCAGTGGGTAGTAATCGGTTCCGGTTTCGTAATCGACCACGACGGAGTGTCGCTGCGAGAAAGTCCCCCGGCGGCTGTCCTGGCCGCTGAGCCGCACGGCGGTGCCTTCCAGTACGAGTGAACCGAATGCGATTGCCTCACCGGTGCCCCAATCGACACTGCCGCGCTTTTTGATCGCCTCCGAGCGGCTCATGAGTGTCTTGAGCAAGTTTGGGTGAACGGTGAACCCTTCGGGGAAGGTGCCGAGCGCATCGCCGATGCGATCGAGCGTCTCATCGGGAACGCCGGTCTGCACCGCGTCGTGGCCGTAGCGGTTGGTGAATCCCTTCCACACACCGCTGAACGCAGTCATGCCGCGGCGTTTCACTTCACCCTTCCTGGCCATCTCCTTCACTTGCTTGTGCGCCGTCTCCATCTCCTTGCGGTACTCGGCGGCCTGCGATTCCGCATCGCGCAGCGCGTCGGCCAGTTTCTGGTCGAACGCGCGACCGATGTCGGCGACGACCTGTTCCGTGACGCTTGGGTCGTCCGATCGTGCAGCCAGTTGCGTCGCGTACACGGTCGAGATGGGCGGTTTCTTCGCGATGACCTTCGCCTGGAGCGGTTGGGTGTAGCCTGGATTGTCACCCTCGTTGTGGCCCCACCGGCGATAGCAGACGAGATCGATGACCACATCGCGCTTGAACTGCTGCCGGAACTCCAACGCCAGCTCGGCAATACCGACACACATCGCCGGGTCTTCGGCGTTGACGTGGAAGATGGGGGCTTGCACGAACTTGGCGATGTCGGTGCAGTACTGCGTACTGCGGCTGTCGCGCGGATTCGTGGTGAAGCCGATCTGGTTGTTGACGATGATGTGCACGGTGCCGCCCGTGCGGTAACCACTGAGGTTCATCAGGTTGAAGTTCTCCATGACCACGCCCTGGCCCGCGAAGGCCGCGTCGCCGTGGATGAGAATCGGCACGCCGGTGTTGCGTTCTTTGTCGTTATGCTGCCGCTGTTTGGCACGCACGCGACCTTCCACCACGGGGGCCACAATCTCCAGGTGGCTGGGATTGGGCGCGACAGAGAGATGGACCGCGCCGCCATCGGCGGTCTGCACATCGGCGGAGAAACCGAGGTGGTATTTCACGTCACCGTCGCCATCGTGTGTCGATTGCGGGAGGAAGTTATCCTCGAACTCGTTGAAGATTTCGGCGAATGGTTTGCCCAGAGTGTTGGCCAGCACGTTGAGCCGGCCACGGTGGGCCATCCCGATTACGAACTCCTTGACGCCCAGGCCCGGCCCCTTCTCGACGAGCGCATCAAGCACTGGAATGAGCGTCTCGCCGCCTTCCAGTGAGAAACGCTTCTGCCCGACATACTTGGTATGCAGGAACTTCTCGAAAAGTTCCGCCTCGTGGAGCGTCAGGAGGACGCGGTATTTCTGCCGTAGGTCCATACGCGGCTGGCCGCGTGCCAGTTCGACACGCTCGGCGATCCACCGGCGCATCTCCATCGAGTCGATGTGCATGTACTCGAAGCCGACCGTGCCGCAGTAGGTTTCCTGGAGCAGTTCCACCAGGTCGCGCAGGGGCATCGTCTCACGCCGGCCGAAGACCACGCTGGCGTCCACGGTGCGTTCGAGGTCGTCCGTAATTAGTCCGAAGTTTTCGAGAGAGAGAAGCGGATT
Organism: uncultured Frigoriglobus sp.; assembly: GCA_964422915.1. GTDB lineage: Bacteria > Planctomycetota > Planctomycetia > Gemmatales > Gemmataceae > Gemmata. Next base: position 6,143 of record CAYRDG010000071.1, on the reverse strand, counting down.
GAGCGGCGGCGGGTCGGGCGAGAGCGGATCGGTGTGAGCCTGGAGATGGCCGGCCTGTCGATACCAGAAGATGAGCCGCGTGACGCCGGTCTGTACGCGAACATCGGTGGGAACGGCATCCTGTCGAGCGGCATGGGCCACCTGTGCTTCACCAGGCAACCGGCCTGCGAACTGCATTCCGGCGAAGAATGCCTGCCATGTCGCATCAACGGAGCCAGGGTCTTGCTTCCACCGCCGGAATTGATCGTCAACGTAGTCTGCGTTCTCGCTGAACATGCAGATGCTCCGGGTGTCGCGTCGGGGCAGTTGCGTCGGGGCCAGCGTTACACATAGCCCGCGCCGCGAGCAGGGCAAGCCGGGTGAGGCTAGCCCTGACACGCAATTATACCCGCATTCTTGGCCCGAGCGGATGGGCTGTCCGCCGAGTGGCTACTTCGACTCTCCCGTACTCGACGACAGGCCGCTGGTGATGCCGCCGCTGGCCGGTGCCGCGCGGAGAGTGGGCACCGGAACCGGAGGCATCATCGGCGGCACTTCCGGCGTAGGGGTGCTGAGAGCTACGGGCACGAGGCCGCTGGTGATGCCCGACGACCGCGCCATCACGGGCACCGCACCCATATTCAGCAGGGTGGGCGCCGTGCTGCCCGTGGCCGGGATGACGATGGCTGGCGACCGTACGGTTGGTACGTTCGGAATCGGCAGAGAGGTGATCGGTGTTACGGGTTTCTGGCTCACCTGTGCCGGCTTGCGGAGCACCTCGGCGAGAACGTGCCCGCCTGCTGGGACGGGTTGCTTGACCAGTTGGCCCGCGACTGCGGTATTCGCCGGCGTGCGCGACATCACGATGGCCAGCGAGCGCATCCGCCGCACGAGTTCGTCGCCAAAGGCACCGACAGCTCGCCCCTTCGCCATCGTGATCGAGTCACGCTCGTCGTTGACGAATGTCGGCCGAACGGTCTTCCCGCCGCCCTCGGCCTGCACGGCCGCATACACATAGCCATTGTCGACATCGAGGAGCACGCCTTCCATCGCGAACAGCGAATCCCGGTGGCTTGATGGTACCACGTAGCCACCCACCAGCGTGAGGTTGAACACCGAAGCGACATCGCTGTAGCTGTCGGTCTGTGCTCGACCGTGGACGAGGAAGAGAGCGTCGGCCCCGCATCGCGCCGCGGCGAGCCGAAGTTCTTTCAACTCACCCTTGCCCACGAGGATTTCCGGCAGCGGGAACGCCTCCGCGACGACTCCCTCCCTCTTGAGGGCCATCACACACTGATCGAGTACGCCCTTATCTTCGGGCGTCCAGCGCCAGTCGCTGCTGGCCGGCGGCTTGAGATAGACCGCCACCCGGCAGGGGAATCGCATCTGCGGCTTGGCGGAGCGGATGGCTGCCATCGCCGGGTCTGTCGATGTCGACATGGGCGGCACCGAGATTCCCTGGTCCAGCGAAGCACTTTGATACCGTGACGGAGCGCACCCCCATACGAGGAGGGGCACGCCAATGAGAAGCCATTTCCACGTCAACACGGCGACCTCCGTGGGTACGGGTGTGTGGGATAGATTGCGCGGAAATCGTGCGGTGTGGGCGGGCGAATAGCGGAGGTGGCCGATCGCAGTCAAGCCCAGATGGGAAGACGAAGAAACGAGCCGTGAACCGACGCGACCTGGGGAGGCAGGTCGCGTCGGTTCACGGCTCGGAGTGCGTGGGAACGGCGTGCCCTATTTCTTCTTCGGATCGTCCTTCTTGGGTTCGGCGCCCGGCGGCAACGCGGCCTTCAGTAGTTGCCCGTTCTTGCCGCTGTAGACACGCAGAATGCCATCCTCACAACCCGTGGCAACCACCGTGCCATCGGTGCTGGCTCCCACGGCGTACACGAAGTCTGGCGCGCCGCTGAAGGACCGTATGTTGCCGCCGTTGTCTGCGTTCCACATTCGCACTGTGGTATCGCCGCTGCCAGTGAGGAACTGTGCCGTCTTGCCCACGAAGAACAATGTGGTGACCTGCTTCTGATGCCCGCGCATGTCGCGGACCTTCTCACCCTTCTCGTAGTCCCAGATCTTCACGAGGTTGTCGGCGCCGCAGGAAGCGAGTTTCTTGCCGTCGGGCGTCCAGCCCACGCCCATGACGTGGTGCGTGTGCCCCTCGAACGACTTCGTCAGATTCGGTTCCTTGCCAGCCTCGCCAGGCAATGCCCACACCTTCACGAACTTGTCGGCGCCGCAACTCGCCAGGAGCTTGCCATCCGGGCTGAATGCGACGCCGAACACGGTATCCGAGTGCCCGGCCTTCACCTCGGTGAAGAGCTTGCCTGTGGCTGTGTCGAACACCTTGATTTCACCATCTTCGGTGGGCGGCCCGCCGCCGGTGGCGAAGCGCTTACCGTCGGCCGAGAATGCGATGGCGCACACGCGATCGGTGAAGCCGCTGAGGTGCTTTTGGGGCATCCCCTTCGCCACGTCCCACGCGGTCAGTTCCTGAAAGCTGCCGGTCAGGAGTGTCTTGCCGTCGGGGCTGAACGCCATCGACTCGACCAGAGAAATATGTGCGGCCTTCGCGGTCTTGCCGTCGGGTGTCTTCAGTTGCGGGTCGATGAGCGTCTGGAGATACACCCAATCCGTCTTGTCCTTCTCGCCCTTCTTCTGGGCCTTCGTCGTCTTCAACTCGAAGAGGTGGACCTGATTGCCGCGACTGGCGGCGACCAGCTTGCCGTCCGGGGCCACGGCCACGGCTCGCACGGGTCGCACGAGAATCGGGGGCAGGTTCACGACGACCTTGTCCTTGACCCGCATCCCTGTGGGTGGTTTCGCTCCCTGGTCGATCCAGAGTTTGATGGTCGAAACTTCTTTCGAGTTGAGTTGCTCCTCCGATTTCGGCGGCATGATCGGCTTCTTCTGACGTGAACAGAAGAGGAAGAGATTGCTCTCGGCCGACTTGCCTGGCACCACGGCCATGCCGCGTTTGCCGCCCTTGAGCAACTTCTCGTGGCTGCCCATGTCGAACTTACCTTCGGTCACACTCCCGGTGTGGCAGACGAAGCACTTGCTCTCGAAGATGGGCAGTACGTCCTTGTTGAAGTCGATTGGCTCCGTCCGCTTCAGGTCGATGATCGGGATCGGCGGGAACGCGTTCTTCTTGTCGTCCGCGCGGCCTCCGGCACCGGCGCCGAGAGTCAGAACGATCGCGAGCAGCAGGTATCGCATGGGAATATCTCTCTTGGCGATCGGGAGTATCGGCTCCCGGGTGGCGTTTACTTCTTCTTCGGTTTGGGGTTCTTCTTGGGCGCGGCGGCCACATTGAAGTTCACTTTCACGTCCTGTGTGATGGTGTACTTCCCGGCGAACTGCGCGGTCGCTGTCACGATGGCGTTGGAGACATTGCCGGGCTTCGCACCGGAACTGGCCTTGAGGATGAAATTCGCCTCGTTCTTCCCTGGCTCGAGAGTGACATCGTCCGCTGTGATGCCCGTTATGCCCTTCGGTGCCTCGAACTTCAACTTCACCACACCGTCGAAGCCATTGAGTCTCTCGATCTTCAGCGGCAGTTCGGCCGTCTCACCCACCCTGAGCGAACCGTTCTTGATGTTGCCAGGTGCGATTTTCACAACCGCGTTTGGGATCACGATGATGGAGATAGCATTGCTGAACGCATCGGCGGGCACGTTCACCTTCTGCTTCCCCTTCGGATCGCGGTTGAATGGCACCTGCGCCACGCCGTGGACGATGAGTGTGTAGTGCCCTGGCACGGCGTTGCTCCGCGTGTCGAGATTCAGCACCACCTCGGGCTTGTCCTTGGTCGGTTGCCCGGCGAATTGAGCAGCGACCGGCTGGCTTTGCTGCCGCTGGAGCATCGAATCGACAGTGAGCGCGACGTTCTGCTTTTCCGGGATCGCCCATGTCACCTTGACTGGCACGGTCGCCTTCTGCCCTTGCCGCACCACGATGAGCGGCCCGCTCACCTTCTCGTCCTTGCCCATCGCGTTCTTCACGGTTGCTTTCGAGAGATCGGCCTTGATGCTAAACGGAGCCTTGTGTGCGCGCACCGCGAGGATAAGCGACTGATCGAGCTTGGCGATGACCGGGATGTTCTGGTTGGGCTGCGGCGTTCCCCACGTCACTGATGCCGGGCGCGCCGTGCGGACGAGTTTCTTGCCACTGGGCGCCGTGCCCGTGAGCTTCACATGGATCGGAGTTGTGGCCGGTTTGGCATCTGACGCAATGGTCAGCACCAGCACGCCCCACTGTGCCGCCGGGCCAATGACAAGCGGTTCCGCTTTCACGCCCGCGGGCAAGCCCTCGACAGCGACCTCGATCTCACCCGCGTAGTCGTCCATCCGGTGAACGAACACATCATAGCTCTGTGTTCCACCCTGCCATGCGGCAGAACCGGTCTGATAGTAGCGGCTGTATGGCATCACCACCGCGCGGAAGTCCGGTTGTGGTGTCCCGATACGGAGGCGATACGCGGTGGTCGGACCACTGAGATAGCTGGTATCGCGGCAACCGATGGCGATGAGGTATTTTCCGTCTCCTGGCGCAGTGAATGTGTATGCGCCGGGATCAGTCGTGCGGTTGTAGAAGCCGAAGGGGTGGAGCAGTTCGTTGCTGTCGTCCTGTTCGCCGCTGAGGTCGCGTTTTGGGTCCTTGCCGTCGCGAACGGAGAAATAGAAGTCGCCGCTGGCGCCGACTCGCTCGGCGTCGAGGTCGATGGTGAACTTCTCGCCCTTCTTCGCGTTGAAGGCGACCCAGTCTTTCGTGTTCCGCTTCGCGAGGAAGCCAGTGACCTCGCCAGGACCGCTGAGCAACTCGGCTGCATCCGCGGAAGGAGTTGGCTTTGCTTTGACCGTGAGATTGTCGCGCGCCAGATAGATGACGACCGGGTTCGAGCTGCCGCCTGGACCCTTCAAGCTGTATGCGAAGCCGTCCTGCAGCGCGATCGTCGGTTCGATGCGGCCGTGGCTTGTGATCTTCGTGGTAGCGTCTGCTGGCGGCGTGATGCTCACGGTCGTCTTCTCGAGTGGGCGCCCGTCAGCGGTGTAGCCATCGGCCGGTTGACCGCCAGGGAGGTTGCGACCGTAGAGCGTCACTTGCGTTGCCTTGCCCGCTTCCACAACGGGTGGAAACATGGCGTCGATCCACGGCGCGGTACTGATACCGAGGCGGTAGAAGTAGTCTGGCCCGCCGCCGGTGTAAGTGAACTGGCACAACCGGACGAGGAACTCGCCATCGGCAGGCAACACCACGTCCACGAGTGCATCGTTGTCGCGTGCATTCCGGTTCGCGCCGAGACGGCGGCCGCCAGTGTCGTACACCTCGATGAGCGGAGTCGCCTTACTGTCAATGGACGAGGCGAGGCACGAGAGAATGATGCGCTGCCCCTTCTTGCCGACGAATGACGAGTAATCCACGTCGGTGCCGCCGGAGAAGACGCCACTGATCACGGTGCCGAGTTCGACTTTCTGGGCCTCCGGCACATCGTTGTTCGGTTCCTTCTCGCTCACTTCTGTCTGATCGCTGATCGCGAACGCACGCGGGTTGCTCACTCCCCACTTCCCGACAACGCGGAGGTCATAGATTCCCGGCGGCACATCGGACGAAGCAGTGATCTTGAACGTGTGTTCGCCGGCGGCTCGCTTCTTCCCGCGTCCCTTGCCTGGCTTCTTCTTGGGGTCCTTCGGGTCTGGCGTTGGTTCCTTCTCAACCACGACCTCACCCTTGATGCCAGGGTGGGCGAAGAGGAGTTTCTCGGGCTCGTCCAGGTCGAAGCCGGTCACGGTGATCTCGACCGTGGTGCCGGCCTTCATCCCCGTGGAGAAGACGTGCTGAACGCGCGGCGACGGCAGACCCGGCGGCGGTTGCTGGGCGTCGACCGACGCGCACAGCACCAGCGTGGCGGCCGACAGCATGAGGCCGAAAGCAAGCCGGCGCATGGCGACATTCTCCAGGAGATGCTCAGATTGAGCGGGGTGCGGCAGAAATACCTGGTCGGGGCCTGGGTCTACGGGTGGTGGGCGTCTGCCCTCGGTTCCACAAGCGAAAGCGCATTCAGGCGGGATACTCAGAATGGTAAGCTCTCTTGCGACGCCGGTCAAGGAGGTCACGCCACGGTTTGCGTCGAGGCATTCTCTGATTCGTGACCGAGTGTG
>CAYRDG010000070.1:0-12586 GCA_964422915.1 uncultured Frigoriglobus sp. | reverse complement strand
CCTATCCCGCACCCCATAAGCCGCAAGACCCACTGCAAACCGTGGAGTGACCTCCCGGTCAAGCGAATCGCCGGTCGGTCTTTACACCTCGCTCCGCAGTTTGGCACAATCGCTGGCCCAACTGCACGGAGGCAAGGTCGTGGCACTTCCACTCTGGCTTACGAAACTCCTGATTCGCACGCGTGTCGCTGGCTGGACCCCACGGGCACGCCAGCTCACTGAGGGCAGCACCGATTGCCTCCGATACTACTCCGACCGCGTCCTCACCGCACCCATCGAAGAACTCACGGATAGTGCCATTCTTCCGCATGCGCTGGCCTTCGATGTGATCGACCTCAATCAGCCAACGCCCGACGCGCCGCCAGCACGCGGTGCCGTGAGTGTGGGGCGCACCGACTCGCACTCCGGGCCGGGCCGTGTGCCTGCCACACTGCCCGAGTTGCGCGCCGCCATCATCGAACGCTATCGCGACGCCGGTCGTGTGCTCGCCGCCGACTCGGACGTATTCGCGACTCACGGTGCCACGGGAGCCTTCAGCGCGGCGCTCGACGCCTTCATCAACCCTCGCGATTCCGTGGTGATGTTCGATCCGACCTCGCCGCTGTTCGCACTCGGCGCAAGGTCGCGACGCGCACGGGTGCGGTGGGTCGCGACGCGCATGGAGGAAGGGCACTGCCGATATGTCGCCGCGGAGTTCGAGAAGGCGATGCGCGGCGCGAAGATGTTGGTGATCTGCGATCCAGGAACGCCCGCTGGCGGCTGCCTGACGAATGAGGATCTGGAACACATCGCGCGGGTTGCCAGGAATCAGGGAGTACTCATCTATCTGGATGAGTCGTTCTCCGCGTTCCGTTATGGGGAAAGGCCACGCGCGCTGGCGAACATGCCTGGTGCAGAGCGGCTCACGATCACGGCCGGGTCAGTGTCCCAGACGTTCGGGCAGCCTGGAATGCGTGTCGGCTGGCTCGCCGGTCTGAGGCCGCTGGTACAGGCCTGCCAGCTCACAGCAAACCTCTCGGCACCGTACGTTTCGCCTGTGTGTCAGCAGGCCGCGGCGCGGCTGTTGAGCGATCTGCCATCGTCCGAAACACGCGACCGCTTCGCCGCGAAGCGCCGCTATGCCTTCGACCGACTCCGCGCGATGGGCTTTGCGCCGGAGATGCCCGGCGGCGGTTTCTCGTTCTGGCTCGCGGTCACATCGCTGGGGCTGGATGGTCGCACCTTCGCCGAACGATTGTTGAAGGAAGAACGCGTGATGGTCGGGCCGGGTGTTGCGTTCGGCCCCAGCGGGGAAGGGCATGTCCGTGTCAGTTTCGCCGCGGACGACGGCCGATTGCGTGAAGGATTGAATCGCCTGGGGGCATTCGTCGCGCGGCTCCAGTCGCCGACGCCACGGATGCAGCAAAACGAACCAGCAGAAGCGCCGTCCGACACGCCGATAGAAGCCCCGATCCAAACCGAGCAACGCAAGCCGGAGTTCAGCCGGGCCTGACAGACTCCACCGCGCGGCGAAGCAGGCAGCACGGTCACTTGTACTCGTCCCGGATCGGGTAGAAGACATCCAACGCCTGCGCGGGGCCATCGATAGCAACAACCCTGTGCTGAACGCCGCCAGGGATGAAGTAGAAGTCGCCAGGACCGAGCGTCTGCTCCTCGCCGCCGATGGAGAACATCAACCGGCCGGCGGTCACCATGCCGATCTGCTCGTTGGCGTGGCTGTGCCAGTCGATCACGCCCCCGGTGGGCACGTCGACCAGGGAAAGCTGAACGTGGTCGCCCGCGAAGGTGCGAATCGGCGTACCGCCAAAGATGGTGTGATGGCCACACTCGGCGGCCGTGGGAAAGTATCGCGACATGAGTCGTGAGCAGTGAGGAATGGGCTACGAGCCAGAGTCAGCGAAGCAGTGGTTCACCCTACTACCTTCGCCGACCACGGCCCAGGATCGGTCACTTCTTCCCGTAAAACATGTTGCCGAGCGTGAAGTGAACCTCCGCGGAGTTGCGGACGATGATCGACTGCGTGGGAGCGTGGTAGGTGATCGTGCCAGGCCCGCCAGTGTTGCGGCCATCCCACGAGAGCGGGTCGACCTTGCGAATCGCATCGATCAGTGCTGTCACGTTCGATTGCGTTTGCTGGGCGTTGAAGAACGGCCCCCACTGGATGCCGCCGAATGGCCCGACGCCCTGGACAAGGTCGCCAAGGTAGTAGACTCGTGTTGTCAGCAGCGACTTCGACCGCTCGACCGTGACGACCTGGATCGTCTCGTCCTTGACGACGAATGTGAGGCCCTGCGACGCGAGAATGGAGCGGAGGACCGAGCGGGCCGACAGCCCCTTCCCCTGGAGCGACACACCTTTCTTGAGGTCCAGCCCGAGGTCCTCCAGCGATTTCTTGTCGATCAATAGCGGTTGGTCGATCTGGTTGGAGAGGTCCTGCAACGCTTCCTCCAGTGGTCGTTCATTCCAGGCAATGGACATCGGCGATTCGAGCGCCTCCAGGATCTTCTTCTCGCGCGCGGTCAGTTGAATCCGGAACGCCTTCAGGCGGCGCTCGGATTTCTCCTTCCAGTCCTTCGGAAACTCCACGTCGCTGATCGCCGGCAGCGACGAAAGGTTAATCTGTTTCTGGTTCTCGACCCACCGCGAGGCGCTTTCTGCATAGTACGCCTGGGCGTCCTTGATCCGGTTCTGGATGCTATCCTTCTGCCCGAGTGCAAGAACCGATGGGTTGCTTGGATACTTTCGCGCGAGCCGGACTATCTCGGCGTTAGCATCGCTACCCTTGCCGCTCGCCTGATACTGTTCGATCCTCTTGATACCGTCGCGCACGTCCTTGAGTTCGGCAAAATACCGGCCGATCACTTCCTTCTGATCGGCCTTCAACTCCTGCCGGCGCGGATCGAGTTGAACGCCGCCAGGCGGTGCGAGAGTCGGCTTGCCGCCGTGTGCGGCGATCTTGCCCTGAATGTATGCGGTGAGTTGCTTGCGAGTGTTGTTGCTGATGCCAACTCGGAGGTCAACGAGATCGCGCTGGGCTTTGCGCAAACTCTCGATGGCGCGTGTGGGGCTGGATTTCGCCAGGCTATCAGCGAACTTCACCGCCTCCAGCACCTCGGATTGTACTTTCTGATCGGCGATCCGTTGCCGCGTCCGTTCCACGTCGAGCGGGTCGGGTTGCGTGCCGCGCGGAGGTTGCCCCGCGGCAGTTGCGGCGAACAGCCCGAACGTGGCGGTAGCCGCGGCAGCCCAGCAGTGGTTCCAGAATCGCATCGTGCGTCCCTCCGAACACGTGACGGGACAGACCATCACCCTTCTAACGTAACCCGTTGGTCAGTCGTTTGCCAACTTGTGATCGTCCCTTCGTGTGGAGGAATTTTCGTTCCGCGCGGCGCATCCGCGCCTCGCAGCGGAGGCTTACCGACCTCCCTTCTCGAAGGGAGGTTTGCGAGGGGGCGGAGGCCCGGTCGCAGTCTCGCGTTTCTGATTTTTCATGAAGTCGTAGAGTCGTTCAGCCGCAGATTCCCACGAGCCAGAGCGGGCCTTCGCGATGATCCGCTCCAGTACGCGGGCCGCTTCTGTCGGCAATCTGCCTGCGGCGCGGTGCGACTTCAGCCGCTCTTCACACTGTGTCAGGAGTAGCTCGTCGCGTGCGGTCACGGCTGTGAACAGTGCGTCCACAGTGAGGAACACCTCCTCGTCGGCGCCCACTTGTGGCGTGCGATTCCATGCGAGCAATGCCGCGACGGCAGCCAGCGCGAGCGGCACTAGTACGCAGATCAGACCCACGCGCTGGCGACGTATGCGGTCTTCAGTTGTTGCCATTCACCACCTCACCGCCGTCGCGTGTGGACATGGCGACCCAGGCAAACGGATTGACGAAGGCGCTCACGAAGCGTACCGAGCCGTCGCCGAGAAGGACGTTGCAACCGGTGCCGTGTTCGCCCCACATCTCATCGGTGTGGCCGAAGGGGTTGTTAGGCGCGTGGATGATGACCTGCGGGTGGTCGTGTGTGTCTGGCCCGCTGTGGACACCTACTAGACAGCCGGCGCCGTTGTTCTCCGAGGGCCACGGCCTCAGATCGAGCCGCGGCGGCGTGACCGCGCCGGGAACCACGCCCACCCACGTTTTGTTGCTCAACACGGAACTGTGTTCGCCAAGAAAGATCGTGTTCGATAGCCCATCGCTTACCATTGCGATGGTCACTCTCGAGTTACGGTAGAATGGCCCGTCGATGCGTGCCAGTTGGCCGCCATTGGCCGCGACTGGTTCGGGCTTGTCGTAGTCGTAGCAATACGCCGGGTCGCGGCCCCAGGGCTGGTGAATCCCGGCGTTGGTGACGTAGTGACTGTGGGCGAAGACGATCCTCGAACCGTCGGAGCGGGTCAGTGGCGCGCCGTGTCGCAAGTCGACGCCCTGCATCTGTACCTCGAAGCCATCACTGCCGCCTGTCGCTGACGGGCAGAGGAACGTCGCGACCTTCGTTCGCACTGAGGCCGCGTTTGCAGGCGACCAGCACGGCTCGTTCAGGTGGAACGCACGGTACAGGTTATCTTGCTCGATGTGCGGCAGGAGGAAGACCCCCCAGCCCCAGCCGGGTGGTCCGTTGTGGGAGGCGTCGCCATAAGTGATGCCGTGCGCACTTCCATCGCGTCTGGGATCGGCCGTCACATAGGCTGGCGGAAAGACGCGGGCCATGCCCTCGTAGCTGTGGAACGCCGTACCCAATTGCTTGAGATTGTTCTGGCATTTTAGCCGACTCGCGGCCTCACGTACCTTCTGCACAGCCGGAAGCAGGAGACCCATCAGCGTTGCGATGATCGCAATCACCACCAGCAGCTCGATCAGTGTGAATCCGCATCCGCGTTGCGGTTGGATTCGCATGGCACTCCCTCACCAGGTAAGTCGAAACGAATCAGGTGATTAGGTTAAGCGAAATATAAATATTCGTCCAGAGAAAATTTTTGATTCGCTATGGCGAAGAAGTACGGCTGGAACCAGAGAGGCAGTCGGTCGTGCTAAACTGAAATGGCACCCTCACTTGAGGTCAGCGATGCAGACCGACGCGGAAGCGTTCCTCCAACGGATTCGCGCCTATCCCGACGACGACACGCCGCGTCTGATCTTCGCCGACTGGCTCGACGAGGAGGGCGACCCGCGTGGCCGCTTCATCCGCGTGCAACTGGCGCTGGCCGACCTGGACGAGGATGCCCCGGCACGTCGGGCTTTGTTGGTCGAGGAGCAAGCGTTGCTGGGCGCGCATCGCGAAGCGTGGGAGGCCCCGCTGCGCAAACTAGCTGGTGGTTTCGTTTTCCGGCGAGGGTTCGTGGATGAGCTGAACGTGGAGGCGAAGAAGTTCGTGCGACAGGCGCACGAAATCTTCACCGCTTCGCCCGTGCAACATGTTCACCTACTCGATGTCGGCGACAGCCTCACGGAGGTACTTCAATCGCCATACCTCAGCCGACTCTCCGCGGTGACGATCCATGGTCAGCACATTGGCGAATCGCTGGCACGCGCTGTGGCACGCTCCGAGCATGTGGCCGCGCTCAAACGGCTCACGCTGACACGCAACCGACTCGGTGACGACGCAGTTAGCGAACTCGCGCATTCGCCGAATCTGGCGAACCTCGAAGTACTGGACCTGTGCGAGAACGAGATCGGCGAGGCCGGTGCGCGGGCGCTGGCCGCATCGCAGCATCTGGGGAAACTCCGACGGCTGGAACTGCGAGGCAATCGCCTTGGTCCGTCCGGGGCAGTGGCGCTGGCTTGCTCGGAACGGCTCGGATCGCTTCAACGTCTTGGTCTGGCGGGCAATGAGGTGGGCCTGCCGCGACTCGCGTCGTTGCCCGGTGCGCACAACCTGCTCCGCGTTCCCGTGCTCGATCTGGCCGGCAACGGGCTGAATGCAGCCGCGGCACAGGCCATCCTTTTCCGTCCTGTGGGTGCAGAAGGCGCGGTGAAGTTGCGCGAACTCGATCTGAGCTTCAACGAACGGTTGAGCGACGACGGAACGCAACTCCTGGTGAATTGTCCGCATCTTGTGCGGCTCACCGTGCTGCGGCTGGCGAACTGCGGCATCGGCGACGAGGGCGTCCGGGCATTGGCCGATGCGCCGTATCTGAATGAGGTCGTGGAACTGGCGTTGGAGAACAACCCGATTGGGGATGTCGGCCTCCGCCCGTGGCTAGAAACGAGCCACTGGCGGTCGCTACGTCAAGTGTCACTCCCTCGCGCCGGTCCATCCCAGTGGATGCGCGACCGACTCGCGATTCGGTTCCATTCGCCCCGGCGCGTGTGACGACGAGTCGGCGTTCGCGCGGCGGACACTGGCACTCGCATCGTTCGTGACAACGAGGATTTCACGGTTGCGCAGGAAGTCGTAGTGGCGTGCGGCGATGCGTGTTGGTACAGGCACCTTTGGCTTCACGAGTTCCCAGGTGCTAGCCGGGATGAAGAGATAGCCCGGCGTTGGCACCGCGAGGAAACCCGCGGCCATTTCCGCGGACTTCATCTCTCGTACCTCACGCCCTGAATAGAAGACAACGCTCGGCTGGAACCAGTCGCAATGTGCCAGCCTCAGGTCGCGCGACGGATCGGCCACGCCGCTCTCACGAACCAGTTCCTTCGGCGCCTTGCGTGCGTCGATGGGAAGCGAGGCGAAGGCCGCGACTGCGGCTGTAAACGCCACTGCACCGCCGGCCATCACGCGCACGAATCTGCCCCGGTCATTCGCCTTCAACGCCAGCCGCATCACGATCGCTGCCACCAGTGGGATCACGCCCAGAATCGCCCATCGCTCCGCGCCTGGGAAGACTCGCGCACTCGGCGGCAGCACGTTCCCCACACCACCAGCGACGAGCAATCCGCCCACCACCGCAACACCAACGAGCACCAGTCCTGCCACCGCGCCGGGCATCGTCCAGCGTGGCAGTGTCAGTTCTCCGGCGTGCCAGCGTGTGAGGAATCGCGCCGTAAGGATAGCCAGCGCCGGATAGACCGGGAGCATGTAGTTCGGCAACTTTGTCGCTGCGGCCGAGAAGAAGACCAGGTAGCTGCCGAACCAGCAGACCAGGAACCGGAAGGGGCGTGGCTCAGTGGGAAGGCGCGCCGCCTTCACCCCGTACCACACCGCCGCGAGCAGGAAGATACTCCACGGCACGAACAGCACCAGCAGTGCCGCGGCATGGTAGAAGAATGGGCCACGGTGGTTCTCCATCGGCATCGAAAACCGCTGGAGATTCTCACGGCCGAAGAAGACTCGTGCCCATTCGCCGCGAGTTTCCGCCGTCACCAGCCCGTACCACGGCCCTGCGACTAACAGGAACACCAGCAGCGCCCCGAAGAAGCGGCGATCAAGCAGTCGACTCAACTCGCGGTTCCACGCGAAGTACAGCAGAAAGACCAGCCCCGGCAACGCGACCCCAACCGGACCCTTCGTCAGCATCGCCAGCCCACAGGCTGCGGCTGTGGGCATCCACCACCGGTTCGATCCACCTTCGTGGAACGACCAGAAGAGGAAGTAGGTCAGAACGGTGTACAGCAGGAGTGTCGCGTCGGGAGTTGCCGCGTGAGCGAGCATTGAGAACTCGAAGGCCGAGGCCAGCACAATGCCAGCGAGCAGCCCGGTGGCCCGGCCGAACATCCGCCGGGCCAGTTCGTAAGTGAGGAGCACAGTGAGCCACGCGGCGAAGACCGATGGCAACCGGGCCGACCACTCACTGACGCCGAACGTGGCGTAGCTCGCGCGCTGCAACCAGTAGAGCATCACGGGCTTGGCTGTGCGGAGCTGGTAGTTGAAGGTGGGGATAACCCAGGTGCCGTTGTCGCGCATCTCTCGCGCGGCCTGGGCGTTCACCCCTTCGTCCACATCCCAGAGACTCGTTGCGCCGAGGTTGGGCAGCGTCAGTAGGGCCGAGATGGTCAGCAAAAGGGCGTAGTCGCGCAACCGCTCCCGCATGGGGTCCTCCCGTCCGTGGGGAGAGGATGGTAAGCAATCCGGGAGAATGGGGAAATGCCAGTTCGCCGGTCAAAAGCGGGAGAACGAAGTCGGAGCCAGGATCGCGTTTGGCGTGATGTGCGAGAGAGTGTCGCAGACAGGCCCGGTCAGGTGGTTTGTGCGGCTTGCAGCAGCGAGGCTTCGAAGCGGTGCGAGAGACGGCGGCTGTTTACGTCGAGTGCTGCGAGGATTTCGTTGACAGATTCCGTCGGAATGTTGTTGCTGACAGCCCAGGCGAGCACATCAAGGTTTTCTTTGCCGGCGGCGAGTTGATCCAGGATGCGGTCGAGGAGGTCTCGTTGGTTCTGGAACTCCCGCTGGAGCAGTCCGAAGTCGCCGCGGTCCAGTTCGATCCAGAAGCACTTCCCCTGCAGATGCTCAACCCACCTGGCCCGGAGGTAGCCATGCCAGTGTTCTTTCACCCACTGGCGCACAGACGATTCGCCCAGGTCGTAGCCCGCCTTCTCGCTGGCGATCCACTTATGTTTGTTCTCTTCCTCGATGCACTCGCGGTGGACGCTCTTCTTGAGCAACGCAACAGCATCTGGAAGAGGAAGACACGCATTCATGGCAGTACCTTCCGCTTGGCGGCTGGCCGGGAGTGGATCGGCGAAGCTCGCTTACATTCAAACTGAATTCTACCTTCGAATCTGTGTCCAAATCAAGTCGGGTGCAATGGACGTTCAGCGAGAGAGATAGCCTCCATCCACAAATAGCGTCTGGCCAGTGATGTAGCTCCCGGCTTCGCTGCAAAGCATGAGTGCCGGCCCGACTAACTCCCTGGGTTGCGCCCAGCGACCCAGTGCCGTGCGATCCGCGAAGGCTTTCTTCTCGGCCTCTGACAGGACCGACATCGGCATGTCGGTCAGAAACGGCCCAGGCGCGAGGCAGTTAATCGTCACGCCATGAGGACCGAGGTCCAGGGCACTGGCGTGAACCATTCCGATCAACGCCGCCTTCGTCGCCGAGTAGACGTTTCGTTTCTCTTTCGACACCTGCCCCATGATGGACGAAATATGAACCACTCGCCCCCAACGTCGCTCCTTCATCTGCGGCACCAACTCGCGGGTGAGTGCCATCACCGAGCTGAGGTTCACTTCCAGCACGCGATCCCACGTCTCATCGGTAATCGCATCGACTGCCTGTGGCGCGTTCATCCCTGCGTTATTGACGAGGATGTCCACGCGGCCCATCGAATCGAGAGCGAAACGAGCAAGCGCTCTGACATCTTCCCTGACAGAGACATCGGTGACGCGATAGACTCCGCGACGTCCGGTTCCTTCCACTATTTCGTTGAGCGATGACTGTAATTCGCTCTCGTGCCGGCTCGCGATGATCACATCCGCGCCGGCCTCGGCGAAACCGCGAGCCATTGCCTTGCCCAGCCCTTTATTCCCGCCCGTGACCAGCGCGACACGCCCGGTCAGGTCGAAGAGATCGGCGGGCATCGCAACTCCCCCGCGTGTTGATGCGTAGAGCGTTACCTTAACCGATAGCCTGCAAGGAGGGCAAGTGAAAAGTGTCACAAAGTGGTGTTCGTGCCCAGGTGGGCGTGCGGAATGTTGCGAGATTTGCTGCAATTCGTGACTGAAACGCAGTATTGCGAATTCCAGTGACCGCGTGAGGTCCGTGCGGCTCACGATTCCCGTGCGTGTCGGGTTGTCGTGCGTGGGAGCGCTGCTGATGTTGTTCCGTCTGAAATGCGCGATGGATTATTGGCAGCTCACCAGCGGCTGATACCAGTGTGGTGCGCGACTCACGAACGCTTGCAATACCCGCCGTTCCGTTTGAGGCATGCTCTTTCCGCTTGCCGGTGCACGCCGACTCCCGATACGATGCGGAGATGACCCATCGGCACTTGCGCGCATTTCTCAATCCGTTTGCGGCCGGTCGTCGTCTTGATTGGTAGGAGGACATGGCCAAATCCGGCGCGCCACCGATCGTGCGGCCGTCGGCGGGTACGGAGCCACCGCCCGCCCCGGTCTCACCAACCACCGGAACGCCACCGCCGGCGGTTCGGGCCGGTGCCTGCACGCCTGACGAGCTACTCGTCACCATGTTCAACCAGCTTCGCGACGAGCTGGTCAGCACGCTCCTCTACTTGCTTGGCAACGCCGAAGACGCCCAGGACATGGCGCAGGAGGCGTTCTTGAAATGCTGGCGTGCCAGGGCCTCCGTGCCCGACGTGCAGAACCTTCGGGCCTGGATCTTCCGCGTCGGTCTCAACACCGCGAAGGACTTCCAGCGATCCGCGTGGAACCGCAAGAGCCGCCCGCTGCCGGAGGACGATGTGATGCTCCCCACCCGAGACGCTGCCCCGGCGCAGTTGGTTGAGGACCAGGAAGCCCTCGACCGCCTCCGGCTCGCGATTACCGAACTGCGCCAGGACGAGAAGGAGGTTTTCCTGCTGCGGCAGAACGGCGACCTGACCTACGAACAGATCGCCGAGATCCGCAATGCCCCTGTTGGCACCGTGAAGACCCAGATGCGCACCGCGCTCATCAAACTGCGCAAGGTGCTTGGAGAAGGAAAGGAGGAGGGATGAGGGATGGGGAAAATCTGCGTCTGAGATAGCTCGGATTTCTACCCGCACCGGCCCTCTTCATAACGATGAACTGCGAACACTGCCACAACCTGTTGCTCGACCACCTCTACGGCCTGCTTGATGCCAGCGAGGCCGAGGAACTCGATACGCACCTCGCCTCGTGCGCGGCATGTGCGGCGAGTCGCGACGAGACTGCACGCGTGCAGGGTCTCATCGCTCGCGCTGCCAAGTCCGCATTCCCGGCGATGAAGTTCGAGCCACCCGACGCGAAGCCCATACCAGCCACCGGCACCAGTGTCGTACCGGCGGTTGCTCCGATTCGCTTGAAGGGGCGTAGATTCCGCGCGGCCACGGTGCTCCCGTGGGTGGTAGCTGCCTCTGTGCTCGTCGCCATCCCTGGTACTGTGATTCCAGTACTCGGCCTCTTCCAGAATGCGGAGCGCGCCGGCATCGCGGCCGAGACGGCTCGCCTGAATGTGGATACTGCCGCACGCGAGGTCGAATCGCTGAAGGCGAGCCGGCAGCGGTCGCTCACGGATGCGGAGTTCCGGCTCACCACTGCCGAACAGGCCCGCACGGGTGTGCTCAACAAATGGCGTGAAGAACAAGAGTCTCGCACCGCCAGCGCGCACGAGTTCTCCGTGGACGTGCTCAAGCCCGCCAGCATTCAGCCTGGCGCACCCAACGACTTCGTGGTCGTCGTTAACGATCGCCGCAAGCTCTGGCGTGCCACCGGCAAATCGCTCGTTGCCGAGGTTCACGCAGTCGATGCTTCCGATGCGGTGATCTTCACAAAGTCGATCGATCTGGAACGCACTGCCGAACGGCGGCACGCGCTCCGTCTTCCGGCCAGCGCGTGGGAGAAGGTGAAGCCTGGTGCCGAGCTGTTCCTCGTTGTTGCCGAGGTGGATGGCAAGACGAAAGCCCGCACCGTGTTGCAGAATCGCGTGCGACTCGCCGGCCCTGTCTACGCCACGCTTCTCACGACCGACAAGACCGCGTATCGCCCTGGCGAACGGCTCTTCTTCCGCTCGCTGACGCTCGACCGGACCACGTTCCAGCCACCGACCCGCACGCAGACGCTGAAGTATGAACTGCGGTTCCCACACAGTCGCGGCCATGTCGCCGGGGCGATCACCTACGGTACGACTGATCTCGTGAGCGTCGGAACGGATGGGGCTGTTTCGCCAGTGTTCGGTCCTGGCGGGCAGCCGCTGCGCGGCGTCGGTTGTGGCGAGTTCGTGCTTCCGCCAGACCTGCCCAATGGCGATTATGTTCTGCGGCTCAGTGAGTTGCAGCAACCCGGCAACCACACGCCCACTATTCCCGTGCCTGTCACACGCACCATCACGGTGCGCCGCGACACGGACAACTACCGCAAGGAAATCCACTTCGAGAAGGCGTCGTTCATACCTGGCGAGCAGGTTGCGGCGCAGGCCGAACTGATGTTCGAAGAGAAGCCAGCCGCGAACGTGGCCGTCACGGGTGTCAACGTCACGGTGGATGGCAGTGTGGTTGAGGATGTCACCTTTGCGAAGGCCACCGATGCCAGTGGTCGGGCGAAGCTCCGCTTCGCGTTGCCGCCCGAGGTGCTGAACGGCGACGTGCAACTGCGAGTTACGTTCCGCACGCCGCGCGGCGATGAGATGGTGGCCGCGCGTGTGCCCGTCATTGGGAATCGCGTGAATGTCGAGTTCTTCCCGGAATGCGGTGATCGTGTTGTGGCTGGCGTTCCCTGCAAGGTCTACGTCCGCGCCACCACACCCACTGGCCAGCCGGTTTACTTCCGCGGCACGGTCACCGACGGCCGAAAGGTGCTGGCACGCGTCGAGTCTTTCCACGACCCCGACCAGCGTGGTGTCAATCGTGGGCTGGCGTCGTTCACCTACACCCCGGAACTCGGTGCGCCGGTCTGGTTGAAACTCGAATCGCCTCCTGCTTCGTATGCTCCCATTCTTGCAGGTGTGCGTGTCCAGAGCGCGACCGCCGCGCTACTCGGTGGTGCGGCCGCAACTGCCGCGCGCACGGGCTTCGTGCTGCCACG
>CAYRDG010000069.1:0-12926 GCA_964422915.1 uncultured Frigoriglobus sp. | reverse complement strand
TTGCAACTGCGAATATCATACCCTTTTCCGACTGCCAAAATCTACAGGGGCACCCGGGCGATTGGTCTTCGTCAGGCGGTCTGGCCTGGCTTCGCGCCGCCATTTTGCCTCGTGTGGCCGCCCACGGGCTTGCCGCGATAATAGCCCTACGTTTCTAACAGGCGGAGCACCATGAGCGACACGCTTGGCATCGCGTTAATCGGTTGCGGCACTGTGGGCGGTGGAGTGGCGCGCGTGCTGACCGAACACGCCGGCCGTGTCACCCAGCGTGCAGGCCGCGCGCTCGTGCTGCGCCGTGTCGCCGTTCGCGATCCGTCGAAGGTACGCGATTCGATTATTCCACGCGAGATCATCACCACCGATATCGCCGCGGCGATTCACGATCCGACTGTGCAGGTGGTGGTCGAACTTATCGGCGGAACGACGACTGCCAAGAAGGTGGTGATCGATGCGCTGGCGGCCGGCAAACACGTTGTGACGGCGAACAAGGCATTACTGGCGGATAGCGGTGCGGAGATCTTCGAGGCCGCACGGAAGGCGGAGCGTGCCGTTTGCTTCGAGGCCGCCGTGGCCGGAGGTGTGCCAGTCATTCGCGCGCTGGGTGAGAGCCTTGCAGCCAATCAAGTCACTGCGATTCAGGCGATTCTCAACGGCACGTCGAACTTCATCCTGACTGCGATGGCCGAGCGAAATCTTGGCTACGCCGCAGCGCTGGCCGAGGCGCAGAAACTCGGCTACGCGGAAGCGGACCCGACGCTGGATGTGGACGGCAGCGACGCGGCCCACAAACTCGCGATCCTGGCACAAATCGCCTTCGGCGTGACGGCCCGACCTCACGAGATTGCCCGGCAGGGGATCGACACCATCGACGCGATGGACATTCGATTCGCCAACGAACTCGGCTATACGATCAAACTACTGGCAGAAGCCTGGACAGGTGGCGCGCAATGGACAGGGGGCAATGGTGGGAAAGGTGGTCGTGGGTCGATGCTCCCGTCGGATGCCACATCGGGAACGCCTCACGACACTCTGCCCACAGTGGCCCTGCATGTCGCCCCTGTGCTTCTGCGTCATACCGATCTGCTGGCGCAGGTGCGTGGAGCGTATAACGCAGTGTTGGTGTACGGCGACATCGTTGGTGAGACGCTCTATCAAGGGCCAGGTGCCGGCGCGATGCCGACATCGAGTTCGGTGGTCGCAGACCTGATCGACCTGGGTGTAGGACGCGCACAGCGAACGTTCACGGCGGCGAAACTGTGGAGCCGCGAGGGACGCGGCTTCACGGTCGAGCCACCTGAGCGCGTACGGAGCCGCTTCTACCTGCGGTTGCTCGTCGCCGACCGGCCCGGCGTGCTCGCCGATATCACACGCATCTTGGCAGATGAGGAAATCAGCATTTCGAGTCTGGTGCAACACGAGGCGGAGGAGGAGGGCGGCGGCCCAGTGCCGCTGGTGATCGTGACGCACTACGCCGCCACCGGCCGCTTCCGCAAGGCGCTGGCCCGCATCAACGCGCTGGAAAGCGTCGCGGCTCCGGCGGTGTTCTTCAGCATGGGGGATTAACCTTCACGTCTCCGCCGCCTCCGCGCATCAACCCGCCCAGCTCCTTTTGGGCGCCGGTGAGACGGATGGGCGCGTGCAGCGTCTTCCGGAAGGCGAGTTGCTCCGAGAGAGTCAGCCTGAGTATCGTGTCGGCTCATCTCGCTCTACTGCCATGATTCTGTTTCTTTACCACAACTCCCTGCACCTCAAAGTCTGACCTCAAAGCCTGTTGACTGCCGAACTTACCCTGGGAGCTTGAAAGATCAACTGACTCAATCGTACACGTTTGATTCTCCTTCTCCCGCTCTGCCAGCGGACCTGTGGAACGGAAGGACGAGCAGGGGCGAACCCTGAAGGACAATCAAATAGCTCGGGTTGATGTCAGCAAAGAAACACTCTGACTCCCGGCCTCAACTGACCTGCCGAGCCGGTGTTGCGTCGATCCCCGAAGCTCGCTATCTTCCCGACGTTTTCTGGGAGGCAGCATGGGGCGTTGGGCGGATCATCCCGCTGCGGCGTGGGCGCTTGCGGCATTCGCACTGCTGTTCGCGGCCGCGAGTGCGCGGCCATTTGCCGCGTCGTGGAACGACGGAAGCCGGCTCGCTTCGGTCGAGTCGCTCGCTGAACGCGGCACATTCTGCGTCGATGGCAGCGTCTTCCTCTTCCCGAACCCCGAACTCTTCGCGCGTGGCACGCCGCCTTACGATCCCGACAACCCACTCCTGCGTGCCGGGACGCTCGATAAACTCCGGATTCACAACCGCTACTACTCCGACAAACCGCCACTGGTGAGCCTCCCGATCGCTGGCGCGTATCGTATTCTGATGGCGCTAGGGTTGCCGCGCCCCGCCGAGCGGCCGGACGTGTTCGCGTGGGTGATTTGTGTGCTGCTCAGCGGCACGGGTTACGCGGTTGCTGTTGGCTGCATGTGGAATCTTGGCCGGCGTGCCGGACTGCGACCCGGCTGGCGTCTCGCCTGGCTGGCGGCCTTCGCTCTTTGCACGATCCTGCCGGCATACACACGGAGTGTGAACAATCACATCGCGCAGCTTGGCGCGGTTGCAGCTGTGTGCGTGTGTCTATGCCGAGTTGCAGATCGCGCGGCCGAAGGCCGCGCCGCGTGGGGTTCCCTCCTCGGCGCGGGCTTCCTCACCGGCTTCGCGTACAACCTCGATTACGGAGTCGGCCCACCGCTCGTGCCTGTGGTGCTCGCGGTCGTTGTGCTTCGCACGCGCCGAATATCCGCTGTGCTGGTGTGTGGCCTCGCGATGCTGCCGTGCATCGCGACAGGTCATGCGATCAACCATGCCATCGGCGGCGACTGGCTGAAACCGCTGAACATGCACCCGGAGTATCTGAACTGGCCCGGCAGTCCGTTTGCCACCACCATGACCGGCATCGTGCGTACGCGCTATTTCGCGCAGTTCACTTACGCGCTCGATTTGCTCGTTGGGAGGAAGGGCTTCCTCACACACAACTCGGCGTTGTGGCTCGCGCTGGCGGCTGGCTGGCCGGCGTTGAAGTGGGGCAAACGGCATCGCACGGAACTGCTCGCACTGCTCGCGTGGTGCGTGGCCGGGTGGTTACTGTACGGTGTACTCTCGAAGAATCACGGCGGCTGGTGCGTGTCGATCCGCTGGTTCGTGCCGTTTCTCGTGCCGGGCTTCTGGCTTCTGGCGAGACTCCTTTCCGAGCGACCCGAGCTTCGCAGCGACTTCGTACTGCTCTCGTTGTGGAGCGGTGTGCTGGCCGTGAGTGCCTGGACGGTCGGGGCGTGGTGGCCGCGGAACGTACCACTCTACTGGTGGTGCTTCGGCGGCATACTTGTTTCGTGGGGCGTGCTCCGTTCCCTGGTTTGGCGGTCGCAGCGTGCCCCGGCGATGGAGAATCACACTCCGCCACGGGAAACGAAGCGGGCCGCATGACGCCGACGCCTTCAGGACGTGCATGCCAGATAGATTCGACAGTCGCCTACGACTGTTCGTGTGAGAAATAGAACACAGAGCAGCGGCTCTCTATACTGGTATGAGTGGCGAGCCTTCATGCGAATGGCACGCCCACACAACCGTGGCTGGTTCTCACAGGGCATAGAGCCAATGCGAACCAACGGCCGGCCCCATCTGGTACACTAACCATACTGGCTCCCGTTCCCAGGTGGCGTTCCACGATGCCTGTGTCTCCGTGGTTGGCACTGCGTCAGACGCACGAGGCAGTGGCGGCCGGACGACCCGAGGAGGCGCATCGCCTGCTCGCACCGCTCCTGGCTGAGGGGCACCGTCGCGCCTACAAGCTGGCACGCGAAGTGGTGAGGGCCTATCTGGCACGCGCGCGGCGAACACTCGATCAGCATAACCCGGATGCCGCCTGGCGCGATCTCATCGGTGCCGAGGCACTCAACACCGGTGAGAAGCCCGTCGCCGAACTGCGATTCACGCTCACCAGGTTCTCCATCGTTCAGATTCGCGCGATGCTGGAAGCAGGTCGCCCCATCGATGCCCTCGATCAGATTGCCAAGTGCCGCGACCGCGGCGTGCGTCACCCGGATCTGGAACTGCTCGATTCCGCTGCCCAGGACTGGATTCTGGCGCAGGAACTGGCCGACCGAGGCGAATTCCTCCGGGCGACCACGGAACTGGATCGCGCCGATCCGAAGCTACCCACACCCAAGACCGGCCTCGAACGCTATCGGTCGGAGGTTGACGTCAGGCACGAGCGTTTCCGCGCCGCGCTGGGGCGATTGTACGATGCGGCCGAGGCGAAGAACTGGCGTGAAGCGGTCGCACTGGCAGCGGAAGTTTTGGTGGTGGCCCCGGACCATCGTGAAGCCAAGGCGATTCGTGGTAAGGCATGGATCGTGGCCGCTCCGGAGACGGCCGACTTCGCCCCGATCGACGCCGTGAGCGCGCGAGCCGCCGATGTGACCCGGACGAACTCACGGCGTGAACTCAAGTCACAATCGCTCTCGCGCGAACTCGCCGCGCCCGCGAGTAGCCCTGCGTCTAGCTATCTCTCCACGGCCGGTGCTGCGCCGTTGCCCAAGAAATTCCTGCTGTGGGTGGATGGCGTTGGGGGTTATCTGGTTTGCCTCTCGAACCGCGTGACCTTCGGACAGGCAACCGCGGAAGGCCCCGTTGATGTACCGCTGTTCGCGGAGGTATCGCGTACGCATGCGGAAGTGACACGCGACGGCGAAGGGTATGTAATCGAATCGGGGCGTGGGATACGGGTTAACGGCGGTGAAGTGAAGCGTGCCGTTCTCGCGGCAGGCGACCGCGTCACGCTGGGGTCGAGTTGCCAGTTCCTCTTCCACAAGCCCGTGCCCATCAGTTCCTCATCGCGACTGGAATTGACCAGCGGCCACCGATTGCCAGTCGCCGTGGATGGCGTGCTTCTGATGGGTAATGAGTTAATACTGGGGCTGGGGCCGGAAACACACGTTGAGGTGCCAGGGCTATCGGAGCCGATACTCATTTACCGATCGAAGGATGGACTCGGCGTCCGTGTGCCAGGCAAGTTCACCATCGACGACCAGCACTGCGCCGATCGCGCCGCGCTGCCGCTGCCAGCGGTGGTGTCGTGCGATGCCATCACCTTCGCCATCGAGCCGGTCAGTGGCCGACTCTGATACCAGCCGCCATGTTGAACCTGCCACGTATGGCGATCATCGGCCAGGCCATCACCTTCACTTTGAAGCAGCGCAAAGACAGAAGCGAGCGAGGCCAACTGGCCCCACTCGCTTCTGTATGCTCGATTCACGACGTATCACGGCTCCGACCGGGCGGCTTACTTCGCCGCAGCGGGTGCCGGCAGGTGCTTGCGTGCCAGTTCGACAAGCTGGTCGAAGGCGGCCGGATCGTGGATGGCCAGTTCCGAAAGCGACTTGCGGTCGAGAGTCACGTTGGCCAGTTGCAGCGCGTGCATGAACTCGCTGTAACGTAGACCGCGCATCCGGCAGGCTGCGTTAATGCGAACGATCCACAGGCGGCGGAACAGACGCTTCTTGGCCTTGCGGTCGCGGAACGCGAACTTGCGCGCCCGCAGGAGCGTGACCTTTGCCTGCCGGAAGAGATTATGCCGGCCGAGCCGGAAACCCTTGGTGAGCTTGCGGAGACGCTTCTTGCGGCGCGACCTCGGCGCTTTGCTGCGTGCGCGGACCATGACAAGAACCCCTTATGAATGAGTGTGAATGTTTGAGAGTAAGCAGGCTTACAGTTCACCCAGCGCGATGAGGTATTTCTTCTGCACGCTCGGTCGGTCGCCGATGACGCCGGCCTTGCGGAGGTTTCGCTTCCGCTTGGTGTTCATGTGCGCGTTGAGGTGGCGTCGGCCAACCTTCGCGTACTTCAGCTTGCCCGTGGCGGTGACCCTCACCCGCTTCTTCACGCTCTTGTTCGTCTTGTTCTTGCTGGCCATAATCATGCTCCGTGCGAGGGGGCGAGAGTTGAGGCTCCCGGCTTGGTTCCCCGTGGCACTGTCAGGGCGATCCGGCCCCGGAAGGGAATACCTTCCGCCGAGTGGACCAGTCGCAGGGCCGATGCGCTCCGCCGCGCCCGGCCGTAAAACTCGGAACCGTGATTGTAGAAAGTCACCCGGATAGCGGGAAGTGCTGCGCGTCAACTTGAATTGCTCGCTCGGCTTGAGCCGAATATAACTCACTCTATTCAATTACGAATCAGGAACCGTGTCGGGCCTCACCGCCCAACGGATCAGGAGAGGATCGCCGTGACCGCAAACCGCTACCTGTTTACCAGTGAATCTGTTTCGATGGGGCACCCCGACAAGGTGTCTGATCAGATATCCGATGCCGTTCTCGATTTCTGCTTGCAACACGATCCAACCAGCCGCGTTGCCTGTGAAACGCTCGTGACCACCGACCTCGCCGTTGTCGCGGGTGAGATCACCACGAAAGCACCCCTCACGCGGCAAGCAGTGGACTCGCTGGTCCGTGATGTGATCACCGAGATTGGCTACGTCGCAAAGGATGCGGCCGAACGCGAGGAGATCGGCTTCACCGCGGATTCGTGCCAGGTCGACTGTCGCATTCACGCGCAAAGCCCGCACATCAGCCAGGGTGTGGATACCGGCGGCGCCGGCGACCAGGGGCTCATGTTTGGCTTCGCCTGCGACGAAACCAAGACCCTCATGCCGCTGCCGATTCACCTGGCGCATCGACTCGTCGAACACCATGCCGACCTTCGCAAGAGCGGCAAACTCCGGTGGTTGCGGCCCGATGCCAAGAGTCAGGTCACCGTCGAGTACAACGCCGACGGTACACCGCACCGCATTCACACCATCGTACTCAGCACGCAGCACACACGCGAAGTCATGGTGTGTCAGGATAACCTCGACTATTTCACCGACGAGGCCCGTCAGAATATCATCGATCAGCTCATCAAGCCAACGCTGGAGGCGGAGCGGAAGGATCTCATCAAAGGGAACCTGGTGATGATCCTTCCGGGCAAGAAGTCGCCCAAACTCGGCGATCACGATATCGCCTGCCACATCAACCCCACAGGTTGCTTCCTCCAGGGCGGGCCTCACGGCGACTGCGGGCTGACCGGCCGCAAGATCATCGTGGATACTTACGGTGGTCGTGGCCGGCACGGTGGCGGCGCCTTCAGCGGCAAGGATCCGACGAAGGTAGACCGTTCCGCGGCCTACATCTGCCGCTACATCGCCAAGAACATCGTTCGCGCGGGGCTGGCGCGCGAGTGTGAGGTACAACTCTCCTACGCCATCGGCCACCCCGACCCGCTGAACATCTGGGTGAACACCAATGGCACCGCGCGAGTGGCGGAAGCCAAGCTCATCGAGTTGATTCGCGAGTTCTTCCAGCTCACTCCCAAGGGGATCATTGAGACGTTGAATCTGCGCCGCCCGATCTACCGCGAGACGGCTCGCAATGGTCACTTCGGTCGCGAACGCACGGAGTTCAGTTGGGAGCACACCGATAAGGCCGAGGCACTCCGCAAGGCTGCCGGCGTCTGAGAGTCGCGAATTGAACAACAGCGGCAGCAAGAGAATCGATAACTTGCTGCCGCCGGAAGTCGCGGTCGGCGCGACTTCGTTAGAAGTCGATGACTTCGCCGCCACTGCGAGTGAACGCGGCCTTGAGTACCTTCTCGGCGGTGGTCGTCGAGATTGCCCGCACAGAGCCGTCGCCAAAGAGCGCCTGAAACACATTCCGACCGGCTGGCGCTGTGATCTTCGGCAATGGCTTGTTCGGGTCGAACGGATAGTCACCCGGTTTCGCCCAGGGGACCAGCTTGTTCGTCTCGATCACCATGACGGTGTTGGAAGTGCCATCGGTAAAGTCGCGAAGACGGATCTTCTTGCCTGGCTCAAATGCCGCACCTGGGCCCTTGATGGCAAGGTAATTCGTCATCCCCCATTCCGACCTGGGAGGCAGCACCACGTCGGGCGATATGAAGACCTTGATCATCGCCTGCGACAGTGGCTTGTTGTGCTTGCTGTCCCACGGTTCGTCGAGCTTGAACTTCCTGTAGAGATTCTCCTGCTCCATGAACGGCAGGATCGCCACGCGCCAGGAGAGCAACGGCTTGCCGTTCTTGTCCACGATATCGGCCGGCATGCAGTTGTTGGCATCGTGGTAGCTGTGAATCGCCAGGCCGATCTGTTTGAGGTTATTGGCGGTTTTTATTCGAGTGGCCGCCTCGCGGACCTTTTGCACCGCCGGGACCATTGCCGCCGTGCCCAGCGCGATCATACTGCTTGAGAGTGCCAGAATCTCCTTGGGTACCGGCACGGCCAGCGCCAGTTGTGTCTTGTCGCGCGTGATGAGCTTCTGATCGGTGAGCGTTTCGTCGAGTCGAGCCAGCGCACCCAGCGCGAAGACGTTGCCGATGGCCTCGGGCAGTTCTACCGGGGGTCGTGGCGTCTTGACCTTCGGATCGTAAACCTTTGCTTCGAGTTCCTTCTTCATCTTGGCCAGTTCCTTGCGCCCCAGATCGGCCAGTGCGCGAACCGCCTTCTCGGCGTCTTGCGCTGCGGCCTCGTTTGCGTAGGTGGCACGCAGATCGAAACGGGCATCGGCCCCGAGATCGACGGCCAGAGTCACTTGCCTGGCCATGATGATGGGGCGTGCTTCAGTGGGAACCTCCTTGAGTGCATCAGGCGGGATGGGCAGCGCCGAGATGTCGGCAGAGGCGACCACAACCTTCGTGCCTGAGGCAGCGAGCTTCAGCGCGGCTGCCATCGGGCCATCCTTCGCTGGTGCCTTTGCCAGATAGGTTTCGAGCGAGCCGGCCACACCTACGACGATGTGCCGATCGTCCGGGAAGTAGAGTGCCCCGCCTGGATCGCCAGAGCTGTAAACGGTCTTGCCGTTCACCATCTTCTTGGTGTGGTTTGGCAAGTACGACTTCAGCACCGCGGCCTTGTCGAAGCCAGCTGAGAAGGAGAAGATGCCCACGGGTTGCGGTCCATTCTTCGGGTCCATCATCGCGAAGATGGTGACGGTGGAGATACTGGAGGGTGCCGGCGAGAACTGCTGGTCCAGGGTCGCGAGCGCCTTGGGTCCGGCCTTCTCCCATGTCTTGCGGAAGCCGGCCATTGTGTCGTTCTTCCACAGATCGGCCAAACGGACGTGCGCGAAGGCAACAGCGTCGGCAGGCACCATTGCCAGTTCGGATGATGCATTCGCCGGTTGCGCGGCACGCAACGACGCAGGATCGTCGCGGAGCATGAGCACACCCGCGGCCAGTGCCGCGAGAGCGACCAGCGCACTCGCACGGATCGGGTAACGCATAGGAACCTCCTGGGGGAATGTGAGTCGTGGAACGCGACGAGTGCCGCTACCCACGGGTTAGAAATCCTCAGTGATGACCTCGCCATCGGCGCGTTCGATGAACTGACGCAGCGATTTCTTCGATGGGAGCTTCGCTCTCGTGTGTACCGAGCCATCGCAGAACGCGGCCTGCGTCTTGCCGTTGACCACCATGCCGAAGAGCTTGGTAGGGTCTTTCGCCGGATCGTACTCCAGTTCTTCGGGTTTGGTCCAGGTTACCGCTTCTGGTCCGGTTGCAACCATGATCGTGTTCGATGTGCCGTCCGGGAACGCGGCCGGAAACCTCATGCCCATCACCCAGTCGAAGGCAGCGCCGTTGCCCACGAAGACGCGGTAGTACGTCTTGGTACTTCCGCGATCGTCGCCCGGAAGCCGATACACGTCCGGCATCTTCGCGATGAGTTTCTTGTTATGCGCACTGTCCCACGGCTCATCGAGCTTGAATTGCTTGTAGAGTTCGTTCTGTTCGATATACGGCAGAATGAGAACCCGCCAGGAGAGTTGCGGCATTCCCTTCCTGTTGCACACCGCTGCCGGCGGGAACTGGTTGTTCGCGTCGGCGTAGTTGTGCATCGCCAGGGCGATCTGCTTGAGATTGTTCGACGACGTCTGAACGGCTGCGGCTTCCTCAGCCTTGATGACACCGTTCTTATAGGCGCTGACCAGTGGCAGACCCGCGAGCGGCAGGGTGACCGTCAACCGGGCCTCGGTGCCGTCGATGCCGAACCTGGCGCGCTTCCCTGCGGTGAGTATCGCCTGGAGGACCGTTACCAGGTCTTTCACTCCGGCATCCTTCGCGGCGACTTTTTCCAGGTTGGGCAGTTCTCCAGCTATCTCCCCCGTAACGAGTTTCACACCCGCTGCCAGCGATTTCTCGACTTCCACCGCGGTGGCCTCGCGCGTCGTTTTGGCTCGCACATTGAACGTCAGCGTCTTGCCGATGTCGAGCGTTGCATAGGCAACCTGCGACCGAAAGAGTGGCTGGTACGCGCGAAGCAGGCCGGGAAGGTCATCCTTCTGGAGTTCGTCCGGGAGGTTGCCGAACGTCGCCCCGGCGACCAGCGCGTGCTTGCCGGTGGCAGCAACCCTGATCGCGGCGCTCAGGTGGCCTTCCGCAGGTGTCGGTTGCGGCTTCCCATACTCCGCGCCCAGACCGACCAGCAGCACCACCACTTTCTCCGCAGGCTCCAGTACCTTCAGTTTGGCCTTGTTCGGCACGACCTGAGCGAAGCGGGTTTCCATCTTTTTGCGGTCGGGCTTCGACTTGAGGCGGAGTGCAACGCCGAATTGCTGTAAGTCGCCCGGTTGTTTGAACTTGGGGAGAAAGAGTGTGAGCGATTTGAGGTTATCGAGTTTCTCACCAAACGCGTGCGAGACGAGTGCTTCGAGGCGCGTGAAGGGCTTCTTTTCGGCTTCGCGCAGGGTCTTAAGCAGGTCACTGTTCCAGATCGCAGCGACATCAACGTGAAGAAACAAGGCGGCATCGGCTGGCACGCAGGCCAGTTCGGGAGGAAGGGCAACCGCAGGCGGCGCCGCGGCGAGTTGTTCCGGACTGCCAGGGATCGCCAGGCCGACGACAGCGGCGAGCACACCGAGCGACGCGCCGGAAATGAGTCTGCGATGAAGTGTGGGCATCGGAGCCTCCGTTTCATGTTCGAGCCAGGAAGAAATTATTGTGGAAAATGCGCGAATGCGCCAACTACTCTCGGTCTGGGCCGTTACAGAGAGAACGCCGTGCCGAGGCCGCCATTTCACGCGCACCTCGCTTCATAACGGCTGGCTCAATGGTCAGGCCGTGGGAGGCGGCTGTCAACGGGCCAATCTTCGCAAGCTCCTCTGAATTGAAACATGTCGAGGAAGCTGGCACCGACCAGGCCAGTTGGTGACAGAATCGTGCGATGTTCCGCCACTCTGGTGAAGCGACGGCACCTGCCTAAGAGGGTCGGACTGAACCAGTTGTGCGGAATTTTGGGAATTGCGGTAGCTAGGCGCGCAAGGTAAGCCGCGGAGTTGCGTATCCTCAGTATTGAGGGATTCCAGAAGCCGGAAGCGGTCCTGGCTGCATGCCTCAACACCTCCGGGATCAGACACGCAACCGGGTTATCTTCTGAAACGCGAGGTGAGTCCGATGTTCCGTTCTCTGCATCGGCGGCTGACCTGGCTGGCATCCGGTTTGGGCGCCCTGGCAATGCTACCACTGAGCGGCGTCCTTCAGGCTCAGCCAAACGGTCGCTTCCGGCCAACGCCGGGCGGTTTCACATACATTCTGCCAGGGCCAAGTATCCCTGCTGTCAACAACCCTCGTGGCAACATCGGAAACCAGGGTGGTAACTTCGGCGGGAATGTTGGCATTCAAGGTGGTTTCCAGGGGGGTGGCTTCAACATCGGCGGCGGTCAGGGTGGCATTGGCGGCTTCAACATCGGCGGCGGCTTCCAGTTCGGTGGTCAAGGTGGCTTCAACATCGGCGGACCTCAGCAGGGCGGTGGTGGTTTCAACATCGGCGGGGTGGTCGGTGTCACTCAACCGGGACTGATCGTGTTCCTGACCTACGGTCAGTATCTCGGCAATGTTGGCGGCATCGGCGGCTTCAATGGTTTCCAGTTTGGTGGTCAAGGTGGCATCGGCGGCTTCCAGTTCACCGGCGGCCAGGGTGGTTTCGGCGGTGGCTTCCGGTTCGCCGGCGGCCAGGGTGGTTTCGGCGGGTTCAACGTCGGGGGCGGGTTTGGAGGCTTTCGAGGGGGCTTCGGGAGGAAGATCGGCTTCAGCGGGTCGTCAGCCTACTGACGTCCGGTCACGGTCCGCGATATAATCACAGAAACGTGAATCCAGCGCAATCGTTATGTGCGCATAAGATATCGGAAATAGCGGGAGACTGTACGCGCAAGGCGGACAGCGGGGTTGCATTTCTCCCGTATCGAGGTACCCTGGTAGTGGTTAGAATCACACCAGGGTGACGCAGGAACGTCCACCTTTGGGTGGGCTGTTGGGTACACAACCGGGGTTATCTTCTGCAACGCGAGGTGAGTCCGATGTTTCATTCTCTTCATCGTCGGCTGACCTGGCTGGCATTCGGCCTGGGCGCCCTGGCAATGCTGCCACTGAGCGGCGTCCTTCAGGCTCAGCCAGTCGGTCGCTTCCGGCCAACGCCGGGCGGTTTCACCTACATTCCGCCAGGGGCGCTGATCCCTCCGCTCGGCATCCAGGGCGGTATCGGTGGCATCGGTGGCAATCAGGGTGGCATCGGTGGCAATCAGGGTGGCATCGGTGGCAATCAGGGTGGCATCGGGGGTAACCAAGGTGGCATTCAGGGCGGTGGCTTCAACATCGGTGGCGGCGGTGGCTTCAACATCGGTGGCGGCGGTCTTGGTGGCTTCGGCGGCGGTCTTGGTGGCTTCGGCGGCGGTCTTGGCGGCTTCGGCGGCGGCATGATGGGTATGGGTGGTGGCATGATGGGTATGGGTGGTGGCATGATGGGTATGGGCGGTGGCATGATGGGCATGGGTGGCATGGGTGGTATGGGCGGCATGGGTGGCATGGGTGGTATGGGCGGCATGGGCGGCATGGGTGGCATGGGTG
>CAYRDG010000068.1:0-13302 GCA_964422915.1 uncultured Frigoriglobus sp. | reverse complement strand
GCGCGACCGGCGTGCTGTCTGGCGGGGGAACAGGCCTCTACAGAAGAGCTTTCCAATCCGCGTCCGAAATGACGCACTCGGGGTGCGAGAGTGACGCGGGCGTTAACTTTCTCGGGGTTGTTCACCCGAGACTCTGAGAGTTTTGGGCCGAGAGGTTCGGGGACCGAGCGTAACCTGCTGATTTGCGTTCGCACCCCGGATGTGCGGGCTGAAACGGAGAGAGAGGTTCGTCGGCGAGAGTCGTCGCAAATCCCTTGGCGGCAACGGGAAATAGAAAACCGCCGGAGGGCAGGCCCCCGGCGGTTCTCGTTGACTCGTCTGTGGTGTTCACCCGTATCAGGTGAACAAAGCTCCGCGACTAGGATTCGAACCTAGAACCCGCCGGTTAACAGCCGGCTGCTCTACCATTGAGCTATCGCGGATCAGATCACCACTTCACTTATAAGCCACGACTTTGCAACCGACAAGAGGCGCCACGTTGGGCTCGCGGCGTTTTTCGGACGTTCAGGTTGTATCGAACGAATCGTTCATTCGTCAGGAGAATAGACTGAAACCGATCTGGCGTTCGATGCTTGCACCATCGACGTGCTGAGTTGTCCGACGAAGATCGCTAAAGAGATACGCGACGGTGGTGCCGACTACCTGTTGGCGGTGGAGCAGAACCAACCGACACTGGACGAGGCGATTCTTCACTTCCAGAATCTCGTTTCGCAACACGCGGTGATCGGTCGGTCATCCCGCGCGGTGCGATACTACATCCGTAGCCGCAAGGTTTCGGTCAGGTCGTTCGCCGCGCGTGTTCGCAATCACTGGGCCATCGAGAACGGTCTGCGTTGGTTACTCGATGCCGATTACCGCATGCTGACCGACGAGATGGAGTGTGCCAGTCGCTCAGAATCGAATGGTTTCAGCATCACCGCTGTCCGTGAGTCATGGGCGAACTCGGCCGTTAATTCCGAAACGTTCTCACTCGTCGCCAGAACGAACCCGACGCTGGCGGTTTGTGGTTCAGCCCGGAGTGCGACTGCGAGTTGCGAACCGGTCATGTCCGACAGGTGAAGCGAGCTGATGAGGACGTTTGCACCTGTTCGTTTCACCGTCTCGATCGCTTCGCGACCGGAGCCAGTGATGTGAACCGGGTCGATACCGAGTTGCTGAAGGTACTTCCGGATGATCCCGGCCTGGGTACGCGACGACTCCACCAGGACGACCGTCAATCCTGCCAGTGGATTGCCTGACGAGGTCGGTTCTGCAACCGACGCTGTGAGGGAGAAATTGCCCGCGTCTGGTCCTGCAGCGAGTGGCGAACTGAGCTCCACAGTGTGGTCTAAACCGTGTGCCAGTGTCGGGGATGTTGGTTGAGCGATCGGTGACACGTCCAGAGATCCCAACTTCGTTCGGGCCGCTTCCAACTCCCGAATGACCGCAGCCATCGACTCACATCGCTCTTCCGGGCGCTTCGCGAGCATGTGTCGGAACGCCGCATCAAGCTCAGGTGGCACGTCTGCCCGCACGTCACGCAGGCTGGGAACTGGCGATTCACGGTGCTTGACCAGAATAGCCATCAGTGATCCGGCCTGATACGGCGGGCGTGCGGTGAGCAGGAAGTAGAGTGTACAGCCGAGGCTGTAGACATCGGCTCGCGGATCGACCGCTCCCGAATCGACCGCCTGCTCGGGCGACATGTAATCCACTGTGCCGAACACCGTGCCCGCTTGCGTCAAGGAACTCGCGCCTGCGCCCATGTTCTCCGGGTCATTGAGACGGGCAAGTCCCAGGTCGGCCACCTTCACCACACCCTCGGTGTCACGGAGAAGATTCCCCGGTTTGATGTCGCGGTGGATGATCCCTTGCAGGTGGGCGTACTCCAGGCCCCGGGCGGCCTGGATGATGTTGTCCACCGCCACGCCAACCGGCATCGGCCCGCCATCGGCCACCACGGTGGCCAGGTCGCGTCCGTTCACAAACTCCATCACCAGGAACGGCCCGGCCTCGCTCTCGTCGGCGTCGTATGCCATCACGATATTCGGATGGCTCAGCCTGGCGATTGTCTCGACCTCGCGCTGGAACCGACTGGCAAACTTCTCCGCGCCGCGCGACAGCACCTTGAGCGCGACCACACGCTTCATGCGACGATGTTGACCCTTGAACACTGTCCCCATCCCGCCGGCGCCGAGCCGGTCGAGTATCACGTAGTTGCCCATTCGCAAATCGGCGAAGCGTCGGTGGAGCAGGGCGTCTGCTTGATAGGCAGTCAACTTGCCTGTGGCGATAAGTTCGCGTGCAGCGCCGGCGCCGTCCAGCGCGCCTGGCAGCGCGGAATCCGGGAGTAGCTCAGCGGAATCGAACAGGCCACTCTCGGACAGGCTCTGCGCAAACTCCACCCGCGAGATATTCGGAGCTTCGAGTTTTTCGCCCGTCATCGGCATTTCCTCCCATGCGCGAACCGCTTTGGCTTCACGCAGATTACCTATGAAGGGCGAGATAGACTGCGAACCCGCCCGTGTCGGAATGGAACCAGATCACGGATCCATCTGTTATTGGTGATTCGCGAAAGGATGGTGGCGAGAGAGTGAAGTGGGATGGGGTGCCGACCAGCAGCGACTTGGCCTGCCCTGCCACCACGTTCGCCACTTCGCCCATACAGTCGCGAACCATCTCCGCCCCGACATCCTCAACCATACCCGTCAGCACACGTCGAGCCAGTGCAGTTGCCGTGGTCTCCGGAAATCTCATAGTCATGTCCCAGATGCCATTGGCAGTGGTGAGTCGAATGACCGCACAGACTGATGCTGTGTCGGTGTCGACTGGTGGTGTCTCGCGCGCGACTGCTTCCAACTCGGCCATCTCGCGTAAGGCGAACGGCACGGCTGCAGTGAACGCCTCAACGAGCTCGTTCGGGCCGACCACGATGTCACTCCTCACCCAACGAGTTGATGGAACCCACCCTTCAGAGTGTCCACCCGTCGGAACCTGTCGTCCAGATTCATCGTCGTCTCGGCTCCACCCAGCAGCAGGTAGCCGTCTGGTCGGAGGAGTTTCGCCACCCGGCCGAGAATCGACCTCTTCGTCTCCACATCGAAGTAGATCATCACGTTCCGCAGGAAGACGATGTCCATTTTCGCGAGCAACGGCCACGGCTGGACAAGGTTCATCTCGCGGAAAGTCACCATCTGGCGCACGGTTTCGTCGAGTTCCCAGTTTGGGCCGTGTTGCCGGAAGTATTTCACCAGAAGGGACGCCGGCAGGCCGCGGTTCACCTCAATCTGAATGTACCGCCCAGCCCGCGCGCGGGCGAGCGCTTCCGTCGACAAGTCGGACGCCATCAGGTCGAGCCGCCAGTTGGTCAATTCGGGGAAGTGCTCCCGGATGAGTAACGCGAAACTGTACGGTTCCTGGCCGGTCGAACACGCGGAGAACCAGACGTTCAGGCGGCGTTCATCGCGGCGACGAGCGATCAGTTCGGGTAGCACGGACTTTCGGAAAGTCTCAAACGGCTGGACATCGCGAAAGAACGAGGTTTCATTCGTGACCATCGCCTCAATGACTCGCGCGACCAGTTTGTCATTGGGTGCGGTGCGGAGTTTGCTGATAAGCTCCGAGACCGACGCGAGTTCGGACTGGCTGGCGACCGGGGTGAGCCGGGCATCAACGAGATATTCTTTTCCCGTTTCCAGGACGAGGCCGCTCCGGTCGCGGACGAACCGACAGATGTACTCGAACTCCGCGGTGGTCACGCACCACCCCCACGGCCAGCGCGAACGCGGCGAACGATTTCGGGGGCGATCAGGCTCAGCGGCATCACGCGATCCGCCAGTCCAGCCCGTGCAACGAATCCTGGCATGCCCCACACAACACTCGTCGCCTCGTCTTGCACAATCACCTGCCCACCGGCCTCGTGGATGGCTTCGCTGCCACGTAATCCGTCTTGCCCCATCCCGGTCAGTACCACTGCCAGGGAGGCGGACCCGAATACTCGCGCTACCGAACGGAACAGCACATCGGCCGCCGGCCGGCACGAGTTCTCAGGAGGCTCTTGGTTCACCACAATCTTCACCTGAGTCCCATTGCGCGCAACAGTCATGTGGAAGTCGCCCGGCGCGATCCAGGCGTGACCAGGCCGCAGTGCGCCGTCGGCCCGGCCTTCCTCCGTCTTCACCGCGGAGCCATCGGATAATCGTGTGGCCAGGAGTCGCGTGAACATTGGCGGCATGTGCTGCACGACCACGACCGGGACAGGGAAATCGGCAGGGAGGCTGGCAAACAACTCGACGAGTGCGTTCGGTCCTCCGGTGGATGTCGCGATCGCGACCACATCAATTCGACCGCGGCCGACGTTCGTGCCTGTCACGCGGGGTGGTGGGATGGTTGGTTTGACTGCCTGAACGATCGCGCGTCCGCAGAGCGTCTTGATTGCCGGTATCAGCTCATCGCGAATCATCTGCCGCGAGGCTTCAAGACTTCCAGTCGTGCCGGGCTTGGCGAAGTAGTCTGTTGCCCCGAGAGCGAGCGCGTCGAGAGTCGCGGAGGCCCCACGCTCGGTGAGTGAGCTGAACATGATGACCGGGAGTTTCGGATAGACCTTGCGTATCTCGCGCAGGGTTTCCAGTCCGTCCATCTCCGGCATCTCGACGTCGAGGATCACCAGATCGGGGTTGAGTTGCGGCAACTTCGCCAGCGCGATCCGGCCGTTGGTCGCCGTACCAGCAACTTCCAGCGCCGGATCAGCGGAGAGTTCGTCGCTCACCACGCGACGAAAGACCACGGCGTCATCGACGACCAGGACGCGATGCTTCGGCACGGCTCACTCCCCGAGTACGTCGAGCAGACCGAGTTTGGCAATGAGAATTTCGCGCGTGAACGGCTTCATCAGGTACTCATTTGCTCCGGCAACCAGGGCACGGGTGACCTGTTCCTGTTCGGTTTCGGTGGTCACCATCATGATGCGAACCGGGTCGTACGTCCGATCGGCCCGGACGGCCGTGATGAACTCCAGCCCGTCCATCACGGGCATGTTCCAGTCTACCAACACCAACTCCACCCCCGGTGAGAGGCGGAGTTGATCCAGACCCTCACGCCCGTTCCCGGCCTCGATGACCTCCATCCCGAGCTCTCGAAGGGTCGTTCCGACGATGGTCCGAACCGTGCGGGAATCGTCGATGACCAGCGCGCGCATAGGCATCTCCGGGCGGCATTCTCATACTCGAAGACAGACCGTATCGTACCAGACTAGTAGTTGAACTGGCTAACGAGTTGCTGGAGGTTGTGGGCCATCCGCGAGAGTTCGTCGGCGGCCTTCTTCGTATCGCTCGCGCCTTCGGTCGTACCGCGTGCGGCCTGGGCAACGGCAGTCACATTCTCGGCGATTTCGGTACTTCCGTGAGCCGCCTCGGCCACGTTGCGACTGATCTCGCCTGTCGTCGCCGTCTGCTCCTCGACAGCACTGGCGATTGTGTTCTGAATATCGTTGATCTGATTGATGATCTTGCCGATCTGCCCGATCGCCTCGACGGCGCCCTTGGTGTCGCCCTGGATGGCCTCGATTTTCCGGCTGATGTCTTCGGTCGCACGGGCAGTCTGCTTGGCGAGTTCTTTTACCTCGTTGGCGACGACGGCAAAGCCCTTGCCCGCCTCTCCGGCCCGCGCCGCCTCGATTGTGGCGTTGAGCGCCAGGAGATTCGTTTGCTGGGCGATAGACGTGATGACCTTGACCACGTTGCCAATCTCGGCGCTCGATGCACCGAGTTTCGCCACGGTCGTGTTCGTCTGGTCCGCGACCTTGACGGCGGTTGTTGCAACCTTCGCGGCTTCGTGCGCGCTCTTGGCGATCTCCTTGATGCTCAAGCCCATCTCCTCGGCCCCCGTCGCGACGGTCGCGACGTTCCGACTGACTTGCTCCGCAGCGGCGGAGGCAACGCCAGCTTGCGCGGCCGTTTCCTCAGCGTTCGACGCCATCTGCTGACTGACCGCAGCCAGTTCGCGAGCGGCGCTGGCGAGAGCCTGCGAGGTCTGATCCAGCGACGTTTCAATCTGCTTACTTGCCGTCACGTCGGATGCATACTTGACGACCTTGAACGGTCGCCCGTTCGCGTCGAGGATCGGGAAGTACGATCCCTGAATCCAAACCTCCTTCCCGCCCTTGCCCAGTCGCCGGAACCGACCCGTCTGCGATCGCCCTGTCGCCAGGTCTGCCCAGAACTGCCGGTAATTGTGGCTGGCGGCATACTCCGTATCGACGAACATGAGGTGTCGTCGCCCCTTGATCTCATCCAGGGTATACCCCATCACGTTCAGGAAGTTCTCGTTGGCGGAGAGGATGGTGCCATCCATCTCGAACTCGATGACTGCCTGAACCTTGCCGATGGCTGCGATCTGCCCCGCTGAGTCTAACTCCAGTTTGAGTTGGTGGGTGGCGTCTTCCCAGCCGACGATGTATCCGAGCACCTCCTTGCCGGGGCCGAAGATACCGTTGATCCGGGCCTGAAGCGTGATGGCACCGAACGAGAAGCGGGTTTCGTGGGGGAGGTCGGCCGGGTTGTGGAGGATCCGTTCGACATTATGTGGATCGTGGTGGAACCGATGGATGGAGCCACCCACGATGTCGCCAACATCGACACCGAATGCCTTGCGGACCTCTCCTGCGATCCTTCGCAAGGTATCCTGGGCGCGGTCGTTGGCGTAGATGATGGTCAGTTCTGGATTCGCGATGAAGACGTTGGTCTGAAGGCTCGCGAAGGCCGCGCGGAGGAACTCCGGCGAGTCGAGTGGCCCCTTGGTCGCGGGCGCGGCCCGGCGAGCCGGGCGCTTGTCGGCGGATTTCATCGGTGCAAGCTCCAGTTGGTGCAGATTCAGGATGTCTGGTGGTTGTGGTCGCTCAAACTGGGCCATCGTGCCGCGTTTGGTCGAGGTCCACGGCACGCTCGGTATTCAGAACCAGGAGTAGCTGCCCGTCCAGTTTGTAGGCACCGCGGATCAATTCGCGCGCGGTGCCGCGGAGCGTTTCGGGGGGGCGCTCGAACGCCGCCTCTGGCACCTGGAGCACGTCGCCGATCTCGTCGACCAACAAGCTCACCGCTCCGTCATCAGTCCGGACCACGACGTTCACTGGAGGCGTGCCGTCGGCCCGATCCGGGAAATCGAGTCGCCGACGGAGGTCGATGGCGGTGACAATCTGCCCCCGGAGATTGATCAGCCCGCGAACCGCCGCCGGCGCCAGTGGTACCTGCGTCATCTCCTGGTGGCGGAGTACTTCCTGGACTTCGAGTACGTCGATCCCGAAGTAATGCCCATCGAGGAAAAACGTGCAGAACTGGCGGTCGTCGTTCACGTCCCACCCCCGATCCTGGTCGCGACGACTCCAATCGGAACCGCTTCGGCCAGGCGAATGATCGCATCCACATCGAGGAATTCGGTTACGCGTTCCTGAACCACGGCCGTGAAAAGTACCTCTGGTCGGCTCGCCCTGGAACGTACCGTGATGCTCTCCTCGACAATATCGATGATCCGGGAAACGACTATCCCCACGCGACGTCCCTCGCGGGCGCACACAACCACCTGGATCGGCTCCCCGCCCTCGTGCGGAACCGGATCCGCGCGCCGGTGGCGACGCTTGTTGTTGTCGCTGTTCAGTTGGTCGCGGAGGATACGCGCGACGCGAATGAGCGGGAGAATTTCACCGCGATACTGAACGACTTCTCGCGCTCCAGCCCGTTCCACGGCGGATCGTGGAAACTCCTCCAGTCGCGCGACCTCGGATAGTGGGATCGCCATCCGGCTACCGCCTGGAACGGCGAACAACAGGACGGTCTGTCGGTTCTGTACCTCCGCGCTGGTCGGTGGACGATCGGTGATCGCACGCTCCCGGACTCCGGCCATCACCCCCGCCCGTTGTGCGAGGCCAAGGACATCGAGAATCAACGCCACACGTCCGTCGCCCAGGATCGTTGCCCCGGAGAAGGCGGCGATTCCCTTGAGTTGCTTCCGCAACGGCTTCACCACGATTTCCTCGGTGTCGTGGATCTGGTCCACAACCAGCCCGAAGGGGCATACGTCGGTCTGCAAAACGACGATGTTGACCTCACCACGCTCTCGATCCGAGCCGACCTGCAACTCGCGATTGAGGTAAACGAGCGGCAGCAGGCTTCCGCGAAGTCGGTAAACCGGCACGCCGTGAATGAACTCGATGCCACGCCGAATCTGCTCGCCTTCTAGCCGCACCAGTTCCAGCAAACTCACTTGCGGGATGCAGAAGCGATCACCGGCGCACGCGACCGTCAGCGCTGGGATGATCGCCAGCGTCAGCGGGAGTTTCATTCGCACCGTGGTCCCGTGGCCAACACGGCTGTCGAGGTCCACCGTGCCACCGATCTTCTCGACATTAGTCCGGACCACGTCCATGCCGACGCCGCGCCCGGAAAAATGCGTGACCCGATCGGTGGTCGAGAACCCTGGGAAAAAGACAAGGTTCACCAGTTCCCGATCCGACAGGCGTGCGGCCTGGTCGGGGGTGAGGAGATTCGTCCGAAGAGCCTTGTCGCGGACGCGTATCGGGTCGATTCCACCGCCATCGTCGGTGATCTCGATGACCACCTTGCCACCCTCATGGAAGGCGTCCAGGTGGAGTCGCCCTTCCGCCGGCTTGCCGCGAGCGACCCGCTCGGCCGGCGGCTCGATCCCGTGATCCACCGCATTGCGAACCACATGCGTTAACGGGTCGCGGATGGCCTCAATGATTGTCTTGTCGAGTTCCGTGTCCTGACCATCCAGGTCGATCCGGACCTGCTTGCCGCAGGCCACGGCGAGATCGCGGACGACACGAGGGAACTTCCCCCAGGCGCTCCCAACCGGCTGCATCCGCGTCTTCATCACGCCGGCCTGTAGCTCGGTCGTCAGGAGGTTGAGGCGCTGGAGTGTACCGAGGAACCCAGCATCTTCCTGGGTACTGCCGAACTGCACGAGCTGATTGCGAGCAAGGACGAGTTCTCCGACGAGCGTCATCAGCTTATCGAGTAACTCGACCTCGACGCGGATGTTGCTATCCGCGACGGCGGAGGCACGCGCTTCGGCAGGTTCAGAGGCAATGATGGATACAGCCGCAGCCGGCGGTGGAAGCAGAGTCGGGGTCGGGAGAAGGGTCGGGGGCAGAGTCGGAGTCGGAGTCGGAGTCGGAGGCGGAACGATCGACACACGACTCGGACCCAGAACGACGGGCGGAGGTTCTGGAGCAGGTGGTGCAGGCGGCGGCACTGGCGGGGCTGTTGGTGTGGCAATTCGCGATGCTGGCACCGATCCACTGGTTCTCGTGAGCCGTTCCAGCGTGGCGATCAACCCGGAGTAATCGGCATCGCCCTCTGCATCCCCGGTTGCTTCCAAGGCAGCAAGTACCTCGCGGATGGCGTCCACGACTGCCAGCAATGCTGTGGCGATCTCGGGGGTGAAGGATAGTTCACCCGCCCGGAGCCGGCTCAGAAGATTCTCCCCGGCGTGTGCCACTGCCTGGAGTTTTCCC
This sequence comes from uncultured Frigoriglobus sp., assembly GCA_964422915.1. Classification (GTDB taxonomy): domain Bacteria; phylum Planctomycetota; class Planctomycetia; order Gemmatales; family Gemmataceae; genus Gemmata. The sequence continues at coordinate 3,794 of CAYRDG010000068.1, read as the reverse complement.
AGCCCGAGAAAGCCTGCAGTCCCCTTGACTGTGTGCAGGGTGCGGAACACGCGTGCCAGTGTCTCACGCTCGCCTGGTTCCTTCTCCAGGGTGACAAGGTCGAGGTCGAGTTGCGCCAGGTTTTCATTCGTCTCGACGAGGAACTCACGGACGATGTCGTTCACAGCGCATCCTCTATCACACGCCGGGGCGCGGCCTGGCCCCGGGTGCAGATCACCCTCGCGAAACCTCCGTGGTTCGACGTTGATGTGGATATCGTCTCAGAGACACCAGCGCCCCGCAAGACACTGCGGCGGCGCCGCGTGCTTTCCTGATCCGGGAGAGCGGCACAATCGATTCAACCGGCTGGGACGAGGAACATGCACCAATCCGGTCGAAGTTCCAGGGTGTCCTTTCGGCTGCTGGATGAACCGTGTGCGCCCGCTTCCCGCCGGATCATTTCTTTTTCTTTTTCGGTGGCATGAGAAGCCGGCCGTAGGCTTCCTTCGGTGTGACGTCGGGCACTTTCAGTTTCTTTCGCAGACGTTCCACTTCGGCCTTCAACTCCTTCACCGTGTTGGCGTAGGCGGGGTTACTGGCGAAGTTCTTCAACTCCAGTGGGTCCTTTTCGCGGTCGTACAGTTCCCAGTAGTCCGGGTCGGCCTTGCCGTTGAGCTTGGGGACGAAGAATCGTGCGAGCTTGTATCGCTCAGTCACCACGCCGTAGTGCGGCATCACGTGGTGCGGCGTCGGATACTCGTAGTACTCGTAGTAGAAACTCTTGCGCCAGTCGGTGGAGGGGCCGCCCGTGAGCAGTGGTCGGAGGCTGCGTCCCTGCATCTCTGCGGGCACCGGAACGCCGGCGGCATCGAGGAACGTTTCCGGCAGGTCGATCGTACTCACGAGCCGGGAGTTCACTGTGCCTGGCTTCGTGACGCCTGGCCAGCGGATGAGCATGGGTGTCCGTAGCGATTCCTCAAAAATCCATCGCTTATCGAACCAGCCGTGTTCTCCGAGGTAGAAGCCCTGATCCGAAGCGAAGACTACCAGTGTGTTCTTCGCCAGCCCTTCATCGTCGAGACACTTCAGGAGTTTCCCGACTGCCTCGTCAACGGCCTTGACGCAGCCGAGGTAGTCGTGCAGGTAGCGGTTGTAGCGCCAACGCACGAGGTCCTTGCCGGTGAGTTTTGCCGCGCGGAACGCCTTGTTGCGCGGCTCATAGTAGGCGTTCCACGCCTTCAACTGTTCCGCGTCGATGCCTGGCGGAGTGACGAGTTTGGAGTCGAGCAGGTTGAAGGTCTTGGCGATGGTCATGTCCTGGTCGCGCACGGCGACCCCGCGGTTACTGTAATCGTCGAACAGAGTGGCGGGCTCGGGGTACTTCCGATCCTTATCCCAGTTGAGATGCCGCAATGCAGGCGACCACTCGCGGTGCGGGGCCTTGTGCTGTGTCATCAGCAGGAAGGGCTTGCTCTTGTCACGTTTCTTCAGCCAGTCGATGCTGAGATCCGAGATGATATCGGTGACATATCCCTTATGCTGCACCCGCTTGCCCATCTCATTCATGGGCGGGTTGTAGTAACGTCCCTGACCCGGGAGGATATTCCAGTAGTTGAAGCCGGTGGGTTCGGTCATCAGATGCCACTTCCCGACGATTGCGGTCTGGTAGCCTGCTTTCTGGAGCAGTTTGGGGAAGGTCATCTGTGAGCCGTCGAATCGGCTGTTGCTGTTGTTGTAAAAGCCGTTGAGGTGCGAATACTTGCCAGTCAGGATCGTAGCGCGGCTTGGGCCACAGATCGAATTGGGCACGATCGCGCGATCGAAGCGGACGCCTTCCTTCGCGATGCGGTCCAGGTTTGGCGTATCGAGGAGCTTTCGTGGATCGCCGTAGGCGCTGATGGACTGGTAGGCCTGATCATCGCTGAAGATCAGGATGATGTTGGCCTTCTCGGCGGCGCGGCCAAACGGGACGAAGGCAGCGAACGCCACGAGTGCGAGGAGACAGCGTCGCATGGGAATGCTCCGGTGAGGAGAGTCACGATGTGTGGAAGCCTACACGCGAGGCTGCCAGATTGCCACTGAACAATCAGGTGAGCGAGGTGGAACCCGCGAGAAACAAACAGGGGGCCGAAGCCCCCTGTAGTGATCCGAACGGCTGACAGGTATCAGTGTGAGACGTGGCTACCAGCGGTATTCGTTCCCGCTGTTGCATTGCAGCTTGCGACCTTCTTCAACCCCGCAGCGCGATCGCGCGCCTTCGCCTTGTTCGCACGCTCGACTGCGTTGGTTGCCGGGAGCGACTCGGCTTCGGCGGCAGCGCTGGTCGCCATCTCAAGCGAGACGCGCGACGCCTCGTCTGCGCGGGAGGTCAGCACAGTAACCACGTTCGAGCGAACCTGCACGAAGCCGGCCTCCACGAAGTAACGCTGCGCGCCCCCCGTGCTCTTGAGACGGAGTTCACCCGCACCGAGTCGGCCGATGAGCGGAGCGCGGCCCGGCAGCACGCCAAGTTCGCCATCGAACATTGGTAGAATCACCATTTCGGCGGTTTCATCGAGTACCGCACGTTCTGGCGTCACAACGACGACCTGAAGGCGTCCATGTCGTTCGTCGTCGATCTCCGAGGCGATGCTCGGCATCATCCGTTCGACGGCAGACTGCACCGTCGGTTCGGGGTGTGGTGTATCGGCCATGTGTCGCTGACTGTCTGGTGAGTGTGCGGGGTTAAACGCTTCGGAATCGTGAGTCGCAGCCGGAACTCGGAACGGTTCAACCGTCCCTGAGATCAGCGGGGGAGGGCGGCTACCCCATCGATCACGCGCATGTTTACTTCCCGGCGGCTTTCTTCGCAGCCTCTTCCGCGGCGGCAGCGGCTTCCTCCACCGGGCCGACGTACATGAACGATCCTTCTGGAAGGTGGTCCCACTTGCCGTCGCACAGTTCCTCAAAGCTCCGGATGGTGTCTTCGAGGGTTGTGAAGTTACCAGGCTTTCCGGTGAACGGTTCGGCCACGAAGAACGGCTGGCTGAGGAACCGTTCGATACGACGTGCGCGGGCCACCACTTTCTTGTCTTCCTCGCTCAGTTCCTCGACGCCGAGGATGGCGATGATGTCTTGCAGTTCGCGGTAACGCTGGAGGATACGCTTGACGCGGTCGGCCACGGTGAAGTGGCGATCGCCGACAAATTGCGGGTCGAGCAACCGGCTGTTCGACGCCAGCGGGTCGATGGCCGGGTAGATTCCCTTTTCGGAAATCGACCGCTCCAGATAGATGAAGGCGTCGAGGTGCTGGAACGTGTTGGCCGGGGCCGGGTCGGTCGGGTCGTCGGCCGGGACGTACACGGCTTGCACCGAGGTGATGGCCCCGTTCTTGGTCGTTGTGATCCGCTCCTGAAGTTCACCCATCTCCGTGGCCAGCGTTGGTTGATACCCCACGGCGCTCGGCATCCGGCCCAGCAGCGCCGAGACCTCCGAACCGGCCTGCGAGAAGCGGAAGATGTTATCGACGAACAGCAGCGTCTCGGTGCCAGTCACGTCGCGGAACCACTCAGCCATTGTCAGCGCCGAGAGCGCGACCCGCAGTCGCGCGCCGGGCGGTTCGTTCATCTGGCCGAACACCATAACCGTATTCCCCAGAACGCCGCTTTCCTCCATTTCGCGGTAAAGCTCCTCTCCCTCACGGCAGCGTTCGCCGATCCCGCAGAAAATACTCATGCCTTCATGCCCGCTGACCGTGTTGTGAATCATTTCCGTGATCAAAACGGTTTTGCCGACACCCGCGCCTCCGAAAAGACCGGCTTTGCCGCCGCGTTCCA
>CAYRDG010000067.1:0-13659 GCA_964422915.1 uncultured Frigoriglobus sp. | reverse complement strand
AAGGCGGGTCGGTGTTAATCAGGTGAACCACCGCACCATTGAGGAGGCGATCCACGTCGATGGGTTTGCTGCTGTCACCGCAGAGCAATCGATGATCGCCGAGCAGCCACAGGTCGCCGGGTTGGGTGATGGCTTCGTCGGGCGGTGCGGGAATCTCGTCCGGATCGGTCAGTCCGTCCTTCAGCGTCGGGTCGAGCAGCTTCGCCAGTTCGTCGGCGTCGAAGCCGAGCAAGCCAAGGTCGTAGTTGGCTTCCTTCAGCCCCGCCAGTTCGATGGGGAGCAGGTCGTAATCCCACGTCGCGAGCGAGGCGGTCTGGTTGTCAGCGATGCGGTAGGCCCGGATCTGCTCCGGGGAGAGGTCGTTGGCGCGGATCGCCGGCACCTGCTTCAAACCCAACTTGCGAGCAGCTTGAAGCCGGGTGTGGCCGGCGATCAGCACATTGTCGGCATCGATGAGGACCGGCACTTTGAAGCCGAACTCGCGGATGCTCGCGGCGACCGCATCGACAGCATTGTCGTTGTGGCGTGGGTTATTCTCGTACTCTCGCACCTCGTTGATGGGAATCATTTCAATCTGCATCGAACACCTCAAGTTTGAGAAGTCGGAGCGGAGGACAACCCCGCCCCGACACCCTGCCTTACCAGACCACGCCGCGCCTTGGCAAACCCGACCGTGCCTGGCCCCGCCGAACCACGCCATGCCACGCATTGGTCTCATTACGTCAGCCCGGCACCGCGCAAGTTCGGACAGCGAAAAGCAACTCTGCCTAATCCCGCCGCTGTTCCCACCGACGTCACGGGCGAAACATGCGGCCGGAAGGAACCATGCGGCAATGCCGAACGTTCGGCACGGCGGGAATTCGGCTCATGTCGAATGCGGCCAATCGTCGTCGGGATTGGGCGGCAGGGAGATTTCATCCCGTGGCCCGTTGGCCCAGCGGATCACCTCTTCGACCCAGCGTTGCAGCACGCTCGGCATGTCGTGCTGTCCGGCTTCGTCTCGTTCCCACGCTTGGCACACGAACTCCAGCGCGTGGTGCCGACCGCGCGTGCGTGCGGCGGCCACGGTATGGTCGGCGTCGTAGAGGTAGCAGCCCCGTTCGATCCCGACGATGGCAGCGAATCGTGCATCCGTGCGGGCGTGCCGGGCCGCGTCGGTGGCTTCGATGTCCGGTTCGTCCCACATCGTGGCCTGTTTCGCTGCAACCAAATACGCCTCGCGGTAGGCACATTCGGCTCGCTCTCGAATCGGATGGCCGTCCGGCAAGATGCCGTCTTCGTAGAAGTCAGTCGGTTCGTTTGCAGTCATCATGGCGTTCTCCGTCGGTAGGAGGGAAGAGAAAGAGAGAGAGTTATTGCAGTTATTGCACCCACCCCCTCGCGCGCGGATTCCCGTTTTCTCGCGCGGCACCCCCGGTGCAATAACCGCAATAACCTCATCTCGCGTTCTCCGTGGTGGGGCGCAGGCGGTAGCACATGCCGGGACGACCACCTTTGCGTCCAGGCGGAACAGCCTGATATTCGATCAGCCGCTGTTGCAGGAGAGTGTTGCGCACCTCCTCGTGTTCGCGGATCGACCACGGCAACTGCCGGTTCACCTTGTAACCCGGCATCCACTCATCGCCGTGGAGCGTGCGCCATCGCTCCAGAATGTCCAGCAGGCGTTTGCGTTTGGAATCGAACTCGCTCTCGCTGGCGTGTCGGCGCATCATGTACATCATTCGCTGCGTTTGATGCAGGGCGAACGCCATCGCCCATTGCGCGGCTTCGAGCGTGATGACCGGGTTCTCGCGGTCGGCGCTGCAGGCGTAGATCAGCGCCAGCCGGTGCGCCTTCTCGCCGGCCCGCGACCACAGGGCCATGCCGGGATCGTCGATCTGAATCTGGGCGGTCTTGTACGGTCCTTCATCAATGGTGTCTTTGAACTCCTTGATGGCCCGCCGCGCTTCGGGCGTGGTCGGCACGCGGATCGGGTCGGGATGCTCATGGTCGAGGTTGCCGCCCGGTTTGAAGTCCGCCCACCAACGTGCCGTTGCCACGATTGATGCCGGCAACGGCAGATCGACATCGTCTCGCCCCACGCCTCGGCCCCGGCATTCCACGACGAGCATTCGGGCGAGAAAGCCGTTGGTCATCATTCGCGGCGAGAGCGCCTCGTAGAAGAGCTTCGGCCCCGCCGTGCCGAGCAAGCAAAGGCACGGTTGATCGATCTGTTCCCGTTCCTTTCCCGCCTTCGCCCGCTTGGTGTAAACGGTGCCCGCGCTGGTAAACAACTTGAGCAGGATCGACACGATGGCTTCGTGCCGGGCGTCCTTCGCCTGACTGATGCGGAGCAGCAAGCCATCGATCTCGTCCACCTGATAGAGCGACGCCGGATGCGCGAACACACTGTCTTCGATCCCTTCTCCCGACGCGAAGGTGTCGCCCAGACACGAGGTCATTCCAATCGCCTGCAGGATGCGGGCATTGACTTGTCGGGGATGCTCTTTCCCGACGCCGGAGAAGGCGAGACCGAGGATGTAGAGATTCGTCCGGCCGTTCATGCCGTCGCGGACCTTGCGGCCCGCGAGCAGCGATTGCAGCGCGAGCGCCCCGGCGAACGCCATCACCGGTTCGGGATAAGGAGCCGTCGCCAGCGTGTACTGCATCACCTCGTCGATGAATCCGGGTACGCGGAGCAACTCGTCAGGCACCGGCCCCGGATCGGGAAACGGCAAATCCGTTGCATCGTCCTCTTCCAGTTCCGCCTGCATCTGCTCGTAGTGGTTCTCCGCGAGCGCCACGGAAACCTCGTCGGGCGCGTAGCGCGCGATGCTTTCCGCGATCCGGTCCACTTCGCGTTCGTCAAGAGACGGGCAGCAGCGTGTGCGATTGGCTTCCCGCAAGGCGGCCGTGATTTCCGGTTGCCCCATCCCCACGCGGCGCATCGTGCCCGCCAGACGCGCCAGCGTCGCGTTGCGTTGGCCCGCCGGGATCGGATTGGCGTCGTTGGCCGCACTCGCGTCGCCGTTCGCCACAGGCGCGAACGTGGGCGTTTTGTTGGCCGCCGTGGTCGTCGCGACGCGGTCGAGTTCCGACGCGAGCCACGCGGGTGGTGCGGGCAATTGCGCCAGCGCCGAATCCAGTTCCAGCGTTTCCGCCCAGCGGTACGGACCTTCCTTGATTTCGGACGGCGCGGCGACGATGTAACCGCCGTCGGTGCGAATATCGATGCCCGGCGCGATCTTGCTCGTTGAGCATTTCCACTCGACGCCTTCAGGTCGGCGAAACAGATGATGCCGACCGCCGCGCGGCGTGTGGGCAATCGCGCCGGCCCCGGCGAGATCGGCAGCACGTTCGGGATCGTGCGGCCACGGGTTGCTCGCGCCGTCAATATCGACAACGAGCAAACCCTCGGCGGCGATGCCGATGTTCGCGGTCGGGTGTTGCGCCCACCACGCTTGGATCTGCGCCGGATCGCACGAAGCGTCGTGGAAGCCGTGTTGGGTGATCGGGTGCTTCGTGCCGGGAATGCACGGAAACACGCGATAGCCAAGCTCGGCGTAGCGCAGTGCGGCCGACAACAGTGCGCCGGGAATCACCACGGGATTTCCTCCCCCGTGGGTGCGACCACGTTGTAACCGAACGGAAACAGTTCCTCGCCATGCCCAGCCGTATCATGCCCGGCCTCGCCTAAGCTCACCTCACCCCGCCGAACCACGTTCTCGGAAACCATCGCGGGAATCTCACCGAGTTGGTATTCGGTGATGGCGTCGTACTGCTCACCGCTGACGGATCGCACGGTGATCGAGGTTGTGTTCGCCAGCGCACCGGCGTTCGCCAGTTCGACGGCTTGAGCGGCTAACGTTGGAACGAGGTCGTGGGAACGCTTCTTCCACCATGCCGCTGCTTTCTGACGCGCGAAGCCGGTGTGTTCGAGGCAGACCCACTCCGACTTCCAGCGGTGCCAGCCGATCTTGTAATCGACCCGTAGGCTCTTGGGTGTGTCGTCGCCCGCGCCGCGTTTGGTGTGGACGCTGTAGACCACGTCATGGACCGCGAACGTCTCGACGGTCACTTGCCCGGAGAGAATGCCGGCGTTCGACGGCTTCGCGTCGTGCTTGGAGCGTTCCGGTTGCGGGAACACGAAACCACAATCGGGACACACCGAAACACCGGCCATGACGACCGTGTGGCACTCCGGGCATTCCTTCACGGGTGCAGGGCCGGAACCGCCAGCGCGTTCCTTCACACGAATCTGATCGACGGGACCATGACGCAGCACATTGCCGCCGAAGTCGAGGACGAGGCAATCGCTCTTCGACGGGTGCAGGCGGAAGCCTCTCCCCACCATCTGGCAATAAAGTCCCGGCGAGAGCGTCGGCCGCACGAGCGCGAGGCAATCGATGTGCGGCGCGTCGAAGCCGGTCGTCAGCACTCCGACGTTGCACAAAAACTTCAACCGCCCGGACTGAAAGCGCGCCAGTGTGTCGTCGCGTTCGGCGCTCGGCGTGTCGCCGCAAACGAAGCCGCACGCGACACTGTGTTTCTCCTGCAGCGTTTGCACGATGTGTTTGCCGTGCTGCACGCCGCTCGCGAAAATCAGACACGCATTGCGAGTCGCGGTGTAAGCGGCGATCTCGCCGCACGCCGCTTCCACGAGTGCGTCTTGGTCCATCAGGTTTTCCACTTCGCCAGCGACATACTCGCCGCCGCGAATGTGCAGGTTGTCCACATCCGGCTTGTTGACGCCGACCTTCGTGACCAGCGGACACAAGTAACCCTGAACAATGAGTTCGCGCACACCGACTTCGTGGCACACCTGATTCAGAAAACCATCGGGCGTGCAAATCGAGCCGGATTTCAGGCGATACGGTGTCGCGGTGAGGCCGATGACGCGCAGGTGCGGGTTCACCTTCTTAGCATCGTCGAGGAACTGGCGATACATCCCATCACCTTCCGGCGGAATGAGATGCGCCTCATCAACGATCACCAAGTCGAACGGATCGAAGTCGCACGCCTTCCGCCAAATCGATTGAACACCAGCAACGATGACCGGCTCGCGCTGATCGCGGCGCTTGAGGCCCGCCGAGTAAACGCCGATCCGCAACCGAGGATTGAGTTGCCGGAGTTTGTCGGCGTTCTGTTCGAGCAGTTCTTTCACATGCGCGAGGATCAACACGCGGCCGCCCCACAAATCAACCGCGTCGCTGGCGATCTGCGCGATCACCCACGACTTCCCACTGCCGGTGGGCAACACCACAGCGGGGTTGTCGTCGCGTTCGCGCAGGTGCCGGTACACCGCTTCGACTGCCGCTTTCTGGTATTCTCTCAGCATGAAGGAAAACCTCGCCTTGCCTTGCCCAGCCATGCCGAGCCAGACCACACCGTGCCACACCTTGGCGCGCCAGTCCTAGCCATGCCAATTTCCTCAGCCGTCTCCGAGAGTGGACGACAATGGTTCTCCGTTGTGGCGCTTCGCGCCGCGTTGCTTTTGCACCTGCGCTTCGCTGAGATGCAGTTCCGCGTTCTGGCGGTTGCACGGCGCACAAATGCGGTTGGCCGGTCCTTTCGAGCGGAAGCTGTCACCGCACTTCAAGCACATGCGCGTTTTGATCGCGGCGTCCGCGACCGGTTCCGCTTCGGGTTTCGCGGCCGGTGCAGGCGCTTCCAGCACCGTCACGCAAACGCGCACAAGACCGCCGGGAACACACTCGCAGCGCAGCATGTGCAACTCGTCGATCTGCGAATCGTCGAAGAAAACGCCAGCGTGCTGGAGCGCGTCGAACAACCCCTTTTGCAGGTTGTCGAGGTCGCGGCGTCGGCGATCCGGCGGGTGAACCTCCACAGTGACCGCGATGCGGCCCGCGAGCGGTTGCAGTCCGCGCCCGACGAGCAGATTGTGAACCTGGCGGCGGTAGGCGCGCCCTTGACGGCTCAACAGCGTGCGGCGACCAACTCGCCGCCATACGTGGTTCACGCTCGGCGGATACGGCAATGTGATTTCCACGTCAGCACCTCACGAATTCCGAATGGAAACGAATAAAAACAACCACGCCATGCCCAACCCTGCCGAACCCTGCCGAACCCTAGCCCGCCTAACCCCACCCCAATTCACCATGCCTTGCCCGACCGCGCCCCGCCAAAGCCTGCCGAGCCACGCCCTACCGCGTTTAGTCCGTCAGCCGTTCAAACCGAATAACTTGGAATCGCCCGTAGCTCGGTCGGAAGTCACCGACACCGATGAGCCGCCCCGCGTCGGATGCCATGCCGAGAAACAGTTCTTGCGGGAAGTACTCCGGCAGATTGACGAGAAACTGAAACGTGGCTTGCCAGCCGGTTTTGAGCGCGGGGCGCACGCGCGTGATGCCGTTGCGTTGCACCTGTACGCGGCAACGGTGTTCGTAGTCCCACGCCGACACACCGAGCGACGCGAGCGGCGTCAGGCTCACCAGAGCCGCCTTCGTGAGATCGACCGCGGATTTGCGCGGCGAACGCGGGTCTTGGCGGAACTTCGCGGCGGCGATGATCGCTTGCCGGAGATACTCGCCGGGCAAGCACAACTCGCCATCGTCGTTGCGGTAAACGTAAGACTCGATGTTGTCGGTCTTCTTCGCCGCGGAACCTTTCGCGGCCTTGGACTTGGCTTCGACCGCTTCGCAATTCCAGCGGTGAAACAGCAAGTCGGCTTCGCCTCGAATGGTGAGTTCGACGCGATAGGGAATCGACTGTTCGATATCGCTCGCGGCTTCGTTGCTGGCCGCCGGACCAATGCCCTTGATGCGATTCACTGTGCCGTTGAGAGAAGTCATGTGTACCTCGTGATGGAAGGAAAAAACCACGCCTAGCCCTGCCAAACCCTTCCTGGCCACTCCCGACCCTGGCAATCCCTGTCGAGCCAAGCCCCACCAAAAGTGGGTAACCGCTGCCGAACCACGCCTCGAGAGGGCTCACCGCTTCCACGGGGCGGTCCCGTTGTTGGTCAGCCGCTGGCCCGTCGCCGGCGGTGGCGAGGTCTCACGCTTCGCGTAGCCGCGAATGACGTTCTGGAGTTCCTGGGTGTCGGAGCGCTTCTTCAGCCCGATCTTCAGCACGAGCGGCAGGTTGTGCAACTCGACCGAGTCACGCGGGGCCATGATGCCCGTCGCCCGGCAGATGGCACTCAGTTCTGCCTGGGCGATGGCGACGGCCGTCGCGTTCGCGTTCGTCAAATTCAGCCGCGCCCAGAGCCGCCGGCCCTTGTGCGGTCCCGTGATCACCTCGAAGACCAGTTCCAGGAACTGGCCATCGCCGGACCGGGTGCTCCTCATCTCGCTGTCGATGATCAGTGCCTCATAGGTTCCGGCTGGGATCGGCTCGAAATTCGTGCTGGGTTCCACGGTGGTGGCATCAAATCCACGCAGTTCAGCCATTGGGGGTCTCCTCATCGAGTTGGTGGCTGGGTTGGTTGGACAGAGCGGCCATGAATGCCGACCATGACAACGGCAGTTCTTCCGTGAGTCCGTAGCGGTTCTTGGCGACGCAGCTTGGCCCGCCGGTGGTGCGCAGAATCCGTTCGCCGCCGTCCTTGCCGATTGCTTTCGCGATGGTGCGCTTACGACCGAAGCCCGCGTCGTCGCTTTGCGTGCGGAACTTCCGCGTCGCGAACAACACGGCATCGCACCATTCCGTGACAAGCGCCGTCGCATGCTTGTGCAGACGCGGCGAGTAGCGGTCGTAAGGTGGGGCTTCCGGGTCTTCAAATCTCTCGACTTTGGCGTGCGCGATCAGCACGACAAGCATGCCGCGCTGGTTGCGCAGCAAATTCAGTTGCTCGACGAGTTCACGCCAGTAGGTGAGAGCGTGCATGTAGCCGCGGGCATAACCGCCGTCGGCTTTCTCGATGCTCTTCACGCTGAAGTCGGCGCAGACGCGGCTCCAAATCAAGGCTTCGAGCCAATCGAGGCTGTCGAGAACAACCGTCTCGAAATCGTGCGGCTGCGTGCGGAGTTCCGTGAGTGCGGCCGTCACCTCGTCGAGGGTGGCCGCGAGCGGGAACTTGGCGCAGTCGATGGAATCCAAGCCGTCTTCCAGTTGGATAAAGACCGGATTGGGTGTTTGGGACGCAAACGTGCTTTTTCCACAACCCGGCTGACCGTAAAGAAAAATCCGGGGCGGCATCGACCGTTTGCCCCGTTCGATTTTCGAGAGAAGGCTCATGCGGCAACTCCGTGGAATGAAAGAACACCACGCCTGACCATGCCACGCCCGGCCTCGCCAAACCCAAGCTCGCCAGTCCGAACCTCGCTAAGCCACACCACACCGAACCTCACCAAAGGTGTTTCTTCACACGGTTCACGCGCAAGCCTCATGCGCTGGGCGGAAATCGGGTTCGATCCGTTCGACGCGGAACGAATCCTCTCCGAATTCGCGGCGCAGGAGTGCGGTGAACACCTTCGCAAGGTCGCGACCGACTGGCGTACTCGCGTCGATGACCCGCGGGCCGAACATGCGGCTCAGCGGATGGCCGCCATCGAGCCGAGTTTGGGCTTGCCGTGCAAGCCCTCGACAGCGATGACGGCCACGAGCAGCGCCGTTTCAACCTCGGCCTGCGTCACGTCGGGTGCAAACGAGTAGCGGTAAAGCGTCATGGGAGGTTTCTCGCACAAGTGGTCCTCACCTGTGAGCTACCCCAACGCTCAGAAAGTTTTGGAAGGTTTTTGGTACGTCTGGAGGCCGGCACTCCAGAACAACCGCCGCAGCCAAGCGACGCGGCCGCGAACGCGATCCGCGGGTTCGCCGGTCTCGCGAATGATTTGACTGACCGACGATGTGACAAGGCGCTGGGCCAACTCGCGGAGTTCGGTCGGCAACGCCGCGAGCACCGCCCGCACGTCGGTCGTGAGGTCGTTGAGTTCGGCTTCCGTGGCCGTGTATCGCCCGCGGCGGTTGTCGCGTTCCGTATCGCGGACCAATTCCGCGAAGCGAACCGTTGCGCCCTCCGGCGACACGACCAGCGTTTGCAAGGAGACAAGGCTGCTCGGCGGTTGCTGGCTCTCGCGGAAACGCGAGCGTAAGAGGCTCTTGGCGCACCGGTCGATGACCACGCTGGCAAAACAGTAGAAAGAGGCTTTCTTCGGATTGAACGATTTGAGCTTCTGCAACAGACGCAGCGTCAGTTCCTGTTCGAGGTCTTCGCGCTCGTCGCGGCGGATGCCGGGGACGCGGCAGAGTTCGCGGGCTTTGACGCGGATCAGATACTGAATGTCGTTGTCGAGGACGCGGGCGTGGAGCAATTCGGGATTCATTTCGCGGTCATCCGTCGGGTGTCGAAGGAGCCGTGCCCGATGCACGGCGACACCCCCCGGCGCTTTTGCGCGAAATCGCAGTCCGACCCGAAGTGCAAAACGCAAATCTCTGTTCCGTCAGTATTTGCGGCGATGACATTTTGCGGTTTCTTTTGCGCAAAATCGCGCCTCGTGCAACACGACCCCTCCCAGCAGCAAAAGAAAAAGCGGTTGTCGCGCCCGCGCGAACGCGGGCGTAACAACCGCTCACGACAACCAAGTCCGCGAATCCGCTCACCCGCCGTAACGCATGACCTGGGCGAGGTCGTCGGCCACCTCCCACAGCACGCGCAACTCGTAACCCGCGGCGTCGTCGAAACTCCGCGTTACGTCGTGCGGTTGGAGGCCGGCCATCCGCGCCAGTTGCGACTTAGTGGGGCGCGGCAGAAGCTCCACTTCCACTCCGCGTTCTTCCGCGTCTTCCGTGAACTGCTTCGCGGCCCGGATGTGTGCGAGCAACTCCCGTTTCAAGAGTGCGATCTTCGCCAACAATCCGGTCCGTTTCACCGGGCGTGTTCGCGCCACGTTCACCGCCTCCGGTTGGAGCAGCGCTTCAATCGCCGGAACGTCGCACCGGAGTTCGTCCGTGAACGACAGCACCGAATCCAACACGACCACGCGCCCTTCGCCAGCGAACAGTTGCCACGCCGCCGCGTCTTCGGACCGGGCCGCGAAGATCACCGCTTTCGAGTGCGTGCGCAACCGCTCGTGGAGGATCCGCGCGGTCTTCTCGGAAACGGCACGCACGAGGAACACTTCGTGCGACCGCTTCACCCAGACCGCCCGGCCGAGGAACCACCCGCGCCCATCCGCGAACGGTTCCGGCTCGCCGCGAATCCCGGCCGCTCGCGCGACGGCGGCCACGAACGCCGCGTGGTCCAGCACCCAACGCCGCAGCGACTCGCCGGGTATCTCGACCAACCCGCACTCGCGGCAGGGGAGCCAAAGCCCGGTCCGGCCGGTGCGCCGATTCATGATGGGGTGGACGCGGCCCATCGTGCCCGGCCCGCAGTACGGGCACTCGGTGAACGACGAGGAGTCGGTCTGGCGAATCCAACCGCCTGCCAGCAGCGCCTCCCGATCCGTGGGGAATGCGTCGCGCAACTCATCGTCATGCCACTGCGACGGCTCCCGACCGAGTCCCCGCAAGAGGCCGCGTATTGTGAGGTCGTACATCGATCCCCCAGCGCACAAGGTACTTCTGGATCAGTTCCACCCGTTCGGGGCGCAGGTTGCGGAGGTTGCACGTGTTCGGCGGCGTGACGACGACCCGCGCCGTGCCCGGCTTCCGGTCGCCGAGTTTGTGGAACTCGAACAGCAGCGTCGCCGACTTCACCACCACGTCTTGCACCCGCAGGTTCTCCGGGTTGATGAAGTTCTCGATCATGTCGTAGATGTCTCGCGGCCCGTGCTTCGGGTCGGCGTCCAACGTCAGCCGCTGATCCGAGCCGATCACGCCCAGCACCAACCGGCTGACCATCACGCTGATCGCGTCCTGTTGATCGACGGGCAGAGTCGTCGATTCGTGCCGCAGTTGATTGACCGCGAACGCCGCCGGCGGCTGCCACGCGGTCAGTTCGTGACCCAGCACGTGGAGCGCGAAGAGCTCTTCGAGCTTGGTTTTGAGCTTGCCGGGCATCTTCGCGAACAGTTCGAGCGTGCCGCTTTCCGAGTCGTAGGCGAAGACGATGCTGAACGTGCGCCGGATCGTGCGCGGCGCGAGTTTGCCCTCGTCGTCGTGCTCCTGCACGCTCTGCACGAAGTCATCCGGGTAGACGAAGAAGTACGCCGTCGTGCCACGCGTCAGCACCTCGACCGAACAGAGCCGCCCGCGTCCCTGCGAGGTCAAGAGCAGCTGCGAAATCTCCTTCTTGAGTTGCTCGCGTGTCGTCTCCGTGGTGTCGGGCGGTTGGCACGGCAGATCGTTGCGTTTGCGCCACCACGCCAACTGTTCGACCTGCCACACCAGCCCGGCGTTGGCGAAGTACTCGGGGTGCTCGAGCCAGACCCACATCGCCTTGCCGTAGGCGCTGAGTCCCTCCGGTAAACGTTCCGCCAACTCGTGATCGCCCAGCGCGGCGGCGGTTTCGAGCAGTGCGTTGATCCCCACCTCGCACGACAGGTCGTGGACCGTGCGGAGTTCGCTCTCGACGGGAACCATCTGGTCATTGGGCAAGACATTCAGCACGGTCAAAAGCGGCGCAATGTCGCGTTCGCCGTGCGTCTCCCAGTCGATCCCCTCGAAAGGGATTTTCATCTTCGTGAAGAACCGACCGAGCAGTTTCTTGGGCACCTGCCGCAAGACGGTCGGCAAACTAAACACGCGTGCCATGGGCACCTCCGTAAACGACAACAAGTCTCCCAGCTGCTGGGAGACTTATACATATATTCACTATGATGTAATTTTTACAACAGCGGTGATTGGAAAATGTGTGCCGGTTATTGGGCCACGCGCCGCAAGCGCGGCGCATTCGTTACAACTTGTCGCGGAGGGCTTTCCACATCTGCCTTTGCCGCGACCATGTGGGTGTCAGCACGATCCGTTGCAACTGGTGCAAATGCAGTGTGTCCCGCCCGCGCGCAATCAACGGCAGGTACAGAATCTCTTCTTGGATGTCAGGAGCCAAGGTCAGTAGGTTCATGATTTGCGAAATTCGCGCGCGGGTCACATAGCCGAGTTTCGCCAGCGTCGCGTAGTCGGCCACGGCGCCGCTCCGCACCAACTCCTCGAAGTGGATCGCCAACGCCATCAGACGGGCGACACGCGGCACACGGCCAACGGGCACGGCGGCAACGGCGGGTGCGTCCCCGGCGCGGAGCGCCAGACTCTTGCCGACCCGTTGGATGTGGAACGAGCGTTCGATCAACACCGTCATCGTTTACCTCCTCTTCGGGGTTGGGGGTTCGTGAAGCAGCGTTTTCAACCCCGCCGGGTGGAAGGCGATGGCCACCTTGCCGTCCGCGCCGTGGTAATCCACCCGTTCGATCAAGAGTTGCAGAATGCGGCCCTGTTCCTTGGCCGTCAGCGCGTTCCACAGCGGATCGAACATGGTGAGTGCTTCTTCGATCTCGCGGTCGGTGAACGGGCGCAGTGCCGCTGCCCGTTCTTCGCCAACCTCACTGCGGCGACAGGTCGCCAGCCGCATCTGCTCGTGCAGTTCGGCCAGTCGCCCCGCCTGCCGTCCGCCTTGCTCGGGCAGCGGGTGCAAGAGAATCGTGCGTGTCTCCGCGTCCCAGCGTTCGAGATCGCGTTCGAGTTGGCGGGCCTCGGTGTCGAGTCGGGCCAGCCGGTCGCGTTCCTGTTCGCGAAGGTGGCGCAGGGTTTCGCGTTGCAGTGCCGGGTCGTTGCCGATCGCCCGGATTTGTTCGGCGATAAACGACTCGATCGGCCCGGCGGGAACCGACGGCGACGGGCAGGCGTCCCAGCCGTGCTTGGTCGCCCGGATGCAAACGTAGTAACGGTAGCGCCTGGTCTTCTTCTGCAAGGAATGCGACGGCGTCATCGCGCAACCGCAACTGGCGCAGTGGATCAGCCCCTTGAGCGTGAACCCGAACTGATTCCGCACCTCGGCCCCGCCGGTGCGCGCGTTGCGCCGCAATAGCAATTGCACCTTCACCCAGGTGTCGGGGTCGATGATCGCCGGTTGCTCGCCGGTGTGATGTTCGTGCTTGTACTTCACCCGGCCGATGTAGGTGACGTTGGTCAAGAGCCGGTGCAGGTTCGTCCGCGTGAACGGTTTGCCGCCGCGCTCCGCGCCCTTGCGCGTCTGCCAGCGTTTGTTGGCCCAGCCCCGGCGGTTCAACTCTTGCACCACCGGCAGGAGCGACTCGTGCTTGAGGTACATCTGGAAGATGGCCCGCACCCGTTCCGCCTCGTCTTCGTTGACCGCGAGCTTGGTGTTGGGCAACACGTCGTATCCGAGAATCGGCATCCCGCCCGACCACTTCCCCTTGCGCCGGGCGGCGGCGATCTTGTCGCGCGTGCGTTCGGAGATGATCTCGCGCTCGAACTGGGCGAAGGACAGCAGCACGTTCAACACCAAGCGGCCCATGCTGGTCGCGGTGTTGAACGATTGCGTGACGGAGATGAACGACACCTGGTGTTTGTCGAACGTCGCCATGATCTGCGTGAAGTCGAGTAGGCTGCGCGACAGCCGGTCGACTTTGTAGGTGACCACGCAATCAATCTTCCCCGCCGCAACGTCGGCCATGAGCCGCTTGAACGCGGGCCGGTCCATGTTGCCGCCGGTGAACCCGCCGTCGTCGTAGCGGTCGGGCAGGCAGACCCAACCTTCGCCGGCCATGCTGCGGATGTACGCTTCGCCCGATTCCCGCTGGGCGTCGAGCGAGTTGA
>CAYRDG010000066.1:0-13930 GCA_964422915.1 uncultured Frigoriglobus sp. | reverse complement strand
GGGGATTACAATACGCCCCCACCGGGACTTTCCATTTCCGACTGAACCGTAATAAGCAGTGCCTGCCAGCGGGCAGCGCGGTCCTGTTGAAGCGCGGCGAGTCGCTCGGCGGGGTGAGGCAACGCAGAGATCCCTTCCGGCAAGCGAGGGAGGGGTTGCTGTTCGGGCAAGGGCGTCTGGGTGTGTGGCGGCACCCAGTCCGCAGAGCGAGGCTCGCCGGTATCGGGTGCCGGTGCGTTCAACTGGTGCTCACGCTCCTGCGCGGCCTGCTCCAGCGACTGTTTCGACACGGCCGACTGAAGCGACGCGATCTCCGCGCTAATATCAAGAATCCGGTTCAGTTCGTGTTGCAATGTCGCGAGATTCTCGCGGGCGACACAACTGAACAACTGCCCAAAGAGCAACTGCGTCTGCTGAAACTCCGCGACCGCGCGGCCATGCAGATCCGCCATCTGACGAAGCAACGGCGCGAGTGCCAGCTCACTCGCGCCATCGCTATCGAGCAGGCTCTCAGGCAAGACGGGCGGCGGCTTCGGACCCGACCCGGAGACGAGGATGGGGTTGGACATTGCCCCACTCGGCGCCGGTCCCTTGTGCCGGAAGGCATCGGCCATGATGTGTGAGGCCGGCAGGTCGCCGCTCTCGGGGTCGGCTCCGAAGTCGACCTCGTCTTCCACTTCCGACGCGGCCGGAGTGGAGGCCACCCGCGCACCATCTGAAGCCGAAGTCGAGTTCGGCGACTGGCCATTCGACGAGACGGGAGTCGCGGACTTCGCCAGGTTGCTCGACGACGGCTTCGGCGCGATGCGCGATTCCACGAGCGACGGAACCGACCCCGCCGGCGGTGATTGATACTGACAACCGATCAGGAAGCGGCCGACCCACAATTCTGCCCCCTGCGCCAGTGGGGCCACGCGCATCCGGTCGCCATTGACCACAACCCCGCGGCCCGACAGGTCCACCACCCACAATCCACCTGGGGTGGAGACAATTCCGCAGTGGTAGGCCGAGATGTCTTCGGAGTTAAGGTGAATCTTGCAATCCGGTGATCGGCCAACGAGTGTCAGCAATCGGTTGACGGTCCAGCGATCCTTACCGCGCCGCCCGTTGCGAAACTCCAGCGTCACAGCCAACTGTGACTTAACATCGTTGTCGGAGGCTAGAGGATTGTAGCCCGGAGGGTAGGACGTGGGCTGGGTCGAGGCCGGACTTGTAAGCGATAGCTGGAACGGCCCGATACGGACAGGAGTGCCCACATCGAGCCAGCCCGATCCACGTGCGCCGCCGGGCCAGGTTAACCCTCTCCCCAGATCGACCGCGAACACTCGCCCGCCGATGGCCTGAAGCCATGCGTGCCGCATGTTCACTTCAGGATCCGCCAGCGTGACCTCGCAGGCATCGTCGCGGCCGACCACGGCAAAGGGTTGCGAGACAAGCCCTTCCGCCAATACGCCACCATCAGCGAGTTCAACCCGCAGACTCAGCGGGCCGCTCACGCCGCAGGCGACGGCAAATCGGGCGATTAAGGGATCTTCATCCACGGTCCGAGGCCCCAGCCGGGCAGGATCGGCGAATTTCAGGCGAACAGACAACCGTCACATTCCGCCCAACCTTCGGTTCAACCATAGTGTATGCCCCTGTCGCGGGTGTGAAACATTTCGACATCTAGAACCGTTGGCGATACCCGACGCAGAGCGCGGGAAAGTGGTCACCCGCCAGTGACAACCGGGCCGCCGCCCGACAAGATAACTAGAGTGAATGCGACTCTCCTCGGAGCCTGCTCGTTAGCGACCCTAACTCGACCAGTCCCAGCAGGACGCCTCCTGGCGCATCCGCGGCAGAGGTCGTCCGCTCTCCGGCGTGGGTCGTCGCGCTGATCGCGCTGCTCGGCGTGTTAACGATCGCTTACGCCGGACTGATGCGTTGTGGGTGATCGAATCTTCCACGACTTCGCCAGCTGGATGATGCCCCTCGCTCTCGCGGTTGTCTGGGCAGAACTGAAACTGCTCGACTGGGTCTGGGTTGAGAACGGTGGTGTGGCGCATGGTAACGAAGTCTTATGAACGCACGTGTCGCCTGTGCCGCTGGTGGCCGCGCCGCCGAAGGGGTCGCATTGAGTAGCTCACGGCGCGTGTTGGCGTGGATCGCACTGGGCGCGGCGGCGTTCACCGTCTACGGCAGCCTCGTGCCGTTCGCGTTCCGATCGCCGCCGGACAGTCCATTCGCGAAGTTCCTCGCGGTGCTTGCCGCTGGCCCGCGGATCGACTCACGCTCCGACACCATCGCCAACATGATGCTCGGCGTGCCGCTCGGCTTCGCACTTCTCGGCGCGATTGTCGCCGATCGTGGGTGGTCTCGCCCCCGGCTCACCCGTGTCGGGGCACTCCTGTTGCCAGCCTGCGCGTTGTTCGCAGCGGCAGTTGAGTTCGCGCAACTCTACACCGCCGAACGGTTCTGCACCGCGACAGACATCGTCGCGCAGACACTCGGTTCCGCGGTGGGCCTGACGGCGTGGATACTCTGGGGGCAAAGGCTAACCGACCGCGCACTGGCCGTCTGGCGTCACGCCGACGTGAACGCGGCCGGCCGAATGCTTCTCGCGTACCTGGCTCTGCTCGCGTTCATTGAAACGCTCCCCTTCGACCTGAACGCCAGTCCATACGATCTTTACCACAAACTCCACGACGGTGGCGTTCACTTTCGACCCTTTAGCGAGTTTGAAGGCGTGAGTGATGCCGGCCGGTGGAATGAGATGAGCCAGCTTGCCCGACTCGCGGGGCTGTTCTTCCCTGCGGGCGTGCTCGCGTCGCGCATCACGGGCCGCATCGAGTCGTGGAGCATCCTGCGGATAACGCTGGCCGCCTTCGCGCTGGGGGTGTGCGTGGAAGTACCACAGTTGCTTGTGAAGTCTCGAACGCCGAGTGCGACGGATGCGATTGTCGGTGCGATCGCGACGCTTGCGGGGTGGTTTGCCGGGCGTGTCCATCGCGAGGGGCTGGCACTGCCATTCGCGCTCAGTTGGAGCATCATCTGGCTGGCGATGATGACACTGGTGGCGTTGCCGCCTGCCGGGGCACATCGACTGGAATCGCCCCGCGCGTTCGACTGGATGCCAGGGCTGCCGCTGGAGACCGGTCGGCTGAACTCGCTGGAAGAGATTCTGACGAAACTGGTACTCTTCGCGCTGCTCGGCGTTGTGGTTGCTGCGTGGTGGTTGCCGCCGCGCAGCCGCCGGGGGCGACCTGGCTCGGTTCGCATCGCCGTTGGGATCGGCACGATCCTGGGGTTGCTGTCGTCGGGGTTATTCGAGCGTACCCAGCAGTGGTATGAATTGCATTCGCCCTGTATCACCGACGTGCTACTCGGCGGGATCGGTGCGGCGATGGGCGTGCTAGCAGCGAGCCACGCAGTGCGACTACCTGCAGCACGCAGCAGCTGGCGTCCGTAGCACGGATGCGAGGCAAGCCGCTGTGCCGCTCCCGGACGAGACGAGCGATGAAGCAGCTGGTGTTCATGGCGTTCACCATGCTCCTGGGAACAGCGGGTTCGCTCGCCTTCTCCCCGGTGTATGGGATCGCTGTTTACTACCTCTATGCGATTCTGCGCCCGCAGTTCATGTGGGAATGGAGCGAGGCACTGGGCATTCGGATTGGTGAGGTGAACTGGTCGTTTCCGGTGGCTGTGGCTGCATTACTCTCCACTGTCGCGTGGCGACTGGGTCTTTGGACGCCACTCGCGGTGTCCCGCAACCCGTGGTATGGCAATCCTCGACTCTCCCGCAGCCACCTGCTTTTTCTCCTCTTCACAGTCTGGATCAGCCTGACATACATTACGTCCACCAATCAAGAACACACATGGATACTCTTCATTGAACACGTCACAATCTTCGTAATGTTCGCCTGTTCCGCCCTCGTACTGCGTGAGGTCCGGGATCTGTGGCTCATCTACATTGTGGTACTCGGCAGCGCAGCGTACATCGCCTACGAGATTAACTTCTTCTACCTCGTCTATCACTGGATGATCCTCCAGCAGAGCGGTTATGGCGGGCTGGATAACAACGGTGCCGCGTTGATCCTGGGTATGGCGGTGCCGATGGCGTTCTTCGCCTGGGAAGCGACGGGCCGCTGGTGGCGCTGGGCGTTCCTCGCAGTGATCCCGATCCTGGGACACGCGATCCTGCTGTCGGACTCGCGCGGTGCGATGCTCTCACTACTCCCCACCGCGGCCCTCATGTGGCTGCGAGCGCGGAACAAGCTCACACTCGGAATCTTTTACCTCATCGCCGTGGCGCTGGCTGTTCTCACCGCGGGAAAGGAGATTTCCAACTGCTTCCAGTCGATCAGTTCGGACACGCAGAACCCACGACTGCTCTCGTGGAAGATCGCCATCCAAACGGCCAACGATTGTCCGGTGTTCGGCTTCGGTGTCCGCAACTCGAACCTCTCCATCCTTGGCTACGGTGCCGATGAGAAGGGGCGAACCATCCACAGTCAGTACCTGCAACTCGCCGCGAATGGCGGATGGGTGGCACTGGGTGCGTACGCGACACTCATCGCATCGATCTTCGTGGGGTTATGGCAAGTGCGCTGGTGGCTGCGAAAGTATCGCGACCCCGAAACCAGCAACGTGCGGTCGCTGGCCGCTGGTGTGGAATGTTCGCTGTTCCTCTTCTGCTTCGGGGCCATCTTCCTTTCTGTTGAACACTTCGAGATGCCTTACATACTCATGCTGTTGGGTGTGCAACTCCACGCGATCACGCGCGCGGTGATGCGGAGGATCGACTCTCCGGCCGCGGAGTATTACTCACCTGACCGCTGCCTCACCGGAAGGCAGGCAATCCATCGAAATGAACAGGGAATGGACAGGACATGCGGCTTCACTACACCCCGCGGTGGGTGAACAGAACTGTAGCATTTCCAGACAGACACTCCCCGTCGGGCAGTCGGTTGCGATAATGATTCGGCATGGCTGACGGCACTGCCGCGGCCCGGTCTTTCCCCGCCCGTTTACTCTTCTCACAAACCAGGAGATGTGTACATGAGTCGCGCGCTTTGTTCTCTCGGCTTCAGCGCCGCGCTAGCGCTCGGGTTCTGCGCCCTCACCGCGCCGGCCGCCAACACACCGGACCTGTCGAAGGATGCCTACAAGAAGGCCGCAGACGCGGACCTCAAGTTCGTGAAGTCTCGCGTGGCCGAGCTGGCCAAGAAGCAGGCCAGCGGCGGCAAGGTTCTCGACGGCCGCCTCAAGCCCGCGCTGGGTGCAACCCTCTGCCTCATCGCTTATGCCGATGCGCTGGGCGACCCTGCACTCAAGGCCGGCGCGACCAAGCTTGCGGAAACGCTCGCCAAGAAGGATGTGAAGACAGCAGCAGGGATGGTGAAGGAACTCGCAGTGAAGCCCGGCAGCGGAAAGGCCGGCGCACTGGCCAGCCCCCTCAAGCCCGAACTGACCCTGGAGTGCGCCATGTCGCCCTTCCGCGGTGAGAGTGTCGGCGGGCAGAATATCGACCGCGACCTCAAGACCATGAGCAAGAAGGGCGCCAAGATCGACCCGGCAGCCGCCGAACTGCTCGCGGTTCGCTCCGCGGTGCTCAACGCCTACGCATTCCACACACCCAACGAGAAGGCCGCAACCAACCCAACTAACCAGAAGCAGTGGGAGCAGTGGGCCAGCGGCGCGGTCACGGCGAGCCAGACACTGGCCGCCGAGGCCGCCAAGGGCGCGAAGGCCGATCAGGAAAAGCTGCGGAAGGCCGCGAGTAACCTCAACGCTCGCTGCAACGATTGCCACGAGAAGTTCCGCGACGAGTGATCCAACTCGCACGGTCAACGGAAAAGCCCGCGAGAGGCATATGCTTCTCGCGGGCTTTTCCGTTACTCAGGCTCAGTCTGAACTCAAGGTGCCTTGGGGTCGAACTGGCTGGGTTTGCCGTTGTCAGGAGTATCGGCTGTCTTGTGCTTCTCCACTTCCTTGACCCAGTCGGTCCACCGAGTGGTGATCTCCTTGCGAAGCGGGTCGGCCTGGTCCTGGAGACTGCTATGAACGATCGTCTTGCCATCGGGCGTGGCGATGAACAGTTCGGTGGCAGACTCTTCCTCGATGTTCCGGCTGCCCGGTACAAGGTTCCCCTTGTCGTCGAAGCGGTAAGCGGTTCGGGTCTTCACCTTGCCGCCCTCGAAATCCACCAACACCGAACTGGTTGAGAAATCGACCAGCCACCCCTTCGGCTGGTGCTTCCCCTTGACCACCTTCTCGGACACTTCACGCAACACATACTCTTGCGTCTCACTCGACCAGAGCGGCAGTTTGATGATCTGCTTGCGGCCGACGAACTCGCCACGGCCCACAGGCATGTCGGCCACCACCCAGCCGCCGATCGGCTCACGTTTGGTGCTATCGCCGGCTCTCACCTGCTCCATCCAGGTCGCGATCTGCACAACCGCCTGATCGTCTTTTACCTGGAGCAACTTGTTAATCGCCTTCGATTCGGCAGTAACACCCTCGCCGGAGGTCGGGAACTCCTTGTTGATGCGATCGCGGTATGCCGACACTTCCTCGGCATAGAGGTACGATTCGGCGGGAACCGAGATCGGTGTGACCAGTTGCTTCCAGTTGCTGTAGAGCGTCTTGTAGCTGTCCTTCGCGTACTCCGGATTGGCGACAAGATCATTCTGACCGAAGTTTGGATTGATCATCCGCAACCGGATGCGATACTCGTAGGTGTACCCTGGCCGGACATCGCAATCGACAAACCGGAGAAGGAAGTTGTCGACGTCGCTGACCACCGCCGCGCTGGAATGCATGTAGTCGAATCCATCAGGCATCTTCGGAGTGCCCATTCCCGGGCGATTGCGGACGCCAGGCATCGCCGGACCAGGAGTTCCCGCACCAGGCAAGCTAGGAGGTGTCAGGCTGCCAGGAGTTCCCATCCCTGGGCCACTCATACTACCTCCGTACACACCCAGCCGTTCGGTATCGATACCGAACCCGGATAACCCCTCGCCGGATTTCGGCTTGTAGAGATCGTTCCGCGTCCGTGATTTACTCAGTTGCTTGAATAGTTCCGAAGGCGGAATCTCCTTCTGGTTGGCCTTCTTGAGTTTCTCGATGTTGGCGAGGATTCCGGGGAGCTTGATGTCCGGGTATCGGACGTTCAGGTCCTTTGCCAGTTCCGGTAACGGCATCGAGAGCATCATGTCCGGCTTGAGGAAGTACGGCAGGTAGCCTTCATCGATGTGGTCAGCGACCTTCTTGCTATCGATCTTGTCGATGTACAGGTCTTCAAATGGGTAGTTCCCACTGGTGTCTTTCAGGTCCTTGATGTCGGGCCAGTCCTGGATCACATCGACCTTGCCGTTAGGCCAGACCTTCGTGACGCGGCGCTGCACCTCGAAGCCGTCGTACCACGGCCCCCACATCTTGGCCTCTGCGTCAGACCGCTCGATGTCTTCCTTCTTGGCGGTGGAAGGCGGCTTGGGTAGCCGCAGCGCCCGCTTGATCTCGTCGAGCTGCAACTTGTACGGCACCACCGCATTGACGGTGACAATGCGCAGCGGGATTACGGTCAACGCCGGCAACTGGTTCTTCTTGACGGCCTCGTCGATCTCCGCCAGCGGAACGTACTTGATAGCGGTTTCCACACGCTGGGCGTTCTGGCTGTACTCGCCGCCCATCGTGCCGCCCATACCTGGGAACCCCATGGTACCACCCGGACCACCCGGAGGACCCATGCCTGGGAACCCCTTGGTACCACCCGGACCACCTGGAGGACCCATGCCTGGGAACCCCTTGGTACCACCCGGACCACCCGGAGGACCCATACCTGGTGGCATGCCTGTTCCAGGTATGCCACCAGGCTGCATCTGCGGCCGACTGCTCAATCTGGTGCGTACGGCCTTCCCTTTTCGGCCGGCGGCTGCCAGTGCATCCACGGCTTTCTTCAGCTTCTCCTTGTCGAGATCGCCGCTGGCCTTGGTGGTGAGCACAGCGATCAGCGGGTTGTTCCTGTTATCCAGGATGATGTCGTAGCCCAGCATGGCAGAGCGTGTCAGGTCCACCTGATAGTCACCAATTGGCAGGACGATCGGGTTATCGCGCTTGGTGCTCGGTTGCGCCACCGGATCGCGAAGCGGCCACGGAGCCTGTGCGAAAGTTGAGACAGGTACCGGTTTGAAGGGGAAGCCCGTCTTCACCCACCCTGGTGGGTTGAGTTGGCCGAGGTCGGCCTCGGACGGAGTGCCGCCCTCGATGTTCCGCTGAACCTGCGCCACCTGGCTCTTGAGCTGGTCCACCTCCTTGCCTGGGTTGGCGCTGCCCCACGCGGAGACGCCCCACACAAGCATGATCAGGAGTAAGAAGCCGGCCAATCCCATTACCAGAACCTCCCCCCTGCGGAGAAGGAACTCTTTCATGTTGAACTTCACTTTGGCCATGACAAGTGCCCCACGGGTAGCTTGGTTCAAGTCTTCTGCTGTCGGTTAAACGGTCGGCAGCAGGGTGGCGTTGGTATCAGGTTGGCCGTCCTAGCGGCGACTGCGACGACGCTTCTTCTTCGGAGCCGTCTTGGTGTCCGGTGCTGCTGGCTGTTCGGGCATGGGTTTCGTGGGCGTCGGCGGCGTTGTGGGCGTCGGCGGCGCTGTGGGTGTTATGGCCGGAGCGGTCGATCCGCCAGCCGCTGCCGCAGGGTCGACCTTCGGCTCGTACTTCTCGTAGAGTGACACGATGCCGTAGATGCTCAGTTCCACCAGCCCCGAGGTGATCTGCGACTCGGAGACGGTCGAGGGACGGTTATAGGGATTGCCGTAACCCCCGGACATTTCTGGCATTCCTGGCATTCCTGGCATACCAACGCCCAGCCCAGGCGGCACGCCAACACCCGGCGGGCCTGTTCCCACACCTGGAGGGCCAACACCCACACCCGGCGGGCCAGAACCCACACCCGGAATTCCCACGCTCACGCCGCCCTTGTTCGGCCGCAATCCTGGCGACATCAGGCCACCAGAGCCGAAGTTCACAGTACCCGAGCCGAAGTCGATGCCGCCCATCTCACCCGTCGAACCGGCCGCCGGCCCGGCTCCGTTGAGCTGGCCCGTGAAGGACGTCCACTCCACCTGCGTGATCTGGAACCGCAGGGGCGAGTTCGCGAAGGCCATCAACACGTCCTGAATCAACGATTGATCCACGACCAGCACGATCCCCACCGGCATCCGACGCACTTCCGAGGAAGCGATCAGATACCGTTTCTTGTGCGCGTCGATCACGGCGACCAGTGGCCCGCCGCCGCTTCGCGACGTGGCAGTCTGTCCGGTTGAGCCAGGGA
The DNA here is from genome assembly GCA_964422915.1 of uncultured Frigoriglobus sp. Taxonomy (GTDB): domain Bacteria; phylum Planctomycetota; class Planctomycetia; order Gemmatales; family Gemmataceae; genus Gemmata. Next base: position 4,611 of record CAYRDG010000066.1, on the reverse strand, counting down.
GTCCTGGCAAGCCGGGCACACCACCTGGCGACAGTGCCCCAGGCGCACCTGGTGCCGTGGTCGGTGCGCCGCTCATCGGAGGTCCTGTCATATTGGCGGTGTCCGTGCCAGCCGCGGCATCTGGCTCCTTGGCGAACGGCGGATTGGGTGGCAACAGCGTGGCCGCAGCGTTCCGCGCATCGAGGGCTTCCGTCTGCCCGAACGCCAGGGCGTCGATTCGCTTGACTGGCACAGTGCGCACGTCGAACACTTGTTCCACACGAAGCAATTCCGCGTTCGCATCGAGGCTTGCCGGTAGGATGTGATCCGGAGTCGCGACGACCCGTAACACGTTGGCGGGCGGATTGCTCTGACCCGCGTCCTTCGCGGGGGTGTTGCTCTTGCCTGGCACATATTCGCCGCCGATCCGGAATGTGAACGGTTGCGGAGAGGTTTTGAACCAGACGTTGAGTGTCATGATGTTGCCGACGCCGAGTAACTGGAGCCGATCGGTGAGGTTGGTCAGCGTCCCTGTAAGACGCTGAGTGTCGCCGTCACGCACCATCTCAAGTTCCACTGCCCAGGTGCGATTGGCGAACAGTGCCTTGCGTCGCTCGTCGTCCGGCGTGGGAAGCATCTCGGGCCGGCGTGTGCGCCGGTCAATTACTGGCTTGCCGCTGCGATCGACCCGAATCTTGTAGCCGCCCTCGTTGAAGGACGGATCGATCTGGACGTTGCCATCCTTGCGGATGGCCCGGTGGAACGTGGCCATCTCCGCGTTGATGGAACCCACGGCATCCAGGAACGACCGCTCAACCCACAAGTCTTCCATCATGAGCCAGACCTGATCGCTCGTGAGTTGCTGGGCACCAAAGTCGGTGACGTGGCGAAGCACCCGTTCCCATCCGCCATAGAACTGCGTGGGAGCGATACGATCGGCCATGCCGGTGCCTGGGCCACCCGTGCCGTCCTTCTTGATCGTGGAGAACTGCGAGCGATAGAGCCGCTGGAAATCGTCGTACTCACCACGACTGTTGGGAAGCGGATCGCCGAACTTCGGCCATGCCGGTTCCAGGATCGCCTTGCGTTGCGCCAGCGTGATCGGCAACTTGTCGAGCATCTCCTTGAGCTTGGCGTTGCGTTCCAGCGGCGTGAGCTTGGCCATCTCGTCGCGCACTTCCTTGACCTTCGCCGTGCGCTGTTCGCCACGGAGTGTCGGTGGCAAGCCAACGTCGATGATCCGGTCAGCCGCTTTCTCGATGTTCGCTTCGCCATACTCGATGTCGCGCAGCAGTTGCGAGCCGGCTGGCCAGGTGAAGAGGTTCTTCTGGCGATCCCAGTTCGTTTGGTGCAGGCCGCCCTGCTTGCTGCTGACAGTCGCGACCAGATCGTCGGCCTTCGCGAGTAGCGACTTCGGTTTGGCGCTACTCACCTTTGGCCCGATCTTTCCCTTGGCGTCGTCCAGCAACTTCTGGCGCTCGGCAATGGCGCCGCCAACGCTGGAACTGACGATCATCGCCCCGATGAGCGTGAGCAGGGGGACGAGTCCCAGCAATATCCAGAAGTGGTGCTTCTTGAGTGCGTCGTTCTTTTTCATGTCACTCGCCTGGCGTCGGTGTTCGGTTGGGGTGGTCGCGGCTTCCACCACAGAGAGGCCGCGACAGGTTCGTTGACGTTGATCGCCAGCGTTATGGAGCCGGGGTCGTTGCCGCTGTGGGTGCCGCCGTGCCGGAAGGCGTCGGTTCGCGCCAGACGAGCATCACGACAAACTCGAAGCGGCGCCGGCTGGGGTCTTCCTTCTTGGGCGGGGCCACAGCAGCAGGAGTTGCAGCCCGGCCGCGGTCGCCGCCCAGACCACTCCACGGCGGCGCGAGGTTGAGCGCGGCAGCATCTGTTCCCGTTCCCGTTCCCGTTCCCGTTCCCGTTCCCGTTCCCGTTCCCGTTCCTGTTCCCGATGTGGGGGCCGATGTGGGGGCGCCACCAGGGATCCCGCTCATCGGACCAGGGGGTGTGCCGCCAGGAGCGAAGTCTCCGCCGCCTGGCATGCCGCCACCGAGAAGGCCACCGCCCTGTTGCGAGGACGGACCACCGCCAACGATGGCATCGAGGAAGGAGCCACGGCTGATGTTCGGCAGCGAACCCGGCGTGTTGGCCGGCGCCGGGTCAGGGATCGGCGTAAAGACGTTGTAGACGAAGCTGTGGCTGATCTTCCCGGCCACTGGGTCCTTCGCCCCGACAATGAACTGACCCACTTTCTGCTCGCCCTTCTTGGCGAACTCATCGGCCCGCTGGAGGTTCCGCAGCAATGCCTGTTCGATGAACACACGCCCCTTGCTGTGGTCGGTGTAGCCGCGAATCTCGACCACCCAGCCCGGCTCGGCCGGCCCCTTCGGCTTCCATCGCCCGCCGTTGGCCGCGTCCTGTTCGCGTTCGTCATTCTTCATCGTCTTGGCGATGTCGAAGCCGAAGCTCTTCTGCACCTGCGTGTCGGCGGCCTGAAGGAATGCGTTGATGTCGTTGACGTAGCGACTGTGAACGCTCCGCACGTTGACCATCGCCAGCGACTTCGGCATGTCGGAGTGCGCGTCGGCGAAGGCTTCGTCGTTCTTGACGCCCGCACGCATGCGCCGCTGGAACCATTCCAGTGCGCGAATGCCGGCATTCCCCTCACCTCTCCAGAGCCGAACCTGGCTGAATGCGGGCTGATTCGCTGCCGGTTCGGTGTCGTTGAAGCGGAAGGCACTCTCCGTGAGGTTCCCCTGGACACCCGGACGCGGCAGGGTCTGGGTGAAGACCTCGAACCACCGCGGCCAGTTCAGCCGCTCCTCCTGACCGGCCACGATCTTCTTGACCTTCGCCTCCTCATCCTTCGAGAGCGCGAGCTTGGCGTTGAATTCACTGACCACCTTGTCGGCAGCGCTGGCGGCACTATCCACCTGCGACTTGGCGTCGTCGATCCGCTTGTCCTGCATCTTGGAGTAGGGATCGGCGAAACCCATCGACATACCAGCCAGCCCAAAGACCAGCGCCGCAGCCGCGGCGGCCGCATAGGGTTTCTTGGAGCGAATGATCCGCTCCTGAGCAATCTCGCGCGGCAGCAGGTTCGTGGTGAGTCGTGCCTGACCCAGCCCCTGAAGCGCCAGCCCGTACGCAACAGGGAACGTGAGGAGGTTCTCCTGGAACAGCGGGTCGGTGACCACGCCTTCACCGGAGAGCCGCTCGAATCGCGCCGGCTTCTTCACTTCCAGCGAGAGTTTGTCGGCGAGATACTTCTGAAGGCCAGGCAACTTGAAGGCACTGCCCAGGCCGACCAGATGCGCGACGTGGGCATCGCGGTGCGTGTTGGTGAAGTAGCCCAGCGACCGCTGCACCTCGCCGACGAAGTCGGTGAGAACCGGCTTGATGGCCCGAAGGATGCTGGCCATGTCGGGGCTTTTGGCTGCGTTGCGTTTGAGATGCTCGGCCTTCGCGAACGTGAGTTTTAGCTCCTTGGTCAGGGCACGGGTGAAGTTGTTGCCGCCCAGCGGAATCGGCCGCTGCCAGATGATCTTGCCACCGTCGGTGATGACGAGGTTCGACGCGTCGGTGCCCACATCCATGACCACCGTGCAACGCTTCTTGCCGCGCGGCGTCGGGTTCTCTTCCTCGGCCTCACCTTCCGGCTTCGGTTCGCTGGCCTTGAGCAACTCATAGGTGGCGAAGTTGACCAGCGTCAACGGCGTCATCTGAATCAGGTGAACTTCGGCCTTTGTGCCGCCAAAGTAGCCGAGGTAGCGGGCGATCACGTCGCGTTTCATCGCGAAGAGGCCGATCTCGGTCTCCAGCGCGAAGCCATCCACGGCACCGCCGCCAGCGATCTTCTGGAAGTCCCAGACCACCTCATCGAGTGGGAAAGGAATCTGCTGCTTCGCCTCGAACTTGACGATCTCGGCGATCTTCTTTTCCTCAACCGGCGGCAACTTGACGAAGCGTGCCAGACCCGACTGGCCGGCGATGGCAACGGCCACATCGTCGTTCTTCAGGTCGTTGCGGGAGAGGAACTTTTCGAGTGCCTCGCGGATCAGTGAATCTGGATCGGCATCGGGCTGAGAGAGGATTTTCGTGTGTTCCACGTAGTCGAAGGCGGTCGCGGTTGGCTTGTCGTCGATCATCTCCAGTCGCAGTGCTTTGAGAGCACACTGGCCGATGTCGATGCCCCAGACGCCCTTATTCACTGGCATGGTTCGCTCCGGTCGGGTCGCCCGACTCCTGGTCAGCAACTCACGGACATGCTTCCAATCCCAGTCGGGCCGGCGGCGGCGTGTCGCCGGGGGTCGGCTGGATACGATTTCTATTCGAGGGTGCGAAGGCTCGCGAGATTCACGGTATCATCCCCGCACCGGTGCTGTCAACGAGCACAACACCCGGCGCGGAGAAATGTTGGCGCAACTCGCCCGACCGACCGCGTTCTTTTTGTTCTGACCCCTGACCGGGTTGTGTTGACTTCCAGGCTCTCAGGACACCTGACGAGCGTCACCGGCACGCGACACTCTGCCGAATCTGCGGGTCGTATCGCCTCCTGATGCGGTATCGGATGCTCGGGGTGTAGCCAAGTTCTCTGGTGGTGCCGGCGTGAATTGGGTAATTTGGGTA
>CAYRDG010000065.1:0-14582 GCA_964422915.1 uncultured Frigoriglobus sp. | reverse complement strand
GGCTCATCACATCCTGGGGCTGGAGAAGGTCCCAAGGGTTCGGCTGTTCGCCGATGAAAGTGGTACGTGAGCTGGGTTTAGACCGTCGTGAGACAGGTCGGTCCCTATCTGCTGTGGGCGGAGGAAACTTGCGGGGCTTTCTCCCTAGTACGAGAGGACTGGGAGGGACACACCTCTGGTGTTCCAGTTGTGGCGCTAGCCGCACCGCTGGGTAGCCACGTGTGGACGGGATAAACGCTGAAGGCATATAAGCGTGAAACTTCCCCCAAGATCAGGTTTCCCGCGCAAGCGAAGGCTCCTGGTAGACCACCAGGTCGATAGGCCGGACGTGTAAGTGTAGTAATACACTCAGCTAACCGGTACTAACAGCCGAACGCTTGGCCGCATTGTTCCCTTTCTCGCTCGTGTTACAACTTACTTGCACACCAAGATGTCGAGATCCTCTTGAAATACCATGAGACTTGCCGGTGACCATACCCAACTGGAAACACCCGTTCCCATTCCGAACACGGCCGTGAAACTGTTGGGGCCGATGGTAGTCCGTCCAGGGCGAGAGTAGGTATCGCCGGCTACTTCCTACGCAAAAGCCTGCTGAGTTTACTCAGCAGGCTTTTTGCTTTTTCCGCGCTTCCAGACTGTCTTTAGTCGAATCAGATCCTTGCCTGCCATAAATCATCAGTCTTCCAAATCCGTATCTTTTAAATCCGTTAGGAACATGTGGCCGGGCTTGTGTGTGATCGCAAACGGCGGCTTGGCCTGCATCAATACCGCCTGCGGTGTCACACCGCAGGCCCAGAACACTGGCACTTCATCTTCACGAATCTCAACAGCGTCCCCAAAATCTGGCCTCTCGATTTCACGGATACCGATTGCGGCTGGGTCGCCGAAATGGACCGGCGCACCGTGCGCTCGTGGGAACCGTGAGCAGATTTGTGTCGCCCTCACAGCTTGCATGGGGGTGAGCGGGCGCATTGACACGACGAGTGGTCCGCTAAACCTCCCCGCTGGCTTGCACTCGATGTTTGTGCGGTACATCGGGACGTTCACGCTCTGTTCGATGTGCCGCACCGGCACACCCACAGCTAACAGCGCGTTCTCGAAGGTGAACGAGCAGCCGATGACGAACGATACCAGGTCGTCCCGCCAGTATGGGGTGATGTCCGGCGGCTCCGCGGTCAATTCGCCGTGCTTCCACACGCGATAGGCCGGCAAATCGGTCCGTAGATCGCTGCCAGTGGCGACGAACTTCGGTTCCGAATCGCCCGGCTCGGTCACATCCAGCAGCGGGCATGGCTTCGAGTTCCGTTGGCAGAACAGCAGGAAGTCGAACGCCCAGTCGCGCGGCAGTATCACCAGGTTCGCCTGCACAAACCCGAGCGCGAGACCGGGCGTTGGCCCGGCCAGGTCGCCACTGCGGCACGCGGCACGAACCTCAGCACCTGTTGCGTTTCGCAGGTCTGCGGTCATCACGACTCCAGTATCTCGCGAATGTGGATCAGAGGCTTCGCGTACTCGTCCCAACTCAGCCCATCGACGGTGGCGGTCTGCTTGCCGGTAACGCCATCGACGAGCGGACCTTCGCGAACCATCACTTCGAGAATCTCGCCCTCGCGGTCGGGGTTGAAGAGGTCAGGTGGCGGTTTCACCCCACGAAGCACATACACCCCGGCAGCGAGCGCGTACGCGCCCCACTTGCTCCCCGCGGCGACGCGCGGATGCTCCGCCGGCACCCGGCAGTGGAACAGATCGCCGTTGGGGATGTTCTTCACGATGGTCTCGTGCGGAATCTTCCCCATCCCGATCTCGTTGCCGCCGTCGCCAATGCCGATTGTGACCAACTCGCCCGTCTTGGCTAGTTCCAGAATGTCGCGATCAACGTCTTTGGTGAATTCTGTGACCTCCCGCCCACGCATCGAGTAATAGCGGCCGTCCGCGCTCCGACCGACGTGTTCAATTACGAGGTAGTGCGAACTCGGGTAACCGGGCCAGGGGCATCCGGACTGGACAATGAACTCAGATTCAGTTGCTGCAATTTCGGCTCGCGACTCAACGCATTCAACTTCAAGTCGAGTACCTGACCGTAACCCTGCGGCCATTGCGTACGCAACTCTGTGCCGCGAACCGAGCCCGACTTGGTAGCCGAGTGGTACCAACGCTCGAAACAGAAATGCGGCCCCAAGTGGCCCATCAGTTTCAAATGCAGGGGGAACTGCCGTCGGGATGAAAAAGCCCGTGGTCACATCGAGGGCGGCTTCCGGGTGCCCAACGATGCTCCGACATGCTGCCTGATAATCTCCAACTGTTGTCGTGAAGAGGTTGTCGTGCGGGTCGCGGGCGAGGCCGCGATTGCCGGGGTCGGTCTGCACAGCGGCCAGGATCGCGCAGAGTTTTTCGTCGGTGGTCATTTGGGTTGCTTCAGCAGGTATGCGAATCGTCCGCGCCAGATCTTCGCAACGTCAGCTTTCACCAGTATCGGTTCCTTCGTAGTTGGGTGAAGGAAGGTGAGACTCTGTGCGTGCAGCGCGATGGCATGGCCGAAGGTGTGGTCGCTGCCGTATTTCACGTCGCCATAGATCGGGCAACCGCGACTCGCCAGTTGCACGCGAAGTTGGTGCTTCCGCCCGGTGTGCGGGCGGAGTTCGAGCCACGTAAGGCCCTCGTGACGCGCTCTCACCTGGAACAGGAGGCGGGCGAACTGCGCGCCGGGCGTCGCGGGTTCGACTACCTCCACACGGGTCTTCGAGTCGTCCTTCCTCAGCCAGTCCTCAAGTGCGCCGGTATCTGCCTTCATCCAGACCGGCGGCTGATGTCCGTTGCCCAGTTGGTTCTCGACCACCGCCCAGTAGACTTTTTCCACGGCACCTTCGCGGAACTGTTCGCTCAACCGGCTCGCGGCCTTGCTCGTACGTGCGAACAGGAGCGATCCACTAACGGGCTTATCGAGCCGATGCACGACACCGAGGAAGACATTGCCGGGCTTGTCGTACTTTTCTTTGAGGTAGGCTTTGACAAGCCGATCAACGGTCTCGTCCTTGCCATCGAAGTGCGTGGTGGGCCACCCCGCAGGCTTGTTCAGCGCGATGCAGTGGTTATCTTCGTACAGGATGTCGAGAGCGTCCGCGAACGACATTCGCACATCATAGCGGAAGCGACCGGCGCGCGAAAGCGATGTCCACTTCGAGTTGCGAGGCCAGCGCGATCAACTTCTCGTCGCGGGCACGGCGGCCGATCAACTGGATGCTCAACGGCAGCCCATCGGCACTCCAACCCACGGGCACCGATACCGTCGGCAAGCCAGAGTAACTCCACGGGGCGTTGAATACGGGGTCACCGGTCGTGTCTGCGGCGGGCGCCGGGCCGGCGGCAGCCGGGGTGACGAATGTCTCCCACCCGGCCGGAAACGCGCCATCAATGTTGTGCGCGAACTGGGCGTAGTGCGAGATGACGCGGCTGTAATCGGCGGCCGAGTGGGATAGCCCGTCCGAGATCAGCCGGGAGACGCAGGGTGGGTAGTCGTCCGGGCGGCGGCGGAACCGGTCGGAGTGATACGCCGCCGCTTCGACCGCCATCACCACATACTGGTTCCGCCGTACGTCGGCGTATCCGGACGGGAGAACGTGATCTCCCCACTGCCACCCCTCGGCTTCGGTGCGGCTCCGAAATGCGGCGTAGGCTTCGGCCATCTCCGGCTCCGGGAGTCCGGGCGGCGCGAAATCGGAAAGGTGGAGCAGGCGGCGCACCACCCCGGCCGTCTCGGACGGCGAGAACCGGATCGCGTTGAAGAGGATTCCCAGATCCGCGGCGCAGTTCGCCATAGCCCCGACGTGATCGAGTCGACGGGCCAGAGGCAGCACGCCGTCCACGCTCACGCGGTTGTAAGTCGGCTTCAGACTGTACACCCCACAAAAACTCGCTGGGCGGGTGGTTGAGCCACCCGTCTGGGTAGCGAGCGCCCCCAGGCACATCCCGCAAGCAACGGCTGCTGCTGAGCCACTCGAACTGCCGCCTGGCGTGCGTTCCAGGTTCCACGGGTTGCGCGTCGGTGGCGGGTCGAAGCTGGCGTAGGCTGTCGTCACTGTTTTGCCGAGGATGACTGCACCAGCCTGACGCAATCGTTCGACGCACGACGCGTCGCGGCGAGCGTAGCTGTTCGCCCACAGTTTCGAGCCGCAACCGGTGGGCATATCGAAGACGTCGATGATGTCCTTAATGCCGATTGGGATACCATGCAGCGGTCCGCGATAGTTGTGCTTCAACTCCGCCGTGAGTCGCGCCGCCTGTTCGCGCGCGCCTTCGCGATCGATGTGAATCCACGCCCGCACCCAGTCCTCGTATCGGTCGATGCGGGCGAGGCACTGCTCCAGTAAATCCGAGGGGGTCAAATCGCCCTTGCGAATGAACTCCGCGGCCTCGGTGATGGTCATTGGGTCGGGCATTGTTGGTCCCGTGATGGGGTGGGGATACTCTATTGGGTAGGTTGCAACGGAAAGGGTAGGCGATGGACAGAGTTCGTGTGGCAATTCTCGGCGGGTCGGGTTACACCGCTGTGGAACTCATCAAGATATTGCTGCGGCACTCCGGCGCGGAGATCGCCGCGGTGACATCGCGTCAGGACGAACACATCGCGGATCTGCATCCGTCACTGCTGGGCCGGCTCGATTTGCGGTGCGAGCCGTTCGACCCCGACGCGCTGAGGGCCAAGGGCGTGGCAGTCGCATTCGGCTGCCTGCCGCATGGCACCAGCATGGAGAGCATCCCGCCCCTACTCGACCGCGGCATTCGCGTGATCGATCTCAGCGCCGACTATCGACTGCGCGACGCGACGGTTTACAAGCAGTGGTACAAGGAGAGTCACCACGACGCGAAGAATCTCGCACATGCGGTATACGGCCTGCCGGAACTCAATGGGAACAAGATCCGCAATGCGAATCTGATTGCAAACCCTGGATGTTACCCGCAGACCGCGATCCTCGGTCTCGCTCCGCTTGTTAGCACCAGGCTCATCGAGTTGAACGGGATCGTGATTGACAGCAAAAGCGGTGTCAGCGGCGCAGGGCGCACGCCAAAACTCACCACACTTTTTCCGGAGTGCAACGAGAGCGTGAGCGCGTATGCGGTCGGCACACACCGCCACACACCGGAGATCGAGCAGATTCTCGGCGACATCGCCGGCGCACCGGTGTCAGTCATCTTCACGCCTCATCTCATGCCGATGGACCGGGGCATCCTGAGCACGATGTACGTCACGCCCACGCGACCCGTGGCTGAGCAGGAACTAGTCGACCTCTATCGCGACTACTTCGCTGACAAGCCGTTCGTGCGTGTGCGAACGAACTCGCCGGCGACAAAGGATACCAGCGGTACGAACTTCCTCGACGTGTGCGTCAAGGCGGTTCGCGGCAAGGTGTTGGTACTGGCGGCAGAAGACAACCTCGTTCGTGGGGCGAGCGGCGTCGCGGTGCAGAACTTCAACCACATGTTTGGCTTCGACGAGTGTACTGCGTTACTCTGAGTTTAAAGTGAACCACGTTCGAGGCAAATCATGCGGATGTTCGTCGTGCTGCTGTTGGTCGGGATCTGTTCGGGTCTGCGCGCGGCCGAGCCGAAACTGGCAGCGAAGGTGGAGAAGGTCGCTCCTCCCTCAACGATCGCGGAACCGGTGCGAAAACTCCTGGATGAACAGGCACTCGTTGTACGTGAGGGCGACACAGAGGTGATGACGGTCTGGTTCCGGAAGGCGATTCCGGTGAAGGCCACGGAGGAGCAGGTGAAGAACGGTCTGACCTACCGGGAAATCCCCGAAGGCACATTCGTTGGGGCTATTCGGTTTCCGGCGAAGTTCACCGACTTCCGCAAGCAGGAAATCCCGGCCGGCGCCTATACCCTGCGGTTTGTCGTTCAACCCGACATCGGGGACCACACCGGCACCGCGCCGCACCCTGAGTTTTGCCTCATGTGTCAGGCGGAGAAAGACACGAAGCCAGGCCCCATCGAGAAGAAGAAACTGATTGAGGTGAGCAGTCTCGTGAACGAGGGGCGACACCCTGCGGTACTCCTGATGTGGCCGCACGATGGCAAGGAGACTGACGCGAAGGTGGTGGGGAAGGGCGATGGCGTGTTCGTCGCGACTGTGCGTCGCGCAGTGGTGACCGAGGAGGGCCACAAAACGGCGATTGGTTTCGCGATCACCGTTGCCGGGGTGCGGAAGGAGTGAGCGACTCCGAGACGTGTACTGCTACGGTGCCCCCACGCGGTCCTTGTTCGGTCCCGCAGTCGGCGCAACGGGGAACCGGAGGAAGTGCGCGTCGTCGGCGGGGTCGGGGTTCGGCAGTGTTGGCGCGTCGAACTTCACGCCGCCTGCGACTGGAAGATTCCCCGGACGCGATGCCGGATCGTAGCCGTTGTGCTCCGCAACCAGGCCTTGCACGGGCACAGGGCACTTGAGGAGTTCTCCGGTGCGTGCAAAGTAATTGAACTTCACCTGCAAGTCGTATGGGACCGGTGCCGGCGGTGCCACGCCGTTGAACAACAAGCCGGCTTGCGATTGATAGAGAGTGTTGTTCGTGAACCGCAGTCGCCCGCCGGGGTGATTGAACGAGACTGCGGCGAGCAGGTTGAAGAAGCGATTGTTGACGATTGCCACGTCGTTGGCCGGGCCATCCACAAGCACGCCGGACCCGGCGCCGATTCCCTCGAAGCGACTTGTCTGGATCGTTACGAACTTGTTGTCCAGCGCGCCGGTTGCCAGTGAGAGGACACCGGCTTCTGTTGAAGGGCCGAGAATCACACGCACCCGGTCGAGTGTCAACAGGTGGTCAGCAGTGCCAGATACGTTCCACAGCTTGATGCCCGTCTTCAGGACGTTGCGAACGGTCACTCCTTCGAGTGTCGTACCGAACGCGATTCCGCTCACCTGGATCCCGACGTCAGCCACACCCTTGCCGTCGAACTCCACGTTTCGGATGTGGAGACCCTCAACGCTCAACACATCGAGCATCACACCGCCTTTCGGACCGGTATACTCGATCACAGCAGGCTTGCCGTCGGCTGTCCCAGACTCGATGGTCAGGTCCTTGTGCTTGTGGTCTTTCAGCAGCGGCAATGCCGATTCGCTGAGCCGCGGTTCAGCGATGACGATGGTCCAGCCTGGTCCGGCCCGATTGAGTGCTTCACGCAGTGTGCCGACGGTGTTTGGACCAGCGATTCTCGACACTGTGAGCTTGCGTGTCTGTGCGCGGTGGGGGGCGCGCGGGTCGTTGTCGTCGTGACCCTTGTCGTTGAACTTCGCGACAATGAACCATGCGGCGCCGGCCGTGGCAACCAGCATCAACGCCGCGCCCACGGCAAAGAGGGGAACCTTCCACTTGCTCTGCTCGGCTTGCTTCCGGCGGGTGACACGCTCGGAACGTTTGTCGTCTTCGGGAAGTTCTTCCAGTTTTGGTGGTGGCTTGTCGGTGTCGCCGCGAGCGACTGTCTGAGTCTCGTCGTCGAGCGAGGACCACACCTCGGCGCCGTCTGGTTGTTCGACTCGTGCGGTATGCTCACTGCTTGCAACGGCGGTGGGCATTCCAGTGAAAGTGGTGGAGGTCGTGATGGTGCGTGGGAAGCCGCCCATCGGCGTGGGCCCGCCAGGTGCCACGGGTGCGGGCGAAGCGCCGGGGCGGCCAGTCGCGGCTCCGACGCCGGCCACTGCAGGAGAGAGTATCGGCATTTCGCGGTCAGCGGGTGGCGGAATCGGCGTCGCAACCCATGCCGCCAGCGCTGCCATGACTTCAGCAGGCGTCGTGTACCGCTCCGCCTGTTCCTTCGCCATCATCTTTTCGACGACTGCCGCCAATTCATCCGGTACCTCGGGACGCAGCGACTTGACTGGCCGTGGCTGCCGGTTCTGGTGCCAGATCAGCTTCTGCGCCACCGAGCCTTCCGGGAATGGTGGGCTGGCGGTCAGGAGGAAGTAGAAGGTAGCGCCCAGTGAGTAGATGTCGGCGCGAATATCCACGGTGTGGCTATCCATCGCCTGCTCGGGCGCGAGGTAGTCGGCTGTTCCCAGTACGTTCTCGTCGTTCTGTCGGGTCAGGTTATCTTCGGTGTCGTGCGTGAGTCGCGCCAGACCCAGGTCGAGGATTTTGACGACGCCCGATCGGTCGATGAGGATGTTGCCGGGCTTGATGTCGCGGTGAACCAGTCCGATTTCGTGGGCATGTTGGAGGCCAACGGCAGCGCCATAGATGTAATGGCAGGCACGGGTCACATCGAGCGGGCCGAACTTCTTGACCAGTTCCTGGAGGTTGGTGCCGTCCACCCATTCCATGACGATGAAGTGGAGATTTTCATCCTGGTCGATGTCGTAGGCGCGGACGATGTTGGGATGATCGACCGCGGCCACAGCCCGTGCTTCGCGGTAGAACCGTTTGATGCTGGCATCATCGTCCGATCTCGGGATCGGCAACACCTTGACCGCCACGCGGCGGCGCATCAGTTTGTGCTCGCAGAGGAACACGGTGCCCATCCCGCCCGATCCGAGCCGTTCCAGCACCTTGTACTTGCCGAGATTGAATCGCTTGTACTTGCCCTGGAGGAGTTGTTCGGCCTGAAAGTAGGTCAGCAGGGAATCGCGGACAAGATACTGCGCGAGTTTGGCAGGGTCAGCCGGTAGCACGCCGGAGTCGCGGAGTTTCTGGGAATAGGCGCGGAGGCGCGGTTCCTCCACGAGGTTGCTTTTTTGCAACAGGTCCAGCAGTTCGTCCGCAGTCGTCGGTGCGGGCATGAACAAATCTCCGGCGCCGAACCGGGCAAGGCAGCGCGTCTCGAATCGGGTGAAGCGGACCGGCCGGAGTTTCGCTCCGAACACGCACAAATCTGGCACGCGCGCCGCCTCAAGTATAGTCTACGCCACGACTCCGGGATTGGATTCTCCAGGCGGATCGCCGTGTTCGTGGCACTGGTGCTCTCAACGCCGGTTGTTCACGCTGAGCGTAACTTTTGCGGGCGTGTGGGCGTCGCGGACGATCACACGTGTCTCGGTATCGGGCGAGACATCGGCTGTCAGGTTGCCGGACTTCCCGCGCGTTGTACTCAGTGTCTGTTCCTTCTTCGGCGGAGTTTCCATTCCATCGTCGGGCTTGAAATTCTTGATGATGTAGACCGAAACATCCGCATCCGATGAGAATTCGACCACGATCCGCTGTGGTCGGGAGATCGACGGCAGATCGATCACCTGCGCAACACCCGGTTCCAGGGTGAACGACCTCTTCTCATTCAGTCGTGGCGTGCATCCCATCAGCAATAATAACGCAACGACCCCCATGAACCGGGCAACGCGACTCGGCATGTATACCTCGGTGCGACACCGCTCCCTTGTGATCGTGGCCCACAGTCGCGGGTCTGGGGGTGATGGATACCATTCGTGGGAAGCCTCACTCCAGCTTACGGAGCAAGTCCTTCGTCATCTCGTGGAGGGTGCTGATTGCAGCACTGGGAACAAACAACTTGAAGGCGGCTGCGTTCCCCTTGAGTGTCACGGCGATGCCGATGTAGCTCGCATCACCCTTGATCGGCTTCGGCTTGCCAATGTGTGGCAGGTCAGGAATCACTCCAGACACCGACCGGAGCGACTCGATCATCATCATCGCGGTCTGGGCTGTCTCCAGCATCGTCAGATAGCTGGTCTGTGCCGGCAGATTCTGGCGTGTGAGTTTGAAACCCGCCGTGGTGCCGACACTCTTCTTGCCATCGAGGTACTCGCCGAGCACCTTGGCCACCGTGTCCCAGTCTTTCGCGTTGGCCACCACCACGCTCTTGCCGTCCGTGCCGACCCACAGTGTCATTTTCTCGGTGACCAACCGCTTCAACTGATTTAGCGTTGCTTCCTTCGCCTGCTCGGGCAAGTCCTTGACAGTTGCCTCAAAGTCGAACGCCAAGCGAACCTCCGAGAAGGTGAATCCGCGGTACTTTCGCGCGTCCTCGGCGATGTTTGGCGCCTCCTTGAGTACCGCGCTGGAGATGCGCCCGCCTGCCTTCACCGAGCGGTAGCTGGCAACGAGTGCCGCCGCGGCCTTCTTCGCGTCGGCATAGTTGCTGATGGTGAGCGACAGGTTCGGCATTCCATTGGCCGAAACCTCACTACGCAGTCCCGATGCGAGCAACTCTTTTTGTGCCTTGTTGAACGCGACATTCCCGCGTTCGTCGTCGTCGGCCGGGGCAAACGGGGAGGTCAGGTTCGCGACCACCGCCGCGAACTTCTTGCCGAAGCGGGTGCCACCATACTGACTGAGTCCGCCGGGGAGTTTCGCCACGTCGGCCAAGGGGCCAGGTGTCTCGGACTTCAGGAGTGCCGCGCTGTCGGTCTCGTCTGCGAACTGAGCCTGGCCGCGCACGGCCAAGCCCTCGGCTCGCAACTCCAGCCCAATCACCAGTCCGCGTGCATCCTCAACTGCCTGAAACGCGCCCTGAATCATCGACTTCGCCGCTTCCATCTGCTTCTTGCTCATGCCTGGGATCGCGCCGCCCATTCCTCCCTGCATGAAGGCGAAGTCGATTAGCCCCTTGAAGCCACGAATCTGCTCGCCGTGGACTTTGTTGATGGCCTGGAGGTTGATGAAAACCGATACATCGGCTTCCTTGAACACGGCGGCAACGCCTGGTGCCATCGCAGCGGTCGTGGCCTTCGTGTACTTCTCGGTGAACGTCCTGGCGGTGCCAGCGTCCGGGCTGATTGCAACATACTCCTTCAGATCGACCATGTGAACGGCTTGTTCCTGGCCGAAGGCGGTTAACTTCACCTCGTCCACGCCATTCTTGCCGGCCTGGAACGTCTTGGTCTCGTCAGTTGTGAGGAATGTTGCGCGGAACTCCTTGTAGCTGGTGACCGGCACCAGTACGGAGATGGCCAGCGTGTTGTCGAAGAGGGCCGCGATGTCGTGAATCACAAGGAAAATGCGGCCATCCTTTGGGATCGCCGTGAGCTTGCGGCCGGCGAGAAGCTGGTCGAGACCAGCTTCGAGTTGCTTGTTGGCATCGGCGGCTTCGTTCGGCAGTGCGGCCTTCATCATCGTGCCAAAATGCTCACGCACGCTGCCGATGCCGTTGACTTGTACGACAATCGGTGCCTTTGCCGGAAAGGGGAAAGTCTGTGCCGGTTCGGCAGCGCGAGAAGTGGATGCAACTGCCGCGATTGTGACAAGTGCAGTGGCAGCGATTACTGCTCGCCTGAACTGAGACATGACAACTCCTCGTATCCGGGAACATCTCCAAGACGCCCCCATCTTAATGGGAGATGAGGAGAGGGGATAGGGGGGAGGCGAACGAAGGGGAGCGACGCAGTCGCGCACCAACGGCGGATGCAACTCCCGCTCACACGTTGCTCCGAGTTTCGGCTTCTCCATCCCCGTCATGCGTTTCGAGCTTGAACGGTTGCCAGACGTGTGGTCGCGCCAGCGGCTCGATGTGCAAAACTTCTTCTCCATGCTGAAAGACACGCACGCTACCACTGGACTGGCTGACAGCGAACGCGACGGCCGCGGTGTGCTTGCTGATGCCGGCCGCGGCCATGTGCCTGCTGCCGAATCCCTTGCGGATATTCACTCCCTCGCCGCGCGCGCCGAGGTGGAGGCAGGCGGCCTCCGCGATGCCGTCGCGGCCGATGAGGACCGCGCCGTCGAGCTTAGCGATTTCCTTGATCTGCTCGCGCACGTCGCGCCTGCGCACGTCGCGTTCGGCGCGCGAATAACCCCGGAATGGGTTGAAGTTCTGGAAGTGCGAGAGGCTCAGAACCTTACGCGTGTCGCCGACGACCAGAATCGTACCGATGGGTTGCCCCTCACGGCCCTCGCGGCCAATCTCGGTAGCCAGGTCCACGACAGCACGCAGCACTTCGATGGGGGCAGCATCGCCGAGGACGCGGAGGTCTTGCGATGTCATGCGCTCGAGGTGTTCGCCGAGGTGGATCACGCTCAGGCTATCCACCGGTTCCGGTGCGTCTTCGTCGGAGGAAGCGATGCCGTTGTAGAGTGCGACGATGTGCGCGCCGGGCTGGAGCAGGTCTTCGGAGATCGCCTTCAGCAGTGCCGTGTTCATCCGCTCCTGTGTAGGCTGCGGCTCGTGGTCGAGGTCGATAACGGTCCAGTCGGGATTGTCGCGCAGCGGTCGCGTGAGCGCGGGATTCTCCGCGCCCACAAGGAGCTTACAGCCTGCGAGCATCCGGCGCACCTCGTCCCAGTCGAGGGGCATCTCGGTGAGCAGGAGTACCGCATCGGCGGGCAGGGCCTTGACGAGGTCGCGGGCTGCCTGGAGCAGCGCGACGGACTGGCTCGGTAAACTCATGCGATGCCGAGTATTGAGAGTGGCAGCGAGGACGTTTGCCCTACTGTAGATGAGTTCAGGACGCAATCCAACCGAGAAGAGACGAAATTCCACGACAGGGTTCGACTTGCCCTCGCTCCCACCTGCGCTGGACAATACATCGTCGCGCGAACATACCCGCACGGAGCCTCTCCATGTATGAAACGATCCTCGACACAGTCGGGCGGACACCACTGGTGCTGCTCAATCGACTCTCGGAGGGGCTTCAGGCGAAGGTCGCGGTGAAGGTGGAGTTCACCAACCCTGGCGGCAGCGTGAAGGACCGCGTGGCGCTGGCGCTGATCGCCGAGGCCGAGCAGAAAGGATTACTCCGCGCCGGCGGCACCATCATTGAGGCCACAGCAGGGAACACCGGGGTGGGGCTGGCGATGGTCGCGGCCGTGAAGGGCTACCGCTGCATCTTCGTCCTGCCAGACAAGATGAGTCAGGAAAAGATCTCGCTCCTGAAAGCGTATTGGGCCGAGGTCGTCATCACGCCAACGGCCGTGGCACCGGACTCGCCTGAGAGTTACAACGGCGTCGCCGATCGACTGGCACGCGAAATCCCAGGTGCATGGCGGCCCGATCAGTTCACCAACGACGCCAACCCCGAAGCGCACTACCGCACCACCGGGCCAGAAATCTGGGAGCAGACTCGCGGCAAGGTCACGGCCTTTGTCGCTGGCGTGGGCACAGGCGGCACAGTGAGCGGCGTGGGACGTTACCTCAAGGAGATGAACCCAAACGTCAAGATCATCGGCGCGGACCCGGAAGGCTCTGTCCTTTCTGGCGGCACGCCGAAGCCGTGGAAGGTGGAGGGAATCGGCGAGGATTTCGTACCCAAGACGTTCACAAGTAAGTTCGTGGACGAATGGATTCGCGTGGGCGACGCGGAATCGTTTAACGTTGCCCGTGAACTGGCCCGCCGCGAGGGAATGCTGCTGGGTGGTAGTACCGGCACCAACGTCGCCGCGGCGCTGCGTTACGCGCGGCGACTGGGGCCAGGGCAACTTGTCGTCGCGCTGGGCTGCGACACGGGCCGTAACTATCTGAGCAAGTTCTTCGATGATGGCTGGCTTTCGGCAAACACGTTGACATTCTCCGAACCGCCGGTGCATTCGGTCGGTGATCTTCTGAAGCGTCGTGGCGAGCGAAAACTCGTCACCATCGCGCCAGACGCGACTGCCGAGCAAGCAATTGGGTTACTGGAAGCGACTGGGATTTCGCAGTTGCCTGTGATGGAAACCGGCAAACCTGTGGGCAGCGTGCAGGAGGTCTCACTGGCGCGGATTCTGCACGACGGCAAGGACCCCACGACTGTGACCATCGGTGACCTGATGGCGCGGCCGCTGCCGACACTCGACGTGCTCACGCACCTTGATGAGGCATACCGCCTCTTGCTTGCAGGCTACACTGGTGTGCTGGCGACTCAGGATGGCCGGGTGGTAGACATCGTCACACGCATCGACCTGATCCATTACTGGGACAAGACTCGCGGCAAGTAGAATGGTAGAAGAGGAGGGCTTCATGCCAGCACACAACATCGACTGGGCAAACGACGCTCGCGATCCGTTTTCCTTTCTCTGTCAGTGGTCCGGGTATGTTGCAGCGGCACTTAACGGACAGTTCACACCAGGCGAGACTCGGTTTGTCGCGGAGGTGGCCTGTCGATCTCGTGTCCAGAATGAGGAAGAGATCGCGAGCTTCCATATCCGTGCTACGGCAGAAGGGGCACGACCTGCGTTCGAACCGGCGGAACCGACACTGGTCGCGCCTGCGCGCTTCATCGACGGAGCGGGCGTCGAGGTGATTGAAACCCGGGAAGGGCGGCGCGTCGCGGCGGCCGTGTTGTTCGCCACTCCGGACAACAAGGTCGACTCCGATGCGGCGTTGGCCTTCGCCGTGCGTGTGGCTGGGCTGCTCGGCACGGGAGCGGGTGTCGTGGTCGTTGACGCGCTCCCTGGCCCGCCCGCATGGGCAACGCATCTTCACAGTCTCACGGGCGTTTATCCACTTGCGCGACGGCCACGCGGCAGCGAGGCGACCGTGCTTGTTGTGCAACCGGAGATACTCGGCGGGGCCAGTTCCTTCGCTGTATGGCTGCATGCCCTTGCATCGGGCTTTCCGTTACCCACAGTGTCACTCCCTGTCCGCGGCGCGGCATACCTGACTCTCGATCTCGAAGCGACTTACCTCGAAGCCTGCGAACGAGGCCGCATCGCTTGACACCACAGGAAAGAAAC
>CAYRDG010000064.1:0-15605 GCA_964422915.1 uncultured Frigoriglobus sp. | reverse complement strand
CGCCGACCGATGGCCACGTGCAAGGCCGACATGTTTCCACAGGTGCCGCGCCGCGTGTCGATGACCCCGTTGAGGAAGAGGTCCGATGGGTCGGTGTAAAGAATTGAGGTAACATTCCGCTGCTCCTCCTTGTAGGCGATCCCGACCTCGTGTTCGAGGAAGCCGCACAGCACGCCGAGACGGAAGAAGTTGATGTCGTTCTTCCATTCCCACGGTGTCTCGTGGAATACACGTTCCGCGCCGGGCAGCCGCTCCTGCACGGCGGCAGCGCACTGGTCGGCGAACCGCTGGTAGCGGGGGATGTCGAGGTCGGCCAGGGCCGGGATACTCTTGGCGACCAGTAGGTTCATCTCAACCAGATCGACGCGATGGAGTTCGTCGTTCGGGTATGCCAGATACCGGAGATATTCGGCCACACGCCCTCCCTGCTGCCCGACAGCGTTTGGCAATGCGATCCGCACGACCGACAGAAATGCTGAACGTGATGGGAATTCTCTCCACTCGCCCTCACCGCGTCAATCAGAAATCTCTGGTAGTTCATGCCGGCGAATCCGCTGCCGACTTTGACACACGGCCACGAATCGTTTCCTCTAAACGCTCTGGAACGCCGTCGTTCGCACTTCGCTGGACGAAATTCGTCCGCTTGCAGTTTTCGTGGCGGGCTTGGGCCTGCTCAAGTGGATTAGTGAATCGGCGGGGAAAACTCGTCCGGGAGGGTGCATGCTCGATGAACAGCAAATTGCGTCGGACCTGCTCTCGTTCGCCGAATCGCAGGTGATGTTGGCGGTCGAACGGGCACCAACAGCGTGGACGCGAGATCAGATCGAGGATGCCGTTCAGGAATTGTTCGCTGCAGGCTGGGCGGACTGGAAGAAAACCAGCGACGCAGGGTTGGCCAAGAATCGAATTGTCTGTCGCGTGGCCAACTTGCTTCGGGATCGCCAGTCGCGTCGCAATCGAGAGAAGCGAACGAGGTCGTTGACGGATTACTTGAGCGATGGCCAGCGCGACGTTGCGGATCATCACCGGGAACACGAACCCGATGATTCCACGCTGGCGATTCAAAAGCACCTGGCCTCGCTCCCGGAACGCGAACGCAAGATCGTGCAACTCCGTCTCGCCGGGTTGACTCAAGAGGAAATCGCCGAGGAGACGGGACTCCACGTGCGAACCATTCAACGGATTTTCCGAGACTTCAAAAAGGAGATGATCCATGTCGAAAATCACTGACGAACTGCCGCCGCTTCGCAGCGACAAGATGCCCCACTACTGGGTCCGCGAGGACTTCGAGCATCTGGTGTCCGTGGCTACCGAAATGGGTTTCCACGGATCGCTCACCAGAGTCAGCAACACGACGGAAGAGGCTGTGCAGGAACTGAAACTTCGCGGACTTCAAGCCGATGGCTTCTTGCTCACGAGGATGACGGAAAAGGGAATCGTCGATCCCCGACGTGGCACATCGGTCTATCTGACCAATGACGGGGTCGTGTCCGAGCCGACCACCCGCATCCTCTCGTGGACAAAGGAAACCATCGACGCGGCGGCGGAATGGCTTTACGAACACGACTACTGGACGCCGTGGACGCACTTCTGCTGGGTTTCCAACCTGCGGTTCGGCCAAGTGGTTCAAGCCCACCGTCTGGCCTGTGCCCGCTACGGTCTCGGTTTCCGGCGTGGCTTCGATATCCCCGGCTTCCTCACGATCATCGAGCCGGCCGTGGATGCCACCAAGAACTTCGCCACGGTTCGCTTCTATCCGAACACCATGAAAGCGGAGGTGAAATGATGACCATTGCACTTGATGAACTGCTCCTCTCGGCTTCGGAAGTCGAAATTCGGGCCGCGTCGGGGAAGCCGCCGTCGGTGAGCATCGTGGCCTACACCGGTGGGTTGATGGTCGTGCCGGGTTGGGGTGCGGTCGCCATCGACCTCGCGGGTCTCGACGCGGGCGCGGAGCAAATCTCCCTGCTGGCCGATCACGATGCTTCCCTGCAAGGGATCGTCGGGCACGGTCGGGCCAGCGTTCAGGGCAACAAACTGCTCGTGAACGGCACTATCACCGGCGCGACGGAAGCCGCTCGGCAGGTCGTGGAACTGGCCAAGAGCGGGTTCAAGTTCCAAGCCTCGGTCGGGGTCGCGCCGGACGAAACCGAGCGCGTTCGTGCTGGTGAGACGGTGCAAATCAACGGGCAGACCATCCAAGCTCCCCGTAGCGGTTTTACGCTGGTGCGATCCGGCACGCTACGGGAAGTGTCCATTGTAGCGCTGGGAGCCGACGCGAATACGTCGGTCACCATCGCCGCGAAAGCAAAGGAGAACACCATGAACGACACCGCCATTCTTGAAACCGCCGAGGACATCCGCGCGAAGGCCGTCGCGGAGGCGGAGCGGATCAAGGCCATCCAGAAAGCGTGCAACGGGATGTATCAGCAAATCGAGGCCCGCGCCATCGCGGAAGGGTGGGACATCGCCCAGACGCACACCGCCTGTCTTCACGAACTTCGGGAGAGCCGACCGAAGCCGCTGTTGGTGAGTTCGCGGAACTATGCCGCTCCGCAGCAACTCCTCGAAGCGTCGGTGTTGGCGCACATGGGCCGTTCGGGGTTAGTTGAAAAACACCTCGGCGCGAGCGTGGCCCAGCAAGCCCACGATCTTCGTACCACCAACCTCGTCGATCTCTGTCGGGCTTCGCTCGAAATGGAGATGCGCGATGTTCCGCGTGGTCGGGATGCCATGATCCGGGCGGCGATGTCCACCTACTCACTGCCGGTGGCGCTCGGCAACGCGGCGAACAAAATCCTGATGGACAGCTACACCGAGTCGCCGGCGACCTGGCGGTCGTTCGCGGCGATCAAGTCGGCCAACGATTTCAAACAGCAGATCGGCCTTCGCCCCAGCGACGCGGGCGACCTGCAACTGCTGGCTCCCGGTGGTGAAATCAAGCACGGCTCGATCAAGGAAGCGGTCTATCCGTTCTCGATTTCGACGTTCGCCAAGATGTTGAGCGTGGACCGCCGGGACATCGTGAATGATGATTTGTCTCTCTTCGATGAGACGGCCCGTAACCTCGGCAAGGCGGCGATGCGTTCGCTCTCCGACCTCGTGTACCAGGTGCTGCTGGCCAACGCGGGGAACTTCTTCGACGCGGTGAACGGCAACTACGATTCGGGCGTGACCACGGCGTTGTCCTCGACATCACTGGCCACGGGCATCTCGAAGATGCTCTCCCAGCGGGACGATGAGAGCCGCGATCTGGATATCCGGCCGCGTACGCTGCTGATTCCGCCGGCGCTGGAACAGACCGCGAAGGAGTTGCTGCAATCCGATTTCATGCAGCGGGCGGCCAACGACGTGCCGACCGGCAACTCGCTGAAGAATGCTCTTACGCTGGAAGTGGAGCCGCGTTTGTCGAACTCGGCTCGGTTCGCCGGCACGAGTGCGAAGGCGTGGTATCTGTTCGGTTCTCCGGCGGATGGCGCGTTGACCGTGGCCTTCCTCCAAGGGCAGCAGGTTCCAACCGTGGAGTTCTTCGGCATGGATGCGGAGCCGAACAAGCTGGCCTGCTCGTGGCGGGTCTACTTCGACTACGGTGCGACGCTCGCCGATCACCGTGCCGCCTACCGCGCGAAAGGAGAAGTGTAATCCGAACTCGAACTGAATCAACCCAACGACCCAACCACAAACTGACCCACCCACCGACATATCGACCGACCCTCTTCGCCTCTGGCGAACGAGGCCGACTCCTCGGAGGCGGCCTTCGCAGAACCCGATCACCGGGTTCCTTACTGCTCAGCAGTAATGGCAAAGGAGAGGGGCCATGCCGGATACCGAGCAAATAGGCTCGTTCACGTTCTCCGTGGCGTTCGCGGAACCGCAGCCGGATTCACCCGACAGCGCCGACCAACGCTCTGAAACGCTGGCTGCGTGGCTGCACGCGCAATGGCAACGTCAACACCAGCAACCCGAGGAGGTGCAACATGCCGAACGAAACTGAACTTCTGCGGTTCTATGAGGACGGCCATCTTCCACCGGATCATCTGCTCAAAGATGAGTGCGAGCGGGCATTCCGATCCGCATACCTCACCGCGGCCGAGGAAGCTTCGCAATGGGATGAACCCGACTTCGAGTCCATCGACGCCGCCTACGAAGCACGCCACGAAGCCCGCGAACACGCCCAGGTGGAGGTGAACGGCATCTATTTGTACAAGCCCGGTCACGAGGTCGAAGCCGCCCGTACGCGGGGCCGACACCATGCGCTCGTGTTCGTGGAGTATGCATGGGATCACCCGCAGGGTCACAAACGCCTTCCCGATGAATTGGCCGACTGGTACGCCCACGTTGCGCGTTGGGCCGCTGAACTCACTACCCCGGCGGAATACTCGTGCCCGCCCTGCCCCGACGATAGTTGGCCCCGCCCATCGGAATGCAAACCTGCCGTTACGAAGCCCGTCGGCAATCTTGAATGGCTCCGCACCGGTAAGAAGCCGGAGTTCACCGCCACCGCCACGAAGCCCAAGGAACCGGAGCCAATCGAGCCATCAAACCTGCCCACGCTCACGCTCCGCGAATTGGTGGCTCAGTATCCGGAACTGCGCAAGCCGGTGATTCACGGCCTGCTCCGCGAGGGTGAGACGATGAATGTGATCGCTTCGCCGAAGACCGGGAAATCCTGGTTCGTATCCGATTTGGCCATCGCCGTGGCGACCGGCGGAGTCTGGCTCGATACGTTCCCGTGCGAGCAAGGACGCGTGCTGATACTCGACAACGAATTGCACAAGGAAACCTCGGCCCACCGGCTTCCGAAGGTCGTGGCCGCACGCGGGCTGGTATTCGACGAACTCTGCGACCACATCGAAGTGGCGAACCTGCGAGGCGAGTTGAAGGACATCTTCGGGCTGGGACGCTACTTCGCGGCGATGGAGCCGGGGAAGTTCAAAGTCATCATTCTCGATGCCTTCTATCGCTTCATGCCGAAGGAGACGGACGAGAACGACAACGGCACGATGGCTCAGGTTTACAACGTCCTCGATCTGTATGCCGCCAAGCTCGGCTGCTGTTTCATTCTGATTCACCACAGCACCAAAGGCGTTCAGTCGGGCAAGGCCGTCACGGATGTCGGCGCGGGAGCGGGCGCGCAATCGCGGGCCGCCGATTCGCACCTGATCCTGCGCCAGCACGAAGAGGAAGGTGTGGTCGTTCTCGATGCCGCCGTCCGTTCGTGGCCACCGATTCAGCCGATCTGCCTGCGTTGGACGTTCCCGGTCTGGCCCGTTGCGGGCGAACTGGATCCCACCGATCTGAAGGCCGACAAGCCGCGTCGCAAGCCGAAGCCCGTGGCCGTCGAACCTGCCAAGCCCACTCAGCCGAATTGGAATGCGGAATCGTTTGCCGGCGAGTTCATCACCAGTAAGCCCGCCGCGACCATCTGCATCATTGATGCGGCCACGAGCGAGGGCCTATCTGAACCATTGGCCAAGAAGCTGCTCAAGCTCGCTGAGGCCAAAGGTCTTGCTCACCGCTGGAAGTACGGAGCCAACCGGCAGGTCGAGTTCGCCACGATCCCTCAGCCGAAAGAATCAGTCAATGAGGTATCTGGATAGCCGTGTGGAAAACGACTTTCTCGACCGCCGTTTCAACCCGTCTTGAGTCTGTGTGTGTGTGTGCGTCCCCCCTTATACCCCCCGTGGGTGCGGGAACGCACCACGGGGTGGGGTATAGAAGCGATCACGCGAACAGGCAGGGCACGCGATGAGGGGCATGGATAGCCGTGTGGAGAAAAGAAGCAGTTGACGCAAATGCGCCAACTGACCACCAGGTGTTGCAAATGCAACACCTCAATTGCTGGAAATCCGGCAACTGGCCTCAGGTGTCACAGATGTGACAACTGACCTGCATGGTTCCTTCCCGGCGAGATCGAAAAGAAGAAATGCCAGCGGGAACAAACGCGGGGATAGAGAGAGTTGCGTTCTTGTACATGTCCGAATTTCGCCTCACGGAGGAACCATGAAACAGACCGAACACGAAGTCCGCGTGACCCACCTCCGCGACGGTCTCGGCGTGGTTTGCCAAGGTATCTTCAACAACGATGACGCGGTGATCGTGACACGCTACGGCAAGGGCATCGTCGCCATCGTGCCGCTTTGGGAATGGCGGTTCTTCAAGCAACTGGAAGCCGATCTTCGGGCCGGTCGCAAGCGGATCATCGACTTGGAAGAATCTCTGGAAATCGAATGGGATGACGCTGGAACATGTTCGCCATCACGCGTAACTGTCAGTCACGCGGATCGACGTTCGCCCCGCGACACGAATAACCCGAATGCGGAGAACGATGATGGCGACCAAGGCCCGGAAGACCTCGACGAAGAAGGTGACACCGAAGAAGGCCAAGACCAAGCCGACCCCGGTTGAGAAGCTGAGCCAGATCGCCGCCGCCGAGCGGGTGCTGGCCGATGCCGGCGGGCCGATGACCTGCGGCGCGATGATCGAAGCCATGACCGCCAAGAAACTCTGGGCCTCGCCGTCGGGCAAGACCCCGGCCGCGACGTTGTACGCCTCGCTGCTGCGGCTCATCCGCGCCAAGGGCAAGGACGCGAAGTTCAAGAAGGTCGCTCGCGGACAGTTCGCCATCGTGGAGGGCAAGTAATGACCACGCCCCGCAAGCCGAAACTGCAAGCCGAACCCGCCTACGAGAGTGCCCACATGGTTGCCCAAGACCTCGTAGCCCGCGTTGGCGAACTCCTTCAAGACATGCCCGCACCGGGAAACGATGACCACCCGATCCATTGGGGGCACGTTGGCGACATCAGCCATGTGAACGAACTGCTGAGCCAGGTGATCGCGTTCCTCGAACGCAAGTAGCCCGCAATCCCAAATCCAAGCACGCTCCGCCCCGCGCGGGGCGTGGCCCATTCACCGGAGAAGAACATGAAGAAGATGATCCCGGCGGTCGGCTATGCCCGCCGCAGCACTGACATGCAGGAGCGTTCGATCCCCGACCAGCAAGCCGCCGTCGAACGCTGGGCGAGCGAGCATGGTTTCCGCATCGCCCGCTGGTACGTCGATGATGCCGTATCCGGCACGAGCGCCAAGGGCCGCGATGCCTTCGAGCAACTCATCAAGGCGGCGGAAACCAACCCCGACTTTGAAACCATCCTCTGCTACGACATCTCCCGCTTCTCGCGCGGCGGCACCAACGAGACGGGCTACTACCTGCATCGGTTGAACATGGCAGGCGTCAACGTGGTCTTCACCGCCGACGGCATTCCCGAAGGCGATGAAGGCGAACTGATCCAAGGTGTGAAATCCTGGCAGGCTCGCCAGTACTCGGTGAAGCTCGCCCGCGATTGCATTCGCGGGTTGCTCTCCAACGTCAAGGTTCGCAAGAGCGCTCCGGGTGGCCAACCGCCCTACGGATACGACAAGCAACACCTGACGCCGGACGGCAAAGTACTGCGAACGATTCGGTGGTTGCCCGACGGCACCAAACAGGAGATTGGGCCGGATGGCAAAGTCATTCGCGTCGTCGCGGGGAAGGTGTTCATTGCGAAAGCCAAGGGCGACATCGTTCGGTTTGTCCCCAGTACGCCGGAACGGGTCCACGGCATCCAGCGCATGTTTGAACTCTGCACTCAGGGGTACGGCTACCTCTCCATTGCGAGGAAATTGAACGCGGAGGGGGTTCCGACCCAATTCGGAGGACCGTGGAATTTCTCGAACATCGCCTTGATGCTCCGCAACCCGATCTACTGCGGAGCGCTGGTTTACAACAAGCGAACTGAAGGGTCGATCTTCGGGATGGATGCGGAAGGCAAACTCCGTCCGAAGAAGGGTAAACGCGGTAGCTTCCTGAACCCGAAAGGGGATTGGATCATCGTTCCCGATGTTCACGAGGCATTGATTTCGTGGGAGACGTTCGAGGCCGCACAAGCAGCAATGGCCAAGCGCAAGCACGCGGGCGGCAAGGCTCGCCCGGTACGGCGCACGCTGGTATCCACGCTGCTGGTGTGCCAACGCTGCCAATCGAGTTTCACCACGATCCGCGACTACCGCCGAAGCCCCGAATACGGCCCGCCGTACCGCCACTACACCTGCGCGGGCTATCACCGCCACGGCAAGACCGTCTGCGGTTTGGTTCGCATTCCTGGCCAACTGCTCGATGCGTTCGTGCTGAAGACGATCAGCCGGGTTATGCAAGGCGATGCCAAAACGCGAGAGAAGGCCATCGACGCCTTCGTGAAGTTGCTCTCGAAACCGGCGAAAGCATCGAAAACGGTGGATGTACAGCGCGAGATTGACCAACTGAACCGCCGCATCAAATCGACCGTGGCGATGATCGCCGACCCGAACTTCGAGGGCTTGGATGACCTGCAAACGGCGCTCGCGGAATTGAAACGCAAACGTGACGCGCTGGTCGCCAAGCAGCAGGCCGCCGCACCTCAAGCGAAGCCCGCGTTGAGCGAAGAGCAAATCCGCGAGTGGGCCGCGAAGCAATTCGTGCGGTTGGACAACCTCGCGGGGAAGGAAGAGGTCGATCTGGCGGATCGCCAGTTGGTTGAGGCGTTCGTGCAGCGCATCGCGATCGACCCGGACAAGAAGACGGGAACCATCATCCTCTTCGGAGACATGCAATCCGCGTTCGCGTCCACACGGCTACTGGGAGGGGACGACCCGCAAACCGACGAGAGTGCTCGTTCGCTGTCACAGTGTGTCACTCGCGAGAGCATCCTCGCCGGCGCGGTGCTGGGGCTGGCCGGTCCGGGACGGAAGATCAGCGGCATCATGCCGTGTACGGTCATCCGCCCCGGCGATATGGCCGACACCATCCTCTCGCGGGACAAGCACCCGGAGTGGAACGGCGAACGCACCAAGATGGTCTACTCGTTTCCGACCGACGAGGCGTTGTGGAAGAAGTACGCGGAGATTCGCGCGGGGAGTCTGCGCGAAGGTCGTGAAGGCGTCGAGGCGACCGAGTTCTATCGTACCAACCGCGAGGCGATGGATGCGGGTTCGCGGGTGGCGTGGCCGGCGCGGTTCAACCACGACGAGTTGTCCGGCATCCAGCACGCGCTGAACCTGCGTCTCCAGGACGAGGCGGCATTTTTCGCGGAGTACCAGAACGAACCACTGCTCGAGGAAGTCGCCGGCGACGACGAACTGACCGCTGACCAGATCGCCGCCAAGTTCAACCGGCGCGGTCGGGGCGAAGTGCCGCTGGCGTGCGGTCGCCTCACGGCGTTCATCGACGTGCAGGGGAGCCTGCTCTTCTGGGTCGTGTGCGGGTGGGAGGACGATTTCACCGGCGATGTTCTCGATTACGGTGCATGGCCCGACCAGCGCCGTCCGTACTTCACGCTCCGCGAAGCGAACCCCACGCTAGCCATCGCCACGGGTGCGGCGGGCTTGGAAGGCGCGATTTATCAGGGCTTGGAGAAGCTCACCGCTGCGATTCTCAACCGCGACTGGGTGCGCGACGACGGTGCGGTGCTGCGTGTCGAGCGCTGTTTGATCGACGCCAACTGGGGCACGTGCACCGATGTCGTGTACCAGTTCTGTCGCGAATCGGCGCACGCGACCGTCGTGATGCCCTGCCACGGTCGATTCGTCGGCGCGTCGAGTCAGCCGTTCAGCGAGTACAAGCGGCGGCCCGGCGACCGCGTCGGCCACCACTGGCGCATCCCCAACGTGCAGGGGAAGCGGGCGATCCGGCACGTTCTGTTCGACACCAACTTCTGGAAGTCGTTCGTGCAGGCCCGGCTCGCGGTGCTCCTCGGCGACCGGGGCTGTTTGTCGCTCTTTGGGGATCACGCCGAAACACACCGCCTGTTCGCGGATCATCTCACCGCCGAGTACCGCATCAAAACCGAAGGCCGGGGCCGCACGGTAGACGAGTGGAAGATCCGTCCCGAACGCGGCGACAACCACTGGCTTGATGGCGTGGTCGGTTGCGCCGTCGCCGCGTCGATGCAGGGGTGTTCCTTGCCCGGCACGGATGTGAAGCCCGCGCCGAAGCGCGAGCGAGTCAGCTTCGCGGAGCTCCAGAAAGCCAAACGGTGCTGAGTTCTGTCCTGCCTTTCGCACTTTCTTGTCAATTCTTGCCGAACCTTGGGACTCACTTTTCGCGGCCGAGGGTAGCTCACCAGTAGGGGGAGTAATTTGGGAGCGGCGATGCCCGACGAACTCGACGACGCCATCGAACAGAACGCGAAGGGGCCGGCGAAAGCCTCCGGCGACGCCGGCTCCGTCGAACAACACGCTCCAAGCGAACAAATCGCAGCGGACAAGTACTTGCAATCGAAGGAAGCCGTCAAGAAGCCGCAGCGAGGGCTGCGCTTCAACCGGCTGATTCCGCCATCGAGCGAATGATCTTGGTCGGGCTTGGCAAGGCAAGCTCTGGTGTGGCCCGGCATGGTCAGGTCCGGTGCGGCCGGTCAAGGCAGGGTTCGGTTGGGCATGGCGTGGACAGGTCTGACGTGGTCCGGTTAGTCGCGGTGCGGCATGGCTGGGCGTGGCACGGCGTGTTTTACTTCTTTCCGAGGGCAGGCCTTTGTTTCAGTGGCTTTCCATACTCTGGAAATCCAAACCGCAACGCCGCGAGCGTCCCATTCGGGTCATTCGCGCCCGTTACGACGCGGCAACGACGACCGACGACAACTATCGCCACTGGGCGAGCGCCGACGGGCTGTCGGCGAACGCGGCCAACAATGCCGAAGTCCGGCGCATTCTGCGGAACCGGGCACGCTACGAAACGAGCAACAACAGTTACGCCAAGGGCATCGTGCTGACGCTGGCCAACGACCTCATCGGTACCGGCCCACGCTTGCAGATGCTCACCGACGATGCCGACGCCAACCGCCGCATCGAACGCGAGTTCATGTGCTGGACCACGGTGGTTTGCCTCGCCGAGAAGCTCCGCACGATGCGGATGGCCCGTGCCACCGACGGCGAAGCCTTCACCCTCCTGACCAACAATCCCAAGTTGCCGCACGCCGTCCAACTCGACCTCAAGCTCGTCGAGGCCGATTGCGTCACGACGCCCGATCCGCGACTCGGCGCGAGCGTGGACGGCATTGTCTTCGACACCAACGGCAACCCAGTCGAGTACCACGTTCTCCGCGATCATCCGGGTGAAGTCGCGTTCCGCCGCGAGAACGCCTTTGACCGCGTGCCGGCCGAGTTGATGCTCCACTGGTTTCGCGTGGATCGGCCGGGGCAGGCACGCGGCATCCCGGACATCACGCCCGCGTTACCGCTGTTCGCGCAACTCCGCCGGTTCACGCTTGCGGTGCTGGCCGCTGCCGAAACCGCCGCTGACTTCGCGGGCATCCTTTATACGGATGCGCCTGCGTCGGGCGAAGCGGACGCGGCCGAACCGTTCGAGCCGATCGAACTCGAAAAGCGCGCGCTCGTGACGATGCCCGGCGGCTGGAAGATGAGCCAGTTGCAAGCGGAGCAACCCGCGACTACCTACGCCGAGTTTAAACGCGAGATTCTCAACGAGATCGCCCGTTGCCTGAACATGCCCTTCAACGTCGCGGCGGGCAACTCGTCCTCTTACAACTACGCGTCCGGTCGCCTCGATCACCAGACGTACTTCAAGGCGATCCGCGTCGAGCAGGCCCAGATCGAAGAGATCATTCTCGACCGCCTGCTCGCGGCGTGGCTCGACGAAGCCGCGCTCATTCCGGGGTTGTTGCCCGCCGGACTCGGCCCGTTCATCGACATCGACCACGCCTGGTTCTGGGACGGCCACGAACACGTCGATCCCGCCAAGGAAGCCGGCGCCCAGGCCACCCGCCTCGCCAACCTGACCACGACGCTCGCGGACGAATACGCCCGACGCGGCCTCGACTGGGAGACGCAGTTGCGGCAGCGTGCCAAGGAAGTCGCGCTCATGGCCGAACTCGGTCTGACCCCCGCGCAAACGCTCCCGAAGCCCGATCCCGACCCGGAGGACGACGATGCCGCAGAGCCGGCCCGCAACGCCGCCTGAGATCGAAGCCGAACTACACACGATCAGCGGTTACGAACTGGCTCGACTCGATTTCCAGCGCTTCACGAACGACTTGCACAAGCGCGTGCAGGCGGAGACCGCGGACACCCACACTCACGAGGAACTCGCAGATGTCGAAGTTGAACTCGCCGGCGACTGAACCCCGCACGCTCAATCTCGAAGCCGCCGCGACCATCCACTTGGAAGCCGCTGGTGCGGAAGGCGCAGCGCTGCTGCCGCGTTTTCGCATGGTGGCGTACACCGGCAACCCGATGCGCGTCGCGGGCTGGCGTCATCCGGTGGTGTTGGACCTCGCCGGTCTGTCGGTGCCCTCGCAATCGCGGCCCATCCGCTTCGGCCACGACCCTCTTTCCGGCGTCGGCCACACCGACGCGGTGCGCGTGGAAGAGGGCCAGCTCGTCGCCACGGGCATCGTCTCCCGTGACACTCCGGCGGCCCGCGAGGTGGTGGCCTCGGCCAGGAACGGCTTCCCCTGGCAGGCATCGGTCGGTGCGTCGGTCGAGGAGTTCGAGTTCGTCAAGGAGAACCAACAGGTGCTGGTCAACGGCCAGACCTTGAGCGGCCCGCTCAACGTCGTGCGGAAAGCCACGCTCGGCGAGATCAGCTTCGTCGATCTCGGCGCCGACGGCAACACCAGCGCCAGCGTTGCCGCCAACCAGAACACCGGAGCCTCCACCGTGCCCAACGACAATAATGCGGAACCGACGGCGGAAGAAGTGCGTGCGCGAGCGGTTGCCGAAACCAACCGCATCGCCGCCATTCGCCGCATCTGCTGTGGGAGGCACGATGAAATCGAGGCCCGTGCCATCCGCGACGGCTGGGACGAAACCCGCACCGAACTCGAAGTCATCCGCGGTACCCGCGCACGCACGCCGATTCCGCACGGCAACAGCAACGATGCCCCCGTCAACGGCCGCGTCCTCGAAGCCGCGTGTTTGCTCACGGCGAAGTTCGACAACATCGACGAGGTGTACGACGAGCAGACGCTCGACCGGGCCACGCAGCGCTTCAAGGGCGGTATCGGGCTGCAAGAGTTGTTGCTCGAAGCAGCCTGGGCCAACGGCTACACCGGTCGCAACTTCCGCGATTCGCGCGCGGTCCTGCGATACGCCTTCGGCCGCAGTGTCGAGGCGGGGTTCTCGACCATCGACATCGGCGGGATCCTCTCGAATGTCGCCAACAAGTTCCTGCTCGATGGCTTCTTCTCCGTCGAACCGACGTGGCGGAACATCTGCGCCGTCCGCAACGTCAGCGACTTCAAGACGGTGACGAGCTACCGGTTGATCGGCAACGAGCAGTACGAGGTGGTGCCCGCCGGCGGCGAACTCAAGCACGGCACGCTCGGCAACGAGACGTACTCGAACAAGGCCGACACGCACGGCCTGATGCTCGCCATCGACCGCCGCGACATCATCAACGACGACCTGGGCGCGATCACGACCGTGCCGCGTAAGCTCGGTCGCGGTTCGGGGCTGAAGATCAACGACGTGTTCTGGACGACGTTCATGGCCAACGCCGCGTTCTTCGTCGCCGGCAACAACAACTACATTTCCGGGGCGAACACGGCGCTCACCATTGACGGCCTCAGCGCCGGCGAGGTGGCGTTCCTCGATCAGGTCGATGGCAGCGGCAAGCCGATCGGCGTCATGCCGGCGATCCTGCTCGTACCGACGGCGCTCTCCGCGATCGGTTCGCAACTGTTCAAGTCGGCGGAGTTGCGCGACAACACCGCCGCCGCGAAGTACCCGATCACCAACCCGCATCAGGGGAAGTTCCGGGTCGAGGTGAGCCGCTACCTTGCCAACGCCAAGTTCCCCGGTTACTCGGCGAAGGCGTGGTACCTCCTCGCCGACCCCAACGATCTGCCGGTGATCGAGGTGGCGTTCTTGAACGGTCAGGAGTCGCCCACGATTGAGACTGCCGAGGCGGACTTCCACGTCCTCGGCGTGCAGATGCGCGGCTACCACGACTTTGGCGTCGCCCTGCAAGACCCGCGCGGCGGCGTGAAAGCAAAAGGCGAGGCGTAATCCCCGAAACGTAATCCCACGGAGTGACACATGGCACAAGCGGTTTTTGTTCAAGACGGCGAGTTCATCGACTACACGCCGGGCGCGAATGTCGCGGCGGGTGACGTGGTCGTGCAGGGTGATCTCGTCGGGATCGCCAAGCAGCCGATCGCGGCCGACACATCCGGTGCGCTGGCGGTGACCGGGGTGTTCGACTTCACCAAGCTCGCGGCCCTCGTGCCGGCGGTCGGCGATCTCGTCTACTGGGACGACGCGGCCAACGTCGCCACCAACGTGTCCGCCGGTAACAAGCTGCTCGGCAAGGTGGTGAAAGCGGCCGCAGCGGGTGATGCCACCGTCCGCGCCCGACTGAGCCAGTGAGAAGTAGGCCGAAGGCTGGAGGCTGAAGACTGAAGGAAGAGAGTTCAGATGTCGTTCCTACGGACTACGGACTCCAGACTACGGACTGCCCATGCCCGACATCCTGCAATTCGGTTCCGACTGGCTCGCGGAGAAGTTGAAAGAACACGCCTCGCGTCCGGTTGTGTACCGGCGCGTCGCGGCCGAAGTGACCGTACAAGCAACCATCGGTCGCACGCTCTTGAAACTCGACGACGGCTACGGCGGCGTGCGGCTGGAATGGACCGACCGCGACTTCCTCATCCACGCGGCGGACTTGGTGCTGGGTACTGCGACCGTGTTGCCCGAACGCGGTGACACGGTTCGTGAGACGGTCGGCGACAAGACGTTCGTGTACGAGGTGATGGCACCCGGCAAGGAACCGCCGTGGCGCTGGTCGGATGTGTATCGGAAGGTTCTGCGGATTCACACCAAACTCGTGGGGGAAGAATAATGCTCGATTTCCTGCGACAGCTGCTCCAGCTCCGCAACGGCGACGCCGGGCAACCCGGCACGGCGGCACCGATTCTCCGCACCATCATTCACAGCGAGATCCTCACCGAGATCGTCCGCACCACCGGCACGCCGATCGACGACCTGATCCTCCAGGTCGTGCGGTCGCTGGTTCCCAAGGAGGCCTGATGCCCGCGACGATTGTGCAAATCGCGGACGCGGTGGTTGCGGAACTCAACGCCGCCGCGTTCAGCCTGGGTTTCACGGCCGAGCGGCACTACCTGCCGAAGTTCGAGTTGTCGGAATTGACCACTCTTCGCGTCAGCGTGGTGCCGCGTGAGATCGCCTCCACCAGCCTCGACCGCAACCGCGACAGCTTCGATTACCTCATCGATGTCGCGGTGCAGAAGAAGGTCGATCCGAGCGTGGAGAACCTCGATGCACTCATGGCACTCGTGGAGGAGATTGCCGACCACTTCCGCTCGGAACCACTGGTCGGTCTGCCTCAAGCGCGTTGCACGGAAGTCAAGAACGCACCGGTGTACGCGCTGGAACACCTGGACGAGTTCCGCCAGTTCACCAGTGTCCTGACGCTGACTTTCCGCGTGTGGAGATGAGCCGTGATTGGGTTGTCGTTCAAAGCCGCGAAGCGCGGCTTCTTCGACCGCGAAGCGGTACAGCGGAAGGTGGACAAGGCCACGCGGAGGGTGCTGTCGCGCTTCGGTGCCTTCGTGCGG
>CAYRDG010000063.1:16351-17492 GCA_964422915.1 uncultured Frigoriglobus sp. | reverse complement strand
ACTTGACCTGATAGTTTGGCTGTGAGCAATTATGTGCTTAGTGCATCTAACGGGCGAGGTAAGCCGACCGCAGAATGCGGGTCGGCTTGACCGAAATGTTAGAGCCAGAAGCCAAAACGGATAACCGTAACTTGGCGACGGGCGCTAACTGCGAAAAGGCACGGTGCCACCGAGGCGGCACAGCACTACGAAAAAAATAGCTGCTCGCGCTTGCTACACAAGGGCCAGAGGCCAAAAAGACCACAAACCAGCGTAACGCCACCAGGCGAAGCCCAGAGAAACGGCAAACCCAGCGCTGCACAGCGTTTGAGAAACTGAATGCCGTTTGAATAAACATGGGCGAAATAAAGGAGGGTTTCAGTGGTACTAACGCCCGAGTTGAGCGGCTGCCGCCGCCATACCCACCATGTTGTCAGGAGCGGTTTGCGGCAGTCCGCTCGAACGAGTAGTTAGGCCACGCTCCGCGATGATCTCTGTACGCCAAGCCGAGCCTCGCATGTGACCATCAGCTCGCGCCCCCCGCATGATGCACCCGGTACCTGCTCGGAGAAAGCGTCGTCGAGTCAGCGACCGCATCAAGCTGCCCTTGTGCGTGCGCTGACCTCACGACGCTTTTGTAGCACGTTTTCGCTACGGCGAAAATTCGGCGAAGTTCGCCACCTCGCGTGCGGCTACCCCTACAACAAAAAAGAGCAGCCCCGAAGAGCGGGGCCTAACGCTGGAGTTAAGCGGCGCGCGGTACGCGCGTCCGCCTTGAACGAGATGTTAGGCGACGCAGCCTACTCATAGAACTTGCCGGCGTGCAGGATTTGAGCCGCGCGCCTCCAAGCGTTCTCGGGCTTCTTGTAGAAGCGTAGCCCATTGATGGAGCCCTCTCCCCACCTGACCGCAGCGTCTAGAACCGCACCTACTGTGCCGTTCTCCCAGCCAAGTGCCCCGGGACCATAAGGACTAGACGGCTTGATAGCCTCGATATCGCGCTCCTCGTGCCAGTCTGCGGCAAGCGCTGAAACAAATTGAAGAAAGCTCTCCTCGTCGTTCACTTGCTCGACGAGCGCATGTAAGTCCTTTGCCATGATCGCTTTAGCCTAACGCCCGAGTTAAGCGGCGCCGGCCGCCACCTCCGAGGAAACACAAGCGA
>CAYRDG010000063.1:0-16251 GCA_964422915.1 uncultured Frigoriglobus sp. | reverse complement strand
TAGCGTAGGCCTTCCCCCACACACGTTGCGATGACCTTGCCCAGCGGTGCCTAACGCCCGAGTTAAGCGGCGCCGGCCGCCACCTCCGAGGAAACACAAGCGATTGACCGGCGTCCGCTTGAACGAGTTGTTAGGCAACGCTGGCCAGCAGCACTCGCCGCCCGGGCCTTGCCGAAGCGCGACAGCCAAGCCGGATGCCGTGCCCAAGACAAAAAGCTTGCTCTTCGAAGCGTCGTGAAGTCAGCGGCGCATCAAGCAAGCTTGCGCGCCCGCTGACCTACACGACGCTTTTTTACACCTTTTTTTCTGCTTCCGATACTCGGCAAAAGCCGCCAGGTAGCGTAGGCCTTCCCCCACACACGTTGCGATGACCTTGCCCAGCGGTGCCTAACTTGGAATTAGGTTGATTAGAATCAATCTAACACGGTGGGCGGGTGGGCGGGTTCGACAGCCGCCAACTCACGACCCAACCAGAACTTGCATCAAAATACTCAAGCCAATACCAGTCTATCTAACACACTAACAGACCCTGATTCACCCCAACGGGTTCACCCCACGTCCAGCGGGCTTTTCACAGCACGGCCGCCCTTATTCAGCACATGAGTATAGATCATGGTCGTGCTCACGTCCTCGTGGCCCAGCAACTCCTGCACCGTCCGAATGTCGTAGCCGGACTCCAGTAGGTGCGTTGCAAAACTGTGTCGGAGCGAATGACTCGTGGCCCGCTTGGTCAGGCCTGCCGTCCGTACCGCGCTGGTAAATGCCTTCGATAGTGCCGATTCGTGCGCGTGGTGTCGGCGTTTGACTCCGCTACGGGGGTCAACAGACAACTTAGCCGATGGAAAAACGTATTGCCATCCAAATTCCGACGCCGCCGCAGGGAGTTTCTGTTCCAGCGCGTGGGGAAGATAAACGCGGCCATAACCTGCTTGCAAATCTCTCTGATGCATCAACCGGTTCGCGTCAAACTGCGCATGCAGCGGTTCGTGAAGCAGTCCTGGCAACATGGTGACACGGTCCTTGTCGCCTTTTCCTTCACGAACCGTGATCTCAGCGCGTTCAATATCAATGTCCTTAACCCGCAATCGCAAACATTCCAACATCCGTAGGCCACTGCCATACATCAATTGTCCCATTAACCGATAAGGGTGTTCCAGTTCCGCAAGTACCCGGCGCACTTCGTCGCGCGACAACACCACCGGCAGCCGTCTCGGCCGGTTGGCCCGTACGATGTCCAACGGATTCAGCGGCCGGGCCAGTACCACGTTGTAGAGGAACAACAGCGCGCAGAGCGCCTGATTCTGTGTGCTGGCGGCGACGTTCCGTTCTACCGCCAGGTGTGTGAGGAATGCGTTTACCTCCGGTTCGGCCATTGAGTCGGGATGGCGGATGTTGTGGAACCGGATGAACCGCTCACACCAGTCGTGGTATGCCTCTTCCGTGCGGATGCTGTAATGGCGTACCCGGCAGGCACGGCGAACGCGGTCGAGCAACATCGGCGGCTTGGGTTCGCTTGCGTTCATCGGTCGTTCCTCCGATGACAATACCCGTTCACCTGTCCGATTGTCTACTGCCGCATACTTCGTGTCAAGAATGTCTCGCGATTACTTCAGCTTCAAGTGTGGGTGCTTCGAGTGTCGGTGGAATCGTGGACGGCATCACACGCCCGGTTGCGACCGACCCGCGTCGCGTTTAGCGCCGGAGGGGAACGATTGCGGAATTGTACTCTCCGAGCTTTGCGTCTTTGGGCAAATGGTCTTTCAGTACGAAGGCGGGCCTCGGTTGAGAATCCACGTATGCAGCGATGTCCAGTGCTTCTTGCTCGGTCAGGTCGCGGTCGTCGGGCGGCATGGCAACCTTGAGCCACGCGGCAAGATTGTCGGGCTTCGAGAGTCCGACACCGTGGTTGAACGACTTGTCGCCCCATACGGGTGGGCTATCCTTGCGACCCGCGCCGTCCTTACCGTGGCACGAAGCGCAGCGTTGGGAGTAAAGTCGCTTGCCACGGGCCTTGTCCGCCTTGTCTGCGGCCTTCAACTTCAGCGGCGTGATGGCGTGTGGTCCCAGCGGCGCCTTACTGTTCTGGCGAATCGACTGACCACTGGAAAGCCATGTGATGTAAGCGGTGATGGCCACGGAGAGCTTACTGCCCAGCGGCGGCCGGATGCCGTTACAACTTCGCATGAAGCAGTTGAGAACGCGGTCTTCCAGAGTGAGAACGCGTCCTTCGCGCGGCGACCATGCGGGATACGCTGTGGCCAGGCCGATGAACGTGGCGGCCACGGGATCGGTCCCGTTCTGAAGGTGGCACGAAGTGCAATTCAGGCTGTTGCCAGCGTAGGGCTTCGTCAGCGGGTGCGTTGCGGTTTGTTCAACGAGTAACTCGCCGAGCTTGATCACCTCGCCGAGTGGGCCATCGGGTAACTTGGGGCGCTGGGACGACGCAGGTGGTGCCGAAGGTGTGCGGATCGGGGCACCAATCAGACAGACCCCAACAAGAACGGCGGAGAGGATTTTCGTCATGGAAGTGCAAACCTCGCGGAAGCAGCGATGGCGTGGTAATCACGCCTTCGCAGAGCCGCAGTTTTGCATTCTCGACACGGCTTGTCCAGAGAGGTGCGATTCCCCAATCGAACTCGAACGCGGCCGCTGTGGTTCTCACGCACTCTCGGGATGGACAAGGTGGTTGAGCAGACTGAGCAGTTCCCCATCGGTCAGTGGCGTCAGGAACGCGCAGCCATGCGACCAGTGACCGTGCAACTCCTTGCGGACATTCACAACGGTCACTGGCAGGCTACAGAGTCGGCGGCCGGTGTCGCCGGTCATTTCAACCGAAAGCTCGGTGCCTGGCTCACACCGACGAGCCAGCAGGATGCCGATGCCGCCCGCCGATAAGTCCTGCACCACCAGCGGCCATACTTCGGTAGAGAGAGGGCCATCGGCGAACACCGACGAGTGGATCGAGCAGTTGGCACCCAGCCCCAGCGAATAGCGAACGAAGCCGCGGCGGTTGTCGCTGGCCTGTCCTCCGGGGCGGCGGTCCTGCTTCACAACGCCTGCGCTCGTCGAGCGGTTGCGCAGGTGTTTCAGGAACTCCACGCAACTGGCAGGTCGCTTTCCAGGGTCCGGGTCGGTGGCACGGCGAATCGCGCGCTCGGCGCGATCCGTGAGGCCAGCCGGGCGCGGCGTCGGTCGGTGACGCCGCTTCGAGGAGGATGGCGGTGTCCAGCGCCGCCCGGTCAACGCCTCGTGGAGTGTCACACCCATCGCGAGAAGGACATCCGCGAACGGCACCGGCTTCCCGATGTCGGCTTCGGACGCGACTTCCCCGCCGGGCAATTCGAACGGGATTATCTTCGCCACACCGTCGTTGCGAATCAGCACACGATCCGATGTGAGATGCAGGGGCGATTCGTCGCCCGTGCGGATGAAGTCCATCGCCTGCCCGATCTGGGCCAGGAAGCGGATCACGTCAACTTCCGGCAACCGGGCATGATTCTCGATGCGATGGAGCAGCGTCGTTCCCTCAACCCATTCCGTCGCAAGATAGTAAAAGTTTCCCTCGCGCCCGGCATCGAGAACACGGAGAATGTTGGGGTGTTCCGGTGCCGCCATCGCATGCTCGGCGCGGCGCGCGGCGGCAGCATCCACAGGGTAAAGATAGACCGTAACGGGCACGCCGGTGTCGGGGTCACGGGCGCGGTGCGCGCCGGGAATGCCTGCATCCATGCGGCCCGTCATCTGGTAGCGACCAACTGAAAGAGGAACGTTGAGGATGACTGATGGGGGCATGGCGGGGTCTCTCTTCTGGGAGCGAGCGAGACGCCAACTGCACGCGCACGGAAGAGGCGAGCGAGTTAATCGGAGGCGTGTTCGGGTATCAGCGTGACACCGAACTATGGAACAGGACCGTGCCAGAGTCAACGCGCCAGCCCGGCAGTAGTGTCCGGAAAGCCGACGCTTGTTCAGACAAGTATATCGTGCGTCTGAGCAACATAAATACGATCAACTTGCGCCACGATAGTCAAACTCGTGTTCGCGTGAACGGCAAACATGCTGTTCCGCGACGGAACTGTTACTTCTGTGGGGAGTTGCGGTATGGCTTCTTGCTCTCATAGAGGCGAAGACGTGCCTGAGCCTCATCGCCGCCTCTCCTGAGGAAGCGAGCATCTTCC
Organism: uncultured Frigoriglobus sp.; assembly: GCA_964422915.1. Taxonomy (GTDB): domain Bacteria; phylum Planctomycetota; class Planctomycetia; order Gemmatales; family Gemmataceae; genus Gemmata. Next base: position 12,076 of record CAYRDG010000063.1, on the reverse strand, counting down.
AGGGCCAGGGACTCGGCAGCGACAGCTGCGGCGAAGTCGCCGGCTTCCGCATACGCTGCTGCCAGTGTGTCGAGGTACATCCCGGTACGATTCCCGGTTCGCTCACACACACTCTTCGCGATTTTCACGGCCTCTTTACCATCGCGGAAGGCCGGGTCCGGGCAGGTCGCCTTTAGCCAGGCAAGATTATTCTGTGCTGATACGTGATCCGGTCGCGTCGCGAGGATCGCGGTGTAGTCGTCAACCGCACGTCGATAGTCACCCTTCCGGTGATAGGTCCAGCCGCGATTGAGATGGGCAGGCGTGTAACCCAGTCGCAGTGATTCGTCGAAGTCCTTGATCGCCGCGTCAAACTTCCCCAACTCCACCAGTGCCAACCCGCGATTGTTCAGCCCCGCGCGCTTCCTCTGCTGGGTGGCAGAGGCATTCTCGTTCGGCAATGGCTTCATAAATTCATCGAAATCCTTGATGGACTCGGCATTCTTACCGCTGAGGTGCCTGGCCCAACCGCGGGAGTTGTAGAGGTAAGGGTCCCGGGATTCGCCCGCGAGTGCCTTCGTGTAGAACGCCTCGGCCTCACCGAGCAACACAAGCTGTTCCTTCTGCATCCAGAACGCCGCACCGCCCTCGATGACCTCGACGCGCGTGCCACTCTCCGACTGAACCTCCCACGACCCGGCGTACATTGTCCGGGTCAGTTCGCGTGGCGAGCCATCAGGCTTCGTCAGACGGGGCAGACCTGCCGGTTGCTGCTTGTATGTCCCCACCGGCGAGGACTTCCGCGGGAATACCGTCTTTCCGACCCACGACTTGCTCTTAGCGCCCTTCGGAATGGGCGCGGCCAGCGCAACGGTGAATTGCCCGGTTGCAGCGACAAGTGCGGCAACGAGTGCGAATGAGCGAGACATGGGGAACCTCGCCAGGTCAGTGATTCAGGGCCGCCCCCATCATACCAGTAATTCGCGGCAATCCGCGATGGTGCCCGCCAGCGCACTGGCAGCGACGGTCAATGGGCTGGCAAGGAAAACCTTCGCTTCCTTGTGACCCATGCGGCCTGGGAAGTTGCGGTTGGTCGTGCTGATGCAGCTAATCGGCGCATTGAGGCGGCCAAAGGTGTCGCTTGGCCCACCCAGACACGCGGCGCATGAAGCATCGCCGATCTTCGCGCCGGCCGCCAGGAAAACTTCGCGGAGCGTCTTGCCGCCCACCTTCTCGGAGTCCAGCCCGCGGGCGACCTCGGTTGTAGCGGGAACGATGAAGGTGTCGATCTTCACCGTCTTTCCGGCCAGCAACTCGGCGGCAGCCTTGAAGTCGGTGAGCTTGCCGCCCGTGCAACTGCCGATGTAGGCGCGGTCGAGTTTCGTTCCCTTCACCTCGGACACGAACGCTTTGTTGTCTGGCGAGTGCGGCCGGGCGATCACCGGTTCGAGCTTCGAGACATCGTAGACCTTCTCCACAACGAACTGCGCGCCAGGATCGGTCTTCACCACGGTGTAGGGCTTGTTTCCGGCGTTTCGCTTGTTCACATAGTCGAGTGTGACCTGATCCGCTGCGATGATCCCATTCTTGCCGCCGGCCTCGATGGCCATGTTGCAGAGCGTCATTCGCTCTTCGATATTCAGGGCGAACACCGCTTCGCCGTCGAACTCCATCGCGCGGTAAGTTGCACCATCCACGCCGATATCGCCAATGACTGCAAGGATCAAGTCCTTGGCCATCAGGTAAGGCGGAAGCTTCCCCTGGAAGACGAACCGCATCGTGGGCGGCACCTTCAACCACGTTTTGCCAGTGCCGAGCACGAAGCCTGCATCAGTATTGCCAATGCCCGTGGCGAACTCGCCAAAGGCGCCGGCCGTGCAAGTATGACTATCGGTGCCCAGGAGAACCTCACCGGGCCGCGTGTGCCCTTCCTCGGGAAGAGCGATGTGGCAGACGCCCTTGTAGTGTTCGGTGCCCACGTCGTAGAAGTACTTGATATTCTGCTCTTTAGCGAACTGACGCAACACATCGACGTTGCGGTTGGCCATCGGGTCATGTGTGAAGATGTAGTGATCGGGGATGAGAACGAGTTTCTCGCGGTCCCAGACCTTCGCATTCGGGCCGAACTCCTTCTTGAACACGCCGAAGGTGCCTGGTCCGCACACATCGTGCGTCATCAGAACATCCACGTTCACCCAGACATTCTCACCAGGGGCCACGCTGGTTTTGCCGCTGGCGCGGGCCAGAATCTTCTCGGTCATCGTCATCGCGGACATCGCGGTCAGCTCCGAAAGTAGGAAGGCGGTTGGTGTTTGGGGTGAAAGTCGTGGGCCACTCACGAGCACAGCACAGCCTGGCGGGCGTCATCGGCGAACGATTCCGGCTTGGTGGTCGCAGACGTTGTGTTCTCTCCTCCGCGAGAGCGTATACCTCATCATATCAGCCCGCGAATGGGTTGCCCCGCCCAACGAACCAGGCCATACCCATGAACCACCCTGCGATGACTCCGCCGCTGTTGACCGCCGATCTTCCGGGTGTCGGCGGCCGCGTTCGTGTGCGTGACGAAGACTTCGAGGTTGAAGAGGTGCCAAGCTACGAGCCGTGTGGCAGCGGCGATCATCTCTATCTCTGGATCGAGAAGCGTGGCATCGCGCCAGAATACTTCGCCCGCACCGTCGCACAGCGACTCGGCACGCATCCTGGCAACGTGGGCACCGCGGGGCTAAAGGACCGCCACGCAGTCACGCGACAGTGGGTGAGCGTGCCGAAGGAGTGCGAGCCGAACATCGGCAAACTCGATGGTGAAGGCATTCGCGTACTCAAAACCGGCCGGCACACGAACAAGCTCAAGCCAGGACACCTTCGCGGCAATCGCTTTCGCATCCTGATACGCGATGCCGACCGCACCGCCGACGCGACGGCCACTCTCGACCGCATTCGCACGCAGGGAATGCCGAACTTCTACGGCCCACAGCGATTCGGACGCGACGGCGGCACGGTCGAACTCGGCCTACAGTGTCTCGCAGGGAAGGGGCCGCGACGTATTCGACCCTTCCTCTTCCGCTTCGCGCTCTCCGCGGTGCAGTCGCTGCTTTTCAACGACACGCTCTCACGGCGGATGCGTGACGGCTTCCTCCGGACTGTGCTGGAAGGCGATGTCATGGCGAAGTGGCCGCTCGGTGGGATGTTCGTTGCGAAGGACGTGCCCGCGGAGCAACTCCGATTCGACGCACGCGAGATCGTCCCTGCCGGGCCAATGTTCGGCAAGAAGACGTACCCGGCCGAGGGACTGGCCGCCGAGCGGGAGACTGCGGTACTCAGCGAGAATGGCCTCTCGATCGCCTCATTCGGTCGCTTCGGCAAGCTCGCGATGGGCACGCGGCGACACAACCTCGTTTACCTCGACGATCTCACGTCCGAATGGGAGACCGAGGGCCTGCGGCTGTCGTTCACGCTCCCGGCGGGCAGTTACGCCACGGTGCTACTCGCGGAAGTGATGAAGACCGACATTGCAGAACCCGACGACGCACCGGACGATGAAGAAGGTGAGCAGTAGTCGAAGGCAGCGCAGAGCACATGTGAAAACCCCACCGTTCGTCCGGGCTTTCGGCAGTTCAGTACTGGCCTCAATTATGCTGTGATGATGAGCGGGTTTTTCGGACTTCGTGCCACTTCTCGTACTAGAGTTTCAATGCCCCAGACTCCCCCATGCGCCCTGGCATTCCGCCCATGCCCGCTATGACCGCCGTTGAGAACGGCCATCAGAACGAGAACACGAAAGCCGCCGGCGATGAGCCGCTGCCTGGCTACAAGTTACTTGCGCCGTTGGGGCGCGGCGGTTTCGGTGAAGTATGGGAATGCGAAGCGCCAGGCGGGTTGCTCAAGGCCATCAAGTTCGTCACGTCGGAGTCCGAGGATGGCCACGGCGAGCAGAGACTCGGTCAGGAACTGGCGGCCTTCGAGCAGATCAAGGCGATTCGCCACCCCTTTCTGCTGACGCTGGAACGTGTCGAACTGGTCGGCAATGAACTGCTCATGGTGATGGAGCTAGCCGACCAGCAACTCCAGGATCGCTTCCGCGAGTGCAACGAAGAGGGGATGCCGGGCATCCCACGCGACGAGTTGCTCGGCTACTTCGCCGATGCGGCCGAAGCACTCGACGTGATCTCGGCGAAGTTCAACCTCCAGCACCTCGACGTGAAGCCGGCGAACATCTTCCTCGTCTCTGGTCACGCGAAGGTGGGCGACTACGGCCTCGTCGCTCAACTGGAAGGCCCGTCACGCCATCGTGGGCTGACTCCGCGTTACGTCGCGCCCGAAGTACTGCATGGCACTCCCAGCAACCGCTCCGATCAGTACAGTCTCGCGCTGGTTTACTACGAACTGCTCACCGGCGAGTTCCCTTACCCAGGCCGGACACCACAGCAGTTGATGTTGCAGCACGTTTCCGGCATCCCGAACCTCGCTGGGATACCCGCGGCCGATCAGCCTGCGGTTGCGAAAGCCCTTTCCAAACGACCCGACGAGCGCTTCCCATCGTGTCTGGCGTTCGTGCAAGCGTTGATGGCATCGGGTGGTACTGGTCCTGCGATGACGCTCCGCAAGGTGCGTGTGGATCGGTCGGTCGCGGAGATGAACCCGACGGCCACACGCCACGATTCCACTCACTCACTTGCACCCCAGCGAACGCCCGAGGCAACACAGGGGCTTACTCTCCCAGGCAAGCCAATCCTGACGGTCCCTGGCCAACCGCGGCCGCTCATCACGGGAACATCCTCGCACGCCGAGCTTCAGTCGCTGGCCGCGACACCTCCACCCTCAATCGCCGAGACGCCCGCTCCCCCGGAGGAAGATGTTGAGCCTGGGCAGGTTGTGCTGGAACGCATCCGTTCCGTCGTGACAATTGCCGAGTTGATGGGCGCGGAGCCAACCATGCAACGCCTCGACTCGCAGGCGTTCGCAGCCGCGGTCGTGTCGGCCGCAGCCGGTGGGATTGTTCAGCAATTGCCCGATGGCGTGGCCTTGCTCCCGGGCGACCTCTGGCTGTGCCGCTTCCCCACGAGCGCACCAGCCACTGTGGTGCCTCTCAAGCTGACAGTGATCCGCGACCTCGCAGGCATGACGCTTGAGGATGCGCCTGCGGGCCGGCTCGTGCTTCGGCGCTCAATCAGCAGCGGCTTCTTTGGCAAGAAGAAGAAGTATGGCTTCGAGGTGGTCATTGTGTTGCCAGGCGATGGAGAGGGGATGAGTGAAATCACCATCGAGGCCCGGCTGTTCGGTTCGCCTGATGCGAAATTCGCGCGCGAGGCCTCCAGCCTGATTCCGAGAATACTGGCCGATATGCGTGCGGAACTCGGCAACGTCTCGGACGGTCGCCGCCATCCGCGCATCCCCTGCGAAATCGCCGCGGCGATCTATCCGCTTCACAGTGACGGTGCTATCGACGCGCCGCTTCCCGCGACCTGCCGCGATGCCTCACTCGACGGCGTATCGCTCGGTTCCTCGCGCTCGTTGAAGACGAAGTACGCCTATGTCACATTCAGCAATGTTCCGGACGTCGCCGGGCAAGCAATCCTCGCTCGCCTGATTCGCGTGGACGGTCCACGGCGTGCCCGTCAGTACGGCCTTCAGTATCGCACCGATCTTTGATCGGCGTTTACCCGAACGCTCCCAACCGAATCAGCACCTCTCCCACTCCGAACGAGCACAGATTTGCGAGTACGATCGCGGCGAGATCGCGGCGCGTCGCGCAGCGGTCGAGGGTGAGGCCACGCACGAAGGCAAGCCAGAAGATCGCGCACTCCGCGACTGGTGCGAATATCTCCGCGACGAGCAGATAAAGCCATCGCTCGCACCCACTCAGAAGCGGCGGCAGCACGAGCCACACAACCGGATAGGTGCAGGCTGTCAGCCAGACACCGGCATAGAGCCGCACCCGGAGCGAATACCGTCGCGAAAGACAAACGACAAGCACGGGTAGCTCCACGGCCACACTGATGACGTAGCCAGTGAGCATCAATTGAAGGTAGTCGGCAGGGGGCATGTGCAGATTGTACCCCGCTCGTGGGGCGGAACACCGGCGGTTTAGACCATCCGCAAGAGGAACGGAACTTCAGCCAGGACGTGCAGCATGGCGACCGAGAAATAGATGTGCCGCGTGGTGCCGTAGTCCAGTACAAAACAGACCCACAGCACCAGTACCACCAGCAGTCCAAATAGCAGCAGGGCCGCGACACCGCGCGACCATTTCACACTCCTCCTCGCCGCGGGAATCGCCTTCAACTGCCATGTCCGGGAACGTAGCCCGATCAGCGGGATCAGCACCACCCACACGCCATAATGCACCATCTCCAGGAAGGCGTGCGCGGCGATGAGGAAGTGCGGCGATACCCCCGATAGGAACCACGCACCGGAATGGTTCGCCAGCGTCGGCGCGAAGGCGACAGCGAATCCCCCGGGTGCATCGGGTTCCGGCGCGTCGCGGAGTTGCCACCACAACAGGCCGAGTAACACGGGCACACACGCCGCGGCGCACCGATAGGCCGTCCGCCAGCGCGGGCGAGAGCGGGCCAGTTCGCGATCGAGCAGCCACAGCGCCATGACCGGATGCAGGTACACCAGCGTCACGGGCAGTGCCAGTGGGCTGAGCCACACCCCGGCGCAGATGAGGCACGCCAGCGGCCAGACCCAGCCGCCATCGAATCGTGGGTTCGTGCGCGAACGCATCCACACGAGCGCCGCGACCCACAGCAGGAACACCGTACTCCAGCAAGCGTACAGTCCAGGCGTGAGCGAATCATCCGAGAGGAACGGCATCACCATCGGTATGCCGGCGTAGACAATCGTGAGACCGACAATTCCTACCGCGGAGAGCGCAAAGAAGCCCCAGAGCTTCCCTGCGCGTGCCGGGAGCCGACCCAGCGCGTAGCGAGCCTCGAACCAGTTATGCGGCCCCGCAAAGAGAAAGACCGTCGCCAGTGAGAACGCAATGGGAAGTGCGCCGGCCAGCGCCGCGGCGCTAACAGCCAGCGCGACGAAGCCGCCGGCGAATGCCAGTCCTGGCACGCCCGCGCTTCGCGTCTGCGTTCCGACCAGCGGTTCGACGACGGACATGTACGATCAACTCCACATCAAAGTCGATGAAGCGATTGTCCGCGTCGCGAGAGTGCGCGTCAACGGCGTGCCGGTGGGGAAGCGCGATACGCTTCGCGCTCGCGCGTCGTCTACCCAGCCTTCCGAAACAGGTGCAATTCCTGCATTTCTCCATCTTCTGATCACACCATGCTGAATGTCTGCGCGAGTGGCACGAGTGTTGCTCTGGAATGAGGGGCACGACCGGAGTAACTGTTCTGGCCGTGTTCCTCGAACAGGAGGCCGCTCATGTCTCCGTGCTTCGCCGACTACCACATGATGGCAGCCATGATCGCCGAACTTCACCGCGCGATGGCCGAACTGCCGCGCCCACACGGTCATGCGAAAGTCCGCGCGGAGCCGCCTGCCACTTGCCCTGCGTGTTCCTGGCTCCCGCGTCTGATCCGATTCGCGGAGAAATGACCACAAACGCCGACTTGACCGTTCCCCATCCCTGTGAGAGTCGAGATATGTACGAGATCGACCGCGACTGCGCCGACCAACTGCACCCCGAAACGCCCGACGGATGCAGGAAGTCTTCGACGGCCACACCTGCGCCGCCTGTTCCGCCCCGGCGGCGCGCCTCTGTGGCGGTGAGTTCTACTGCCACGCTCACTTCCCCCGGTTGCAGAAACGCTCGCACACGCCGCGTGTCTATCGCTGTCTCGCCAGCGTGGATGGCTGATTCACGAACGCGAATCCGCTGATCAGGACGCAGGAGGACAAACGATGATCGGGAAGCTCTTGATCGCGGCGGCAGGATTCCTCCGCGCCGCGGAAGATCAGGTGGAAGAGTTCGAGCATTTGCTGGCGTGAGTCGAGAAGGCTGGGAACCAGAGCCGATCCACGCCGGAAGAACCGGATATTCGCCCACCAACAACGCCGTCTGATGTTCACCTTCTTACACCGCCGGTAGCCTTTACCCGGCAAACGGTTCTACAACTCACTCCCTGAAGGCAAGTCGATCGCCAGAGCAACCGAGAACAATTCCAATTCGCTCACGCGGCCTTCGTCTCCGTTGGTTTCCCCTTTGCCTTCGGTTGGTGTTTCCAACGGCGATGAAGCCAGAAGTATTGTTCGGGATACTGACGGATGAGGCTCTCCAGTGCCGAGGTGTAACGTTGCGTGATGACCCGCACAGCATTGGGATCGGTGGCGTAATCGCGTGGGTCGATCACGTCGGCGCAGGTTACCGCGTAGAACATCGGGGTGAGAGGGCTTGACGGATCGAAGTCCGCTCGCTGGGGGAAATCGGCGCGACGAACGCGCGGGAAACCAACCACGATCACCACCGAATCAAACTCCATCGCCATGAGCGCGATGGCCTTGTGCGTACTCGCCGGCCGACCGAAGAAATCCACGAACACTCCGCGTTGCCCCGCATCCTGGTCGGCCAGCGTTGCAACTTTCCCCCCGTTCTTCATCGCCTCCGTGAGTCTCGCGAAGTCGTCGTTCTTGGCAATGATGGTCTGTCCGGTGCGCTGTCGGAAGCGCAACGCGAAGCGTTCGATGTGCGGGTTGTCCAGCACGCGCGCGATGGCATGCGTACGGAAGCCAAATAGCCCCATCACATAACCCGCCAGTTCCCAGTTCCCGAAGTGAGCCGTGACCATCAGCACGCTGCGGCGGTCGAGCAGTGCCGGCAATGCGACCGCTCCAGGTGCGAGTGTCACATACTTCCGCCAGTTACCAATGTGTAGCTTGCGCGGCAGGAAAACGAGCTCGGCAACGACACGCAGAAAGTGCCGATACATGGCGCGAACGAGGCGATCGGTCGCCACGGGGTCGTCGGCCAATTCGGGGAACGACGCGCGTAGATTTTCCAGAGCAACAAGCCGCCTTCGCCGAATGAGCTTGTAGATAATCCAGGCGACGGCGTCCGCGACGGCGTAAGCAATGCGCGGCGAGAGCGTCTGAATCGCGGCGACGAGCAGTCGCAGCACAAGGTAACCCGCGAGGTCGATCGTGCGGTTGCGTAACTTCCTGGCCATCAGCGGGACTCCATTCCGCGGAATGCGACCGCGAATGATACCCGCCCAGTGATTCGCAAGGCAAGTGCGGCCGGCACGCGAGTTCGGTGTTACTGGAGTGTGCATCTCACTTGCGGCTGGAGTCGCGTTCGCGGTACCCCGCCTGTTCACGCAGGCAGTTCAACGGCGGGTCGTGCAGGGTTGCGATCACCAACTACCCTGCACACTCAGGTCCTTGCGTGTGCGACGTGGTGAGGAGCGTTAGAGAGAGATCGTCCTTCCGGTACGGGCGCTCTCGTAGATTGCGCAAATCAGATCCACAGCTTTCTTCCCCTCGCGACCGTCCACCTTCGGCGGCCTGTGGCTCTGCACCGCGTCCACGAAGTCCGCGAGTTGTCGTCTGTGGCCCTCGTGGCTAATCGCCTTCGGATCGGCGGAACCGCCACTGGCACCCACCTTCGCCGCGAAGCGTTCCTTCACCTTTGTGTCATCTTCTGTCGCTGGTGTGAAGTCCCAGCGCATCACGTCTTCCTGTTCGATCACTGCCGAACCGCGGTCGCCGTGGATGGCGATGGTCTTGGGGTAACCCGGGTGAACGCTCGTTGTTGCCTGAATCACACCCAGCGCCCCATTCTTGAAGCGGATTGCCGCGACCGCCGTGTCTTCCACTTCAATGCGCTCGTGTGCCAGCGTCGCCGTGAAACCGCAGACCTGTGCCGCATCACCCATCATCCACAGCAAGAGATCGACACTGTGGATGGCCTGATTCATGAGTGCGCCGCCGCCATCGAGAGCCTGCGTCCCCTTCCATCCACCCTCGTCGTAATACGCCTGCGACCGCCACCATTTGCAGGTCGTTTCACCCAGCGTGAGCTTGCCGAACTTTCCAGCTTCCACCGCGGCCTTGAGCGTGGCGCTACTGTCGGCGAATCGCGAAGGGAAAATGGTGCAGAGTTGCACGCCAGCGCGAGCGCAGGCGTCGATGATCGACTGGCAGCGCGGTCCCGTGATTTCGAGCGGTTTCTCGACGACGACGTGCTTGCCCGCCTTCGCGGCAACGATCGCCGGCTCGCAGTGCGCCCCGCTTGGCGTCGTGATGATGACCGCATCCACACCTGGAGTTTGCACCGCGTCTTCAACTGAGTGGAATACCGGTACCGGAGGCAGACCCACTTCGGCAATTAGTTTCGCTGCGCTCTCCTGCGAGCGACTGACCAGCGCCGCAACCCGCGCGCCGGGAATCTCCTGAATCGCGCGAATGTGGAACCGTGCGATCATCCCACAGCCAATGATGGCGAATCCGAGTGGTTCGGGCATGGCATCTCTCGTGGTGTGTATGCGGGAGATTGTAGAAGGATCAGAGTCGGTACGGCGGTTCTGCAGTGAGAACATCGGCGTGCTTCACCGCGCGGCAGAGCGTCATCGCAGTAGTCGCGCGGCCTTCACGACATATTGCACTCCGCTACCCACAGTCGCGGCCAGCATCGCCCAGAGCAGCACAAACTGGATGCGATCGAGTATTGAGAGCAACTCCGCAGTGTCTGGGAGCGTGCGAAGCCATGCGAGTAGTAGTATGCCGATCAGCACCGCGCACTGAAGGGCCATCTTCAGCTTGCCGAACCAGTCGGCGCCGAACTTCTTCCCCGCCGCTTCCACCATACCGCGGATACCAGTAACCAGAAGCTCGCGGCACACCACCACGGTGACCATCCACGGCAAGATGCCGGCCTGCTCCACCGGGATCAGGTAGATGAACGCACCACATACGAGAACCTTGTCGGCCAGCGGATCGAGGTTGCGGCCAACAAGCGTTAGCGGGCCGTACTTCCGCGCCCACCAGCCATCGAGCCAGTCAGTCGCGGTCGCGATGAGGAACACGATGAGGCCGACCAGCCACCACTGCTGCACGATGCACGCGAACAGCACAACAGCAAGCGGGAGGCGTGCGAACGAGAGAAGGTTGGGGATGTGAATGAGCGGCTCGGACGAGCCAGTTGCAGACGCGGACATGGAACCCCCTTCAGCATCAAGAATGGGCGCGGGGTCATTGTCGGCGACAGGGGAAGAAATGGCACCGGCCGCGGGGAGAGCACGCGGCCGGGTTGAAGAACGTGACGTACAGGTTTGCGATCCTGAGCGAAGCTCGCGATCAGTTCACAGGCTTAATCGCGGGCGGCGGCGGCGGGGCAGGACGTTTGTTCGAAGGCCCTTTCCCCTGCCCGGGGGGCGCGGGTTGCACAGCAGGAGACTTTGTCGCTGCCTCGGTTGGTTTGGACGAACCGCATCCAATCATCGAAGCGAGGAAAACCGTCGCAAGCAGCGTGGTCAGTAGTTGGCGAATCGGCACGGTAATTACCTACTGTTGAGTGACCAGGAATAGCAAGAGATCGGGAACCCTTCCCGACCTCCGGAGAGGAGGGTACACCGGTCTGGATGAACAGGCAATGAGTTATTGCTGATCCGGCTGGCGTCTCACCTGTGGGCAACGGAGGTGAGACGCCGACACCAGTCCTAGTAGTTCTGGTTCAGTACGAAGCCGTCGGACCGGCCGGACAGCGCACGATACGTCGCGGTGCTGACGCTTGGCATCAGTCCCTTCACCGAACCATCGCCGAATGCGAACAGCACAATGCCACTGGTGTGTTTGCTGGAGAACTGATACCACCCCGATGTAGCAAACGAGCTGGGAAGCCCCCACGCCGTCGGCATACCGCTGGCGCCCATCCAGGCCAGGTGGAAGTCGCGGTTCTGCCCGTTGCCCGCCAGCGTCTCGCCAAACGCCAGCGTGTTGGCGGTGCCGTCGGTGATGTCCGTCATCTTGACCTTGGAGTTGACATAGTAGATGCCTGGGTAGAGCAGATAGCTGGAGTTGGCCAACCCCGTGTAGCCGCCCAACCCACCGGCACAGCCGATGTAGTTGGAGCCGGCTGGCTGACGAACGGACTATTACGGTTCAGTCGGAAATGGAAAGTCCCGGTGGGGGCGTATTGTAATCC
>CAYRDG010000062.1:0-18901 GCA_964422915.1 uncultured Frigoriglobus sp. | reverse complement strand
GATCAACCCCCCGGCGACATCTGGGCCGCGAAGCAGGCGCAGGAGTAAGCGGCCAACGTGGCCGTGAGTGGTTCGCGATTGTGCGATTGCGATACTACTTGAACCGCACTTCTACCGCACCCAGTTCACCAAAGTCGGCGACAATCTGATCTCCGGCGCCGGCGAAGTAGACCTCCGTGGTCGTGCCCGTGCTCACCTTCTCGGCGCGGCGCAGTGTGCGACCGTGCTTCGGCAACTCGTTCGCCAACCACGCCACCACATTGAGTGGGTTACCCAGTACGTTCGTCCCGGAGCCGACACGCCAGGGTTTGCCGTTCACACTCACGTTCACAGAGTGACGCACGAGATCGAGACTGTGCCAGTCGCGAACAGGCTCGCCTTCCACCCAGGCGGCGTGGATGGCGTTGTCTGCCGCCAGCGATGGTGCCCCGACCAGACGCCAGTCGTCGTAGCGGTGATCGACCACTTCAATCGCGGGAATGGCAAACGCAATGAATGGCGCGATGCTCTCTGCGGTGTAAGGCACGTCCGAGGGTGGTACGTCAGTCGCCATCTCGAAGCCAAACTCGGCCTCCACGATGCGGAATCGGTAGGCCGCCGCCGGGAGAGTCGCGGGTGACTGGTGCGTCGTGGCAGAGAGTAGCGTGCCGAAGAACGGACCGGATACGTCCATCTGCCGCTGTGCGGTTTCGTTCGTCGCTGCCGCCTTGTATCCGATGGTGGTGCCGCCTCGCGCTGCGAGCAACTTTCGGGCAAGAGATTCCTGAATGCGGTACCCTTCCGCGAGAGTTTTCGGCACCATTTCGGCAGGCAGGGCAGGGATTACACGCAACTTCTGGCGCATGTCGAAGAGTGTGTCGGCGGCTTGCGAATAGTAGTTCATAAACAGGTTCCAAAACCAGGTCGAACTGAGGCCTTTTTACCGTCAATATCTCTTAGTTTTTTACCCATCCGGAGGTCAAAACGACGACGGAAGAATTTCTTCTGCGAAGGGTGTTCGCTCGCCTCATGTCTGATAACAAATGCGGGTCGCCCATCGCCCATCCTCTTGAGGACGCATGATGACGTTTCGGTACACTTTCGCCCTTCTCGCCCTGTCTGTGGTTGCGTTGGATTCGGAGGCCGGACCTTTCCGCCGGCGAGCGCAACCCGCCAACACCTGCCCAAGTTGTGCGTATCCCACTTCCACATACCAGTACTCTTCCTCCCCGTCACCCTCATGCCAGTCCGGGACCTGTCCGCAACCCGTTGCCGGGTCCGTGGTCGTGCCCGCTTCAGGCGTGACGAGCTATTACTCACCCGTGGTCCCGGCGGCCGCTGTGGAAGCCGCGCCCGCTGGTGCTGGCGATGCACTCGATGAAGTGAACGCGAAGCGGGCCGCCTGCGGCTTGCGCCCGTTCCTTCGTGATGCCGCGCTGACTCAGGCAGCACGGGGATGCGCGGCGCACCGCGCACAATACGGGATGTTCGGCCACACGGCGAACGACTTCGCGTTCCTTCCAGCAGGCGCCTCCGCAGCGTCGGCCGGGTGCGCGGCCTATCCCGCGAGCTATGGCTGGATGAGTTGCTGCGTGTATGAGGACTACACCTACGCCGGCGCTGCGTGGGTTCCAGGCAGCGATGGCCGCCGTTACATGCACCTGTTCGTTCGCTAGTTCGGCAGATGTGCTTGTTACGATGTGAAGGCAGGCGGGAAGCGTGAACGCAGGGAACTGCTCTGTCAGTCACGCTTCCTGCCTGCAACAACGATCATGGCAGTTCCAGCACATACGCGGTGCCATCGGCGTTGGCAGTAACGGCAAACTTTCCATCGGGTGCGAAGGCCGCGCCGTTGATCGTTACGGGTAACTTCCATGTACGGAGTTCCTTCAACGACTCGGGTTTCAGTTCCGTGAGCGACCAGAGTTTCAGTTCGCCACCGTTGCCCACCGTGAGGAACGACTTGCCGCCTGGCGCGACATAGATCGCGCGCACGCCGTCCTTGTGCGCTTTCCCCTTCGCAACCACATCGAGCTTGCCATCCTTCAACTCGCCGACTTTCACCAGCCCTTCGTCGTCGGTGGCGATGATGTACTTCTTGTCGGCAGAGATGCCGATGTCCATCACTTCGCGTTCGAAGAGCGGCATATTGCCGCCGATGCGTTCTCGTTTGCCGAGATCGAAGATCTGAACGCCGCCGCTACTGTCGCCAGTCACGGCCCAGGCAAGGTCTGCGGAGAAGGTCGCGCTGCGGACGTTGCGGCCCTTGTCGTTGTAAGGCTGACCAATGGGTTCGCCCTTGGCGGTGTATCGTTCGTAAGAACTGTTGGTGGTCGTGCCATCGCTGGAATTTCGCGCGGCCCAGACGCCGATCTGTGAGCCGTCCGAGGAAGGGATCAACGTGTAGACCTCGCCCGTTGCGACCGACCGGGTCGGTCGCGACGCGGTGATGTTCCAGTAGTGCAGGCGGCCCGCGCCGCCGTTTGCCACGCGGCCACCCATCACCAGGTCGGCGTTGGTGAGGAATGCGACGGCCCAGGGCTTGTCGGTGTTGTTGCCGATGAGCGTATCTACTTCCTTGCCGCTGACAGGGTCCCAGAGTTTGATCGTCTCATCGGCACTTGCTGTCGCGATGAGCTTGCCGTTGGGGCTGACGGCCACGGCGTTGACCGCACGCAGGTGGCCGCCCGTGCTGGCCTCCAGTGAAGGCAGTTCGAAGACGCGAACCGCATTGTCTTTTTCGGCCGAAACCGACGCGAGGAAGCGCCCATCGGGGCTGAAGGCCACCGATGTGACCCAATCGGTGCTGCCGCGCAGGTCGCGAACTTCGCTCCGGGTCTGCAGGTCCCACACACGGACGGACGTATCCGCACCTGCTGCCGCAACGAAGCGCCCATCGGGGCTGAATGCGACTGTCGAAAGTGGCGAGAAACCCGTTTCGTTGCTGCTCGGCTGGCTCTCGAACTTCATCAACGCTGTGAGTTGGCCGCTGTCGTTGAGGTTCCAGATGCGGAGAACGCCGTCACCGCCCACGGTTGCCAGTCGGCTACCATCTGGGCTGTACGCTACTGCCGCCACACCTGCCGAATGGATCTGCTCTTGCGCGAGTTCCTTGGGTGTCGCTCCGCTCACGTCAAGTACTGCCAGCGTTCCGTTGGCCAGCCCGACAGCGACTTGCTTGTTACCCTTGCGAATGGCCACGCCGCAGGCAGCCTTGCGAGATGCCCACTTCCAGAGTTCCTTCCCGCTGGAGGCGTCGAAGCCGCGTACGGTAGCGTCGGCCGAACCGACAACGACAAACTTGCTGTCGTCGCTCACGGCCACAGCCAGTACCGCCAGGGAGAAGCCAGTCATCTCCTGAATCGCGCGCTTCTGAGCCAGGTCCCAGACCTTCACCTTGTTGTCGCCGCCACCAGCCGCCAGACGGTTGCTATCGGGGAAGAAGGCCAGCGAGGTCATCGCGGCGCCGGCATCGAGCTTTGCCTCCACCTTGCCGCTCTCCGGATCGTAGACGCGAATCGTCCTGTCCGCGCCTGCCGCCGCGACGCGCTTGCCGTCCGGGCTGATTGCGACCGCCCAGAGTGACTCCTTCGCATCCGTCATCGCGCGGTGCTCGTCGCTGGGGTTCAAGTCCCAGATGCGGACCGCGCCGTCTTCCGCGGCCGAAGCGATCTGCTTTCCGTCGGGCCGCGCGGCAACGGCTGTCACCCCTGTCGTGTGCCCCTGGAACGCGCGGAGTTGCTTGCTCGTCTTCACGTTCCAGACTCGCACAGTCTTGTCCACTCCACCACTGATAAGCAGCATGCCATCAGTGGTGACCGCCAGACTGGTCACTGGTCCGTTGTGCCCGATGAATTCGGTGATCTTGGTGGCAGTGTTCGGAGCACTGCTGCCATCTGGTGCAGGGCCAGCAGTGAGCCGGATCTTCCCATCGCGGCCACAACTGAACACGCTGTTGCTTCCACTGGTGAAGGCCACGCTGTAGACCTCGGGCACGTCCGCGCCCTGCACGCTCATCGCCAGCGCGTTGCCCATGACACCAGGCGCGTACACAGCAACCTGCCCTCCTGCGTCGCCCAGTGCGATGAGCTTGCCGTTGGGACTGAAGCAGACGCGCTCGATGCGCGAGTTGCGCGACGGACTGGTGTACGTGACCTTGCCACTCTCGGCGTCGAGAACGCGCAGAATGCCGTCATCAGTGCCAACCGCGATTTGTTTCCCATCAGGCGAGTAGGCCAGGGCTTTCAGCGGCTTGTCGGTCTTGCCCAGGTTGAGCAACGTCTTCACGGGCTTGCCAGTTTTCGGGTTCCACAGGTGAACCTGATTGCCTGCGGCGGATGCGGCCAACTCCTGCTTCGGATGGAATGCCACGTCTGCCACTGCCAGAACATTCGTGGTAGCAGAAGTGGGATCATCTGGCTGGTGAATGTGACCTCGGTACGTGCAAAGCTCACGTCCATTGCCCAGGTCCCAGACCTTCACGGTGCCGTCGCGGCTGGCGCTGGCGATGCTCTGCCCATCGGGGCTGTAAGCCAGCGCATTGACCCGACCAGCGTGCCGCATCCGCGACTCGCCCAGCACGCGAGTCACATGCGCCGGCAGTCCTGGAGTTGTGAAGGGGAGCTGCCAGCGAGCATCGTGAAGGTAGCGTGCGGCGGCCCTGTAGTTCTCGGACTTGATCGCCGCATCGGCTCGTTTGAGAAGCAGGTCAGACTTCGCAAACGCAACTGGTGGGAACTTCGCCTTCAGCGATGTTTCGCGTTCCGCGTCGTATTTCGCACGGAGTGCTTGCACCTCCTTCGCTGTGGGAGCCGACGGCATCGGCAAATCGGCCGCAGGCAGTGGCCCTGCGAGCAACCCAGAGAGGAGCGCGAACGGAAGCAACCGAACGATGGCGGGACGAACAGTGAACGACATGACCGACCTCACGGCACGGCGACGAGCGCAACGTACGATGCAACAACGGAGTTCAGTATACACAGACGTTCCACAGCCGCGAACGTAACATCTTCGGCGCGGTGAAGAACCAAATGAGGCAGCCGGGTTTCTCCGGCTGCCTCACGAATGGCGCAGATCAGCTCACGGAGATGGTGACAGTCGTCGTGGTCGATGAGCCGTCGAGGTCGGTGGCCTGCACAGTGATCGTCGTAGTGCCTACCGTCAGCGGCGTGATCGTAAGAGTGCCGCCAGTCACGGATGCCGATGCGACTGTACCATCGGTGTTGCCCACGACACTGAAGCTCATCTTCTGAGCGTTGGTCAGTTCGGTGGCGGTGGTCACGGATGCCAGATCGCCCGCGTTGATGTTGGCGGGGAAGTTCGACGTATCGGCGGTCGAACTGACAGGGAAGGGCGGCGCTCCAGGGATGCCGGCACCGTTGTAGGTCGAGAGGCTCGCGATGGCATCCACGGTTTGCTGGCCGCCGTTCATGACCTGACCAAAGACCGTGAATCCGCCGTTCTGTGAATCCAGGTTCGCCGAGTTATCTCCCAGGTTGAAGAAGAACTCGTTGGTTGCGCTGTTCGGATCGTTCCCCTGTTTGGCCATCGCGATGGTGCCGAGCGTGTTCGAGATTCCTGGCTCGTTGACAACCGGTGGAGATTTCGTGATCGCCGGGAACGCGGTGGCTGTGGTCGTGCCGGCATCGTTGAACTTGAAGCCGCCGCCCTGGAGCACGAAGCCTGGCGCCAGTCTGTGGAAGATCGAGTCGTTGTAGTTCGCGGCCGGTGTGGCGTTGTTGACGTAGGAGAGGAAGTTCGCGACGGTCTGCGGCGCCTTGGTGTCGAAGAGGTTGATGTCGATGTTGCCCGATTGCCCGGTGGGGTAGGTGGTCGCGAGTCGGACAACCTTCTCCACGTCGGTGAAGACGGTGGCGAGGTCGAACGTGAGTGCGCTGCCGCCGGCAGTTCCGCTTTGCGGACCGATTGGTGCGGCCACGGTTGGTGGCGTGTTGCGCGTGAACGTCTGCGCGAAGGTGCTGGCGTTGCCTGCAGCATCCAGCGCTTGCACGGCGAAGCTGTTCGGCCCGAGGGCGAGGGTGAGATTCGCGAAGCTGAACGTACCATCTGCCGCGGCAGTGGTCGTCATCAGTGGCGTGCCTGTGGCAGGCGTGCCCGGCGCGGATGCGTTAAACAGTTTCACTGTCGCGCCGGCTTCAGTTGTGCCAGTGAGTGTGACCGTAGCCGCATCGGTGCGGAGGTCGCCCACAGCGCCGCTGTCGGATGCAGGTGCGAGGTTGAAGGTCGGCTTGGCCGGCGCGGTGCTATCGAAAGTGACCGAGACGGTATTCGAGCCGACGCTGGCGATGCCTGATGGATCGGTGACTCCGCCGCCGAGCACTCGCGCCGTGACGACACCCTGCGCGGTCGGCGCGACCTGGAAGGTGTACGTCCGCGCGTTGACTCGCGTGACCGTTGGCGTGGTGCCATTGGTGATGACCAGATCGCTCGTATCGACGCCTGTCACATCCTTGCTGTAGGTGATCGTGAAGGGAATGGGCGAGGTGCCCGTGAGGCTGCTGGCAGTCGTTGTCAAGGTCGGAACGGGGCTTGATGTATCGGCTGGGCGGAGGCCCTGTGCGAATCCGCCCAGGTCGGCGCGCAGGAGCGTGGAGCCGATACTGTTGAAGAAGTCGTTCCCCCCGGAACTCTTCAAACCAAAGTCGCCCACGCCGATGCCGAACGCCGTGACCTGATCGTCTCCCGCGCCGGAATCGACGAAGACATATCGCCGGAACGTCGAGTTCCCCAGGAGAATCGTGTCGTTGCCGTCGCCGGCAAGGATGGTGGTTTCCTTGCGATTCTGCGCGTCGTTGATCGTGAGCAGGTCGTTGCCGCTGCCCAGTCCCACCCGCACCGAGCCATCGTTTCGGGTTGCATTGAGCACGAGTACGTCATCGCCGCCGAAGAGGTCGATGTAGTAGTCGCGATCAATCCCCTTGACGGCGACAGACTGCTGACCGTTGATCCGCGTTGTCGCATCCAGTGCGCGGACGATGGCCGAGTGATGGCCCGTCGCGGAGATCATGACCTGGTTGCCCTGATCGTCGCCCGAGACGTACAGGGTGCCATCGAGAAGCGTCACGCGCACGTCGCCTGCTGGCACTGTGCGGTCTTCCAGCGTTTCGACTCGCGGCACGAACCGATCGCCGCGTGCGCTCTTACGTCCCAGCTCCATGGGTTTGTGCCTCGCCTGTGAGTGTCACGGGGCTGTTACAAACGAGTTCACGCCCGCGAGCATTCAACTTACAGTGTCGGCCGTGGGTTTCGACGGGAAGAGGTGAGAACGGTCTCATCCACCGTGATCGGAGAGCGAACCTCACTCTCGTCTGCACACTCTGTGGCACCGGAAACTTCTCACGGATCTCGCTGCGCGGTAATTCTGGCATACTCGATACGATGCGTGTGATTTCTCACCAGATATTCAGGTTGGTTTCTGTCAGGTTGCAGCGTTTATTCTGTAAGGTTCCGTGTCGGCGAACGAATCATTAATTGCCGAACGGATTCAGCATCAGGAGTTCGGTAATATGCTCGCGATTCTCGTGATCCTCTGCCCTCCACTCGCGGTCCTGATCACCGCGTCGCCACTGGAAGCCGTCAAAAACTTCGGCCTTTCGCTTCTTCTTTACGTTCCTGGCGTCGTACACGCGCACTCCATCGTGGAGCGTTATCGGGTGAATCGGCGCTACGACGTCGTGATGAGCAAACTGGAAGCGCGGGACACGCGACCTGTGTCGCGCGCTGCCTGAGCCGCGCGCACGCATGCCGGCAGAATCGTCACAACGTGTAGAATCGCGCCGCCACACCGGAAAGCACTGCGATTTCTGGAGCCGCTCTCACACGTCGGATTGCATCCGGCCGCACTTCGATTCTCGCACTCCACACGGCATTTCCGGAACAAACTGGCACTTCCTCGTCGGCAAGGAGCATCACCGCATTGGGCGCGCCGCGCGCCGTGGTGCCGGGGTTGTCAGGGAAAAGCGTGAATGTCGTCGCTGTGCAGCATAGTTCCATTTTTCAGTTGTCTTTGTGTATTCTTCGGCTACCATCTCGACTTTGTGAAGAGAGCGGCAAAGTCGAGTGGACACTTCCCGACACCGCTTGTAATCACAAATCAACCGGCGGAAGGATGCCCACTTCGCTGCCGGTAACCTGGTCGGTTCTCGTGGCTGAGACTCGCGTGAAGCGTTCGCGCGAGTTCTGGTTCCGAGTTATTCCGATCTGCCTCCCACTCATGGAAAAGAGGCTACGGTGCAGCATACGCCCCCCACATCCCTGCCCGCCGCGACCGCTTCTGGTTCGCCCAACGACTCGTACCTCGCGCGCGGTTTGGCCGCTGCGTCTGTGGGGTTGGGCTTCTTCAGTGGCGTCGTGTTCTGGTGGATTCCGTTCAGCGGCATGCTGGCGGCGGTGGGGTTCGTACTCGCGGTGATCTCGCTGTTGCGGGGTGTGAAGGGTGGTCTGCGGGGCGAGAACTACGCCGCCGTCGGCTTCTTCCTCTGCGGTGCCGTGTTCACGATCGCGATCGTTCTGAACCAGGGCCTGCGCTACATGCAGTGGGACTGGTTGCCTTACCCGATGTAACTCGCACTCGCTGAAATCTGGCCCATGCGGGCGGATTGATCATCGTATTGGTCGTGCCATTGTACCGAGGCGGCAGGCGGCTCCTACCTGGAAGGCGGTTCCTACATGCCCCAGATCTTCCCGAAGGCGATCAACCCGGTTGCCAAGATGATCGTCCTGGGTCTGCCGCTCCTGGCCGGGTCTACCGGCATCACCGGAGCGGCGTTCTATCGCTCCAGTTACGCCACTGGCGTCAACGAGATCGTCGCTCAACCGGTCGCGTTCAGTCACGCGCACCACGTCGGGCAGCTTGGCATCGACTGCCGCTACTGCCATACGTCGGTCGAGAACTCGGGCTTTGCCAGTATCCCGCCGACCAAGACATGCATGAACTGCCACCAGCAGATCTGGCAAGGGGCCGACCTGCTCGCTCCGGTGCGCGAGAGCTTCCACAATAACACACCGATCCTGTGGAACCGCGTTCACAATCTGCCGCACTATGCCTACTTCAACCACTCGATCCACATCAACAAGGGTGTGGGATGCGCGAGTTGTCACGGCCGACTCGACCAGATGAACCTGACCATGCAGACCGGCACGCTGCTGATGGAATGGTGCATCTCGTGTCACCGAACGCCCGAGAAAGTTCTGCGACCGCGCGAACATGTCTTCGACATGACGTGGACGCCGGGGCAAGGCGGAACTGATCCGCAGACTGGCAAGCCTTATCCGACCAGTCAGCGAGAGCTTGGCGAGTACCTCAAACAGAAGTACCACGTCCGCGACGCGGTCACGCTCACCAGTTGCTCGATGTGTCACCGCTGATGCCGGCCGACTCGTAAGTTTGCAACCTGAATTGATGGCTCCCGAATCCTGCTGAGGTAGCGATGAAACCCGACAGCACGGACACCGCCGCGAACGCCGCTCGCCCGCTGCCCCTGATGGGCGAGTCGGTCGCGTTGCCGGGTTACGGCGCCGATGAGTTCCCTGAAGGCGCAGCGGAGTTCACCGACGAACCGAGTCGCCGTCGCTTCATGACGATCATGGGCGCCTCCATGGCGCTGGCTGGCGCCACGGGTTGCGGTCTCCGCCCCGCGGCTCAGCGCAAGATCGCGCCTTACACCGTTCAGCCCGACGAGATTTCGCTCGGCAATCCGCTCTACTTCGCGACTGCCTATCCGATGGCCGGCTTCGGCCAGGGCATACTGGTCCGCAGCAACGAGGGGCGGCCGACGAAGGCGGAAGGCAACCCCGACGCTTCTGGCAGTCTGGGTGGGGTCGGCATCTTCGCCCAGGCATCGGTTCTCGATCTCTACGACCCGGACCGCTCGCGAACCGTGACGCAAGGCGGCCTCCCAGCGACCTACGAACTGGCAGTTCAGGCGATCCGCGCACGACTCTACAACGAGACCGCGCCGAAGAAGGAAGTCCGCATCCGCATTGTGACGGAAGCTGTCACCTCGCCAACGTATCTGGCGCTCATCTCGCAAGTGCTGGCCGACTTCCCGGCGGCACGCTGGATTCAGTATGAGGCTGTGAGCGCCGAAGGCGCCCGTGCGGGTGCGGCCCGGGCATTCGGCAAGCCGACCAGCGTCAAGTACGACTTCAACAAGGCCGATGTCGTTCTCTCCCTGGACGCCGACTTCCTCTGTGATGGTCCAGGCGCGGTTCGCTATCAGCGCGACTTCGCCGACCGCCGCAAGGTGCGCCAGGATGGGAAGAACGCGGCAGAAATCGCAGCGGGCCGCACGTCTGGCAAGCCCTTCAAGGAAGGCGTGAAGTTCGATCTGGGAGCCGCGCCGGAAAAGTCGCTCGTTAACCGACTCTATGTCGTCGAGACGATGGCGACCAACACCGGTGGCGTTGCCGATCACCGTCTCGCGATCACCAATGGGCAGATCGAGAGCTTCGCGCGGGCACTGGCGGCCGAACTTGGCATCGCGGGAGTACCAGCAGCCGGTGCGCTGCCTGACCATGCGAAAGCCTGGCTCAAGCCACTAGCCGAAGACCTCCGCAAGCCTGAGCGCAAGGGTAAGGTGATCGTGGTCGCCGGCGACCACCACTCCGCTTCCCTGCACGCCCTGGCCATGGCGATCAACTCGCACCTGGGTGCGCTGGGCCAGACAGTTCACACCGGGCCAGAGTTGGTGGCATCCGTACCCGGCAAGATGAGCGATCTCAAGACGCTTGTCGGCGAGATGAAGGCCCGCACTGTCGATGTGCTCCTGCTACTCGGCGGCGCCACCAACCCCGCCTACAGCGCTCCGGCCGATCTGAAGTTCGCCGACGCCCTCCGGGCTATGGGCCAGGACAAGACGAAACTCACGGTCCACCTCGGACAGCAACAGGACGAAACAGGCGTACTCTGTGAGTGGCACCTCCCGGAAGCGCACTACCTCGAGACGTGGGGAGACATCCGCGACTACGACGGCACTGTGTTGCTCCAGCAGCCGTTAATCGCGCCGCTCTACGAGGGGCACTCCGCGATTCAGATTCTCTCGGCGATCGGCAAGGGGCCAGAGCAGGGCGTCCCGGCTGCGACCCACGACCCGATGGAGATCGTGCAAGCGACCTGGCGTAACTGGTTCACCCAGAGCAAGAAGCCTGGCACCTTCGAGATCTTCTGGAACGAAACGGTGCGAAAGGGTGTCATCGATGGCACCACACCCGCCACGACAAAGGCCACGCTCGCGGCCAACTGGGCCGAGGGCGCGGCGCCAGCGGCGCCTGCCGTCCCAGACGGCCAGTATGAGATCAACTTCCGCGCCGACCCAACCATCTACGACGGCCGCTTCGCCAACAACGGCTGGATGCAAGAGATTCCCAAGCCGTTGCTGAAGATGTGCTGGGATAACGCGGCGTACATGAGCCGCAAGACGGCTGAGAAACTCGGTGTGCATGTCCGCTTCCCCTGGACGGGCGGCGAGCATGGTCGCGCCGAAGTGACTGTCGTTGAGATCGAGGCGAACGGTCAGAAGGTGAAAGCTCCGGCGTGGATTCTCCCAGACCATGCAGATGGCGCCATCACCCTTCACCTCGGCTTCGGCCGCACCCGTGCGGGTCGCGTTGGCAACGCGGAGGGGAGCGAGAACATCAACGCCGCGGGTGTTCAGACGCGCGGCTTCGATGCCTACCCGCTTCGCACGTCCTCGACAGCGTGGGCTACTGCCGGCAAGGCGGTGAAGACCTCGGGAATCTACTTCCTGGCCTGCACACAAGGGCACTGGTCGATGATCGAGAAGGACCCGATTTCCGGGCGTCTTCTCGACCGCAAGCCGATCCGCGTCGGAACACTGGCGGACTACCAGAAGAATCCGCGCTTCGCCAAGATTCCGCCGATGGCCGTTGGGGAAACGGACCTCATCAACGAGAACGTTCCCCAGCCGATGCAACTGGTGCCCTCGGCGTCCGACTCTTACGATAAGGGCGAACATCCAGCAGGCAGCGAGCATGCACCATCGCCGCGCCTCACGCCGCTCAACATGTATAACCCGATGGAAGGGCTGGTGCCCGACCTCAACGACGCGCAGCGGCGACGCTGGGCCATGGCCATCGACCTGGCCGCCTGTACGGGCTGCTCGGCCTGTGTCACAGCGTGCCAGAGCGAGAACAACATTGCTGTTGTTGGGAAGGAGCAGGTGACGAAGGGGCGGGAGATGTACTGGATCAGCATCGACCGCTACTACGTTAACCCCGAAGGCGACCCCAGCTCGGTCGACATCTACTTCCAGCCGCGACTCTGTGCCCAGTGCGAGAACGCACCGTGCGAGGTGGTCTGCCCCGTGGGTGCCACCGTTCACAGTCACGATGGCCTCAACGACATGGTGTACAACCGCTGTGTCGGTACGCGATACTGCTCCAACAACTGCCCGTACAAGGTCCGCCGCTTCAACTTCCTCACGTTCCAGGACTGGGATACCGACACGATCAAGCTCGGGCGCAACCCGGATGTGTCGGTCCGCAGCCGTGGTGTGATGGAGAAGTGCTCGTTCTGCACGCAGCGCATCCGCGCCGCGGAGATCGTTGCGGAACGCGAACTGGCCGCTGGGATTCGCAAACTGCCCGACTACAAGAAGGGCGAATCGCTCATCCGCGACGGCGAAATTCTGACGGCCTGCCAGGCGGCCTGCCCCTCGGGGGCCATCGTGTTCGGCAACATCAACGACCCGAAGGCGCGGGTCTCGAAGTGGAAGAACGAACCGGCCAACTACGGCCTGCTTGCGGAATTGAACACGCGGCCGCGGCTGACGTACACAGCCGTACTCCGCAATCCGAACCCGGCGATGCCGAAGTGACGAGAGTAGTAGGCACACGCTGTGTGCCGTTGCTGTTCCAACCGCATCGTGACGGCACATTCTGTGTGCCTACTACTGTGAAGGGAGCCTGAAGTGGCGACCGCGGAACTACCACCACCCCGCTCGACAGACTTGCCGCTTGAGCCGGAAATGCATCCGCTCGTGCGGAGTCAGTACGACGGCCAGCCACACGGTCTGGTCAGCGTCGGCGACGCCATCGGCGGAGTCGTACTCCGGACCTCGCACCCACGCGGTTGGTGGATCGGCTTCCTCGCCGGCTTCTTCCTGCTGCAAGTGCTGGCCCTGAGCGTCTGCTGGCTCATCTATATGGGCGTCGGCATCTGGGGCATCAACATTCCGGTGGCGTGGGGCTTCGCCATCGTCAACTTCGTGTGGTGGATCGGTATCGGCCACGCCGGTACGCTGATCTCCGCGATCTTGCTGCTCTTGCACCAGCGCTGGCGAACGAGCATCAACCGCTTCTCGGAAGCGATGACGATCTTCGCCGTCATGTGCGCGGGCCTCTTCCCGCTGTTGCACATGGGCCGCCCCTGGTTCTTCTACTGGCTCTATCCGTTCCCGAACGTCGCCGGCGTGTGGCCGCAGTTCCGCAGCCCGCTGACCTGGGACGTGTTCGCCGTCACCACATACTTCACCGTCTCGCTGGTGTTCTGGTATCTCGGACTCGTGCCCGACCTTGCGGCGCTCCGCGACGCAGCCCAGAAGCGCTGGCAGCGCGTTTTCTACGGCTTGCTGGCTCTCGGATGGCGTGGCAGCGCGATCCACTGGCGGCGCTACGAGAAGGTGTACCTGATCCTCGGCGGTATCAGCACTCCGCTTGTTCTCTCGGTTCACACGGTCGTGTCCTTCGACTTCGCCGTGTCAATCGTACCGCTGTGGCACGCCACCATCTTCCCGCCGTTCTTCGTTGCAGGTGCCATCTATTCGGGCTTCGCCATGGTTGTTGCCATCGCGCTTCCCGTCCGCAAGTGGTACAAGCTCGAAGACTTCTTCACCGACCACCACATGGACATCATGGGGAAGGTGATGCTGACCACGGGCTTCCTCGTGACCTACGGCTACTTCAGCGAAGCCTGGATGGCATGGTACGGCCACTCGCTCTACGAGTGGGGCACAACGCTGGAACGTATGTTTGGCCCCTACGGATGGACATATTGGTGCCTCATCGGGTTCAACTGCGTCTTCCCGTTGACGTTCCTCTGGTCCAAGAAGATCCGCACCAGTCCGTTCTGGATGGAACTGGTCTGCATCTCGGTACTCATCGGGATGTGGTTCGAGCGGTACGTCATTGTGATCACGCTGACCCGCGAGTATGTCCCGGCTCAGTGGGGCGACTACACGCCAACCATCTGGGACTACGGAACGATGGCCGGTTCGCTGGGTCTGTTCCTCTTCCTGTTCTTCCTGTTCCTCCGCTTCCTGCCGATGATCTCGATCACTGAGATGCGGGAGCTTCTCCCGAAGAAGCAGGGCGGCGGCGGCGGCCACTCAATCATGGAGAACGCGCCGTGAGTACCACCGCCGAACCGGGCCACGCGCCTGGACACGCTGGCCACAGCCACACTGTGCCCGACCCGAACATCCCGGTCACCTACGGCCTGCTGGCCGAGTTCGCGACCGGTGACGAAATGGCTCACGCACTCGCGAAGGCGAAGGCGGCTGGCTACACCTACCTCGACGGTTACAGCCCGTATCCGGTGGGTGAAGCCGCAGACGCTCTGGGCTTCCCGAAGTCCGAGATGGGGCCGGTGATGTTCATCGGCGGCCTCACGGGGTGTTGCGCCGGCTTCATCATGCAATACTGGGCGAACACCTGGGGCTACTCGCTCAACGTCGGTGGCCGACCCTACTTCAGTTGGCCCTCGTTCATCCCGATCACGTTCGAGATGACGGTGCTCACCACGGCGCTGACAGGGTTCTTCGGCCTGATGGCGATCTGCGGGCTGCCGCGTTACAACCATCCGCTGTTCAACTCGAAGGCGTTCGACCGGGCCACACGCGACCGCTTCTTCATGTGCATTGAGGCAGCGGATCCGAAGTACGATTCGTCCGCCACGCGGGCTTTCCTCAACGAACTGACCCCGATCTCAGTCGAGGAGGTGATGGAATGATCTCCTCGACGTTACGAGTTCGGAGTGCGGAGTTTGGAATGAAACGGCCCCGACTGCGATTCCTGGCGCTTGCGATACTCGCCGCGCTGCCGCTCGCGGCCGGTTGCCGGCAGCGGATGTCGGACCAGCCTTACTACCGACCACTGGAAGAGTCGGACTTCTTCCCGGACCATCGTTCGGCGCGTCCGCTGGAGCATGGCGTCGTTCATCGAGGTCAGCGGCTTGATACCGACCCCGTTGCCACGGGCCTCACACTGGAGGAGTGGACGCGGGCTTACAAGTTCGAAGTTCCAGCCGCCGTGGAACCCAAGACCAAGGCGCCTGCTGAATTGACAGAGGCCCAGCGGAAGGAACACGCAGTCGGCGCGCCGCGCTACGACCAGCGCCTCGTCGGACAACCGAAGGTGTACGCCGAAGCGTTCCCCTTCCCAATCACCAGCGACGATCTGAAACGCGGCCAGGAACGCTTCACCGTTTATTGCGCTGTCTGCCACGGTCCCTGGGGCAACGGTCAAGGGAAGATCTGGGAACGCGGATACCTGAACCCAACCTCGTTCCACACGCACAAGGTTGCTCCAGACGAGGCCGACGTGACCAACCCCCAGGGGCTGGGTATTTCGCGCGGCTATTCGCTGTGGGGCATTCACATGCCGATGACCGATGTCCCGCCTGGGTACATCTTCGAAGTCATGACGAAGGGATATGCTGGTATGCCAAGCTACTCCGCCCAGATTCCGGCGGATGATCGCTGGCGGATCGTTGCCTACATCCGCGTGCTGCAAATGAGCCAGATCGACCGGGCCAAACTGCCGCCTGATGCCCAGAAACTGCTCCCCGGAGCGGGAGGGAAGAAGTGAGTACCGATCCCGCACCCACCCCGAACGCGCACGGTACCGGCACACCGCCGACCTACACGGACCAACCGAACTGGTCTGGCTACACGCGCGTCGCGATTATTGCCGCTGTCGTGGGCTGGGCGCTGTTCGCCATCGCGGGCTTTGCCAACCTCTCGGCAGCGCACGATGACCACGCGAAGTCTGATGCAACTTCGCGCTTCATGGTCGGCTACCTGTCGGGCTTCACCTTCTGGGCGAGCCTCCCGCTTGGCGCGATGGCGTTGCTCATGATCCACCACCTCTCGAAGACCTCGTGGGGTCTGCTGCTGACGCGCCCCTTCCAGGCCGCCACGCGGACGTTGCCGCTACTCTTCGTGTTGTGGATCCCGCTGGCCATCTCCGTATGGACGCACAACGCATCACCATACTGGTGGTCGCGCCCCCACAATGTCGAGGAAATGAAGCTGAAGCCAGTCGGCCCAGAGGCAGGCAACAAACGTGATCAGGCCATCGAGACAGGAAAACTGCTCTACAACCGTGCCATCGAGGCGCAGCGTGCAGCCATCGAGAAGGGGCATGCGGAGGAAGTCGCGGAACTGAATGCCGGACGGTATCATTTCCTCTCCTCCACGGCGTTCGTGGGCGTTGGGATCGTCCTGTTCCTGATCTGGGCCGTGATGATCTACGGGTTGAACGCCTTCGGCAAGGCGGCTTCCGATTCCAATGATCCACGCGTGGTGGACCGGAACCTGGAGAAGCTCTCGAACATGTCCGGGCCGGGTCTGATCATCTACGCACTCACCATCACTGCCGCCTCGACGCAGTGGGTGATGTCGATGGAAGCGGGCTGGTCGTCAACGATGTTCCCGGTCATCTTCGCCGTGAACCAGTTCCTGACATGCTTCGCATTCTGCCTGGCGTTGTTCCTCCTGTGGTCGAGCCGTCCACCCTTCGCCGGCTTCATGCGGCCGAAGTTCCAGCTCGACATGGGCACGCTGATGCTGGCGTTCACGCTCTTCTGGTCGTATACCTCGTTCTCCCAGTTCATGCTGGTGTGGATCGGGAACCTGCCCGAGGAGATCGCGTTCTTCCTGAAGCGGTCGAACTACGACGGGAATATGTCAGGCTGGTGGTACGTGTCGGCAGCGCTCATCGCGTTGCACTTCGCACTCCCGTTCCTGCTGCTGCTGTTCCGCAACATCAAGCTGCACCCGGCGCGACTGCGGGCAGTGGCAGTATACCTTGTCGTGATCTGTGCCCTGGACGTGATCTGGTGGATCGCGCCGGCCGCGCCCGAACACGGCTTCCCGGCGTGGCTCATCGACGTGGGTGCAGTGCTCGGCATCGGTGGGATCTGGGGCGTGTGCTTCATCCACCAGTTGCGCAAACGACCGCTGTTCCCGGACAACCAAACGTTCCTGCTGCCGGAGGGGCACCATGGCCAACACTGAGACGACGCCCGGGTCGCCCCCGGCTGACGATCATGGCGGCATCAGCAGTCCGTCCGCAGATACAGTTGCTCGTGGCTATGAGGAAGACGTTTACGATTCGCGCACGGTACTGAGCGTGCCGATCCTCGTCGTACTCTTCTTCGTGCTGGCGTTCGGCACAGTGACAACCCTCTTCGGCTTCATCGCCTACCCGGTGGTGAACTCGAAGGCGCACCCGGCCGCGGCTGAGCGAAACAAGGATTCGCTCAACGACCGGTTCGCGCGGCTCAACCGCGGTCCCAAGAACGGCGAGGGGCAGCCACGCCTCGAGCCGCTGCGGATGCGATCTGGGGAATCGCGCGGGATCACGCAACCCGAACTTCCTTACGGGAACTCACCGGAGCTTCACCCCGAAGACATCCGACCAAGCCCGGAACGCTTCCCGACGATGTACAGCGGGGGCGGCCGCGCGGGTCTCGGCTCGTTCATGGGGCTGAACAACCAGGCACTTGGGCAACTCTTCCCCACACAGAAGGGCGCCCGACTCCTCCTCCCTTCCGAGCACGTTCCGAGCCTGGCCAACGCCGGTCGTGGCGACTCGGAAGCAATGGTGATTCTGCCGGAGCGGTCGCTGGTCGCGGATCCTGCACCGAAGAAACCTGAGGTGAAGGATCCGAAGCAGGAGAAGAAGCCCGAAGGCAAGGAGCCGAAGCAGCCCAAGAAGCCCGAAGAGAAGAAGAACACTCAGGGTAAGTCGCCCGCTCCGCCGCCCACTCCGAAGGGAGGCAAGCCGTGATTTCGCGCTCCGGGTTCGCGCTGATCGTTCCGCTGGCACTGGCCGCACTCGCGGTCCTGCCGCTGCCGGCGCGTGCCGGCAATGATGGACTCGTGCCCAAACACGACAGCCCGAAGGGCTTCCGCCCGGATGCCAGTATCGAGGAGAAGATTGGCGCGTCGATCCCGCAGGAACTCTTCTTCCGGGACGAGAACGACAAGCCGATCCCGCTGGGCGATGCCATTGCCGGCAAGCCGACGATCCTCGTGCCAGTTTACTACCGTTGTCCGATGCTCTGCACGAAGGTTCTCACCGGCGTGCTGGAAGCGTGCCGAAAGATGCCGATGAACTTCTCCGCCGGGGAGCAGTTCCAGGTTGTGGCCGTGAGCATGGATCACCTGGAGCACGGAGACCTCGCACGCCGCAAGAAAGAAGTCTACTTGCATGGCGATCCCAACACCGGAGCGCCTGGTTATGGTCGCCCGGGTGCCGAGAAGGGATGGCGGTTCCTCACAGGCTCGAAGGAGAACGTCAAGGAACTGCTCGACACCATCGGCTACCACTTCGAGTTCGACAAGATGCTGAAGGAGTACAACCACCCCACAGGCATCATCATTGTGTCACCGAAGGGGAAGATCACGCGGTACTTCTATGGCATCGGCTACGACGGTGAGTTCGAACTGGCCGGCGAACCGGTGAACAAGGACGGCAAGTTGACGCGGCCCATGACCACCCTGCGGCTCTCGCTCATCGAGGCCGGCGAAGGGAAGGGTGGATCGCTGCTCGATAAGCTCACGCTTCTGTGCTATCGCTACGATGCGCTCCATCAGGGCTATGCGTTGAACATCCTGTGGGCCGTGCGCATCGGCGGCATCATCACTCTGGTGGCGCT
>CAYRDG010000061.1:0-19310 GCA_964422915.1 uncultured Frigoriglobus sp. | reverse complement strand
CGGCTTCACAGGGTTCGGCGTAGTCGGGGCAACACCGACCTGTGAACCGTTACCCCTCAAGGGCACCGGACCTCCCACCTTGCAGGAGCCGCCCGAATGCCGTCGATGCGTTCGGCAGGCCGCCGAACGTGATGGGGATCGTCCCGCCGTTGACGAACCCTTCCAGGAGGTTGCCGGGCAGGGCCTCCACGTCGTAGCTCTGGCCGGAGATGGTCACTTGGCCGATCACCTGTCCGATCGCGGCGGTTCCGCCGGCCCGCAGGACGGCGAGCACCAGCGGGGTCGCCGCCCCGCCGGTCGCCCAGACGACCGCGATGCCAGCGGCGGTCGACAGGACCGTGCCGAAGGTGTCCGCCGCCGAATCCTTGACATCCTGGTAGGTGACAACCCCTTCCTCGGCGTACCCGAGCAGTCGCTCGATCTCTGCCGTTTCCTGGGGTGTCAGCACCCCGTCGGACATCGCCGCGTCGTACGCCTGGCGAGCCGCCACTACCTGAGCGTCGAGCCGGGTGCCGTCCGAGCTGAACCAGTCGATCATCGTGGAACTGAAACCGTTCCAGATCCCGGTCCGCTCGTACTGTTGCTTCGCCTCCAGCCGCTGCAACCGCCCGAGGACGTCCGTCGGCCGCCTCTGGAGGAGTTGCAGGACCTCGAACTCGTCCCGCCCGCTCAACTCGCTGGTGATGGCCTCGTCGAGGGTTTCGCCGTACTGGGCGGCGTAGAGGCTGTTGAACTCGTCCCGGATGGCCTGGATCTCACCCGGCGTCTTGTTCGCCAGGACGGCCTTGATGGTGGCCTCATCCGTGCCCCACCCCTTCATCGCGTGGTACAGCTTCGCTGCGGGGGACAGGCCGCCGTGGTCGAGGAGGGCAAGCGTGCGGCTCAGTTCGTCGCCGTACACCGAGGTGTCGCTGAACTCCGACTGGATCCGGACCCGCAGCTCCTCACCGTACAGCCGGTAGGTGAGGAACACGTTCTCGCCGGGGTCGCCCCGGTCGCGGATCGAGGCCAGCAGCGCCTTCACAGCCTCGTCGAACACGATCACCCGGGGCTTCGGCACCCGCTGCGTCTTGGCCGTCTTGTGCTCGCGGAGGAGTGCGCAGCCGGCCGCCAGATCGACTTGGTCCCACTTCAGTGCGCTGGCCTCCCCGGGCCGCGCCCCGGTGTGGCGGAGGAACGTCAGCATCTCGCGGAACCGGTCCGCCGGCGACGGCCCGTTCTTGAACTTCTTCCCCTCGATTGCCGCCAGCAACTTCTCGAATTCATCGTCCGTCATCGGGCGGCGGGGCATCCCGGTCGACGAGGCGACGCCGCGAAACGGGTTCGCGGTGACCAGTCGCTGCTGCACGGCCCAGTTGAACGGTCGCTGGACGATGGTGGTGATGGTGGCGCGGCTCCAGGCGCTCTTCCACTCGGGGTGGGTGTCGAGCCACGAGCTGAGATGCAGCGGCTTGCAGTCGCTGTCGTTGACCCGCCGCCAGCCGTGGGCCTCGGCGAAGAGTTGAAGGTACTGCCGCCGCTGGGAGAAGGTGGCGGGGGCGCAGCGCGTGCGGGCGTACTCGAGGTACGACTCGATCACGCCGGCGACGGTCAGGTTGACGGCATCGGGATTGGGCGCGATGCGCTCTGCGAGTTCCAGCTCGTGGAACTTGCGGAATGCCTCGGCTTTGTTCTCCCGCCCCTTGGCCAGTTTGACGTACCGGCCGCCGAAGCGGGAGACCCAGGAGTTGTCGGACTTGCGGAGATAAGGCTTACGCGGACGGCCCATCACTAGCATCCCCCTCATCACGGACCCGAAGGTCGCACGTTGAGAGGAGACGCACCCCCGGCCAAGTGCCGAGGTTTGCTAAGGGTCTGCTAAGGGTCGTCGTCGTAAGTCAGTGGGCGATACAGGATTTGAACCTGTGACTTCGTCCGTGTGAAGAACGCACTCTAGCCACTGAGTTAATCGCCCGTGGGCCTGCCACGTTCAAGCAGTGGCAGGCTCTGTGTTGTGATAAGAGACTGCAACGGCCCTTTCAAGGTTCACGCTCGAATTGCCGTGGGCCTTACACCTTCGGCGGGGTGGCCGGCGGCGGTGGCGCATCGTCGAACTTCGGAGCGGTCGAAGGAGTGACGCGAGTAGGTGCCCGAACAGGCTCCGGTTCGATGGAGGCTCGCGGCGAACTTGGCTCACTCACCTCATCCTCGATACCCTTCATCCCCTTCTTGAACTCGACCATCGTCTTGCCCAGAGAGCGCCCGATGTCGGGCAGTTTGCGGCCGAACAGAAGGACGCCCAACAGCACCAGTAACAGGATTTCTTGCGTGCCCAGGCCGGGCAGGAAACCGAACAATGCGGACATGACCCTTCCTCCTCATCCCCAAGGGATGGTGATGGTTATGTTGAACTGGATTGTGGAGGAGGTTGAAGGTAACCCCACCGGTGTGCGGGCTTGCAAGCCAATATCACTATACCCCGCCCCCCCGGAAGCGGGCAAGCCAGCCTCCCGGATTTTTCCACTCGGCGCTTGCAACTTCCTCTGGACAACGCCGCAGGGTGTGGTATGCACGCTGCCCACTCGCGAACCTGCGGAGATTCGGCCATGCGCGCGACGGGCACACTCGGCCTCCTGGCCATCGGCGGTATTCTTGGTGTCGCTGCCGCGGCTCTTTACCTGAACCAACCGCGGCCGGCTGCCGCCGCGTCTAACGATCGTTACCAGGATTTCATCATGGCCACTGGTGCCGTGTCTGTGAATCCACGGGTGCAGACCGATGGCGTCTGGCTGCTCGACTACAAGGCGGGCAAACTGCTTGGCACTGTCATCGACCGCACGCAGGGGAAGATCGTCGGCTTTGCCGAAGTCGATCTCACCACCGAATACGGCCTCCAGGCCAAGCAGGATGTTCACTTCATGATGACCACGGGTTACATCACGCAGGGGCAATCGGCGCTCTATCTCGCAGAGACGAGCACTGGCCAGTTTGGCGTCTATACGATGGGGCCAGGGCCCAATGGTAGCGGCATCGTCATCCGTCGCCACGACATGACGAAGTTTCGGCAGCAGGTCGGCGCAGTACCAGCACCTGCCGCGAATCTGCCACCCGCCAACCCGAACCAACCGCTTCCGCGCCTCGGGCAGTAGTCAGAGGATTCCGCCGCACGAAGTCACCCGCGAACCAGAAGTGCATCCGACTCGGATTGCGTCAAACAACCAGGATTCTGAACCTGGGTCCTGTTCGATCGTGCGATCCTGTCTAATTCTCTCTTCTGACTGCGTGAATCGTACGGCTCCTCTTTTTCGGCGCGGCGATGATCGACATCCACATCCACGCAGTGCCGCCGAACTTGCCTGGCGTCGGATCGCTTGCGCCGTTCTTGCGTGAACCGCCCGAGATCGTGGCAGCCGAATTGCGCCGCGAGATGCAGACGGCAGGTGTCACGGACGCCTTCGCCATGGGGCAGTGGAACGCCGGGAGCGACGACCCGCTGGGCGTCAATCGCACGCTCGCCATCGCGCCATTCGTGCCAGGCTTGCGACCCATCGGCGTGATGGACCCGACTCGCAACGACGATGAACACTTTCGCCGCGCCGAACTCGTGCTTGCCAGTGGGATAGTTGTCGCGTTGAAGGGTTACCTCGGCTATCTCCACTTCGCTCCCGATCATCCCAACTATCGTCGATATTACGAACTGGCCGCAAAGTATCGCGTGCCGGTGATGTTCCACACGGGGGATACGTACTCGCCGCAGGCCAAACTCAAGTACGCGCACCCGCTGGGTGTCGATGAGGTGGCCGTCGATCATCCAGACTGCAAGTTCGTGATGTGTCATCTCGGCAATCCGTGGATGATTGACGCGGCGGAGGTGATCTACAAGAACATGAACGTCTGGGCGGATCTGTCGGGCTTGATGGTGGGCGACGACGGTGCATTCGCATCGGAAGAAGGACGCGAGGCGACTGCCGAACTCGCCCACGCCATCCAGCGCGCGATTCGCTATTCCGAGCGCCCCAATCGCTTCCTCTATGGCACCGACTGGCCGCTGGCACCCATGGCCGCTTACCGCGAATTCATCCGGGAAGCCATCGCTGCCGAGTGGCACGAACTGGTCTTCACGGAGAACGCCCGCGTCCTGTTTCGTCTCTGACGTGGGCGGACCGCCTGCGGTAACCGTTAGAGTCATTCATCTCCATTCTGCATCAACCGCGCGTGTCGTTTGAATCAGCGGGTGGTGCCGTCGGAGCGGCCGCACAGACGACGACATCGGCACCTCCAGCCGAGAAAGCGTTGCGAAACGCCTCGTGCTCGCGTAGTGTGTGATTCTCGCCAGTGTCCCATCCCGGAGTTTCGCATGCCGAAGATCACACGCCGCGCGGCACTGAAGGCCGCGGCTGCCACGTTCGCCGCGCCGTATGTCTGGCGCCACCACGCACACGCGGCCCCAAGTGAAACCGTCCTGCACGCCAGTTTCGGCGCCGATGGCATGGCCGGTGCCGACATCGGTTCCTTGACCGGCAGCAAACACCTCAAGCTCGTCGCTGTCGCGGAGGTGGATGACAACCAGAGGAACCTTGCCGCGCTCAAGAAGCGGTGGCCGGAACTGCGCGTTTACAATGATTACCGCCAGTTGCTCGACAAGGAGAAGAACCTCGACTCGGCGAACGTCTCGACACCCGACCACATGCACGCACCCATCGGCATGCGTGTGATGAATCGCGGGCTGCACCTTTATGGCCAGAAACCACTGACGCAATCCATCTATGAAGCACGCCGGATGGCCGAAGTCGCTGCGGAGAAGAAACTCGTCACGCAGATGGGGATTCAGATTCACTCGCACCCGGTCCACAAACTCGTGGTGGAACTGATTCACGGCGGCGCCATCGGGAAAGTGAAGGAGGTTCACTCCTGGAGTGGCAAATCGTGGGGCGATACGGCGCCCCGCCCGGCCAAGAGCGATCCCGTGCCCAAGGGCTTCGACTGGAACCTCTGGCTGGGCGTCGCGAGCGAGCGGCCGTTCATCGGCGGCGGATACTATCACCCAGGGAACTGGCGGAAGCGGCTCGACTTCGGCACGGGCACCTTCGGCGACATGGGCTGCCACATCCTCGACCCCGTCTTCGGTGCCACAGGTGTCGGCAATCCTCTGTCGATCCGCTCGGAACTCCCTGGCCCCAACGATTACAACTGGTCGCTCGATGTGCAGGTCAAGTACATCTTTCCGGGTACGAAGTACACGACCGACACCGTCGCGATCACCTGGTACAACGGCAAGGTCCGGCCGCCAGAAGAGGTGCAGAGGCTGATTGGTCAACAGTTCAGCGGTCAGGGATCGGTCTACATCGGCGAAAAGGGCGTGCTCTATTCGCCGTACATCGCGGCACCGGTCCTTCTGCCTGCCGCGAACTACAAGGGCTTCAAGATGCCCCAGATGAAGGGCGACAATCACTACTTGCAGTTTGTGGAGGCCGTTCGCGGTAACGGCAAGACCTCTGCGCCCTTCAGCTATTCTGGCCCGCTCACAGAGATGGTGCTTCTTGGATGCCTCGCGACGCGCTTCCCCAAGACTGATCTGAAGTGGGACACCAAGGCGTTGAAGTTTACCAACAACGACAAGGCCAATGCCTTCGTGAAGAAGGAGTATCGCAAGGGTTTCGAAGTCGAGGGGCTGTAACGTCCTCTGGCCCAGGGACTGCGGTCCCTGGGCGTGCCACAGGAGTTCTCCATGCTCACACCGGCCTTGCCGCGAGCACTTGTCGCTACCACCTTGCTCCTTGCGCTGCCTGCACTCGTCAACGCCGAGGAAAAAAAGGTCCGCATCGCAATGGTGGGCGACTCGACGATGGCGTCGTACCCGAATCCACCGAAGGATCGCCCCGACCTGCATGGGTGGGGGCAGGTATTCGGCGCGTGTTTCGGACCGCGCGTCGTCATCCTCAACCACGCTGCCAGCGGGCGGAGTACGAAGAGTTTCATGGTTCAGAAACGATGGGCGAAGGTGCTTGCGGAGAAGCCCGATTACGTCTTCATCCAGTTCGGCCACAACGACCAGAAGGATAAGTCACTCGCCCCGGATGGCGGCTATCGCGACTACCTCATCCGCTATGTCGATGAAGCCCGGAAATCCGGGATTACGCCCGTGCTCGTCACACCCGTCGCGCGACGCACCTTCGACAAGAGCGGCAAGCCGACAACGAGCCTCACGCCGTTCGCTACCGCGACAAGAAAAGTCGCGAACGAAAAGAACGTACCGGTGATCGACCTTCACCAACTCTCCCTCGATCTGTATGCGAAACTCGGCGACAAGGGCAGCGCCGATTTCAGCCCATCGGCCACCGACCGCACGCACTTCTCGAAGAAGGGCGCGACTGCCGTGGCGGAACTCGTCGCAAAACAGATACCCTCCGCGGTGCCCGAGTTGAAGAACCTGCTGGCGAAGTGACCGCATGCAGTCGTGAAAGCCCGCCGCGACCTCCTAGTATTTCCGTGGAGGGGTGCGGATGAGGATCGCGTTCATCACCGCTGGTGCCGCGGGCATGTTCTGCGGCAGTTGCATGCGCGATAACGCCCTGGTCGCCGCGCTGCGGCACACGGGTCACGACGCGCTGTTGATCCCCACATATACGCCGATCAAAACCGACGAGGAGGACACCTCGGAGCGTCGTGTCTACTTCGGCGGTGTCAATGTTTACCTCGAACAGAAGTTCCGCCTCTTCCGCCACACGCCGTGGCTCTTCGACCGATTGCTGAACGCACGCTGGATGCTGAAGTGGGTGTCGCGGTTCGCGGTTCGCACTAAGTACAGCGAACTGGGCGAGCTGACCATTTCGATGCTGCAAGGAACACATGGAAACCAGGCGAAGGAGGTCGAGAAACTCGTCGCGCATCTCGTCGCGGAGAAACCGGACGT
This sequence comes from uncultured Frigoriglobus sp., assembly GCA_964422915.1. GTDB lineage: Bacteria > Planctomycetota > Planctomycetia > Gemmatales > Gemmataceae > Gemmata. The sequence goes on along the minus strand of CAYRDG010000061.1, from coordinate 12,418 downwards.
GGTGCTATTCACCAACGGGCTTCTTTCCGGCGTGATTCCTGCTGTGAAGAAGGCACTCGGCGTGCCAGTCCTCGTGACACTGCAAGGCGACGATATCTTCCTGAATGAATTACCGGAGGTCGACCGCACTCGATGCCTGGAACTCATCCGCGTGAACGGCCACGATGTCGATGGCTGGATCAGCACGAGTCGCTACTACGCCGATCACATGGTCGGCTATCTCGGCATCGCACCCGATAACATTCATGTGGTGTATCCTGGGATCAACCTCGCCGGGCATGGTGGTCCGAAGGAGTTACGCACCGAGGAGCCTTTGACGATAGGCTACTTCGCACGGATCTGCCCCGAGAAAGGCTTTCATCGCGCGGTCGAAGCGTTTCTCCGACTGCGCCAGCAGCCCGAATCGCCACCCGCGAAACTCAAGGCCAGTGGCTGGCTTGGCGCGAACTTCCGATCGTACTTCGAGGAACAGGTGAAGCGACTCACCGGCGCGGGACTGCTCCCCGACTTCGAGTATGTTGAAAGTCCGACCCACGAGGCCAAGGTCCGGTTCCTGCGCGGAATCGACGTACTCAGCGTACCCACAACGTATCGTGAACCGAAGGGGCTTTACGTTCTCGAAGCATGGGCCAATGGTGTGCCGGTGGTGTTACCCGCGCATGGCGCGTTCCCCGAACTGGTGGAAAGCACCGGCGGCGGATTGCTTGTCGCACCCGATTCAACAGAAGCACTGGCCGCCGGCTTGCATACGATGCTCACGGACCACACGTTTCGCGCCCGCGCCGGCCTGGCCGGTGAAGCAGCGGTGCGTGACCGATTCACCGCCGAGGCGATGGCGCGTGAAACGGCCCGACTCCTGGAGCGTATCACCCACAGAGCTTCACTCCCCACTACGACCGCATGAACCCATTCACGATTACACGCCGCGTCGAGTTCGGCGATACCGACATGGCCGGTATCATGCACTTCTCGAACTTCTTCCGCTTCATGGAGGTTGCCGAGACAGACTTTCTCCGCGCCCGCGGCCTGAACGTGAGCTGGTACGGCGAGGGTGTGAAGTGGGGCTTTCCACGGCGGTCGGTGAGCTGCGACTACCGGAAACCAGCAAAATTCCAGGACGTGCTGACAGTTTCCGTGTCGTTGGAAAAGATTGGCACGAGATCGGTAACGTATCGCTTCGACTTCGCCAGCCAGCATGGCGAAGCTGTCGCGGTGGGTCACATGACCTCGGTTTTCTGTCGTTCGACTGGTCCCGATCACATCGAATCACTCGACATCCCGGCTGACCTCCGCGCGAAACTGGAAGCTGCATCGTGACTGATGAACCCTACCTCACGCGGCTCACCAACCGGTTGATCGAAGGGATTGAGCGGCTGCCCGCAGAGGTGCGGGAACGGAACGCACAGTATCTGCTTGGCCAGCAGAACTCCGATGGCGGATTCTCCGGTCGCGAGGGTGGCTCCGACCTCTACTACACCGGCTTCGCGCTGCGTTCACTCGCGGTTCTCCAGGCGCTGAACCCGGACATATGCAGCAGAGCAGGGGACTTCCTTCGCGCGAAGATGACAGGCACTGCGAGTGTGGTCGACTTCTTCTCGCTGGTGGTCAGTTGCTACCTTGTGCCGCTCGGCGGCGGACCAGACGTGCTAGCCGACGCGCCGCCAGACTGGCGTGACCGCGTCGCCGCGACTCTGGAAGGCTTCCGCACGCCAGACGGCGGATATGGAAAAACACCAGGTGCGCCGCACGGCAGCACGTACACGAGTTTCCTTGTGACGCTCTGCCTGCAATTACTTGACCGGGCAAACCCCGAACCAGCACGGCTCGCGGCGTTCGTGAGGTCACGCCGGCGAACAGATGGCGGTTATGTCGAAATCTCGGCGATGAAACGCAGTGGAACGAATCCGACGGCTGCGGGCGTTGGGTTGCTGCAAATCCTCGGTGGCACGAGCGACGAAACGATGCGCACCACCGCGGACTTCCTTGCATCGCTGGCGTCACCGTTTGAGGGCGGCCTGCGGGCGAATGGCCGAATCCCGGCCGCCGACTTGCTGTCCACCTTCACCGGAATCTGGACGCTCGATCAGGTCGGGGGGGGGGACTTGCTCGACTGGAATGCAATCCGAGACTACGCCGCCGCGTGTGAACGTGTGGTGAAAACGACTGGTCAGTCACGCACGACAACCGGATTCCGGGGTGGATTGTGGGATGAGTTCACCGACGTGGAGTACACGTTTTACGGACTCGGTACGTTGGCACTCACATCGTTATATTGCGAATAGGATCAAAGAAGTATTGATAGTGCGCGTGATCCATTACTTGCAGACCACATCGTAAATCGGGTTCTCACGAGCGAACAAATTCTAAGTGAGCTTGAAATGATGGGCGGTTGGATGACCCATCCTCGACGATGGACCCGTTGACCATTCGCATGACGCGATCTGTACCGGCTGCGAGATCGAGATTGTGCGTGACCATGACGATTGTCACGCCGCGTTCACGGTTGATTTCACGCAGGAGATGGACAATCTCACTGCCACTTTCCGTATCCAGGTTTCCAGTTGGCTCATCGGCCAGAAGTATGCGCGGATTCATCAACAGCGCACGGGCAATTGCCGTGCGTTGCATCTCACCACCCGATAACTCACGCGGCCGGTGCTTGAGACGATGTGAGAGACCCACGCGCTTCAGCAACGCTTCGGCTCGTTGCCGCCATTCCCCTCGTGTCTTCCACCAGTTGATCGTTGAATGGTGAATGTAAGCTGGCATCAGGACATTATCAACCGTCGTCAACTCCGGCAGCAGGTGATAAAACTGAAATATGTAACCGAATGTACAGTTCCGCAGGTGGTCTCGCTCGTGGCCAGGAAGGTTATCGATGCGCTTGCCGTCGAGCAGCACCGCACCGGAGTCCGGAGCATCGAGCGTACCCAGCAAGTGCAGGAGTGTACTCTTGCCGGAACCCGAAGCCCCGACGATGCTGAGGAACTCCCCGGACTGGACTTCCAAATCGAGGCCGTTGAGTACTTGCACCTCAACAGCATGCCGCCGGTAGGTTTTCTTCAGGCTCTGAGCGGTTAGCATCATTCCCTCGCGTAAAAAAGCCATTTGTCGCCGGCCGTCCGGGTGAACAATCGACCGCTCAAGCCCTAGGTTCTTGTCTGCTATTCAAACCGGAGAGCGCGCACTGGATGGAGGCTGGCAGCACGCCACGCAGGGAGCAGGCTGAACAATGCCGCGGTGGCCACCGCGCCCACGTCGATGATCGCGACTGTGATGGCACTCACGTTTGTTGGGATTTCCTTGAAGTAATACACATCGCGTGGGAATACCGTGACGCCTGTGGCATGCGAGAGGGCCGCCTCGATCTCGTTGATATTCGTCGTGATCCACAAACCCATCAGCGTTCCCATCACACAGCCAACTGTGCCGAGTAGGAGACCATACCCGAGGAAGATTTGCATCACACCCCAGCTACTCGCGCCGAGTGACTTCATGATCCCAATATCGCGGAACTTCTCCGTCACAATCATCGTAAAGATTGCCAGAATACTAAACCCAGCGACACCAACGATCATGAAGAGTAACAAGTTGAGAATTCCGCGCTCCACATCAATGGCTGCCAGCAATGGCCCCTGATGTTCTTCCCAGGTTGCTACACGGACCTCGGGTGAGGTGCGGAACATCATCCGTAGTTCCTTCGTCACCAGTTCTTTGTCCCTGGCGTAGTCCTTGAGCTTGATCTGGAACGACGTCGCGCGCTCCGCCATCCCCCGGATGTGCTGGAGCTGGTCGAGCGGAACATATACGAAGCTCTGATCGTATTCGCTCATCTCAGTCTTGAGGTAGTCTGTGACGATGAAGCTTCCCCATACGGGCTTCAATTCTGCACCACCGGCGGTGGTGAGGATCACATCATCGCCCGCTTTCAGGGCTGTCTCTTCCACAGGCTGGCCGCTGTCATCGTGGAACCGGAAATGGCCAATAGCGTAGCCGAGGATGACGCCATGCAATTTCGGCTTGATGTCCTGCTGCATGACCTTCGCGTCTGGCTCAGGGATCGCATTCAGGTTCTTCGCGGGCGACGTTGGCGGAACATCGTTGGCATTCTGGAACTGGAAATGTTGGATGTTCTCTTCGTGACGCCGGAGTGCTTCCGGGGTGAGATCGAAGCTCGGGTGCGGTGAATCCTTCTGACGAATCAAGTATTCCGCGAAGCCGCCGACGCTCGCTCGCCCTTGCGGATCGACACCGATGAGCCGTACAGGCTTGGCGATCACTGTCCCACGATAGCGGAACTGGAGGATGGCGAATGTTTCGATCGTTGGTGTGATGGCCGCGATTTTGTCACCCGCCGGGCCGGCCATGATCTTCGCCATAATCTGGGCGGGAGTCAGCGGGCGACGCTGGAGTGAGTCCGGGTTGTCGTCGAGTACCTCGAAGCCATCCGTTCGATCGGTGTCGATCACCACATCCGAGAGCACGCCGTGGAGTCGGTCCTTGAGTTTCGTGCTGAAGCCACTCATCACAGCATTGACGACGATCAGCGTTGCCACACCGAGCATGACGCTGACAATGCAGACGAACGCGAGGTATCGCGTTTGCAGATAGCGGACGCAGAGCAGCAGTTTATACACGGGAATCCTTCCCCACGGTGCGCGCCGGCGGGCGGCGCAATCGCCGGCAGCGGCGTGCTTCTAGCAAGATTCGCGAACCAGGAAAAGGCGAAATCTGGACAGGCTACCCCACAAAGATGCCGCCAGGAGTGAGTGGATCGAACGCAAAGAGGCTCAGGAGCAGAACTCCGGTGTGCAGATCGAAGGCCTTGAGGTGCGGGGCGGCACCTGACCCGGCTCCGGCCAGAACTGTGTTGCCGTTGCCTCCGACGCGAACGCCGCCCGGAAACCCAGGGAAGGCGAGGAAGCTACGCACCGTCGCGCCGTTCGGGTCGAACGCCTTGATATGCGTCGTGGTTGTCGCAGTGCCGACGATCACATCGCCTGCTGCGCAGCCAACCGTGATGCCACCCGTGAAGTTGTCGAATGCGAGGAAACTTCTCAGTACAGCACCGTTGGAGCTGCTGAACACCTTGACATGCGACGAACCGATTGCGGTGCCGACGATGATGTCTGCACGCTGGTCGCCATTCACGTCGCCCACGGCCACATTGATACCGCCTGAGAAACCTGGAAATGCCAGGAAACTCCGAATCACCATGCCTGTCGCGCCGTCGAAGACCTTGACATGGGAAGAGCCACTCGCGGTGCTCACGATGATGTCTGCGCGCTGGTCGCCGTTTACGTCACCCAACGCGACGTTCACGCCGCCGAGGAAGCCTGCGTCGTATGCGAGGAAGCTCCGCACCAGTCCACCAGTTGCTCCTTCAAACACCTTCACGTCCGGCGGCGCGCCGGGCGAAGTGCCAGTCGCGATGTCTTGCACGCGATCACCCGTCAGATCACCGGTCGCCACGCGCACGCCGCCACTGTAACCAGGGTAAGGATTCAGCGTCAGCCGCAGCGAGCCGTCCACATTCCGCGTGACAACTTGTGCCGGCGAGCCTCCACCTGTCCCGGCTGCGATCACTTGCGTTACACCGTCCGGGGCCGGGGAAATCTGGTAAATGGAGCCGAGGTTCAGACTGAGGTACAGAAGTCGGCCGTCGGGCAGTACATCGAGATCAACCACGCCCGGACCCGTTGTGGTGCTGGCAAACTGTGTGACCGCGCCGGTGCCTGAATCACGGAGGAAGATGCGACTGTTGACGAAATCGCCGAAGAAATAGTCGCCGACGTACGCGCTCCCGAACGTCGCGCTGGTTGGGTTGTAAAACGCGCCGCCAGCGATGGAATTCCCCTCCAACGGTCCGGCTCCATGTGCGTATGCGTAGAGAGGGTAGGTCACGCCCATGACACCAGGCGGCGTAAAGCCTTCCGTCTGTGACCAGCCGTAGTTCGCGCCGGCCGCGCCCTGGTTAACCTCCTCGAAGGCGTTCTGTCCTACGTCGTTGATGTAGAGACGCCCTGTGCTTGACTGCACGGCCATCGTGAACGGATTGCGTAGCCCATAGGCCCAGACTTCCGGGCGCGCGCCGGTTGTGGTCAGGAACGGGTTGTCGGATGGAACTGTGCCATCGGGGTTGATCCGCAGCACCTTGCCGGCAAGCGTCGAGAGGTCCTGCGCGTTCGCCGGCACCCCGGACTCACCGACACCGATATAGAGTTTCCCATCGGCACCGAAGAGGAGTGAACCACCGTTGTGGTTGCCCTTGATGGATGGGATGTTATCGAGGAGCACCCTCTCGCTTCCTGGTGCGGCGATGTTGCCACTGGCCGTGAACCGGCTGACCCGGTTGACTGGCGTGCTTGCATTCGTGGTGTAGTAGGCATAAACGAAGTGGTTGCTGGTGAAGTTTGGGTCCACAGCAACGCCAATCAACCCGCGTTCACTGTAAGTATTCACGGAGAGCGTGACGAACGGCGTGGCCTGAACGGTGCCGTTCTGCACGACGCGCAGCGTGCCACCCTTCTCGGCGACGAAGATGCGGCCGTCCGGCGCAAGCGCCATCGCGGTTGGAACTGCGAGGCCAGACGCGAACAGGCTTTCGTTGAAGCCAGCGATGACCGCCGGCGTCTCGCGGGTTTCGAGTTGTTCGAGGTGGAGTGCAGCGCAACTGGCGGTTCCGCACAAGCGGTGGAAGACTGGCATGGTTGGCTCCGAGTCGCGGGCGAGACATGGCGAGGTGGGGTAGAAGCACCCCGCCTCGGTATACGTCCGCCGTGTGGCTCGCGATGCAAACGACTCCCGGTATTTCGCCAGTTCGCGTGTGGCGTGAACTTCGACTATCCTTCCTTCTTCTGGAACGTGAAACCAGCTTTCTTCACGCTGGTGTTGAAGTATTCTCCCTTCGAGCTGGCAGCCTTCATCTCCTCGTACACTTCCGGCGGCACGTCGAGGTAGTCGTACACAGCGCCGTGCTGGAACTCGACCTGCAAACGGCGCGAGGCGGCATCATAACGGAAACTCTGGATCGCCGACGACTCGGGTCGCAGGAGTGGGAAGAGGATCACGTCGCGAATGGTTTGCGTGCTGGTTAACAGCATCACGAGCCGGTCGATGCCGATGCCCAGACCGCCCGCCGGCGGCATACCATGACGCAGTGCCCGGATGAAGTCGTGATCCATCTTCGCCATCGAATCTTCCGCGGGTAACCCCGCGAGTTGCTGCGAGAAGGTCTGCTCCTGTGTAATCGGGTCGTTCAACTCCGTGTATGCATTGGCCAGTTCCATGCCCTGCACGTAAAGCTCGAATCGCTCTGCGACGGCCGGATTATCACGCTTCCGCTTGGTGAGGGGGCACAGGCTGGCGGGGTAATCGTACACGAAGACCGGCCGGTCCATTTCCTTCAACTTCTCCTCAACGATGGCCTCGAACAGCTTGTGAACGAGGACGTCGTGAGCCGCCGACACCTTCGGCCCGCCAGGTGAAACTTCCGCTTCCGTTTCGATGCCGCCGGCGCGAGCCTCGGCCCGCACCGCGACCTCATCGGTCATGTCGCAGCCAACGAACTGCTTGAAAAGATCGCCGTAACTGGCTCGTTGGAATGGCGGCTCGAAGCTAATGCTCTTTTCGCCGTAAGTCAGAACGTGCCCGCTTCCCAGCGCATCGACGCACGCGACGATCAGTCCTTCCGTCAGGTCCATCATCGTGTGGTAGTCGCCGTAAGCCTGGTAGAGTTCGAGCATCGTGAATTCAGGATTATGCCGCCGGCTGATTCCCTCGTTTCGGAAGACGCGACCAAGTTCGTACACTTTTTCGATGCCGCCAACGAGCAATCGCTTGAGCGGCAATTCCAGCGCGATGCGGAGGAACAGATCGATGTCCAGAGCGTTGTGGTGAGTCTCGAAGGGTCGCGCGGCGGCGCCGCCGGCGATCGAGTGGAGTGTGGGCGTTTCCACTTCCATGAAGCCGCCTGCATCGAGGTAATTGCGGATGGTGCGGATAATCTTCGCTCGTTGATGCGCACGCCGGAGCGTATCGGGAGTGTAGATCATGTCGAGGTAGCGATGACGCAACCGATACTCCTCGTCGCCCAGACCGAAGACATCCTTCGGGTGCGGTTCCAGACTTTTGGTGAGGAACGTCAGCTTTTCGACCTGAATTGTCAGTTCGCCAGTCTTGGTCTTGCCAAACTCGCCGTCCACGCCGATCAGGTCGCCCAGGTCGAGCAACTGTGCGATCTGCCACTCCTGTGGCGTGATCTTGTTGATGCGGAGCATGAGCTGGATGCGCCCCGTCTGATCCCAGATTTCGAGGAACAGGAGCTTCCCGGCCGTGCGGTAACGGACGATGCGGCCCGCTGCGCGGACCTTCGGCCCAGGCTTTTCCTCGCTGAAGGGTTCGGGCGTGAGCTTGCGTATGTCGCCGATGGGCTGCGTGCCATCGAAGCGGTGGCCCCACGGATCGATACCCAGCTTTTCGATCTGGCGGAGTTTGTTGAGACGGACTTCGGCGAGGTCTTGCGTTTCGTCGGCCACGGCAGGGGCTTCCATTTGAAGGCAGAGGGTCACTGAGATGGCGTTGTAGCCTGCGCTCGCAAGCACGGACACCCGATGTGAACATGATGTTCACCCGAGTGGTGTGGCATCGCGGGACGCAGGTCGGGTAAACTTCCCGCCATGAGTACCGCACAGGAACGCCGCGCCAGCGAGCAAATCTTCCACGACAGGCAAGCCGCGGAGCGTGCCGATAGCTTCCGCGACGGCAGTGCAGATCTGCGTTTCGACACCAACGCCTATCTCGACCACGAAACGTGGATGCGCCCGGCATTCGCGGCGCTAGGTGATCTCCGTGGGAAAGCCGCGCTCGATTACGGCTGCGGCCACGGCATGGCAGCGGTGGCGATGGCACGGGCCGGCGCGAAGGTCACAGCGTTCGACCTGTCGCCGGGCTATGTCAACGAGTGCCGCATGCGCGCCGCAGTCAACGAGGTGAGCGTGGAGTGCCTCACGGCCGACGGTGAGGAACTGCCCTTCGCCGATGCGAGCTTTGATGCGGTCTGGGGCAATGCGATCCTGCATCACCTCGATCTGGCGAAGGCGGGTTGCGAACTCAAGCGTGTGCTGAAGCCGGGTGGCGTGGCGGTGTTCTGTGAGCCATGGGGCGGAAATCCTCTTCTGGGATTCGCGCGATGCGCGCTACCATATCCGGGTAAGCATCGCACTCCGGACGAGCAACCGTTGTCGCGGCGAGATCTTGCTCCCCTCCATGCGCTCTTCCCGTCCGTGCATGTCCGTGGATTTCAGCTTCTGGGGATGGTGCGCCGTGTCTGGCAGAACCCCCGTGCGTTGCGGATACTCGACGCGGCCGATGCCCGGTTACTGCACGTGGTGCCTCTGTTCGGAAACTGGTGCCGATATGTGGTGATCGTGCTGCAGACAGAGTAAGATGTCGGGGTTGTGCGGATCGTGCCGCCAGACGACTCCGATGAGCAACCCTGCCCCAATTCCGACGCCAAACTCGCCCGCGACCCGTCGCGGCGCGCAAACGTCTCTCGGCGTCTTCCTGGCAATTCTTGTCGGTCTGCTCGCGTTCCGCGGCTATGCCTCTCATCTCGGTGTGCGGCCGACCGAGTCGGTCGCCGTGGATCTGGTCGACCTCAACGCTGCGGAACCGGGCGAGTTGGCGCAGGTGCCCGGAATCGGGCCGAAGATGGCGGAAGCGATTGCCGATCACCGACGACTCAACGGCCCGTTTCGATCGGTGGACGAACTGCGGAACGTTCGTGGCGTCGGACCGATCACGTTCGAGAAGATCCGTGCTCGTCTCCGCGCCGGGGCAGTGGCCCGACCTGTCACGCTCGGAGTCCCTCCCTCGCCCGATCCGGCCGCTACTGTACCGCCGCGCGTGGTTGGCAATCGAAAGATTCAACCCGGAGAACCACCGATCAACGTGAATACCGCCAGCGCGGAGGAACTCCAGCGGCTGCCCAGTGTTGGGCCAGTGATGGCACGGAACATCATTTCGGCGCGCATCGCGAGGCCGTTCGAGAGTCTGAACGATCTCGACAGAGTGAAGGGGATCGGCCCGAAGACTTTGGCGAAGTTCGGGCCGTTGGTGGTGGTGAAGTAGTAGCCTCAGGTCCGGCGTCACGCGGAAGCACGGTGTCGCGCGGGACGATCCCTACCGGGCTGTTGTCTCTGGTTGCGTCCTCTTCCGTTCCGCGATCTCCTCGGCGAATAGCTCGCGTACCTTCTTCTTCGAGAAATGATCGACGATCCACGGCGCGAATCGGTTCACCAGCACAAGCATCTTGCCGCGCAGCGTCAGTGTCACGTCGAGCGTGCCGCGTTCGAGAGCCTTCAGCGTCGCAGCCGCGACCTGTTCGCTCGTCATGCCGCGCATGTGATCGAGTTGCAGTTTCGCCTTCTGTTCCAGCATGTTCTTCGAGAAGTTGGTTTGCGTCAGTCCTGGTGAAACCACCAGTACGTCAATGCCATCCTTCGCGAGTTCCGCGCGAATCGCTTCGCTGAAACCCATCACCGCGAACTTGCTGGCGGAGTAGAGCGATCGAGCCGGCAAGGCGCGTTTGCCTACCACCGAGGAAATGTTCACGATGGCCGGCGTCGTCCCCTGTCTCAGTAGCGGCAGGAAAGCCCGCGTTGTTTCCGTCAGGCCGAAGAAGTTCGTCTCGAAGATTTGCCGCAGCACTTCGGGTTCGGAATCCATGAAGTGCCCGGTCGCGCCGATGCCCGCGTTGTTGATGAGCACATCAAGGCCACCGAAACTCCGTGACGCCGTCTCCACCATCGCCGTGCGGTCTTCAGGTCTGGTTACGTCGGCCGCGACGGTTGCGATTGTCCCGCCGGCCTTCTGCACCTCGGCCGCGAGGTCATCGAGTAGCGTTTGTGAACGCGCCGCGGCAAGCACACGGCAACCTTGCCGCGCCGCCGCCAGCACCAGTGCACGGCCGATTCCCTGCGATGCCCCAGTGATACACACACGCAAGCCTGTGAGATTCCGCCGCGCCATTACTACACCTCCGACGAGCGACACCGCTGTTTTACTATGCTGAACCCCGGCATGCGATGGCGCGAGCCGACATCGATCAGGTAAATCGGGAGGAGTGGCATGGCTGTAACGGTTTTCACGAACGCGACATTCGTGTTGCCAGATCGACTTGTATCAACTGGAAGCCTCGTCGTGGATTCCGGGCGTATTGCCGAGATTGGTTCCGACCGCGCCGGCGGAATCGATCTGGACGGAATGTTTCTGGCGCCGGGGTTCGTGGATGTCCACGTTCACGGTGGCGACGGTTGCGATTTCATGGACGGAACGGCCCAGGCATTCCGTACTGTCTGCCGCTGCCACGCACGCCACGGAACAACGAGCCTCGCACCGACAAGCACTGTCGCCACAGGACCGCAGTACGATCGCTTCCTGCAGCTCTGCCGCGACCTGTACGGCAGTACGGGTGGCGGCGCGCGGATTGTGGGCTGTCACTTCTATGGTCCGTACTTCGCGCGACCTGCGCGCGGCTGCCACCCGGACCAGGAGTTTCTGATTCCGGCACCAGAGAACGCTGAACGCTTCATGCCGACGGCCGATGTCATGCCGTTGGTTGTCACAGTCGCGCCCGAAATCGCGAACGCGGAGTGGCTGGTAAAGACTTACTCCGCGCGCGGCGTGCGCTTTAACGCCGGGCACAGCCACGCGACGTTCGGGCAGGTCGAGGCTGCGGTGAAGTGGGGCGTGCGGCATGTCGATCACCTCTTCTGCGCGATGTCCGATCGCGCCCGGTTGCGGCAGTCACAGGCGTATCCGATGCGTGCCGGGTTGATGGAAGCGACGCTGTATTCCGACGAGCTAACGACGGAAGTCATTGCCGATGGCAAGCATCTCTCCCCGGAACTGTTACGATTCGCATACCGGTTAAAGGGACCAGATCGCCTTGCGCTGGTCACCGATTCCATGCGTGCGGTCGATATGCCCGATGGCGAATACTGGTTCGGTGCGGAAGGGAGTGGCGAACTCGTCCGCAGGCTGAACGGTGTCGGTGTTACACCCGATGCCAGCTCACTCGGTTCCGGCGTGATGCCGATGGATCATTGCCTGCGCACGATGCACTTTGCCGCCGGCGTGCCGCTGCCCGAAGCCGTGCGCATGGCGAGCCTCACTCCGGCCCGCATCCTCGGTATCGAGAAGGATGTTGGCAGTCTGGAGACAGGCAAACACGCGGACTTTGTCGTTCTCGATCGTGAACTCAACGTGAAGGGCGTTTACATTGATGGCGAGAAGGTAGCATGACAATCTGTGAAGAACCGGCACGCGCGACGCTCGCCGGTTCTTCACAGATCATCGGAACTCTTACTGATCGGAGATGTTGCTGAGGTAGTCCTCGTACTTCTTGCGAGCCTGG
>CAYRDG010000060.1:0-19688 GCA_964422915.1 uncultured Frigoriglobus sp. | reverse complement strand
TGTTGGAGGGGACCGAACCACCAATCGATGCACTCATGCTGCTAAAGTGTCGAAAAAGATGGCATCCATCTCATCAATCTGCCTGCCATCGGCTACCCGTTCGTCAAGACCGAAGTGACCGGCTGGGTGGCTGCGACCTTTACCAAGAGTGGAGTGAAGTTGGAACTCCAGGCCATCGACCACAAGGATGCGAAACACGGCCAGAAGGCCGCATTGAAGTGGCGAAAAAGCTGAAGCGTCACGCGAAAGGCTTCCGCCTCGCCGTGAATCACAACTCACGGCCCGCCAGCCAGCCCGTACTCCAGGCCGACTGAAAGTTATAGCCGCCGATCCAGCCATCCAGATCGAGTACCTCGCCCGCGAAGTACAGCCCCGGCTGGAGCTTGCTCTGCATCGTACGCGAATCAACCTCGTCCAGGCACACACCGCCCGCAGTCACCTCTGCTTTCTCAAATCCAAGCGTACCACGAAGGGGAAGCCGTAACCGCTTCACTACCGCGACGAGTTTCGCGCGATCCACCTTTGCCAGTGCCGCGGCCTTGCGGTCGGGCGGCATCGCGCAGAGCACAAGCAACTGATCCGCCAGCCGACGCGGAAGTTGCTCCGCGAGGACAACTGCCAGTTGCTTCTTGCCGGACGCCAGAGATTCCGTCCGCAGGAATTCCTCGAAGGCCGGTTCGGGTAGATCTGGCAGGAAGTCAACTTCCAGAATGAGACTTCTGGGATCGTGGTGTGCGCTGACGGCGCGGCTCACGTCGAGTGGTGCAGGCCCGCTCAACCCGAAGTGTGCGAACAGCATCGAGCCGCGGCGAGATGCGAGCGGCTTCCCTTCGGGCGGAAGCACCTTCAAGCTCACGTCGGGTATGGTGATGCCGCGAAGCTCACCGAGCCACGCCGGTTGCACCGTGAGCGGTACGAGTGCCGGGCGTGTGGCCGTGACCGTGTGGCCGCACTTCCGCGCGATCGTGTAGCCGTCGCCTGTGGTGCCACAGCCGGGGTACGATTTCCCACCGGTTGTGATGAGCAGACGTTCGGCAGTCAGTGTTCGCAGCGCGGTGGAAATACGGAAGCCACCTTCGCGGAGAAGTTCCACGTCCATCAGCGGCTCGGTGAGGTTCAGTGTCGCACCACTGCGAGCGAGCCGTTTCAGAAGCGATTCGAGTACGTCAAGCGCGCGGTCGCTGACAGGGAACACCTTGCCGGTATCCTCCACCTTCGTCGCGACTCCTTCGCCGTTGAAGAAGGCGAGTGTCTCGCGCGGTCCGAGGCAAGCGAGCGCGGAATGGAGAAACTTCCCCTTGGAGCCAAAGGCCGCGACGATCCCTCGCGCGTCGCAGTCGTGCGTGATGTTGCACCGCGTGCCACCGCTCATCAGAATCTTGACGCCAGGCTTCTTCCCCTTCTCGATGAGTAGTACGCGACGGCCCCGTTCGGCAGCGTGAATCGCGGCCATCAACCCTGCTGCCCCGGCTCCGGCAATGATCGCGTCGTAATCAGATGGCATGATGCGGCCTTCGCCCCGCCGTGGAATCGTGATGACCACCACTGAGCGTTTCGCGTTCAAGTGAAGTGGATTCTATTGTCTCCGCAGCGTGGCTCGTGCATCCTGAAGATATGCCATTGTCGCTCACTTTCACGACGCCCGAGTTCCTGTGGCTCCTGCCGCTGGCGGGTGTCGTCGTGTGGTTGTCGTCGCGGCGCGGCCGACCGGCGATGCGATTCAGCGACGTGACACGCTTCTCGCAACGTCGGGGGTTGCGTGCGGTTGCCGCTGTGTGGACCGGAGTGATTCTCCGTGCGGCAGCGTGCCTGGCACTGGTAGTGGCCTGCGCCGGTCCGCGCCGCCCCGATCTGAAAACGCGGCTCCCGGCGGAGGGAATCGCGATCATGATGGCGGTCGATGTGAGCGGAAGCATGGCGACGCGCGACGTGGTGTGGAACGCTGGCAGTCCGCCGGTGTCGCGGTTGGAGGCTGCCCGCCGCGCGTTCAAGCTCTTCATCGGCGGCGGCGAAGCGCCTGACGGAACCACCTTCGTCGCACGGCCTGGCGACTCGGTCGGCCTCGTCACCTTTGCCGCAGTGCCGCAGACGGCGTGCCCATTGACGCTCAACCACTCGGTGCTGTTTCAGATAGTGGATGTGCTCGAACCAAAGGGAGGGATCGACGCCGGCACGAACATCGGTGACGCGCTCTGCGAGGCAGTCGCGCGACTCGACGCGGTGAAAAGCGTGCGCAAAGCGAAGGTGCTGATCCTGCTGAGCGATGGCGAACACAACGTCTTCAAGGAAGATGTGCCAAACGCGAATCGCCCTGGAATCGACCGCACGATGCGGCCGCGCGAGGCCGCGCAGTTGGCCGCGAACCTCGGCATCCGCGTCTACACCATCGACACCGGCGGTGAACCCCTGCCAGGCGCGCCGGCCGAAGCGACAGCACAGCGACTGGCCGGGCGTGAATCACTGAGACAGGTGGCCGAGATGACCGGGGGAAAGTCGTTCGCGGCGACCAGCGGCCCGGAGTTGCTCGCGGCGTACCGTGACATCTCCAGGCTGGAGAAGAGCGAGGAAGTTGCACCGATCTACCGTCGCTACTTCGAGTATTATTCGTGGGCCACAGGCATTGCGCTGTTGTTGTTGTTCGTCACACACATACTGGAACGAACGCTCTTGCGCGTGACAACGTGAATCGTGGACCGCTGTGGCAAAGGCCACGCACGAGCCACAACGCGAGAGATTTGGCCTTTTGCGAACTTCGTGGTGATTGCTGTGCTTCACTTGGCCATCTCATCGGGACTTGGCGGATTGCTGACCGACGCGCGCGAGTTTTTCGCGGCGGTCACCTTCGCACGGCCCGTGGCTCTGTGGCTGCTGCTCCTGCTGCCATTCTTGGGGGTACTCAATCTCTGGTCAGCGCGACGACGGCGCACACTGCTGGCTCTCATCGGCCGCTCCGTGGCGGTGGCCAGACAGTTCACACATTCCGACGAGAGGGCCAGTCGCGCGTTGCGGTGGCTTGGACTGGCATACCCACTGGCATGGCTACTGCTGGTGCTGGGCTTCGCAGGACCGAGGTGGGGGCTGAGCGACGAACCCGGAGTCGCAGTCGGACGTGATCTTGTCATCGTCATCGACCTGAGCCGCACCATGTTGGCCGACGACATGGCTGATCCGCATGATCGCACGCGATGGCAGGCCGCGCGCGCCGGGGCACTCGATCTGCTGAAGGCGGTGGAACAACGCGGCGGTCACCGTGTCGCAGTGATTGTCTTCGCCGCACACCCGAAGCTTCTCTGTCCGCTCACGACCGACTACGAGCACGTCCGGGCGATTCTCGAAGCGATTGACGCCGAATATCCCCCGCCGGAGATTCGCCCCGGCGCGGATCCGAATATCACCTCGGGTACGCGGATCGGCGCGGCACTCATCGCGGCAGTGAAGGCACACGATGAGCAGTTCCCTGGTTCGCAAGACATTGTGCTGATCTCCGATGGCGACGATCCCGGCAACGATGACGAATGGGTGAAGGGATCGGACGCGGCCCGCGCGGCGAACATCCCAGTTGATACGGTTGGGGTCGGCGACCCGGCACAACCGGCGTTCCTCACGCTTGGCCGCGGCAACATGCAGGAACTGGTGAGCACCCAGTTGCAAGAAGTGCCGCTGAAACGAATCGCCGCGGAGACGCGCGGGCACTACGTCTCAGCCCGTCGCGAGGTGCCGGCGCTGGGCGAGTTCTTCCGTACGCGGATCGAACCCACCCCCAGCCGCGTGTATACCGGCAACCAGATTCTGCAACCAAGGGAACGCTACCCGTGGTTCGTCGGCGCGGCGTTCCTGCTCTTTCTCATAGGCTGGCTCCGGGGGCGATAACGCATCATGGAGGCCGAGTGTGTAAAATGATGAATATGAACGCTGCACGTCGGATGAACTGGCTTCTCCCGTTCGCATTCCTGTTCGTAGCCGCCGCTGCGCCGCTGACTCAGGCGTCGCCGGACGAACTGGTTCGACAGGCGAACGCCGCGCTGCACGCCGGAAACGTCGAGACAGCGGATTCACTCTACGCTCAGGCGGAAGAACGAGCCAGTGACCCCGGCTTGGTTGCATTCAACCGCGCCGTGATCCTCTTCGAGCGTGGCCAGTATCGCGACGCTGAGCGCCACTACGACCGCGTGCTGGCGGATACGGCCTGTCCGCCCGCGCGTGCGGCAAAGGCATGGTACAACCGTGGCACCTGCTTGCTGAAACGCGGCAAATCGCTCACGATTTATCGTTCGGCCGTCGCATGCTTCGAGAAGACACTCGACAGCCCCGCGGCCGACGAACCACTCAAGGGCGACGCTCGGCACAACCTCGAACTTGCGAAACTGATGTGGCTCGAGCAGGCGAAGAAGGAACAGACACCGAAACCGCCATCACCCAACGACACGACTCCGCCTGAGGAGAAACATGCACCGCAGCCAGGGCAACAGCCCGGCGCACCTGAACTCAGCCACGGCCAGGAGAGCCCCGACGGCACGACACCCTCACCCAGTTCGCAGGCCGTTGAACAGCCCGACGGCTCGAAGTCAGCTTCGAGTGAACGAACGACTGCCAGAAACAATACGAACCTGCCAGTTCCCAGAGATGACGCCGCAGTGCAGTCGCTTAGCCCCGACGACGCACGCGCCTATCTGAAAGAAACCTCCCGGCGGCGCAAGCGTGAACTCCGCGCACTACTCGAAACCCTCTATGGACCCGACCGCCCCGACGTACGCGATTGGTGATGCGACGCATGAAACGTGACGCATGTTCCGTGAGACTCCCGGTGTCTGCATGTATCCACTTCGGCGTAACTTTCTACTGTCGCTGGCCTTGAGTGGCTTCTGCACGGTCGTCACGCCCCATCAGTCACTTCTGGGCCAGCCCGCCTTCTTCCAGCCTGGCGCAGATTACTACAACGCGAAAGGGTTTTCGGTTCGTGTGAAGTGGGAGTTACCACAGCGAGTAGTGCAGGAAGGACACGACCTCGCCGCAACGCTCGTGGTGACTGGCGCGACAAACCCTGCCGAAGTTGTGAAGCCCGACCTCGCGGAGCTACCCGACTTCGCGAGGCATTTCATCGTCACACGCCTGCCCGACTCGCCACCCAGCAACAAGGAAGTGCGATTTGATTACGCGCTGCGGCCACGGAATCGCACTGTCACACAGGTGCCCGCACTGGTGTTCAAGTTCCAGAGCCTCGCGGCACCACCAGGCAAGAACCCATTCCGTTCCGCGCGTGCAGAATCCGTGCCGATCACAGTCACGGAACCGCCTGCACCGCCGCCTGTTCCGCTCACTGAAGACGACCATCACTTCCATCTTGTGGGTGATATGCGGAATCTGTCCGCTTCATTCGTGCCGCGTAGCTGGGCATGGGCAGCAGCGGCTCTGTTCGGCCCACTCGTGGCGTTCGTGTGGTTCATGGCCTGGCAAAGGCTCTTCCCGGACGCGGCCCGGCTGGCGCGACTGCATCGTTCACGCGCGGCCCGACGCGCCGACAGGGAGATCCGCCACGCGGGCCGCACCCCCGATCCGCCTGCGGCAATTGCTACTGCTCTGCTGCACTACCTTCGCGCGCGATTCCCACTGCCACTGAGCGCCGTGACACCAGGCGAACTCACCGCGGCACTCACAGTGTGTAACGTGCCGTCCGAGGTGGCCGAACAGACCGCAGATGTGATCCGCGAGTGCGACCGCGCCCGCTTCGCCCCACCGGGCGACCGTGGGGTGTCACTCGCGGAACTTACCCAGGGCGCGCTGACGCGACTGGAGGAGATCGCATGACGCCCACATTACCACTACCCCGTTCCTGTGCCACAGCGACTGCCACCCGACGCTCTCCTTCCTGGTGCCTCGTTCTCGCGTTCGTGACGCTCCCTGCACTGCCTGCGTTCGCTTCATCGCCCACGGACATGGCCGCGCAGGCTGAAGCGGCCTTCATGGAAGGCGTGGCACATCGCAACGATTCAGTGAAGGCTCGTCCCGCATTCGCCCGCGCCGCCGCCAACTACGATTCGCTCTGGAATGAGGGTTTTCACTCACCCGATCTGGCGATCAACCGCGCGCATGCACACCGACTCGCTGGCGATCTGCCCGGTGCAATCGCTGCGATTCACGACGGGTTGGTGGTCGCCCGCTACTCGCGCGCACTTCAGCAGGAACTGGCCGACGCCCGCGCCGCGGTGCAGTACCCGCACGAGGGCGAGCTAACGGAACAGACACGGCCGCGACCGCTACGAGGAATCAGCACGCGCATGTCTCCCACTGAGGCGTGGCTCATCGCTGGCGTACTCTGGCTCTTGGTGTGCGCCAACATCGCGCGCTTCGCGATGACGCGGAACGTGTTCTGGCTCGCGTATGCCGGGCTGATGGTCGCAGCACTCCTCGCGCTGGCAGGGTTGTGGCTCCAGGATGCATGCATCCGCGCGCGCGACGAGTCGCTGCCACTCCTGGTGGTGACAAAGGACACGCTCCTACGTAAGGGGAATGCCGGTGCTTACCCACCGCGATTTGACACAGCGCTGCCGAAGGGAGTGGAGGTGCGCGAACTGTCGCGCCGGGGCGGCTGGATGCAGGTTCGGTTACCTGGCAATGCAGTCGGGTGGCTGCCTGAGGCTAGCGTGCTTGCGTGCGGTAGCCACTGATGCAGTGTGTGCGTCAGTTGCTCTCCAGCCCCTCGAACAATGTGGTGCCGACGCGAATGAGTGTTGCGCCTTCTTCCACTGCAACCTCGAAATCGTTGCTCATTCCCATCGAGAGTTCCGGCAGTCGCAGTCCTGTGCGTAACTGAAGATCGTCGCGTAGCACTCGGAGTCTCTCGAACGTCGGTCGTGTGGCCTGGGCATCATCGACAAACGCCGCCATCGTCATCAGCCCGCGAACTTCCACACCTGTCAGTCCGGCCAACGTCTCCGCCAGTTCAGGCAGTGCCGCCGGGGAGAAACCACCCTTGGCCTCTTCACCGCTACAGTTCACTTCAAGCAGCACACGCACTGGCGATTGCCGAGTTCGCCCGAAGGCGTCGAGCGCCAGGAGGAGTCGTGCACTATCAACGGAATGGATGAGTGAAACGAGCGGTGCGGAACGGTCGATCTTGTTACGTTGTAGGTGGCCAATGAGGTGCCAGCTCGCGGAAGGCACCTCCGCGGCTTTCTTCCAGAGTTCTTGCGGTCGACTCTCTCCCAGTTCGTGTACGCCCAGTTCTGTCACTCGTGCGGCAACACGCTGTGAAACGGTCTTCGTCACAGCAACCAGCATGACGCTCGTAGCCTCGCGACTCACACGCGCGCAGGCATCCGCGATACGTTCGCGCACGCGCGTTATCCGCTCTGCCAGCGTCTGGCGTAGTTCGGTATCGTTCATTGTCACCCAGGGGGCCAGGTCATGTCGCGGCCGCCGAGCAGGTGGTAGTGCAGGTGCGGCACCACCTGCCCACCGTGTTCGTTGCAGTTCACCACCAGCCGATACCCTTTCGCCAGCCCCAATTCTTTCGCTACTTTCACTGCAACCAGTTGCAGATGCCCCAGGATCGCCTGATCTTCAGCGGTGGTATCGTCGAGTGTGCGAATCTCTTTCTTCGGGATGATCAACACATGCACGGGTGCCTGTGGCTTGATGTCATGGAATGCGAGGCACTGGTCGTCTTCATAGACGATCTTCGCCGGGATACTCCTGTCGATGATTTTCAGGAAGAGATTGTCGGCCATCATCTCGGATTCCTCCATGGGTCGATTTTGCTACCATAGCGTTCCAGAACAGCCGAGCAAACGGGTTACCCGCGAACGGGAGACACGCTGATGGCGTGGGTGGTTGGCATCGACGAAGCGGGATACGGCCCGAACCTGGGGCCGCTGGTGCAGGCCGCCGTGGCGCTGCACCTCCCGGGGCACGACCGCAGCGGCTGGGAATCGCTCCGGCGTGTGGTGCGACGCGCGCACGAAAAGGCCGATGGGCGTCTGCTCATCGACGACTCCAAGAAGGCGTATACGAAGGGAGGATTGGAGGCGCTGGAACGCGGCGTGTGGTCCATTGTCGGTGCCGACCCGCACACGCTTCACGACTTCCTCTGGAGTTGCGACGAACTGCCGCCGTGGGGTAGCGACCTCTGCGGCGAGTTCTGGTTCGACGGCGGTGAGACTATCCCGCTCTGTATCGACTGCGAGGCCGAATGGACGGCAGCCGAGCCCGCCCGCGCGGCAATCGGCAATCGCTGGACCGGCGACTATCGCATCGTTCCCACCCCGCGATTCAACACGATCGTGAATGAGTATGGTTCGAAGGGGGCCGTTCTCAGCCGCGGACTGATCGCGCTCCTTGAATCGCTCACCTCAACTGTGCCGCAGGATGACGAACCCATCCATTTCATTTGCGACAAGCAGGGCGGCCGGAACTATTACGCATCACTCCTCCAGGAAGCGTTCCCGGCAGGATGGGTGGTCGCGGAGCGCGAATCCGCGGCAGAGAGTCGCTACCACATCATGAATCTTGCGCGCGAAGTGACCATCACCTTCCACCCGCGCGCCGACGGCGACAGTATCTCAGTCGCGTGGGCATCGATGCTGTGCAAGTATCTGCGTGAGGTCTGCATGAGGCAATTCAATCGCTTCTGGACACGATACGTTCCAGGCATCAGACCGACTGCCGGTTATCCAGTCGATGCGAAGCGATTCTACGAGGAAATCCGACCGGCGATGGATCACCTCGGGCTGACACCGGATCAGGTCTGGCGGAAGAAGTGATGAACGCCGCGCAGAACGAGCGGCGAACTATTCTGCCACCGTCTGCCTCAGGGCAATCCCTCACTCACTCAATCCAGGTCCCACACCATCACATCGCCATTCGCCGAGCCAGCGGCAGCGAGAGTTCCATCGTTGCTGATGGCGACTGCACTGAGGCGGTCGAGTTGCCAGGTGTAACGGCCCGTGCGATCAAGAGAATGCGTGTCGAAGACGTGGACCGTTTCGTCGTTGCTCGTGACGAAGAGTCGGCTGCCATCGGGATGGTAAGCCAGCGCGGTGAAGTGTTTGCGGCTGTCGTTGCGGATCAGTCTCGGCTCGCCACCGGTGGGGAGTGGCCAACTCAACAGTGTCATGTCGTTGAGGCCCGCGACCTGTATGCCTTGTGGGTGAAAGGCGAGCTTGCCAGCATAGCTGTAGGGGTAGCCGCCGGAGGACAGGACGGCTGAACTCGCCGCGTCGCGGACTTCCAGTTGCCAGGGGACGCTCTGCGCGGGCCGCGTGTACATCGCGAAGTGATTCCCCGACGGGCAGAGCGTGAGACTACCTATGAACAACTCGCGGGTGGGAATCTGCCATTGCCGTACCCATTCACATTCCTTCAAATGCCAGCCACTGAGCGCGTATTCGGGCAATCCGGCGCTGCGGATTGCGCGTGTGCCGTCGCCCGATACGAGCACAAATCCCGGCGAGACATTCCCTTCATTGGACGCAGTACGTGTGTCTCGGTCGTAGACGCGTCGACCGCCGGCCGCAAGCCAGGCCAACTGTCGGCCTGATGCAGAGAACGCGAACGACCCGGACCAGTAGCGATCGGCATCGAGTCGCACCGGAACGATGGTCGGAGAGTCGAGGTTCCACAGGAAGATGCCGGCCCCCTCCACCACGGCGGCAACAGCCCGGCAATCGGGGCTGAACGCCACGTCGAGAACTTCGCCTGGAGCCGTCTTCAAAAGCCGCATCGCACCTCTCCCCGATTCAGCCAGAATAGCTTGCTCTGGGGAGCCTTACCACGCGACTGAGAAGAACCTGCGGGCATCTCAGGCATTCGCGTAACGTTGCGGCGAATGGTAACGCTTCTTCCGCCAGTGACGATCGGATATCCTGACGCTTCACCATCACGCGGCGACCTACAGAGTACCCATGAGCGACGAAACCGCCCTCCTCCGCGCCATCGCCGCCCATCCGGACGAAGATACGCCACGCCTCGCCTACGCCGACTGGCTCGACGAGCACGGTCGCCACCCGCGTGCCGCGTTCATCCGCGGGCAGATCGAGTTGGCCCGACTCGAAGCGGATTCGATGCACCGGCGCGAACTCGCTTTCCACTGCCGACAGTTACTGGAGGCACACGAGCAGGACTGGATTGAGCCAGCCAAGTTGGGTAGCTACGACCACGACTGGTCACGCGGTTTCCTGGAGACAATCACCACGACGCCCTCCGAACTGGAGTTGGAAGCGAACCTGTTCGACATTCATCCCTTCCGCCGGGTCTGGTTGTGGCATTTGAACGGGAAGATCTCTGGTGCGGAACTGATACCGGCGAACAATCGCATCACGACGCTCGACCTGATCGGCAGCAATTTGAACGTTATCCAACTGAAGAAACTCGCCAAGTTGAAGAACCTCCCGCACCTTCGCGAGTTGGGATTGCTGTTCAACAGAGTCCGCGACACCGCAGTGAAGGTGCTCTGCGGCGAGCCATTCTTCCAGCGTCTTGGACTCATCCGATTGGGCGCGAACCCCCTCACAGAACGAGGCCGCGATCTGCTCCGCGCACACTTCGGCGATCGTGTCACCTTCGCCCATGAGCGCGAACCGGAGCGTCTCTACACGATCCAGAACGACTACCTGGACGTGGGCAAGGGAAAGGAGTACACACAGATTCTCATGCTCGCCGGCAAGCTGCGCCAGCATGTCGCAGTCTTTGACCACGCCGGAAACCTGTTGCGGATGGAGGCACGCGACGTCGAACAACCCGCCAATTCTGACTTTCCGACCCGCGATGCGAATCGCTCAGCCACCCGGGATAAGTGGTTCGAGGAACTCGGCTTCGAGCCCGCACCAATTCGAGTGAAGGCTTTCCGTTTCCCACACGGTGCGAGACTAACGCCGTTCAACTGGTGGGCAGAGGCTTACGAGGGGCGACACGATGACGTACCGCATAATACGGAGAGGTCCGTCAGGTACTGGCTGGAAGAAGGGCAATTTCGCTTCGTTTTCTCTGAGAACAACGATATCTGGATTGATCGCACGGGCGAAGTGACGGATACATGAGAGTTGCACCACGAGGGGACTTCCCGTACGAGCGCTGAGTGGGATGAACCCTACACCTCGATTCCTTTCCACTTCCCGCTCAGGAACCGTAGCGCGAAGAACGTGCCGCGGATCCAGATGTCGACACACATGGCGAT
The DNA here is from genome assembly GCA_964422915.1 of uncultured Frigoriglobus sp. Lineage (GTDB taxonomy): Bacteria > Planctomycetota > Planctomycetia > Gemmatales > Gemmataceae > Gemmata. Next base: position 8,518 of record CAYRDG010000060.1, on the reverse strand, counting down.
CCACGCCCCGATCAGGCCCATGTTGAATCCAGTCACGACTCCCAGCGGCCCCAGGTCGAATTGTGGAAGCGCCAGGAGATGCCCCAACGGAATCCGCACGCCCAGGAAGCCAAGCCAACTGAACAGCACCGGCATCCGCGAGTCGCCCGCGCCGCGCAGTGCCGCGGTGAAGATGATCTGCGATGCCAGTGCCGGCATCGCCACCGCAATCAGTTTCAGAGCCGGCACACCCGCGTCAATCACTGGTCGCAGATCGTCCGTTGGGCAGAAGAGACGGAACATGGGTCGCGCACAGAGCACGAACAGCACACCCATCGCGCACATCACGCCGCCGCCGATGGCGTAAGCGGTCCAACCGCACCGCGCCGCACGGGAAGGCTCACGCGCGCCGAGTTTCTGGCCAACCAGTGCCATCGCCGCAGTGCCGAACGCCCCACCTGCCAGAAAACCCAGCGCCTCCCAGCGCAACGCGATTCCGTGCGCCGCAGAGGCCACCGTGCCAAGACGATTCACCAGACTCAGAAACCACAACTGAAAGAACGCGACCGACAGGCTATCAACCGCAGCCGGCACGCTCACCCACAGGAGTCGGCGAATGAGCGGCACATCCGGCAGAAGGTGCGCGACCTGCAACCTCAACCCTGATCTGCCACGAGCCAGGATCACGATGAGCGTGACACAGCCGATCACGTGGCTCAGTCCGGTACCCAGCGCGATGCCGACGAAGCCAAGCCCCGGCAATGGGCCCACACCAAAGCACAGTCCCCATGCCAGCGGGATGTTCAGCACCGCCACGAGGCCGAGTACCTTCAACCCGGTCCGCGTATCTCCCGCACCCGCCAGACATGCAGCACAAGCCGACTCCGTGATCTGGAATGTCAGCAGCGCGGCGAGTGGCGTGAGGAAGTCTCCGCAGACGCGCGCCGCGTCGCCAGTGAGTTGAAGCGTGCGAATCAGATCCGGGAGGCCGAGAAGCCCGACCGTGGAGCCGAGAAGCCCGAACACAACCGCCAACAGGACGGATTGCCCGGTCGCATGGCGCGCCATCGCCCAGTCTCTGCCGCCGACAAAGCGCGCGACCAGCGCCGTGCTGCCGACGCTCACAAGGACGGTATAGCTGGAGACGAACCAGTAGAGGTAGCCAGCGGTATTGAGAGCGGAGAGGTAGCGATCGCGTGCCGATTCGTCGGCAAGTGGGAACCGCCCGGCGAGGAACTGGTCGGAAAGCTGAACGACAAGGTGGAGGTACTGCTGGGCGAGCGCAGGAAGTGCAAGTGCGAGCACCTGGCGCCCAAGTGCGGGCGCGCGGTGATCCGCTGTGGTGGCAGGAGGCTCCATCGCGACCCGGTCCGGGTCGCTGGCGGGCCGCACCTGGCTCACTTCTTCTTGCGGGCCTTCTTACCGTTGGTGGACGGCGGTGGTTCGGGCTTGGCCCAGAGGATCACGCGGATGTTGCCGAGCGTCAGGACGCCCAGCACATCGGGTGTGGTTCCTGGTGAGAAGATCTCTGGCCTCAGTTTGTAGACCACCTTCCGGCCGTCCTTCGCGTCGTCGAGGACGCCAGCTTGGCGCATCACCCCGAGATGGTGCGACATGTTCACCATCTTGATGTTCACGGCGTCGGAGAGGGCTCCGACGTGCATCGGCCCACGGGCCAACTGCCACAGCACGCGCAGGCGAGTCGGTTCTGCGACCGCTGCCAGTAACGCGGCGACTTTTCGTGCTTCGTTAAATTCGGTCATCTCACCACCAAGAGAGATTCCGCGTCTGCGGTTGATATGGGCGGGATTGCATCACGAGATTGGAATCTTACGCGGCATGTCCGCATCATTCCACTATCAACAATAGAAATGTCACGACGAAGAGAAGTGGGAAACCGGAAAATCCGGTCCACTTTCTTCAACGCGCACCGGATCTTGCAAGATCAGTAGCCAACGCTGCGATCACCTCCGACCAGGAAATATCCCCCTGCAGCTCGACCAGCCGCGCCAGACCCGACAACCGTCAAAGCAATACCAGGTGACCAATCATACATCGGATAGGCAGTATTGACACGTAATAACTTGTTAGTCTGGCGAATCCGCGGTTGAACTCAAGGGGGGCGCGTGTTTCAGGGGGAATTGAACCCCTCTCCTCGGCATTCACAGTGCCGAATGCTTCCACTACACCACATGCCGCATCAGCTCAGACAACACGCGAAGTGAGCACAGTGTTCATGTACCGCGAGTGATCCTGGGTGGAATCGAACCACCGATCTCCTCCGTGTCAAGGAGGCGCCTTGAGCCGCTGGGCCACAGGATCATCAGGGGCGAGCGTCGAACCCGCAGGCCTCGCGGCAGCCAAGTTAGCACCTCGGCACGACCAGCCGGATCCCTCTCTCGCTCCGGACAGTTCTCGCCACTCGAGTGGACCCGCCGGGAGTCGAACCCGGTCTGCCGACATGCCATGCCGGCGTCATACCACCTAGACCACAGGCCCAGTCACTTGCCAGTGGAACCGCGGGGAGTCGAACCCCGTGGCCGCGCGTGCGAAGCGCAGCCCCCGCCCACGAACGATCCCATCAGTGACCGGGGTGGGAGTCGAACCCACACGGAGCAGGCTCTCGACCTGCCGGCTCTACCAGTTGGCCTACCCGATCATGCAGTTGCGGACCTGGGAGTTGAACCCAGCATCCAGGCTTATGAGACCCAGTCGGGCGCCGGCCCGTCCGCAATACCTTTCAGTGGTGACGGTGGGATTCGAACCCACACTGTCCACGTTCTGAGCGTGGCGACTCCTGCCAGATTGGTCTACATCACCGTCGTCTTTCCCTCACGCTTCACGGTTGCTCCTGTGCGGGCACCACGCAGCCGAATGGGGTGTCCGGCGCCAGCCGGAGTGGCACAGGAGGGATTCGAACCCACACACACCAAGGTTTGAGCTTGGCCGCGCTTCCTGTTGGCGTACCGTGCCAGCGACAGCAGAAGGGGCACGATCTTCGATTCGCACTTCCCCCTCCACCGTCGATCTTCAGAGCGCCCAGCGGGAGTCGAACCCACACATCCGCCATGGCAAGGCGGCAGGCAGCCGCTACATCATGGGCGCGTCGTTTACTACCAGTGGAAGCGGTGGGACTCGAACCCACATTCACCTGCTTAAGAGGCAGGCCCCTCGCCGTTCGGGTCACACTTCCATTCCCAGCGGCTCCCACGGGAGTTGCACCCGCACCCTTCCCGTTGACAACGGGCTGCTCTTCTGTCTGAGCTTCGGAGCCATCGTGATCGTCATTAGCAGGCAGTGGAGGAATCGAACCCCGCAGGGCATAGCCGTCGGTTTTGGAAACCGAGTGCGCTCCCAGGCGCAATCACCGCCTGTGTATCATCCGCGTCTTCAGCACCCCGTGCGGGAGTCGAACCCGACCTCTGCGGCTTGAGAAACCGCCGACCTCACCCGAAGCCCAACGAGGCACACTTGCACCCCCAAACGCCAGCCGGCCGGAGGTGTCTTCACCCCCGGCCGGCGCGGTTGCCATGACTGGCTCGCCAGGGGTTATCCACTCGTATCTCGTTCCGCACCCAGATCCCAACCCCGCCAACCGGCAAGATGGAACGGCCTCGCGACGGCTGCATCGGCCATCGTCGCGTGAAGTTCCGTACTCGCGTGCCAGAGGGTCATGGGTGTATCGTGTGTAAGGGTCGGCGGCGTACTCTCCGCGTACGCTAAATAGAGACGCGATTGCGGCTCGTTGGTTCGCGGGAAACCGAAAAAAGTTTCGACTCGTTGGAAACGCGCTCGTGACTGATCTGGAACGCTGGATGCGGCATGCCCTTGCGCTCGCGGAGCGCGGCCGTGGGTTCGTGGAACCAAATCCGATGGTCGGCGCAGTGGTGCTTGACGCAACCGGCAAGCTTGCGGGCGAGGGATGGCACCAGACGTTCGGTGGACCGCACGCGGAACTCTTCGCCCTGGCCGCGGCCGGAGAACGTTCCCGCGGCGGAACGCTCGTTGTCACTCTGGAACCGTGCTGCCACCACGGCAAGACACCGCCTTGTACCGATGCGGTTCTGCACGCCGGCATCCGCCGTGTCGTCATGGCGATGGCCGACCCGTTCCCGAAGGTCGCCGGCGGCGGGCTGGCGATCCTCCGCGCCGCGGGAGTGCATGTCGAGGTCGGCTGTTGTGAGGCAGAATCGCTCACTTTGAACGCCCCGTACCGGAAGTTGCTTCGCACCGGATTGCCGTGGGTTCACGCGAAGTGGGCCATGTCGCTCGACGGCAAGATCGCGACTCACACAGGCGATTCAAAATGGATCAGCGGCCCAGAATCGCGCCAGCGTGTCCACGAGCTACGCGGCCGCATGGATGCGATCATCGTCGGCCGCGGAACGGTGGTCGCGGACGATCCGCTTCTCACCGCGCGCCCGACTGGAATACGAGTGGCAACTCGCGTGGTGATTACCGCCTCTGGCGCGTTACCGGAACGCTGCCAGCTTCGCGCGACGGCACACGCCGTGCCCGTGCTCGTTTACACCGAACATGCTGAACGACTCGTGGGATGGGTGGGCGACGGCGCGGAGGTGGTCGCGTTCCGTGACAGCACGCTGTCACTCAATGCCGTACTCACCGACCTCGGCCGCCGGCAATTCACCAATGTGCTGGTCGAAGGCGGCGCGGGGTTGCTCGGTTCCGTACTTGATGCGAACGCGGCGGACGAATTCCACGTCTTCCTCGCGCCGAAGCTGATCGGCGGCCGCACCGCGCCCTCACCCGTAAGCGGCACAGGCAAGGCGAGAATGGCCGATGTGCTGACTCTGGATCGCGCCAGCAACGAGCCGTCAGGCGCTGACGTGTACGTCCACGGCTTCGCACACAAGTCGTGAGTCAGCCAGGTGCGACAACGGGTGAGGGGGACACGCCGTTCATCGAAGTGAGGCTTCAGAAACCGTACCGCCAGAGACTCTTGAAATGTTCCGCCGACTCACCATAATTCCGAAGTAGCAATTTCGGCCGGAGTGGCGGAATTGGCAGACGCACCAGCTTGAGGGGCTGGCGGGAGCAATCCCGTGCAGGTTCAAGTCCTGTCTCCGGCACAGACAAACACGCAGTAAAGCCCACAATCTCTGGGCTTTGCTGCGTGTCTTCATTTCTCAGCTTTCCTTGAGTCTTTCCCACAAGGCGACGGGAACCACCCTGGCATTCCTGAAACGGGCTTCCAATTCCTTCCAATCGGGCACCGTCGCGAAAATAATTGGAGAAGCAGCAGCACTTCTCGGCTCTACTACGGAGAACGACAGAGGGCCGCGTTTGAACCGCCGAATCCCCCGACTGACGACTCTCTGCACACCCGACCCATCCAGCGGCGTGCCGGACGCGGAGTTGCTCGCCCGCTGGTCACTGATGCGCGACGAAGTCGCCTTCGAGTTACTCGTGCGCCGGCATGGCCCGGCGGTGTTGGCCGCCTGCCGACGCCTGCTCTCTGATTCCCACGATGCCGACGACGCATTTCAGGCCGCGTTTCTTGTGCTGGCACGCAAGGCAGCGTCGGTGACTCGCAGTGAATCTCTGGCTGGGTGGCTCCACCGGGTCGCTTGCCGTATCGCGTTACGCCTCCGCACCGACCGCGCGAACCACCACCGCCGCCACGAACCCGCATCCGCCGTCGATCAGCTTCCCGCACCGTCGCGAACTGAAGCGGAACCAGCCGAATTGCTTCACATTCTCGATCAGGAACTCAACCGACTCCCAACGCGCCACCGCATCGTATTCGTGCTCTGTTGCCTGGAAGGAAAGAGCGGTGAGGAGGCGGCACGGTTGCTTGGCTGCCCGCCTGGAACGATCTCCTCACGCCTGGCCCGCGCCCGTGAACGTCTTCGCGACCGCCTGACTCGCCGCGGCTTCGCACCGGCAGCGATCGCACTCGTTCTGGCGGATAACGCCCTTGCCCAGTCGCTTCACCTGTCCAACTTGCTCGTGGTGTCAATCGTGCGATCCGCGCGAGCGTTCGCGACCCCCGGGAGAGTCGCCGTCCCCGACCATTCTGCCACTCTTGCCGAAGGAGCGATCCGAACCATGTTCGTGCAGAAACTCAAGCTCTTACCTGTCCTGTTCGCAACAGGATTGCTCACCGTAGGTGCGGTGATGGCCGGTGCTGCCACTGAGCAGAAGGACAATCCGCCCGCACCGCGGCCGACAGTAGTGACGACCGCGAAGGCGAAACCCGCGGGCCCGAGCGTAAAACTGGTCAAGCCACAGTCTGGCTGCCTCGATCGCGTCATCCGTCGGACTGGCATCGCACGCGCCGCACGGCAGGCGGACATCATTCCGTCCGCAACGGGTGTCCTCAAGGAAGTCTCTGTTCGTACCGGCGACCGCGTGAAGACCGGGCAACTGCTGGCCACAATTGACGCCCCGACGTTGGTGCTGGACGAACAACTGGCCCGCGTCGCGCTGGCAGAGGCGGAGAGCATGATGAAGCAGGCCGAGGCCCGGGTTACGCGAGCCAAGGGTGAGGTTCTCGTCTCACAAGGCATGATCGAATTGCGAAAGACCGAGGTGACGAGAATGAATGTGCTACTCGATTCCAGTAACAAGAAATACAAGAACGACAAACGCCTATTCGATCAAAAAGTCATAACTATGTATGAAATAAATCTTGCTGCCGGGCAGGTCCGGGCCGCCGAGACGCAGGTCGCGGCCGCAAAGGCCAGCTTCGAGAACGCGAAGGCCGACCTGCTGGTGACGGAAGCGAAGTTGAAGGAAGCAACCGCCGGATTGAGCGCGGCTGCGGCTCATGTCGAAGGCGCGAAAATCGGGAGAGACAAGGCGCGACTGGCTCTCGCCCAGACGCGACTCACTGCTCCGTTCGACGGGATCGTCGCAGTGAGTAATGCCCGAGAAGGTGCATCCGTCTCACCTGCGCGGCAGGAGAAGGCATCACCCCTCTTCACGATCATGAAAGTCAACGTGACACGACTGGCTGTGTGGGTGCCGGCAAGAGATCTGCAACTCATCAAGCCGGGTCTCCCTGTTCAGTTGGATTTTGCTTCCTATCAGGAGCCGACCCGAATGGGCAAGGTGACAGCGGTGAGCTTTGTCGTCGATCCAACGGCGGATTCCGTTTCCGCCGAGATCGAACTGCCTAACCCATCCGAGAGAATCCGACCAGGAATGTCCAGCACCATCAGACTCGTACTCAGGAAGACACCAACAAACGAGGTCCGTTTACCCGCAGGTGCGCTGATCTCGACCCCCGTCACGGTGGGTGAAGAGAGGTGGGATACCGCCGTGTACGTTTACAGGAATGGCAAGGCCCGATTCACACCAGTAAAGGTCAGTTATAGTAATCGAACGGAATGCGAAATCTCCTCCGGGTTGAAAGTGGGCGACCTCGTGGTCGACAATCCGCATTTCATGTTTAAAAACAGATTTCAACCCATTAGTAAGTGGCCAGAAGAACTTGAAGTGAACATCGAGCAGCCCAAGCCAGAGAAGTAAGCCCCGGGGTACTTGTTTAGCAGTACAGCGCGGGTCTTGCGCCCAGGAATCGAGTAGGGCTCGCGCAACCGGCTTGAAACACGGCAAATCGCACAGCGGGGCATTCGGAAGGTCCCCAATCTTCCCTTGTCGGAAACTCTGCTCTCAAAAGGACTTCCAAAACACCTACGCTGTACTGCTAACAGTACAACGCGGGTTTAGATGATGCATCTATGCCGCTGTTTCTTGTGGGACTTGGCGGCTTGAGTGTTTCGCTTCTGGTGGTACCGGAGCACATCGCTGGTGTGCCGCGTTTCGGGGACGCCCCGTCGCCGACGGAACACCACCTCGCACCGTTGGTTCAACGCCCGGCATACCTGCTCCGCGGTCACCGCCGGGTTTTTCCCCCCGCAGTCGCTCCGTGTGCGTGGCGACGAACCCCCAGGACGACGAGCGCCAGGGTCAGATGCCGCATCAGCCCGGTGTAGTTCCGGCCCTCGTAGTCCATCAACCCCGCCTCCTGCTTGCCCAGGCGAAACGCATGTTCTACCGTCCAACGCCGGAACGCGACGGCCAGCACCCGTGCCCGGGTCCAGGGCAATCGCACTTAATAATCCTTGAAAATGCACTTTCTTTCAAGACACTGGCGAGTCTTGCCTGCGATTTCAGGGGTAATCACGGCTTGAAGATGCAAAATCATCGAAATCCCCCGCGATTTAAGTGCGATTGCCCTGCGATCAGGCCACGTTACCCATTTAGATGTCTGAAGGGATCAGGCTCAATCAGTCCGAGATCTTCTAAAAGGCATTCAATCTTAAGTTGCAAGCTCTTCGGACGAGGGCTAGCGTCTGATAACCAAGCGAACAGCATTAGCAAAGCCACAGGAACGAATGCCAGAAGTAGGAAGTTGAGACATCGTCGTTTCGCATTCATATCTACCTCTTGGGTAAAAAGATATTGCCTGCAAACCTAACTGAACTAAATCACGCCTTATATGCAGGGTCAATCCAGACGTAACGGTTCACAGGTCGGTGTTGCCCCGACTACGCCGAACCCTGTGAAGCCG
>CAYRDG010000059.1:0-19740 GCA_964422915.1 uncultured Frigoriglobus sp. | reverse complement strand
CTACCTCGAACAACTTTTGCTCGGATTCCTGACGATTTAAGTGCGATTGCCCTGAGTTTCGACCTGATGCTTCGTCGAAACGGGACTCTCAGTCACAGACGGCATATCGTCGGCGTTCGTGACCGACCGACCCGTCTTCAAACCCAACACGAACCAACCAAACGCCACAGCGCCTGCCGCAAAGATCGTGTCACCGACAATGCGCAACCATCGCAGAGTGTCCATGAGCGGCGTCTGCATGAACTCAGGGCTACGGGCATACCACATCCCGCGCTCAACGCTGGCCTCTGCCTGGAGCAATCCGACTGGCAGGATGCTAATGAGTACCATCAATGCCAGGCCGATGTTGATGGCCCAGAACGAGAAGCGGATCAGTTTGTCCTTCCAGCGATGGTGTGCCGCCAACCCCTTGAGGCAGAACAGCATGAGGCCCAGGCCCAACATTCCATAGACACCGAAGAGGGCAGTGTGGCCGTGAACCGGCGTGGTGTTCAATCCCTGCATGTAGTACAGCGAGATCGGCGGGTTGATGAAGAAGCCGAACAACCCGGCACCAACCAGGTTCCAGAACGCGACGGATACGAAGAAAAAGATTGGCCACTTGTACGCAGCTACCCAGGGCCGCGCGCGGGTCAGGGTCAGGTTTTCGTATGCCTCGAAGCCAATCAACACCAGTGGCACCACCTCCAGCGCACTGAACGTCGCTCCTAGTGCCAATACCGCGACCGGTGTACCTGTGAAGTACAGGTGGTGGAACGTACCGACGATGCCACCGGAGAGGAAGATGATCGTGCTGAACAACACGCCAGCGGTGGCCGTTGCGGTTCGCAAGAGGCCCATCCGTGTGAACAGGAATGCGATCACAACCGTCGCGAAGACCTCGAAAAATCCTTCCACCCAGAGGTGAACCACCCACCAGCGCCAGTACTCGATGACCGCAAGGTTCGTGCGACGTCCGTACATCAGCCCCGCCCCGTAGAAGAGCGCGATGGCCAGCGATGAGATGAGGAACAACCCCAACAGGTGTCGCCCTTCGGCGTGTTGCCGGAACGCCGGCCACATGGCCCGCACCATCAGTGCCAGCCAGATGAACAACCCGGCGAAGAGGAACAGTTGCCAGAAGCGAGCCAGATCGACGTACTCAAGCCCCTGGTGGCCGAACCAGAAGTTCGCTTCCATGCTCAGGTGCTGCTTCGCACCAAGCCACTGCCCACCCATCGAACCGAGAACGATTACCAGGAGACAGCCGTACAGAAGGTTAACGCCGAATCGCTGAAACTTTGGCTCATAGCCCGACACTGCCGGTGCCATGAAGAGGCCGGTTGCCAGCCATGCTGTCGCGATCCAGAAGATACCGAGTTGCGTATGCCAGGTGCGCGCGACCGAGTACGGCAGGTAGTCGGCCAGTGGGAAACCGTAGAAACCGCCTCCCTCCACACCGTAGTGAGCGCCGACCACACCCATGCAGATTTGAAGCATGAACAGCGCGGCCGCCGTCCAGAAGTACTTCAATGTCGCTCGCATGGAGGGCGTCGGGTTGAGTGCCAGCAAGGGGTCGGTGTCTGGCACCGAGTCCACGCCGTTGTGATCTTCACGTCCGCGTTGAATCGCGAACCACCACGCAAGCGCGCCGATGCCGGCCAGTAACAGTACGAAACTCACGACCGACCAGACAATGATGGGGCCGGTTGGTTGGTTGCCGACGAGACGTTCTGGCGGCCAGTTCTGTGTGTAAGTCACATCGGAGCCTGGGCGGTCGGTCACGCACGCCCAGGCTGTCCAGAAGAAGAAGCCGGTCATCGCCTTGCGGCGTTCGGCGTCGGGGACGGAATTGGCCGGAATGGCGTAGGAGTCGCGCCGCCACTTCAGGTCTGGCGATTGCGCGTTGCCGAAGACTTCGTCGTAGTGCGATGCAACTGCGGCGATGGCCGCGGCGCGGTTTTCGGATACGGTGAGTGTGCCAGTCGCGGGGTCGTAGCGATTGGCCCTCATCTCTTTCTGAAGTCGTGCCTGGAGAGCAGCTTTCTGTTCATCGGTGATCTGTTCGTATGGCTTGCCAAACTCAGTGGCAGACCATTTGTCGAGGATCCAGACTGCTTCGCGATGCAACCAGTCAGCCGACCAGTCCGGGGCAACGTATGCGCCGTGGCCCCAAATGCTGCCGACTTCCTGTCCACCCATCGATTGCCAGACGTTCTGACCATCCTTGATCTGCTCGCCTGTGTAGATCTCGCGACCAGACTCCGTGACGACCCGTTTCGGCACCGGTGGTGCCAGGCGGTAGATCTCCCACCCGTAGTAACCAAGCAGCGCGAATGAACCGGTCATCACGGCTGCCAGGCCAACCCACAGTTTCCAGTATCGCATGGATTCCCTCGACTTACCCCATGGGCGCGCGTGATCGTGAGGCAAAAAGTGAGATGTCACAACTGCCCCGCGAGCGAGCTTATGGACAACTTTATCCAATTAACTCGCGACGGGGAGGGGAATCTGTCAGATTTCGGACAAGTTTATCCAATTAAGCCGCGGATGGGTGGATAATCGGCCATCTGGAGGAGTTCGCGGCTGATTCCCCGAGTGATTCGGAGTTTTCCCACGTCGAAGAGTGTGTGCAGAATCGTGCCGATCAGGTTGCTGGTTCGCACGGGTTCGGTTGCCGCATCGCCACCGTTGGCGCTTGACCGACCGATCACCGCACCACCAGGCAGACCACCACCGGCCAGCAGTAACGGTCCGAGGTTCCCCCAGTGGTCGCGCCCACCCTTCTTGTTGAGGCGCGGCGTGCGTCCCATTTCGCCGCACGCCACCAGAAGTACCTTGTCGGCGAGGCCACGATCGTGCAGGTCGTCGAGGAACACGCTAATGGCGTGATCCAGCGGCGGTGCCATGTATCCCATGCCTTCCGTCATGTGTGCGTTATTCTGATCGGCGTGCATATCCCAGACAAAGTTGGTCGTCACGGTCACGAAACCCGCGCCGCGTTCCACCAGTCGCCGCGCCAGGAGCAAGAGTTTGCCGAGCGTCTTCGCGTTGTCGGTATAGTGCTTCCAGTTGTTCCACTTGTGATTGATCTTCGATACGTCGTACAGTTTCTCCGTATCATACCTCGCCACAAGTTTCGCGTCTTCTTTCGTGATGTCGAATGCCTCCGCCGCATTGCCCAGGAGGATGTTGAAGGCTTTCTGTCGTGCCACGTCCATGTTCTCGAAGCTCGCATCGTACTGGCTCTTCGCATCATCGAACGCTTCGAGCATCGCGCGGCGATCGTCGAGTCGGGCCACTGGCAGATTGAGCCTCATGTCCTTCTTGAGCGAACCGTTGCCGTCGGGCTGAAATGGAGATGTACTGGCTGGAAAAGGCCCAGTGGCGACGAAATTACCGAAGCCCTTTTGCTCTGGACCGCATTTCGGATCGACGGCGCGTGGGAATAGCACGCAGTTCGTCGGCATCCCGCTGTCGGGCAGGCTGCTACCCGCGGCGCTGGCGTAAGCGCTGCCGAGGTTCGCCATGTGGGAATCCTTGCCCACGATGGTCTTGATGTCGTGGTTGCCATCACCAGGTACGAACGACCGCACAATGCAGAGCTTGTCGGCGCGTTTGGCCAGTTTGGGGAACGAACTACCGAACGTGAGGCCCGGAACTGCAGTCTTGATCTCGCCGGTTGCGCTCCGGATTTCTACTGGCGCGGTCATCTTGGGGTCGAACGTCTCGAACTGGCTCGGGCCGCCGTGGAGGAAGAGGAACACGACCGCCTTATCTGTGACAGGCTTGCCGGCCTCGGAGAGCTTCGCGCCGGCCTGCGCGTGGGGAATCAGCCATGGTAGCGAAAGTCCGCCGAGTGCGAGCGACCCCACCTGGAGGAAGTCTCGCCGGCCAAGTCGGGCCGAGTCGCCGATATGCAGCATGCGAGCCTCGGAGAAAACCTTACGAACAAGCGGTTAACATATCAATCAAATTGTAATCAGTACGAATGTTTGCATCTTCGTTCGGGCCGCTTCTTACTTCAACACTCCCCGAATCGGTTTGCCGCCGTGAGAGATATACTGCGGGCGATTGGTGTGGTCAGGAACCATCGCATCGGGGTCCACCCCGACGAGATGATAGACTGTCGCAACAAGGTCGCCAGCGCTTGCGGGGTGATCCGTGGGGAACGCGGCGATCTTGTCGGTGGTGCCGTGAACGACACCCGGTTTCGTGCCACCACCGGCGAAGAGGCAGAAACCGCATTGCGGCCAGTGATCGCGACCGGCATGGGCGTTGACCTTTGGCGTTCGGCCCATGTCGCCTGTGCAGACGATGAGTGTACTCTCCAGGAGGCCGCGATCGTTGAGGTCGTCAAGTAATGCCGAGAGGGCGCGGTCGAGGAATGGCAACAACAAATGTTTGAGCATATTGAAGTTGTTTTCGTGAGTGTCCCAGTGGCCGTTGGGCTTCGCCTCGGTGTGGATGGTCACGAATGTGACGCCCGCTTCAACCAGGCGGCGTGCGAGCAACAGACTCTGGGAGAACACATCACGGCCGTAGCGATCGCGAAGTTTTGCGGGTTCGCGTGATAGATCAAACGCAGTCTTGGCCTTCGGTGACAGGAGGAGATCGAACGCCGCATCGCGTCGGTCGGCGTGATTCTTGGCGTCGAAGTGTGCAGCATGCGCGTCGAGTTGCTGGACGAGCGAGCGGCGATCGTTGAGTGCGTTGAGCGTGAGATCACCGCTGACCTTTGGCAGTCGTGGTTCCCCGGTGAGCCGCACGTGCGGGTTGTAGAAATCCTTCGTGCTCGACGTGTCGGCACCAGAGAAAGTGTCAGCGGTACTGAATACCGGATCAAACTTGGGGCCGAGATAACCACCGTATGGCCCGGCGCGACGTAGCCCTTGACTATAACCAGGGAACGCCGGGAGCATGACGTAGCCCGGCAGATCGCGCCCGCGTCCAACTCCGAAATACTGGCAGACGCTGGGGACGCTGGGATGGTTGGTGGGCTTCGCGTAGTAGTCAGTCTGATCCTGTCCACCGTCGAAGCCGGTCATCACACCGTAAGGATTGTGCGAGTTGTATTTGTGCGACACGCTCCGCACCACCGCGAGTTTGTCGAGTCGCTGCGCGAGTTGCGGCAGGTGTTCGCAGACGCGCACGCCCGGAAGCACGGTGGGGATGCTCTGGAACTCGCCGCGAATCTCCTGCGGCGCGTCGGGTTTCATGTCGAAGGTGTCGATGTGGCTGGGGCCGCCGAAGAGGTCGAGTAGGATCACCGCTTTCGCTGGCGCTGCATGCTTCGCGATCGGTGCAGCAATTACACGGTGGCCGCTGGCGCCCCATGCCAAGAGCGAAGCGAGAGTACCGGCGCGCAGCAACTCACGACGTGTGACACCATCACAGATAGTAGACGGGTGTGCGAGAACCCGGAGCATGGTGACAGCCTTCCGGGAAGAGATTCTGAGGCGTGTGGACAAACCGGCAGGTAATCTGGAGCCTACCCCCGCGGCGGTTGTGGTTCAAGCAGAAACTATCGCATCGCAGTGCATTTCACGCCAACTGCAAGCGCAGGATCGTGTGAGACGGTCTCTCACGCATGCGATTTGTTGAAGCTACGCTAGAATCTCCTTCACCACGTTGCCATGCACATCTGTGAGTCGGTAGTCGCGCCCCTGGAAGCGGAAGGTTAACTTCGTGTGGTCAATCCCCATCTGGTTGAGGATCGTCGCTTGCAGGTCATGGACGTGGACCATTCCTTCGATCACGTTGTAACCAATCTCGTCGCTCTTGCCATGCAGGAAGCCCGGCTTGAAGCCACCCCCGGCAACCCACATCGTATAAGCGTCGATGTGGTGATCGCGCCCCGTGGCCTCGCGCACCTCGCCCATCGGGGTGCGGCCGAACTCGCCGCCCCATATCACGATCGTGTCGTCCAGCAGCCCGAGTCGCTTGAGGTCTTTCACGAGTGCCGCGGAGGGCTGATCGACTTCCTTGCACACCGGTGGAAGGTGTTTCTCGAGGTTCTCCGTATTGCCGCCGTGGTGGTCCCAGTTGGTGTGATAAAGCTGCACGAAGCGGACGCCGCGTTCCACCAGTCGCCGCGCGAGAACGCAATTGGCCGCGAAACTCGGCTTGCCAGGAACCGCGCCGTATTCGTCGAGTACTTTCTTCGACTCCCTGCTCAGGTCCATCAGTTCCGGGGCACTGGTCTGCATCCGGTAGGCCATTTCATACGCCGCAATGCGCGTCTGAATCTCGGCATCGCCGGTCGCGTCGTAACGCAGACTGTTGAGGTCGCGTACGGCATTCACGAATGCGCCTTGATCCTTCGTGCTCACCTTTGGAGGTGGTGCAAGGTCGAGGATCGGGTTCTTCCCCTTCAGGAACGGGACCCCCTGAAAAACACTCGGCAGGAAACCATTGCTCCACAGCGCCGCGCCGCCGCGCGGACCGCGCGGGCCAGACTGCAACACGACGAATCCCGGCAGGCTGTCGCACTCGCTTCCGAGGCCGTACGTGAGCCACGCACCCATGCTCGGTCGGCCGAACTGTGGGCTACCAGTATTAACGAAACACTTCGCCGGGCCGTGATTGAACACGTCTGTCTTCATACCGCGGAGCCAGCAGATCTCGTCGGCGACCTGTTTCTGGAACGGCAAGAGTTCGGAGATGGTCATGCCGCACTGGCCGACCTTCTCGAACTTTCGGGGAGTGCCCAGTAATTTCGCATCACCCTTGATGAAGGCGAACCGCTTTCCTTTCGTGAACGATTCGGGCACCTTCTGGCCGCTGAGTCTGTTGAGTTCTGGCTTCGGCTCAAAGAGGTCGAGCTGAGAGGGGCCGCCGGCCATGAACATGTAAATGACAGCCTTCGCCTTCGCTGCGAAGTGTGGCTTCTTCGGGGTGAGGGGATCGGTGCGAGCCCTGGCGTGTGCGTCGCGTGCCAGAAGCGAACCGAGCGCCATCGCGCCGACTCCCACGCCACAATCGCGGAAGAGGTGTCGCCGCGTGCGTGCGAGAGCCTGTGCGTTATCGAGTTCGTGTGGGTTCATGGGAACCTCCCGCGGCTTCGATCCTGGAAACGAACGGCGTGGCACGGGGCGGAAGCATTGGTGCATGGCACAGGCGGCGAGAGCAAGTCAACCATCGTGTCGTCATCACTCGCGTGTGATGAACTCGTCGAGGTTCATCAGCACGCGGGCCACCGCTTGCCACGCAGTCTTGGGGTCGGTCTTCCGCTTCGCGTCGAGGTATGCCTGTACGCGTGTGGCTTCAGCAGCGACTGGTTCGCGTGCGAAGCAGGTGCGGAAGGCGAAGCGAATACGTCCTGCGTCGTCCTTTGGTCCCTCCGATTCGATTCGTGTGCCCAGCGCGGCGGCGAACTCCACGAATGCCGGATCATTGGCCAGATGGAGTGCCTGGAGCGGTGTGTTGCTGCGGTTGCGCCGCGTACAGGCGGTCTGTGCGTCGGCGCCGTCGAAGGTGGTCAGCAGTGGGTGCTGGCTTTGCCGCCAGATGTAGGTGTACATGCCGCGGCGGTAACGGGCTGGCCCTGTGCTCTCCTTCCACGGGTGCCGACTTTGGGTGAAGGCGAAGACCTCTGCCGGCTGCGGTGGATAGACGCCTGGCCCGCCGACCTTCGGATTGAAAAGGCCAGCCGCGCAGAGAGCCGCATCGCGGATGATCTCAGCTTCGAGTCGCAGCCGATTTTGCCGGCCGAGAAGCAGGTTCCGCGGGTCTTTCTCATGGAGATCTTGCCGTGAGGTGGATGCTTGCTTGTAGGTGGCGCTCATGACGATGAGCTTGTGAAGCCGCTTGAACGACCAGGCTTGCGGGTGCAGATCGAGGGTATCTCGGGGGCCATGGCTAATGGCAGATTTCCGATCACCGTGCAGCGTGGGATTCATCCACTCCACTGCCAGCCAGTCGAGCAACTCCGGGTGGGAAGGGAAGCCGCCCTGATAGCCGAAGTCGTTCTCCGTCTCAACGATGCCGCGACCGAAGAACTTCTGCCACTCGCGATTGACTGTGACGCGAGCCGTCAGCGGGTTCCTCGCACTGACGAGCCATTTCGCCAGGTCGAGGCGTGAGAGCCGTTTCGTCCTCTTCGTACTGTGCGCGAGGGCAGATGGGAACGCGGGTCGCACCAGTTCGCCATGCCGCAGGAAATCACCGCGAATGTGGATGTAGCTCTGCCGTGGTTTGGATCGTTCGCGCATAACGAGGGTGGAGGGGAGCTTTCCTTTCTCCTTCTTGATCGCCTTGTGAATGATGGCGATGTCTTCTCGGCTCCCGCCGTTCTTCTGAATCCAAAACTCCATCTTCTGGAGTTTCGCAATGGTTTCTTCCAGGTTCGGGCGGCCGCCAATGGGCATCGTTGGCTCGTCGCAGGAGTCGAAGAACGCGTAAAGCTGGTAGTAGTCCTTCTGCGAGAACGGATCGAACTTGTGATCGTGGCATTGGGCGCAACCACCGGTCAAGCCGAGCCACACGGCGGCCGTGGTATTGGCACGGTCGATGGTGCGTTCCACGCGGAACTGTTCCTGGTCGGTGCCGCCTTCTTCATTGAATGGGGTGTTGCGGTGGAAACCGGTAGCGATTCGTTGCTGCGTGGTCGCGCCGGGTATCAGATCGCCGGCAAGTTGTTCGATCGTGAACTGATCGAACGGCATGTCCGTATTCAGAGCGTGAATCACCCAGTCGCGGTATGGCCATATCTGCCGCGCTCCGTCAACGGTGTAGCCGTTGCTGTCGGCATAGCGGGCGAGATCGAGCCAGTGTCGCGCCTGTCGCTCGCCGTAGTGCGGGCTGGCGAGGAGTCGATCAACCAGTTTCTCGTAAGCGTCCGGCGTGGTGTCGTTGAGGAACCTCTCGACTTCCTGCGGCGTCGGCAACAGTCCCGTCAAGTCGAGCGTGACGCGACGGATGAGCGTGTTCTTGTCGGCATCGCGGCTGGGCGTCAGTCCTTCCTTCGCAAGCCGTGAGCGAACGAAGGCATCGATGGGGTTCACGACATGAGCCGCGGTCTTGGGGATGTCGGGCCGCTTCGGCGGAACGAACGCCCAGTGTGCCGAATACTCCGCGCCCTGTTCGATCCACGCCTTGAGTTTGGCGACCTCGGCGGGCGTGAGTCGGTCGTAGACACCCACCGGCGGCATCCGGCCTTCCTCGCTGTCGGGTAACACGACACGGTTGAGTAGCTCGCTCTCCGTGGGTTTGCCCGGCGTGATTGCAACCTTGTCGATGGCATTGTCGCGGTGGTCGAGGCGAAGCTTCGCCTTTTGCACGGCCGGGCCGTGGCACTTGAAACACTTGTTGGAGAGAATGGGCCGAATGTCGCGGCCGAAATCGACCTTCTCCGCGGCGCGTGCCGGGAGAGCGAGTGCGAGGAATGCGACGGCCGTTCCAAGAACGCGAGTCGGCAGCATGATGGCTCCGGCAGATGCCCGAAGCGGGAGGTGGGCACTACTCGATAGGATACCCGTAAATCGGTCGAATGGAACCCGGAATAGCCCGAGGTCTGTTGAAGTACATACGAAGAGGCGCGGTCTGTCGCGTCTCATCCGCGCCCGCTTCTCTCACACGTGGTCGGCTACTTCGTTGCAGTGGCTGTAGCCTTCAGTTGCTCCAGCGCGGATTTCGCCGTAGCGAGTTCCGCACCGGCGGCGTCGAGGGCTGCCTTCGTCGGAGCGAGTGCCTTGTTCGCGGCGTCCAGCGCAGCCTTCGCGGGCGCGATTCCGTCGGTCGCCGGCTTCACCATCGAGGCGAGCAGGGTCGCGGCCTTCTGATTCGCCGCCGCCTTCGCTGTGGCATCGGCGTACAACTTCGACTGCGCGGTGTAACGCTCCTGCGCAGCCTTGTGTGCGGCCGCGGCCACGGTCTGAGCCATCTTCGCAGCGGCCAGTTCCTTGTTGATCGCCTGGAGTGTCGTCGCCTTCGACCTGGACCGCGCAGCGAGTTCAGCGTTAGCCGGAGCCTTGGCCGCGGCATCCGCGATGGTCTTCGCGGCAACAGCCTCCGCGCTCGCCACGACCTCGATCGCCGCAGCCTTGCTCGCCGTGGCTGCGACCAGCGGAGTTGCCTTGTCCACTTCCACCTTCGCGGCATCCATGAGTGGTTTCACCTTGTTTGCCGCAGCCGTGAAGTCGGTCGCTGCCTTTTTCGCAGCGGCGAGGTCGGCATTGATCTTGTTGAGCTTTGCGACGGCGGCCGTATGAGAATCAGCGGCCGCCTTCGCTTTCTGTGCGGCGGCGTTGAAGGTGGCCTGCGCGGTCGCGACCTTCGCTGTGAGTGCGGTGACGGCAGCCTCGGCCTTTTTCAATCGCTCGGCCCGGGGCAGTGGGTTGGCGTCGAAGTCGCCCACTGCCTTCGCGTCAGCGAGTTTCCACGCCTTGACAGCGCCACTCCAGTCTCCGGCAATCACTTTTGCGTTGTCGTGCGTGATGGCGACCCGCAGTCCGAGGTCGCTGAATGGCGAGAACGATTTCTGCACAGCGCCATTCTGACCCCACAGTTTCGTGACCTTGTCGCGACCGGTGGTGACAAGTTTGCCGTCGTGCGCGAACATCACGCTTGCGGTTCCTCCCGCGTGTGCGCCCCAGCTCCGAATGTTGCGGCCGTTCTCCATCTCCCACAACTTCACGGTGGAATCTTCGCTCGCTGTCGCCAGCACGTTGGAATCATCACGCCATGACACCTCGGTGATCCTCGCGGTGTGGCCACGAAGGGCGAAGTACTCGCGGCCGGTGAATGCCTCCCATACAAACGTGCCGCCGTTGCGGTCGCCCGTGGCCAGGAGTACCCCATCCGGGCTGTACTCGACTGCGGTCACCCAGTCGGTGTGTTTCTTGATCTCGTGCAGCACCTTTCCATCGGCGGTGGAGTAGATGCGGATGAGCTTTGATGGGCTACCGACCGCGATCTGTGTCTGGTCCGCGGAGATGTCGGCCGCAAGGATGGCATCGCTCTCGATGCCGACTTCCAGAACCTTCGTCCCGTCCTCGACCTTGTAGAGCACCGCTTTCCCACTCTGCCCGCCGCGCCCGCCGGCGACGAGCAGGAACCTTGCATTACGCGAAAACCGAATGCTGTTGATCTGCCCGTGCTCAAACGGAATGAAACCCAGCAGCGAACCGGTGTCGGTGTTGTAAAGTATGACCTGCTTCTGACCGCCGATAGCCAGGAGTGGTGCCCACGGGCTTGTTGCCAGAGCGAGAATCGAGCCGGCCCGGCGCGCGACCACCACTGGCTCTTGCCGCAACTTGCCAGCAATCGGCATGGGTGGAGGGCCTGGTGGTCGACCCTTGACCACCGACTTCAGGCTGATCTCGGTGTTCTTTGGCATGACGGCGGCCTTGCTGCCGGCGTTCTCTCGCGCGCCTTGCTCGATCCACAGCTTGATCGTGGCGAGTTGGCCATCGGCGATCTTGTTCCCCTTGGGCGGCATCTTCGGCTCTTCGAGATGCGCCGCGAGCGTGTAAATGCGTGACTTCCCCGGATCGCCTGGCTTGACCACCTCGCCGGAAGAGCCACCCTGCTTCATAGCCTGATAGGTGGCGAGGTTCAGCCCGCCCTTCTGCTTGTCGTTGCCGTGACAGTTGGCGCACGACTGTTTGACAATGGGTAGCACGTCTTGTTCGTAGGTGGGGTTCTTCGCGTCCGCCAGGACGCGCGACCCGCACGCGATCAGAGTCAGTGCCGCGCCAAGGAAAGCGAGTTGCCGCATCTCAGGAAGCCTCACCCAATGATTTGCAAGACCGTGATCGGCCCTGCGAGCCATCAAATCGTTTCGTAGCTCCACTTCTTCCGTTGTTCGCGAGCGACGAGCGCGTTGGCCTCCTTGTCGCCCACGAACTCTTCCCTGGTCGCGTCCCACTTCAACTTGCGACCGAGACGCACGGCGATGCCAGCCAGGTGACAGATACTCGCCGAGCGATGACCGATCTCTGCCGAACAAATCGGTTGCTTACGCGACTGCACCGCATCGAAGAAGTTCCGCATGTGATCGTTGCTGACCGGCAACCGCACGTCCTTGTCACCGAACTTGTCGCCGAGCATGTCCGGCTTGCTCGCCTCGATCTTGCCGCGCGTGACCCAAAGCCAGCCGTCGGCTCCCTCGAACTTCACACCGTGCGTTCGTTCACCGGCCTTTCCCTTCGCGGGTGCGCCGGTGATCGTGCTGGCGGTCGTGCTGATGCAGCGGTGAATCACGCCGCTGGCGTAAGTGAATGTTGCCTCGTATGCCGCTGGTGCGGTGTAGCCGCCGGCGATTGGCTTGAGGAGCAATTTCCCTTCCACCGACACGGGCCCACCGCTTTCCGGGGCGATGCCCCAGAGCGCGATGTCGTTGTGGTGCGCGCCCCAGTCGGTCAGCGTGCCGCCGCTGTAGTCGGTCCAGTAACGGAAACTGAAGTGGCAGCGTTGCGGGACATACTGCGTTGCCGCGACCTGACCCTGCCAGGCGTCCCAGTCTAGTCCCTTCGGCACGGGCGCGGTCTTGAATGGTCCTTCGTTCAACCCCTGCGGCAGCACAACTGTCACTGCCTTGAGCTTGCCAAGCCGTCCATTGCGGACCGCTTCGCACGCCAGTCGGAAACGGGCATCCGAACGCTGCTGGCTGCCCGTCTGGAGGATGCGACTGTGCGACTTCACTGCCGCGACGACCCGTTTCCCCTCGTCGATGGTCAACGTCAAGGGTTTCTCGCTGTACACATCCTTCCCGGCCTTGATCGCAGCGAGATTCACGAGCGTATGCCAGTGGTCGGGCGTGCCGTTGATAACGACCGATACGCCTTTCTCGGCCTCCAGCATCTTGCGGAAGTCGGCGTACACCTTCGCGCCCTTGAACTGCCGGGACGCGGCATTTGCGTGTGAGGAATCCACATCACAGACGGCTACCACGGTGCCGAACCGTGAGGCATTGGCCGCGTCACCGCGTCCCATACCGCCGCAGCCAACCAGTGCGATCTTCGGCTTCTCAGCGGCGCGTTTGGCCGGCTCATCCGCCGCGACTTCGGCGGCGTACCACGCCGGCAGGCCCGCGGCGAGTGCGGCCTTGATGGTATCACGACGGGTCAGGTTGAGGTCCGACATCGCAGGCTCCAGGCGCATGAGCGCGTTTCGCAGGATCAGGAGGCGACACCATTCTGACTCAGATCGCGGCCCCTGTCACCTGTCGAAAATCTTCCTCTCGTACTAGTGGTTGAACATGAATTCGCGCGAGTTCATGATGGCCCAGAATACGTCGTCGAGTGCTTGTTTCTTGTTCTTCGACTCGTTGACCATTGCGAGCAGATTCTTCATCTCATCCGGTGTCGGTGCGCGACTCAGGCACCGGATGTAGAGATGCTCGACGATCTGTGCTGGCGTCTTCTTCTCTTGCAGCATCTTGCCGACGATGTTCCCTTGCGCGATCTTCGGTTCAACGGTGCCGCCGTTGAGCAGGTGGAGGCTTTGTGATAGCGTCGGTTCGAGACGGACCTCGCAGGAGCAGACCGTTTCGCGTGTCGGTCGGCCGAAGGTCGTGAGGAAGTACGTGCTGACGCCGCCGTCGGCGATCTGTACGGCTCGCGCGCCGAGTGGTAGCCCGCGGAACTTGTTCTTGGTGTCTGTCACCTGCGTGATGATGTCGAGCATCGTCTCCGCTCGAATGCGACGAACCGGCCCGCGCGCGAAATTCCGCGAGTCGCTCTCATTCGTCTTCGTCGCGACTGTGCTCCGCTGGTACGTCCGCGACGTGCAGATATCCTTTACGAGCTTCTTGAAGTCGTACTTGTACTCGGTGAACTTTTTGCCCAGTGCGTCGAGTAGTTCCTGATTCGACGCCGGATTGGAGATGCGCACGTCGTCGACCTGATCGATGATCCCTTGCCCCAGGAAGTGCGCCCAGACGATGTTGGCGAGATTCTTGGCGAAGTACGGATTCTGTGGACTGGCGAGCCAGTTCGCGAGGACCACGCGGCGATCCTTGCCAGCCACATCGGCGGGCGTGCTGGCGCCGAGAAACTTCGCGGGCATCGGCCGTTTGCGGACCGGGTGGTTGTACTCGCCACCGCCGCTGTTGAAGATCACCAGTTCGCGCGCATCGTCGGTTCCCTTGCGGCCAATTTGCGTGAAGAACGCCGCGAACGAGTAGTAGTCGTCCTGCGTCCAGCGATCGAAGGGGTGGTTGTGGCACTGCGCGCACTGGATGCGCATTCCCATAAATACCTGGGCGACGTTCTCGGTTACTTTCAGCACGTCGGTTTCGAGCTGGTAATAGTTCGTGGGCGGATTCTTGAAGGTGCCGCCGCTGGCCCCGAGCAACTCACGCACCCAGACATCAGTCGGCACGTTCTTGGCGATCTTCTCCTGCAGCCAGCCGTAATAGAGAAGCATCGCCTTGTAACTGACCTGATTCGACGAGCGGATCTGCAACAATTCCGCCCACTTCAGCACCCAGAGTTCCGCGAACTCCTTGCGATCGAGCAGTTCATCCACAAGCAGTTCGCGCTTGTTCGGCAGTGTGGACACCATGAATCGCGCGTATTCCTCGGGCGTCGGCAGCACGCCGATGATGTCGAGATAGACACGCCGCACGAAAGTCGGATCGTCGCACACACCCGATGGCTCGATGCGGAGTTTCTTGAGCTTCGCGTTCACGAGCGTATCGATGTAGTTCGCTTCAGTTGCATTCGTCCAGGTGAATTGCAGGCCCTTCGGCAATGTGATGAAGGGTACACCGATGGTGAACGTGTAGAAGCGTGCCATGACGAACGCTTCGCCGCGCTCACCGGCGGTCACCGCGCCTTCGCTGTCGATCTTCGCGGCGGTGTCGTTATTGGAGAGGAAGAGTGCGAGGCTCGTCACGTCACGATCGGTGCCGTCACTGTACTTCGCCCGGACCACGACCCGTTGTTTTTCACCCTTGCCGTCGAGGACCGCGGAGGGTGGGAACACTTCCATGCTGACTGGCATCGCGATGGTTGACGCGTCGAGCGGCGCATCGGCCTGTAGCCAGCGGAGGAGGGCATCGTAGTATTCGTCGCCCTCCTTGATCCGCGCGCCGCCGCCGTGTGGCACTTTCCCTGCTGCCTTCTCGATGAGGAGGCTTTCGGCCGGCAGGGCGAGATTGATCCGCCGACCGCTCAACTCTCGTGTCAGTCGGTAGTGGTCACCATCGGGATCGAAGCCGAAGAGCGACAGCCGAAAGCCGTCCTTACCGCGTGCGGCGCCGTGACAACCGCCGACGTTGCACCCCGCGCGCATGAAAACCGGCATCACATCCTGCTTGAAGGAGATGGCCCGATCCTCCTTCGCCTTCGTCACCTTCACGGGGACCTTGACCGTCTGGCTGCCGAGCGTCACCACCATTTCCGTGGTGCCATCGGAAACGGGTAGCACAGTGAACTTGTCAAGCTTCACCAGTGACGGGTTCGTGAAGTTCACCCTGGCCTGAGCGGTCACGTCGCGCGTGATGCCATCGGGTTGTGTGAGTTGCACGACGAACGATTGCCGATCGCGGCTCGTTTCGAGGTTAATATCTGGTGGATACACTGCGATCGGCTGGGCGAAGGATTCACCGCAGAGAGCGCAGAGAACACAGAGAGCAGGCAGGCAAAGGCGCATGGTGAAAAGCCTCATGCGATGGGATCGTATGGTGTACTTATTGCGGAGTTCGTTCCATCGTATCACGGTTTCTTCGGCTCTTCCTTCTTCGCTGGCGGTTGCGTACCTTCCTTCGCGGCCTTCTCACGTTCCTCGGCCTCCTTGCGGAGTTGTTCGAGCCGTGTCAGACGTTTTGGCGGCGTGTTGGTCTTCTTCGGTGGCTGTGGAGTGGTCGTTTTCGGTACTGGCTTGGCGGCGACCTTCGGCGGCAATGGCACATCGATTCGCAGTTGCGTACCGCCAGTATTGGCCGTGATGAGTTCGCCGCTCTTCTCAATCACCACCTGCGCGAAGACGTTGTGCTGCCCGGCGGGGCTGGTCTTGTCTGCCGTGATGGGGAACGCGAACTCCTTCGTCTCCTTCGTGATCTCGACGACCTGTGTCGTTGTCTTTGCAGGCAGTCCGTAGAGTGTCACCTTCGCTTTCCCCTCGAACGGTGTGTTCACTGCTACTTTGCAGAAGAGTTGCGTTTGCCCGCCCTGTTCGACAGCAGGGCGTTCCATCGCGATTGTCACCAGTGGCGCGGCCACTTCAATGGTGAAGAGGTGACTCGCGGTCCACACAGGCCCCTTGCCTGCGTCGGCGACCGCATGAACGACTGTCTTCCATTTGCGTGGGGTCGCACCGGCGGATGCGTTCATCGGCAGCACGCATTCCGTCTTCCCCTCCGGGATGACGGCTGAGCCTTGGATCCCTAGCCCCGGTGGTGTCCAGAGCGGGTAGACCGTGATCGCCCCCTTGAAGCCCTCCGAACGCTTCGCGACAACACGCAAGTTGTACGAGCCGTTCTGCGCCAGCGGCACTTTCGGTTCGAGAACCTCAATCGAGTACGGAGCCGCCTCGCCCACGGCGATTGCGGTGCGGTCGAGGTGGTGTCGGGAATAGACCGTCTGCCCAGGTTGGCCCAGCACGAACGCCGCGTCGAACGCGGACTGCCACGGTACCTGAACTTTAGGATCGATCGGCTTCGCTGTGATACCGGTTAGGTTCCCGGCAATCGCAGCGTCTGGTTTGGCCTCCAGCACAACCGGAATGACGTTCAACCCGGCTTCCATCTGCTCGGCCGTCAGCGTTACACCGGCGGGAAGCTTCTCGAAGCCGATGGCGAGTGGGCCGCCGAAGTCGGCGCGGTTGGCGATCACGAGTGTTGCGTAACGGCCGCCCTTGGGCACAGTGATTGTCTGGCGGTCCTGGTTCGTGGGGTTGTTGCCATCGACCTTCGGAATGGTGGTGGTCGTCACAGGTTGAATAGGCGTGACTTCGAGCCGGTAGAAGTAGTCTGGTCCACCCTTTTTGAGATGGTCCTGCACCCAGAGAATGTAGTCGCCATCGGCCGGGACCGTGAAGCGGATGTAGCTGTCCGGGCCGCCACTATCATCGTTTCCGGCGAGGGCCGCGCCGGTGGCGTTGCCGACGTAGAGCACCGGATCGAGCGGTGACCCGAGGTTCCGCGCGTGGCAGCGAATGTCGTACATTGCGCCTTTCTTCGCATGGAACTTGAAGTAATCCACTTCGCCGTACTTCGCGATAACCCCGTTGAATGCGCCCGGTGCATTGCCGACGGTCGCGCCGGCGATCGTGTTGTTCGCACCGCTCTCGATCACATTCGGGATGTTGATAATGCGGAACGAGAAGCCAGCCGGATGGATTCCATCGGGCGTGGTGCAATGAATCCGGAAGAGTTCGTCGGTCGCGCCGGGGAGTTTCACTCTTTGCTTGATCGGCCCCTTCGGGTCGCCGAGGAACGTGACCTCAAGCTCCTCGCCGGGCTTGCCGCCAGCAGGTATCACTGCGGTGGGCCGAGGAAATGTGCCAACGTGCATCCGATACTGGCACGCACCGTTGCCGCCGTAGGCGCTCTCGCGGATCTGCACGATGTACTTGCCATCGGCGGGAATCACGACTGAGCAGCCGCCATCCTGATGAGTGATCGACGAGTCATCACCGGTCGTCAGCTCGAAGCGTTTCGCATCGAGGATCGCAACGTATGGGTCGAAGAACGTGACGCCGAGTCGCATCGCCTCCACTTCAACCGATAGCCGTTGCCCTTTCTTGCAATCGACGACGAAGAAGTCCTGGTCCTCGCTCTGCACGATGCCGTGCACCGTGACGTTCAGGGGAATCGGTTGCGGTTTCTCGAACTCGCTATTCGGCTCGACTTCCTCCACCAGCGGAAGCGCACCGATCCAGAATGTGCGTGCCTCGGAGATGCCACTGGCGGTGCGGACGCGGAACGCGTGTTCGCCGAGCCGGCAATCCGGAGCGATGGCGACCGTCACCTTCAGTGCGTTGGGGTTGTTCGGCGTCGCCGGTTCGACCTTCTTGACTGTGATGCCAGGATAATAGACGAGAATCTCCTGCGCATCGGCGAGGCGTGCGCCAGAGAAGGTGAGTACCGCTTCGGCGCCGCGCTGCGCTCCCCGTGGCTGGATCACGGAGAGTATCGGCGACGCGGCGAACAACTCACTGCACAGGCCGAGAAGACCGCAGAGAGAACACAAAACGCGGATGGTCATGATCCCAACTCCTGCTGCTACATCGTTGCGGTCTGGTGGCCTTGTGTGAGTTTCTGTTACGCCAGAAGGTCCTTCCGCGTCTTGCCTTCGCGCACGATGTCGATGGGGCGGTCGCCAGGTGACATGAGCTTCTTGGTCGCGTCGATTCCCAGACAGTGGTAGACCGTGTGCGCCAGATCTTCCACGGTGAGGCCATCGGTATCCGGTTCGCTCGCGGTTGCGTCGGACTTGCCGTAGATCAGGCCCTTCTTGATGCCGCCACCTGCAAGCACCACCGAGAAGACCTTCGGCCAGTGGTCGCGGCCAGCGGTCGCGTTGATCTTTGGCGTGCGGCCGAACTCGCTGCTGACCATGATGAGCGTGCTATCGAACAGGCCGCGGCTCTTCAGGTCTGTGATGAGCGTGGCCAGCGCCTGATCGAACTGCGGGAGTTGGTTCTTCGTGCCGCCCACAATGCCGCCGTGTAAGTCCCAGCCGCCGTATGTGAGCGTGACGAACCGCACGCCGCCTTCAATGAGTCGCCGGGCCATGAGCAACCGTTGGCCTGCGGCATTGCGGCCGTAAGTGTCGCGGAGCTTCTTGTCTTCCTTGTTGATGTCGAAGGCATCACGAGCCTTCTCACTGGCGATCAGCCCGTAGGCTCGTTGGTAGAAGGTGTCCATCGCCGCGATGTTGTCGCTCTTCTCCTTGCTGGCGAAGTGAGCGTTCACCGTGTCGAGCATACTGCGGCGTGTGGTGAAGCGATCGTTGGTGACGCTGCCAGGCAGCGCGAGGTCCTGCACGCGGAAGCCGCCGCTGGCGGGATCGCTGCCGAGGCTAAATGGCGCGTAGCTGCTGGAAAGGTAGCCGCTGCCGGCATCCTGTGCGGGCATGCTTGGCACCGCGACGTAAGGCGGGAGGTTGTTCCGCACGCCGAGTTCGTGGCTCACAACGCTGCCGATGCTGGGGAACTTGATCGCCGGGCTGGGCCGATAGCCGGTGAACATGTTGTGTGTGCCGCGCTCGTGAGCGGCCTCGCCGTGAGTCATCGCGCGGCAAACGGTGATCTGGTCGGCGAGGGACGCCATCTTCGGCAGGCATTCATTGAAGACTTCGCCTTCCAGCTTCGTCTTCACCGTATTCATCTGCCCTCGATACTCCACCGGCGCATACGGCTTCGGATCCCAACTCTCCTGGTGGGCGGCTCCCCCTGGCAGGAAGATGTGGATGCACGCTTCGGCTTTCGGCTTCCGGGCGGGTGCCTCGGCGGCCTGGAGTCGCATGTACTGATCGAGAGTCAGGCCGAGGGCGCCGATGGCACCGACGTGGAGGAACGTACGGCGGCTCAGCGGCGAGCCGGTGCAACGCGACAACAGATTCATCGGCAGGACTCCTGTCGAGTTGGAAGGTGGGGTTCAGGGCAGGGCTCAGCGTGTGGTAGTCGCAGGCCAGGGGCCTGGAGAGGGCGGGTAGCAACTGGCAGTGGAAGGCAGAGCAGAACAGGGCGGCCCTGTATCTTGCAGCTAGAAGATAGCCGGGCATCGGGTCGGCGTCAATTTAATCCTCCGCGACGGGTGCCCCTGAAGATTTTGGCACATTGGCCTTGGCACGATTTAAGCAGCGACCC
>CAYRDG010000058.1:0-22550 GCA_964422915.1 uncultured Frigoriglobus sp. | reverse complement strand
TCGGCTTCACAGGGTTCGGCGTAGTCGGGGCAACACCGACCTGTGAACCGTTACCTTTTCGCGCAGTGGCATTGCGAATTATGGGGTATCGCACGGAGATCGTGGAGTTTGTGGCCACCGAACACACGCCAAGAAATCTGATGATCCGCGCGGTGCGTTTGCCCATCAGGGAGAGCGCGGACAGAACGCACATCAGCGAGTACCAGGAGATGAAACGGTTCTGGGGCCTCACTCCGTATATCGAGAAAGCTCTCGGCGAATCCTTTCAGCAACTCGTAAAAGCAACACCGTTATGAACCAAGAAAGTTACGTTCTGGGTCAGTCCGATTCTGCTGCGAAACGGCTGGCGTTGCAGGATGTGCATTTCGCCGCGCCCACGGAAGCGGCTCTCGACGCGCTGGCGATCCGACCCGATGATCGCGTGGTGGAACTCGGGTGCGGTCCGGGTCTGTTTACCGAACGAATTGCACGGCGGCTTGGCACTGCCGGCGTGCTGGTCGCTGTCGATGCGTCGGCAGCGCTGCTCGAAGTCGCAAAGTCTCGACTGGCGCACGCCGCACCAGGGCGAGTCGAGTTCGTACACGCCGATGTGTCGCAACCGGGACCATGGATCACCGGCGCGACGGTGCTCACTGGCCGTGCCGTGCTGCATCATGTTCCAATGGCGGAGTATCTTGTCGGCCGCCTTCGCGTCCTCCTCGCTCCTGGCACACGGATCGGTTTTCTGGAACCGGACTTCCGCCAGCCACTCGCCCACCTTGCCTATCGCGAGGCGACCGGCAGCCCGGAACTCGCGCCACTACTCGTATTCGCACGCGCCATCAACGATCTGTACCTCGCGCGTCGAATCTCACCGGCAGTCGGTGCCTCACTGGCGGCGGCCATGCAGGACGCGGGCTACTCGCGTGTGCAATACACCTGGCACCCTTTTCACACGGACGAGAGCGTGCTCGAAAACATGCGAATGATCTACGACGAGGTGAAAGACACGTTCGACGAGTTGGGGATCAGCACGCACACCGAGAGTCTCAGGCAACAGGAGTTGCTCGCCGCGCTGCGGCCACGCGTCGGCTCACTGCCACCTGTCTGGGGGCTTCACCAGGTTACGGCAACGGTGTGATGCCGTTTCGCAGTACTTCAACAGATGGTAGACTCGACGCGCGGGGCAATGAATAATAGTCCGAATGCCCCACGAGGACCGACATGAACCCCGCCCCTGAAACGCCCGCTCCACCTGCCGAGCGCCGGATCGCCACGCGTCGGCAGCCCACGGTGAACACCATCTTCCGGTTCGGCTCGGCCGATGGGCCGCAGGCGCTGGCACTGGTCTGGAACATCTCAACCACAGGCATCAGTGTGCTGGTGCCAGAACCACATGCACCAGCTCGCGCACTCACAGGCTACCTCGATACCACACAGGGCGACCACATCTGCGCGGTCACGATCCATGTCGTTCACTGCAAACTGCTCGAGACAGGCGACTACGCACTGGGCGCGCGCTTCGATCAGCCGCTCACAGAGGAAGAGTTGCGGCCATTTGTGGCGGAAGAGTAACGCTGGGGTATCGAACGCCGATCAATTCACGATGTTCCGGAGTGGTTCGCCCAGAAGCGCGCGACGCACAGCTTGCGCGCCCTTCACGCGCATGTCGAGCAGACCTTCTTCCGAATAGAACGCCGAGTGCGGGTTGAGAATCACCCGGTCGTGGCACGGATCATTCGGGTCGCGCCAGGCGACGAGCAGCGGGTGATCGTCAGGCGGTGGCTCGAAGGGGAGCACATCGATGGCAGCGCCGGCGAGTCGACCACTGCGAATTGCATCGGGAATCGCTGTCGCTTCCACTGTCGCGCCGCGGGCGGTGTTCACAAGGTACGACCCCTTCGGCATCAGATTCATTCGTCTAGCGTCCAAAATGTTTCGCGTTTCGTCCGTGAGCGGGCAGTGGAGGCTCAAGATGAAGGATTGCGCACACAGGTCGTCCACCTTCTCCACACGACGGATACCGAGCGCCTTGTCCACTCCGTCATGCTCGTATGGATCGTAGAACGCCACATCCATGCCGAGCGCCTTTGCACGCAGTGCCGCAGCCGTACCGATACGGCCCAAACCAATGATGCCGAAGACGCGCCCGCGCAAACGCACGAGCGGAGCCGCCTGCATGTAGCTCCATTCACCGGCCTTCCGTTGAAGCCGGCTATTGAGGAAATGGATGCCGCGCGTTAGTGAGAGCGCCAGCCCGATCGCGGAGTCGGCGACCTCCTCGGTTCCATAGTCCGGCACGTTGGCCACCGGAATACCGCACACGCGCGCGGCGCGCCAGTCGACGTTATCGAATCCAACGCCGCAGCGGACGATGAGCTTGCAGTGCTTCAACCGCTGAATCGTCGCTGCGGTGAGTTCGATATTGTGGTACAGCATCACAGCCGCGGCATCCTCGATCTTGCCGTGGAGGTCGCGTTCGCTGAACGCGTTGAGCGATTCGAGCTGGGCAATGTCGCCGAGAAGTTCGCGTTCCGGGTGAAGGTTGTCTGTGATGAAGTCGGCAATGACAACGGGCAATCGCGACATGGATCAACTCACGGATGAGGGTTTCTGTGGCAGATGCACCCGTTCTATTTCGCACGAGCCGGAAAGCTACTAGCATGATGGTGTGATATCCACACGGAAGGCCCCACATGGTCCGTCGCTCTCGCGCTCGTGAAGTCGTACTGCAACTCCTTTTTCAGTGGGATCAGAACCCCACGGCGATGCCGCGCGCGGCCGTGGAACGGTTCGCTACAGACCGATTGCATGGCGACGCCGAGATGGTTTCGTACGCACTGGAACTCTTCGATGGCGTGGTGTCGCAGAAGGACAATATCGATCTGAAACTCGCGGCAGCGGCGACGAACTGGCGGCTGTCGCGCATGATGCCCGCCGACCGTAACGTGCTGCGACTGGGAGCGTACGAGTTGCTGTACGATCCCGAGCCACAACCACTGGAAGTGGTCATCAACGAGGCCATCGAACTGTCACGCCGGTTCGGCTCCGAAGATTCGCCCGCGTTCGTCAATGGTGTACTCGACCGGCTTGGCCAGGGGCGCGGAACGAAGGAGGAAGAGGCGCCGCAGGAGGGTGCGAACGCCTGCAGCGATAGCTCCCCAGTAGCGTAAGCCCACGACACACGGGCCTGCCCCCGTCTCCGTAATCCGCAATCCCACTGTGCCCAGACGCGACCCCTTCACCACTCTGTGCGGCCGACTCGCGGAACTCGCCAAACCACGGCGTGCCGACCTACACTCCCACACCACCGCCAGCGACGGCGAGTACACGCCAGGGCAGGTTGTCGCACTGGCCCGACAGGCAAAGCTCGGCGCGATCGCCATCACTGATCACGACACACTTGCCGGACTCCCTGAAGCGATCGCCGCCGCAGGCGATGCGATTGAGGTTGTACCAGGCGTGGAGATCAGCACGCATTTCGACGGACGCGAACTTCACTTGCTCGGTTACTTCATCCGCTCCGATGATCGGCCACTCAACATCGTGCTCCAAGCGGTCTGCCAATCGCGGCGCGAACGGTTTCGCGACTTCCTCGCGCAGCTTCAGAAACGCGGGGTTGTCGTTCCCCCTGATCGTGCGGCACTCGTGGAACAACGGACGTCGAGCCTCGGACGCAGACACATCGCGGGATTGCTCGTCGCATGTGGCCATGCCCGATCACGAACCGAGGCGTTCCACCGGTTGATGAATCCGCTTGCGCGGGAAGTGCAGGCGAAGTCGCTTGTGCCGCTGGCGGAAGCGATCCGGCTTGTTCACGCAGCCGGTGGCGTTGCATCGCTGGCTCACCCGCCTGCTGACATGACCAACGACACGCTCGAAGAACTTCGCGGGTTTGGTCTGGACGCGCTGGAGGTGGTCTATCCGTGGGGCCGTAGTTCGCCGGCCGTACGATTGCGTGAGGCCGCGATGCGGTTTGGGCTGGCCATCAGCGGCGGGAGCGACTGCCACGGAGCGGACCCCGTACGCCGGCGAATCGGTTCCTGTGCGATCACTTCCGACGAACTCGCGGCCCTCCGCGAACGTGCCGTGCGCACCGGCAGTCAAGACCCTTCTTGATTTGCCTCGCGTTCGGATTCTCCGTGTCGTGCGCGCGCGCGGCGCCGATGCGCCCGATCTGATCGATCATTTTCGCTGGCCTCAAGCTGGTTTGCGCGGAAAGCTACTCCAGCGGATGTGAAGCAGCGTTTCGTTGCGACAGACCGCAAGCTCAGACGACGCCCACGGCACGGACGAGGGCGGACCTCGATCCGACGTGGGCATCACCGAAGGGATTCGCACCCATGAGACGCCTCTCTCTTGCCGCCGTGCTGGCGGCGCCCCTGCTACTGATCGGCTCCGACAGAGCCGGCGCGAATCCCCTGGAGTCACGCGGCTTCGGCTGCGGCGGGGTTTGCCTCGGACTGTTCTCCACGATCCACCAGCATGGGCCACTGTTTAACTATGGGCCGTACTACGGCTACTACCCGTTCAAGCCATACGGACCCTGGGACGCCTATCTGCGTTACGATCCGTTCTTCTACGGTGATCCTTACGCGAACTGGAATGCAACACAGCCTGAAGACGGGAACAAGTATGGCCGCAACCCGAACTTCCCCTCTCTGCGCGGCCGGCTCCCACACATCGGGCTGCGGAACCCCGGCTGCACGTCGTGCGGCTTCTGGCACGCTTCTTGGCTCAACGGTGGTTGGTTCCGCGGGCACACCTGGTTGAAGGGTGGCTTCGGGCACAAGTTACACGGTGGTTGTTCGTCCTGCGGAGGAGTGGCAGTCGCTGCCCCCACCGCACCGAAGAACCCAGTCGCCCGTTACTCCGGGGTTGGCGATCCGTCGCAATCGTCCGTCTTCTACTCAGGAACCCCAACGCTCAATCCGGCCGCGGAACTGCCGCCGGCCAAGTGAAGTCCACCCTGCCCCGGTTCGCGAGTGAAGCGGGGCCGTTTCACCGACCGCTCGGTGCTCTCACAAGGAGGTGCATCGAGAACCCTATGGAAAGGACAACCGAGATGAAACTGCTGCGAACCCTTGCGATTGCCGCTGCCGCTGGGCTGGCGCTGGCGGGCACCGCCGAGACAGCACGGGCGGGTGGAATCGGCTGCACCGGGCCTGGCTGCGGAGGGAACGGCCCGCGCACGCTCCTCGGCAGCATGGGCTTCAACTTCAGCTTCCACAAGCAGAAGTTGCCGGTCTTTCAGGCCGCACCGTGGTATCAGTACTGGCCCTACGACGGGCACTTCCTGATGCCGGCCCCCGTCACGGGCGCGTTCTATGGCCCGCCGATGACGGGTAACTTCCCCGTGAATCCCTACTTCCCTGGGCCGGCGATCCCGGCGGGTGCGCCTTACGGCTACGGCCAGGGTATCCCTGGCGGTGCGCCCCCCCTGATGCAAGGACCCGGCCGTTAACGGCAGAGGACGCGCCTCCCAGATCGAAAATCGGACACCATCGCCGCCTGCACCGCCTGTCCGGTGCGGGCGGCGGCGCTCGTTTGTGGTAGAGTGAAGATGGTCTTCGCGCTGGCGTCTGGAACGGAGCGCGCTAGGATAGAAGGTGGTGTGACCACCCCACCTGCTGTACTTTTTCATCCTTTCTCAGCAGTGACACCTGAGGCGAACATCATGAAAGAGGGCTTCCTGGGCGAACTCGTCCCGGTGGGCGGGGGAGATGCGATTCCGCTCGTCAGCGATGTCATGACCATTGGGCGGCGCGAATCGTGCGACATCTGCCTGAAGTTCCAGAATATCTCCGGCACTCACTGCGAACTCTCGTACCGTAATGGCGTCTGGCACATCCGCGACCTGAACAGCACCAACGGCATCAAGGTGAACGGCGACCGAACACTCCGCCGCCCACTGCGCCCTGGCGATGAGATCGACATTGCCAAGCACAAGTACCTCATTCAGTATCAACTCGCAGCTGGCAAACTTGAGGAAGTCTTTGCCGAGGAAGAAGACAACCCCTTCGGGCAGTCACTGATGGAGAAAGCCGGACTGGAGAAGACGAAGCGCCCGCCTGGCCCTGGCCGGAGATGACGCCACGCGCGGGGTCACACCCTCGACAGTGGCCCTTGCGACGTGGTAAACTGAAATGGCATACCTGTCGCGGGTCCGCGGCGCCTTGCGGGTGCCGAATCACGCGGCCCCGTGACTCCTCTCCTGGAGGCGGTCATGAACCCGAGTGCCAAGAAGCAACACCACGAGAAAGCACGCAAGAAGCACAAGCACGAAATGCAAGCCTACGCCCGCGAAGCGGCCCGGCGCGGTCGTTCATCGATGCCACTCTGGTTCCTCATCGGCGGGATCGGCCTCATCGCGACTCTCGTACTGATGGTCTCATTCCGCTAACCGAAACAGCAATCCTCCACCTTCGCCCACCTGAAGAGCGCGTCGGTCACGAAGTCGCCGCCGCTCGCATCGCCCGCCTACCACACTGCCGGCGATCTGCTTAAATAGCCCCATGCGTCGATCCGTTCTCGCGCTGTTGTTGTCGCTTGTCGCCGCCGCCCCTGCGGTTGCGCACCCGTTACCGAACTTCCGCTACGACCGCAAACTCGATGTGCGACTCCACGCCGATGAAGTGGAAGTGCGCTACGAGTTGCAACTGAGCTTCTGGACCATCTTCGCGGACAACCGGAAGCTGTTCACGCCTGAAGAAATCCAACAGATGGGCGGTAAGCTCCGCGAGGTGACCAAGCGTTACTGCGAGAAGATGGGGCCGGTACTGGCCGAGAAACTCGCGGCGAAACTCGGTGGCACGCCGCTGACTTTTCGCAATGTGAGGCGGACCATCGAGCACGACCGCGACCACGCGAAGTTTCATTACGTCTTCAAGTCGCCCTGGCATGTCGCCGGGGGTGGGCCGATCAATTCCTTCGTATTTCGCGATCACAATTTCGAGAACGATGTCGGCGTGGTCTGGCTCACGCTCGACATCGCCCGCGACTTGAAGGTGAAGGACGCCATTGAGCCAGAAGACCTACGCGGCCGTCTTTCCACGACACTGCAACCGGAAGAGGCGGAACGCTTCCTCAAGGTGTCGGCAGTGTTCACCGCGCCTTCATTGCCGGCCACCTCCGATCCGACTGCGGCCCCACAACCGACCGAGCCGCCGCCTCCCGTTGTGACCGAGATGGAGACACCACCACAGCAAAGTTTCTTCACCACGGTGCTGACACGCGGACCAAAGGCGCTGTTCGATACGAACTACGGCAGCGGAGTCTTGCTGCTGCTGGCTGCGGTGTTCGGCGCGTTCCACGCCTTCGCACCAGGTCACGGCAAGAGTGTGGCCGCCGCGTTCCTGGTCGGTGAGCAGGGGACATTCCGTCAGGCCGCACTCCTCGGGCTGAGCACGACGTTCGCACACACCGGGAGTGTGATCCTCATCGCGGGCGTCTTCTACCTCCGCTATCGCGAAGCCATGCCCCAGGAGGCACAGCAATATCTTGGCCTTGTCGGCGGATTACTGGTGCTGTTCGTGGGAATGTGGCTATTCATGCGGCGACTTCGCGGGCGCGTCGATCACCTCCACCTCTTCGGCGGCTGTTCGGATATGTGCGGCAATCACACACCGGCACCGCGTGTGCCAGAATGCCGCGTGCCGCTTCGCTCGGGCCCGGTCGTGATGGCACCGGCTTCGGCTGCGATGCAGGTTGTGCCGAAGAAGCTCCCAATGAGCTGGGTTCGTGTGGTGCTGCTTGGGATCGGCGCCGGGGCGATACCCTGCGTGGATGCGGTGTTATTGCTCATGCTCGCGGTGTCCGCGGGCAAGCTCGCGTTCGCGCTGCCGCTCCTGGTATCGTTCAGCATTGGGCTATCGTCGGTGCTCATGCTCATTGGAATGCTTGTCGTTCTTCTTCACCGCGCCGGACGCAGCGGCTTCGGCGAACGACCGTGGTTCCGCTATCTGCCAACGGCCAGCGCGGTCTTGCTGATGGGCATGGGCCTCTGGATGGCCCGCGACGCCTGGAAGGGATTCGCGCAGGTGGGGTGAGATTTTCGGAATCGCTTCACGACATTGACCCTCGCCACCCAGCCGCAATCCTGTATCGCTCAACTGCGGAACCAGGACTCGACTCACAAGATTCACACATGCGAATTGTTGAACTGGAGGCACGGCATATCCGCGTCGCACTGCGGCGAAAAGTGACGCATGCCAGCCACACGCGCACCGACACGGATAATGTTGTGGTGCGATGCAAGCTCTCCGATGGCAGCACAGGCTACGGCGAGGGCGTGCCACGCGACTATGTCACAGGCGAGACGATTGAATCGTGTCTCGATCTTCTCAAGGCGTCTGACCTCGGCAGACAGCTCGTCCACAACTGCACCGACTTCACGCAGGCGGTTCAACTCGCGGAGAGAGTCCGGCTCGCAACACCACCCAACGACGACCGCGGAATTCTGGGAAACGCGGCACGCTGCGCGCTGGAATTGGCGATACTCGATGCCTTCGGCCGCACCTTTGGTGAACCGCTCACGCGCGTAACAGAACTTGTCGCCCCTGAAATGTATCAGTTCCAGCCGGAGGTGCGTTATAGCGGTGTTATCGGCAACCCGCGCGGCTGGAAGAAACGGCTCTACCCGCTGGTGTACCGACTCGCGGGCTTCCAGCAGGTGAAGCTGAAAGTTGGGATCGAAGGTCAGGACGACATGACGCGGACGCGGCTCATCCGCAAGTGGCTTGGCAGCACGATCGACCTGCGCATCGACGCGAACGAAGCGTGGTCGCCAGCGAATGTCGCAGCCAGAATCCGCGCGCTGGAGCCGTTCGGCATCACGAGTGTGGAACAGCCAGTTCGCCACGAGGATGTGACCTGCCTCGCCGAGGTGCGGAAAGAGATCCATACGCCGGTGATGCTCGATGAGTCGCTCTGCGGCATAGTGGATGCGGAACACGCCATCCAGCACGGCTGGTGCGACCTGTTCAACATCCGGCTCTCGAAATGCGGCGGATTCATACCGAGTGTGCGCCTCGCGCAACTGGCCAAACGACACGGACTCGGCTACCAGCTCGGCTGTCAGGTGGGGGAAACGGCTATCCTTTCTGCCGCCGGGCGGCACTTCGCAACGAGTGTCGCCGGTATCCGCTACCTCGAAGGGAGCTACGACCGGCACCTGGTATGGGAATCGCTCGCGACGGAAGACCTGACATTACGACGCGGCGGGAAAGCCCCGGCGCTCGTCGGTACGGGTCTCGGATTCACACTCGACCCGCTCCGTCTCGAATGGCTCACGCAGCGGAAGGAGTCGCTCCTTGGGTAACGCGCGGCAACCACTGTCTGGCCGTGTGGGGCATGTTCACGCCGGAGATCCGCGCGGAACCGAACAGACTTCACCGCTGCTTGCCACCTTCCGCGCGTCCGACGGTTACTCCTTTTACTACCGGCATTACCCCGCGATTGGCGTACCCCGCGCGCGGCTCGTGTTCATCCACGGCATCCGCAGCCACGGCAAGTGGTATGCGTATTCCTGCACGAAACTGGCAGAAGCCGGCTTCGACGTGTTTTTCCTCGATCGCCGCGGATCCGGACTCAATACCGCACTGCGCGGCGACTCACCTGGCTTTC
Source organism: uncultured Frigoriglobus sp. (assembly GCA_964422915.1). Lineage (GTDB taxonomy): Bacteria > Planctomycetota > Planctomycetia > Gemmatales > Gemmataceae > Gemmata. The sequence continues at coordinate 12,947 of CAYRDG010000058.1, read as the reverse complement.
GCCGATTGCTGGATGATATTGCCGAGTTCGCGCAACACTTGCGTACCGCCAGCGCGTGGTTGCCGCTGTTCGTCTGCGGGATCTCGTGGGGCGGAAAGCTCGCGGTCGGATTGCCGTACCGCCGGCCGAACCTCGTGGACGGACTGGTGCTGCTCTGTCCAGGACTTGCGCCGAAGATCACACCCCCCTTCACCACGCGTGCGCGGATCGCGGCCGCGCGCGTCCTCCGGCCGTGGAGACACTTCCCGATCCCACTCAACGAACCAGACTTGTTCACCGCTTCGCCGCAATGGCGCGCGTACCTCGACGCGGAACCGCACGATCTGCGACTGGCCACAGCGCGATTCCTCTTCGGCAGCTTCGCGCTCGACATGTATCTGAAGCGCGCCGCAAAGCGCGTGACAGTACCGACACTCGTGGCACTGGCCGAGCATGATCGTATCATCGACAACGCGGCGACTGCGGCATTTGTGTCGGAGTTCCCAGGGCCAGTAGAAGCCATCACCTATCCGGCAGCACATCACACGCTCGAGTTCGAGCGCGACGATCACCCCTGGCTCAGCGACATGGCGCAGTGGTTGGAGAAACGGCTGTAAATCGCGTCATGTGATCATCGGCAAATCCAGATTGTTCTCTCGTGCGCACTCAACCGCGATCTCGTATCCCGCATCAGCGTGCCGCATGACACCCGTGCCAGGATCGTTCCAGAGGACACGGCCAATGCGCCGTGCGGCCTCTGGTGTGCCATCGCACACAATCACAACTCCCGCGTGCTGGCTGAAGCCCATCCCAACACCGCCGCCGTGGTGGAACGAAACCCAGGTTGCGCCGCTCACGGCGTTGAGGAGTGCATTGAGCAGTGGCCAGTCGGACACGGCGTCAGAACCGTCGCGCATCGACTCGGTTTCGCGATTAGGACTGGCCACAGATCCGCTATCGAGATGGTCGCGGCCAATCACGATCGGTGCCTTCAGCTCACCACGAGCGACCATCTCGTTGAAAGCAAGCCCGACACGCGCGCGATCCTTCAGCCCCAGCCAGCAGATTCGCGCCGGTAGCCCCTGAAACGCAATCCGTTCTGCCGCCAGATCGAGCCAGCGATGCAGTTGCGCATCGGTGACGAGTTCCTTGACCTTCGCGTCGGTCCGGCGGATGTCTTCGGCCTCGCCCGATAGCGCAACCCATCGAAATGGTCCGATCCCTGCGCAAAATAGCGGCCGAATGTATGCCGGTACGAACCCCGGTATATCGAAGGCATTCGACACACCCACGTCCAGTGCCATCTGTCGGATATTGTTCCCATAATCCAGGGCCGCCGCGCCGCGATGCTGCATCTCCAGCATCGCACGGACGTGAATCCCCATTGAGGTCTTCGCCGCATCGATCACCTCGTGCGGCGATGTACTCGCCTTCGCCCGCCACTGCTCCAGCGACCACCCCTGAGGAAGGTAGCCATTGAGAGGATCGTGAGCGCTAGTTTGATCAGTGACGACATCAGGAACGATATCCCGGCGCACGAGTTCCGCGCACACATCCGCAATGTTGCCGAGCAGCCCCACCGATACCGTGTTTCCGGCACGCACGAACGCCAGTGCCTCATCAAGACTCGCGGCCTTGCGATCGAGATAGCGCGTCCGGAGTCGGAAGTCGATACGGCTCTCATCGCATTCCACCGCAAGCATCGAGAAACCGGCCATCGTGGCAGCGAGCGGTTGCGCGCCGCCCATGCCGCCAAGCCCGCCGGTGAGAATCCACTTCCCACTCGCGTTGCCGTCGAAATGCTGCTTCGCCACCGCGGCGAATGTCTCGTAGGTTCCTTGCACGATCCCTTGTGTACCGATGTAAATCCAGCTCCCGGCCGTCATCTGCCCGAACATCATCAACCCCTTGCGGTCGAGTTCGTGGAAGTGTTCCCACGTCGCCCAGTGCGGGACAAGGTTGGAGTTCGCGATGAGTACACGCGGCGCGTCAGGATGGGTGGGGAAGACGCCGACTGGCTTGCCGGACTGCACCAGAAGTGTCTGATTCGTATCGATCCGTTTGAGCACTTCGACAATCGTGTCAAAGCACTCCCAGTTGCGCGCAGCGCGGCCGATGCCGCCATACACAACGAGTTCGGATGGTCGTTCCGCCACATCTGGATCGAGGTTGTTCATGAGCATGCGCAACGCCGCCTCAGCCTGCCAATTCTTGCACGATAGTGAGAGGCCGCGTGGCGCGCGGACAGTGCGAGACGAATCGCTGCGCGTAAATGCCATCTGATTACTCCCAAATACTCGCCGACTGATAGACAAGCCGTGCTGCGACACGCGCCCCGTGGTTGTCGATGTCGAATGCGGGATTCAATTCCACGATGTCCATCGCAATGACACGATTCGAGATGAAAATGCGATGGAGGACCGTTTCCAGCACATCGAGTGGAATGCCACGCGCTGCGGGCGCGCTCACCGCTGGCATGACAGCCGCCGGCAGCACATCGAGGTCGACGCTCAGATACACATTCTCCACGCGATCGAGGAACTCGTCGATGACCTCACCAACAGCATCCAGATCCATCGACTGCAGGTTACTGTCGGATACAACGCTCGCACCGAGTTCCCTTGCCCGATGGAACAGGGCAGCGGTGTTCGATGGTTGAGCAATACCCATGCACAAGTAATGAAACATTTGTCCCTGTTGCTCGCACCACTTCGCCATCTGGTAGAAAGGTGTGCCGGAAGTGCCTGGCACATCGGCACGCAAGTCGAGGTGTGCGTCGATGTTGATGATTCCCACGGCTGTTTGTGGCTTTGCCGCAATCACACCTTGAAACGTACCCCATGCGGTCTCGTGGCCGCCCCCGAGGATCAGTGGCCGGTGACCGGCCTGGATTGCCGACGCGACCAACCCGGCAAGTTTCGCCTGCGCGTGCTCCAGGCCATCGTCATCACATTGCAGATCGCCCGCATCGTACACCAGGCCCGTTTGATGCCAAGCGAGGTTCGCCAGCGCGCCGCGGATGGCACGCGGACCTTCCTTCGCCCCGATTCGACCACCATTACGACGCACGCCCTCATCACATGCGAAACCTGCCAACACAAGTCCTGGCGCGGCATCTGGTGCGAGAGGCCTTACCATTTGATGCCAGCGCAGTGCCTCGGAGCCATCACCCGAATCGACACGTCCTGTCCAAACCCCCATGTCAATTTGAGACATTGCGTTCCCTTCCCCGTACCACGCGTCCCGCGAGCAGATTGATGCCCAGCGTACAAACAATCTCGACTGGGTGCGTCACATTCCAGAGCAGGAAGTCCGCTTGCTTGCCAACAGCGAGTGTCCCCATGCGACCCTCACGCCCGAGCGCGCGGGCGGCCTCGCGCGTGACCCCTGTGAGTGCCTCTTCGGGCGTTAACCCGAACAGTACGCAGGCCATGTTCATCGCCAGCCGCAGCGACGCGAATGGGCTTGTGCCAGGGTTGAGGTCGCTGGCCACTGCAACCGGCACACCTGCCGTGCGGAAGTGTTCCACGGGTGGTTTCTGCTCCTCGCGGAGAAAGTAATACGCTCCCGGTAAGAGCACCGCGACCGTACCTGCGCGGGCCATCGCCTCGGCATCTGTACTGTCGGCATATTCGAGGTGGTCGGCCGACCAGCCGCCGAACCGTGTGACCAGTTCCGCACCGTGCGTGTTGGTCAGTTGCTCGACGTGGCCCTTGACCGCCAGCCCCTGCTGCTTCGCGGACGCGAAAATTCGCTCGCACTGTGCCGGTGTGAACGCGATGCTCTCGCAGAACACGTCCACCGCTTCCGCGAGCCGTTCAGAAGCGACTGCAGGAATGATGACATTGCAGATATGCGTGACGTAATCGTCGGCCCGCCCGGAGAACTCAGGTGGTACGGCGTGCGCGGCCAGGAGAGTGGGTGACACCTCCAGTGGAAGCAGAGCTCCGAGTTGCCGCGCGGCGCGGAGCATCTTCCGTTCGTCCTCCAGCGTCAGCCCGTAGCCGGATTTGATCTCGATGCACGTCACTCCTTCCGCGGCAAGCGCGCGACATCGCGGGAGCGCCGCGTGAACCAGGTCGCCCTCGCTCATCGTGCGCGTCGCAGTAACTGTGGAGAGGATACCGCCGCCGGCTCGCGCGATCTCGGCGTATGGCACGCCTGCGAGTCGCATCGTGTATTCGTGTGCGCGCGATCCGCCCCAGATGAGATGCGTGTGACAGTCGATAAGGCCAGGGGTCATCAGTTTCCCGGCACAGTCGGTTACCGGGCCACGATGGGTGAGAACCTCAGGTGCGCTGGCGGGAAGAATCGCGGCAATCTGTTCTCCGCAGGTCGCGAGTGTGTGCCCTTCGAGCAACCCGTAGGGTGCCTTCACGCTGGAGTCGAAGGTGGCGAGTCGTGCGTTGATCCAGAGATGATCGAAGGGGTCGCGTTCCATGCTGTCATTCCAGCAACGAAACGCGCGCGGTGCAATGAGATTCGCCGGCGACATGGGCGCTCGCTCCATGAGCGAATCGCCACGCGTTACTTCATCAACTCCCGGGCGCGTGCCTTGAGTCGCTTCAACCCTACCTCAAATGCTTCCTTGGCGCCGGGCATCTCGTCGCTGGGCAGCCCATCAAAGGTCGCACGGATCACGCCGTTGCGATCCACAAGCACAAGCCGAGTGCTATGGCCAAACTCGTCACCCGGCAGGACCTCCGGACCGATCTTCCGTTCCACGGCCTGCTTGAACTGCTCCTTCATCAGCGTATGAATCGTCTTCTCGTCGCCCGTGAGGAAGAGCCAGTTGTTGGGGTCGGCTTGCCGACTTGCGGCATACTTCTTCAGTTCATCCGCGTCGTCGCGTTTGGGATCGACAGTGAAGGTGACCAGCTTCAGATTGCCGGACTTCAGGTCGTCCTTCAGTTCGGATTGCAAGCGGCCCATCGTGTTCGTGACTGCCGGGCACGGGCCGGTGCAGCGCGTGAAGATGAAGGAACCGATCCAGACCTTACCGCGGAGGTCCTTGTCGGTCACCTTCTTGCCGCTTCGCTCCACGAGCGAGAACGAGCCAACGGGGTAATCGAGGTCGGGCTGTGGCGGGTCGAGGTGGGTTGGCAGGCGCGAATCCCCCCCTGGCCCGCAACCAGTGGCGAGGAGAAGAATGAGAGGGAGTGTTCGCTTCATGTCACGTCAGAATGAGTGCGTCGATCATCAGGAGCGCGAAGACGCCAGGCAGGTGGAAGAGCGATGCGTGCAGCACGCGCCTCGCCTTGCGATCGGTACGATCGCGCGCGAACTCCAACGAACGGCGCACGAAGAAGAGACTCAGCAGCGCGGAACCGACCGCAAAGACCCATCCCCCCAGACCGGCCGACGCGGCGAGAAAGCCGAGTGGGACGAGTGCCGCAGCCGTCAATACCATCACGAACGCTGTGCGGCTGCCACTGGGATCGCAACCAGGGAGCATCTTCAGCCCACCGGCGGTATAGTCGGCGCGATACATCCAGGCGATTGCCAGGAAGTGCGGGATCTGCCAGAGGAACAGGATGCCAAAGAGGACCGCGGCCCCTTCCCAAGCACCGCTCTCCCAGCCGCGCGCGGCATACCAGCCGATGACCGGCGGTAACGCACCTGGCACCGCGCCCACTGCTGTGTTCCAGGCCGTGAGTTGTTTCAGCGGCGTATAGACGAACGCGTAGAGCAAGAAGGTGAACGCAGCGGCAACAGTTGCCGGCCCAGGAACCGTCGCGGCGAGATACGCCAGGCCGGCACCAGCGAGCGAGGCGCCGAACATCGCCGCTTCTTCAGGCGAGACTCGTCCTGCCGGCAGCGGGCGCTTCATCGTTCGCTTCATGCGTGCGTCGATGCGGCGTTCGATGAGCTGGTTCAGCGCGCTGCCGCCTGCTGCGACAAGCCCGGCACCGATGAGCGTGTGAATCAGCACACGCGCATCGGCGGCAGGACCGGCACCGAGCAAGTAGCCCGCAGCCACGGTAAAGAGTGCCATGATGGCGATTCGCGGCTTGCTCAACTCAACGTAATCTGCCAGGCGCGACGGCGCATGCGCCCGGGGGTGTGCGGCGACTGCCGCAGCCAGTGGATGCATTGCATCGGTTTCGCCTGTCAGCGTCACCTTCATCATTGCGCGTCTCCGCGAAGGCGGGAGGCTTCGAGTGGTGTGCGAGCGGGTGCGTGGGAGTCGCGCAGCGCATCGTCAACGGGATTTACTCTATTGATCGCTGGCGTACCCGTCCGCAATCGAAGGGCCAACGCAAGCGATGCGGCCCACACAGCGCTACCTACCAGCGCATGCAGGCTGCGGATCGCGCCATTCTGGGGCGTCACTTTCACCATCGAGGGCGGCACATACTGGCCAAACCGGGCCATCCACGCTTCCACCCCAAGGAGGATTTGCAGAACGAGAACCGCCGCCAGTGCCCACACAACCCACCCGGCGCGCGTGCGTGAGGCGGAGTCGGCGAGGATCGCGCGGATCAACCACACCGCAATCGCCGTCGCGGCGAAGGCAGTGAGGAAGTGAAGCCGCTGGGGGAGTGCCGCCGGGAAGTGCCGCACCCAGGCACCAAAGATGACCTGTAGGAAGATCAGGTGCGCCAGCGCCAGCGCCCAGCGCGACAGCCCCGAACGCGAACCGGCCGACACCCGATGAGTCAGGACGGCCACCGTCACGAGCAATCCCAACACGACTTGCGCGAAGACGCCGTGGAACGCCGCGAGGTCCGTTCCCACCAGTTCGTTGAGCTTCACCCGGAATCCGCCCAGCAAGCCCTGGATCATCACCGCGACCAGTGCAAGTGCCGCATAGAACCGCACTCCCGTACCGCGCGTGCGCGTGACGAATCCGCTGAGGATCGCGCCGATCATCACAACCAGACCGACACCGACCGTCCCCACCGACCGCATCGGTAAAACGATCTCCGATGCAGGCTTGCCGCGCTGGGCGATCATGCCGCCGTGGAACTCACCATAGCCCATGAGGAGTACGAACAGACCACCGAGTGCGACCCAGCGTGGCACCTTCCGCGGGTCAGTCCAGAGGACACCAATGCCGAGAATGCTGACCAAACCACCCACGGTCCAGCCCGTGATGCGGTGAGAGTGTTCGAGGAAGAAGGCATAGTCCTTGCGAAACTTGTCCTTCTCGGTCTGCGTGGCGGTGTGCGTGACGTACCACGGTTCCGTGGGCCACACCGGATCGGCCATGCCTGCGCCAAAACTTGTGACAAGCTGGCCAATCCCCAGCAAGACGAACGTGACGAAGACGCACAGAATCGCCCAAACGTGAAGCCATCGAGGAACGGGTCGCGGAAGAGTGTCGGTCATCGGTGCCAGATAGTAGGAAGCACACGGAGTGTGCTGCAGGAGTCAAGCACACTCCATGTGCCTCAGCTGGCATGTTCCGTATGCCAGAGTCTTTGGCACACGTCGTGTGCCGGGGCTTGGCGTGCTTCGCACGCCGTGATCGAGAGAAGGGCGAGACGCTACCAGTCGGTACAACGGCACCGAACGAGTGCCTGCTATCTTGCTTACGGATTCGGATAAACGGCGGCACGCACGTCCGGCGGCATCCTCACCGGATACGGAACCGATGTTACGAACCGCACGAGGTCCCACACCTGCCGCTCTGTGTATTTCGGCGGGCCGTGCGCAGGCATTCCGACTGCCGGTATGCCGAAGCGTATGCGTGCATAGACATCTTCGGGCCGGCTGCCGCCCTTGAGGGTCGGTTCGGTGAAGTTCGCCGGCTTCGCCACTGTGCCCCACACGTCGTACTGAAGCACCGGCTTGCGGCCGAAGTCGCCGTGGCAATCCAGACACGACTTCTCGCCCTTCGTGGCATCGGCCTTCGCGATGTAAAGCTGGTAGCCGCGCTTCACTGCCTCGTTGTAGCTGGACGATTCAGGCTCCCCATCGTTGAGAGGTGCGGGCAACGCCGGCGCAGCCTCTGCCTTCTTCCACTCGTCGAGGATTGCCGCCAACCGCGTGCCGGGATCAACCGGGTTGCCATTCGCATGCGATCTGAGCGACTCAAACTCCACTTGCCCGCGAGCCGAGAGGTAAATCACATAGCCGGCCAGCAAGTCGCGTTCACCCTCTTGAAGGAGCGAGAACGCCGGCATTGCGGTTCCCTTCAGCCCGTCGTGAATCGTGTGGAGTAAGTCGTCTCGCCGCGGCTTCTCGGTGCCTGTGGTGGTGAACTTGAACAACCCCTGCCGGTAGTCTCGTGGGAACGGCACGACGAACTGCCCCGACTTCACCCCGCGACCATCGCCGTTGATGTTGTGACAGTCGAGGCAGTGCCGCTTGTAGAGCCTCGCGCCCTCGGCGAGGTGCGCCTTCGTGAGCTTTGAGAGCCCCGCAGGCATGTTCGGATCGGCCGGCGTGCCGAACTGTTCCTTCAGGAATGTGTCGAGCTTGGCGCGGGCTTCTGCAGAAAGCGTCTGCGGGTCAACGGTGTGACCGCCATGTCCATCAAGCCCCGCAATCTCCTCGTCGCGATGGCCAGACGTGTTCATCGCGGCAGGCGGTGCCCCTGGAAGTTTCAGCACGAGGCGGTCGGCTCGTGTGGGGAACGGCATCGCGGCGGGATACTCCGCCGCCCTGTCGCAGCCACTGCCACCGGCGAGGAGGAAGGGGCCGAGCGTCACCACCGCGGCCACCGCCACGCATCGCGAGAACCGCCGGCCCGCCGATCCGTTCATACTTCTACCAGTTTCCGATCAACCCGTGCCAACGATCAGATGGCGAGTCAGGTAGTCAGCAAGGAACAAGGCAAAGAGGATACACATCCAGAAGAGCGACGAAAGCGCCGTGAGGATCACAACGCGGTCGCCCTGGCGAAGGTGCATGAAGTAGTAGGCGACCAGCCCCGCCTGTACCGACGAGATGGCCATTTGCAACGGCAGCGTGAGCTTCGTCGGCCCCATCGACATGGAGAGGCCCACGGTTGCAAACGCCAGCCCCAGAACCACGATCCACACAACCGCCAGCAAGCCGGGGCTATCGGCGTGCGCGCGGATGCCGTGCGGATCGTCAGAGGTGGCGTGCGGTGCTGGCGTCGGGTGAGAAGACATTACGAAACCCTGTTTGGAGTGACCCACGGAACCCGCCGAAGCGGGTCGCTGTGAATAACGACTCAGTGGTGCATCCCAGCGCCGGCGAGGTACAGCAACGGCATCAGGAACAGCCAGATGGCGTCCACAAGGTGCCAGTACAGACTGACAACCTCCACCGTGGAGTAGTTCTCCGGGGGTATGGTGCCGCGATAGGTTTCGAGCACCAGCCAGAGAATACACCCCAGCCCCACAATGATGTGGATGCCGTGGATGCCGGTCATGATGTAGTAGAAGCAGAGGAACAGTTGCACGCGTTGCGGGCTGACGAAGCCGGCCTCGGTGTCGAACTTCCCATGATTCTTTCGGGCCATCTCGACGGCCCAGTGTTGCCGTTCTGGTGCGAACTGGTGCTTCTCCACCTCGGCAGCGGAAAGGCCCTTGAGTTCCGCTTCGGCAGCCGCGTATTCGCGCTGGAACATCGGACCTGGAACGTACCGTTCCTCGTAGTCCTGGGCGTATTCGCAGCCCTTGAGCACCATGAAGCCGGCGCCCAGCACGAAGGTGATCAACAGATTGCGGTACAGACCCGCGCGGTCGCCCAGACGCGCCGAACGAATCGCCAGTGTCATCGTGAAGCTGCTCGTAATGAGCAACGCCGTGTTGACCGTGGCAATCAGCCGGTTCAGGTACGAACTGGCTGCTTCCCAGTCCTGGGGATACCAGACGCGGTACATGGTGTACGCACCGAACAGACCCCCGAAGAACAGGAGTTCGGTGGCCAGGAACATCCACATCCCCAGCCGCTCGGAGGCGTGCTGCTGGCTCAGGTCTGCGAAGTGGTGCTTGAGCACCGGTGAGTGGGTGCTAGCCGACAACTTCGGTCTCCTTTTGCATGGGGCCAGCGGGACCGGTGGGGCCGACGCGGCCTGCCGGACCTTCGGCGCCGCCTGGCCCCGGAGGTTCGGGGAGGCCACGGCCGAGTTGATCGATACCCAGTGCGTATTCATACGGCCCGCAAACGACCACGGGCATATTCGCCTCATCGAAGTTGAACACCGGCGGCGGACTGGGGCTGACCCACTCCAGTCCGGTCGCGCTCCACGGATTGGAGCCTGCGTTGCGGCCAAAGAACAGCGAGAGCGTCAGGTAGATCGAAGGGATCAGGTAACCGATACCCAGAACGCTCGCACCGGCCGTACTCATCACATTGAGCCACTGCCATTCCTGCGGGTAGTTCGGGTAGCGACGCGGCATCCCGTGATAGCCGAGGTAGAACTGCGGCATGAACGTGAAGAAGAAGCCGACAATGATGATGGCGGCTGCCACGCGGCTCCACCAGTCGGAGTACATCTTCCCGGTCATCTTCGGCCACCAGAAGTGTAACGCCGCGAAGTAACCCATCACCATGCCGCCCACCATCACAAAGTGGAAGTGGGCCACAATGTAATAAGTATCGTGCAAGTGAATGTCCGTTCCGAGCGTCGCGAGGAACAACCCCGTCAGACCACCGATGATGAACATTCCCACAAAGCCGATGGAGAAGAGCATCGGTGCCTGGAACGTGATGGAACCGCGGTAAAGTGTCGCGGTCCAGTTGAAGACCTTGATGGCACTCGGCACGGCCACGAGCATGCTCAGGAAGCTGAACATGAGCGCCGCATAGAAACTGATGCCCGCCACAAACATGTGGTGCGCCCAGATCAGGAAGCCCACGACCGCGATACCGACGCTCGACCAGGCGATGGCGTGATAGCCAAAGATGTTCTTGCGCGAGAAGCACGGCAGGATTTCGCTGACGACACCCATCCCCGGCAGAATCATGATGTACACGGCCGGGTGGCTGTAGAACCAGAACATGTGCTGAAACAGCACCGGGTCGCCACCCAGGGCCGGATCGAAGATGCCCACACCCCAGGCGCGTTCCACGCAAATGAGCAGGAGCGTGATTGCGACAACGGGTGTGGCGAGCAACTGAATCAGACTGGTAGCGTAGAGCGACCAGACGAACAGCGGCAACCGACTCCAGGTCATACCTGGCGCGCGCATCTTGTGGACGGTCACCATGATATTCAGCCCGGTCATGATCGAGCTGAAGCCGGAGATGAACGCCCCGAGCACGCCAGGAATCACATTCGATTGACTGGCCCGCGTGCTGTACGGCGGATAGAGCGTCCAGCCTGTGTCGATGCCGCCGGCGAGCACCGACCAGATGGCCAGCCCCGCGCCGATCATGAACACATACCAGCTCGCGAGATTGAGCTTGGGGAATGCGAGGTCCTTCGCCCCGATCATCATCGGGATGAAGAAGTTCCCGAATACCGCGGGTACAGCGGGAATCAGGAAGAAGAACAGCATGACCACACCGTGCGCGGTGAACGCCCGGTTGTAGGCATCCTCGGTGAGGATGTGGCCGCTCTCGTCGTAGCCCAGGAGGTTGAGCCGGACCAGGCCGGCCGCAGTGCCTCCCACCACGAAGAAGAGCGAGATCGACACGAGATACAGGATGCCGATCCGCTTGTGGTCAACAGTGAACAGCCACGACCAGATGGAATGGCCGTTGTTCAGATAGTTGACCGGCACCGGTTCCGGCTCGGGGGGGACAGGCGCGGGCGCCGGCCCTGTGTGGGAGATCGCGATGCTCATTATTTCTTCTCCGGCGATTGCGTACCCCGCTCCGTCGGCGCCCCGTTGGGCGCGGGGAAGTGCTCGGTGCGGCTTGGCGTCGTGCCTTTCCGCAGACTACGGATGTAGGCAACCAGTTGGTTCAACTCCTCCGCCGTGACTTGCGTCTCGTCGAAGGCTGGCATGATCGCCTCCCAACCATCCACGACCTTCCGCTTGGGCTTGCGGACCGACTCCATGATGTACTGATCATCGGCGATTTCAGCGCCGCCGCCACGCAGTGGAACCCGGCTGCCGTAAAGCCCTTCCAGCACCGGTGCCTTGCCTGTTGGCGTGGCGCTGTGGCAGACACTACACTGGAGTTTCTTGAAGAGCTTCTGGCCCTCGAATGCGGGCGAACCATCCACAGGATGCTCGGTCCCCTGGAGCGGCGCGAAGCCGTTGAGCCACGCGTCGAACTCGCCTGGCTCAACCACCTTGATCTTGCCGACCATGAGTGAGTGCCAGGTGCCGCAATACTGGTCGCAGAAGATGTGGTACTCGCCGGTGCGTGTCGGTTCGTACCACGCCTTGGTGTAACGGCCCGGAAGCGCATCCACCTTGGAGCGGAACGCCGGGACGCCGAAATCGTGGATCACATCCTCGGAGGTGACTGTCACGATCACGGGCCGCCCCTTCGGCAGCACGAGCTTGCCGATGGAGTTCCGCTCGGCTTCCGTCATGTTCCGCGGGTTGCCGCCAATGATGACCCGTTGGCCATTGGGATACTGTGCCTTCCACATCCACTGCTTGCCGATCACGAAGATCTCCATCGCATCTTCGGGCGGGTGCGCGGCCTTGTTGAAGACCACCACTCCGGCGGCGAAGTACGAGATGAAGATGATCAGAGGCGTGATGGTCCAGGCCAGTTCCAACCGCACAGATCCGAGGATGCGCGGCGTACTGCCTGTGGTTGCGCCACGGCGATACGCGACGCAGAAGTAGAGCAGCGCGCCGTAGACCGCGAAACCCACCGTGCCGGTCGTGATCGCGATGTACCAGAACAACATCTCGAAGTGGTACGCCTGCGTGGACGCCATCTCCGGAATGAACGACAACAGTGTCAGGCTGGTCATGCAGTCCCCCCGGCCCCGTGCGCGTGGGGCGATTGCACGTTTGTCGGTGTGGTCGCGGCGGCGGCATCCTTACGCGACTCACGGCGGAAGAAGTAAATCATGCTACTGATCAGCGCCACCAGAGTGATGATGCCGCCGATGCGCACGGCCCACAGGATGTTCAACG
>CAYRDG010000057.1:0-22616 GCA_964422915.1 uncultured Frigoriglobus sp. | reverse complement strand
GCACACTCGGTCACGAATCAGAGAATGCCTCGACGCAAACCGTGGCGTGACCTCCCCACATTGCCGTCGCGAGTTTTCAGCGTGCCGTACACCGCTGCGGAAGGTCGCGCGAGCCGTTCATCTCGAATCGTTCACGCAGGCGCACTCCTGGCCGTTCCACGATTCGGTAGAGACCCTCGGCCATCGCGAGCGACAGGGTCCAAACGAGTAGGAGATACAACAAGGAACGAGAAGAGATCGTTGGTACCGGTATCGCGGAGTTCGCGCATCAACTGGCGGCCGAGCAGCCAGCCGCTGAGCACAACGAAGAGATCAACGCCGCGCCCGCCAAGCTGCAAGACGCGGTAGTTCGGGGGCGAACTGAACGCGCTGACGGCATGGCAATTGACAACCAGTCCATAGGCCAGTGCGCGAAGCAGATCGAGGCCGGGGTACGACTTCGCGGCGATCCCGCGTTTATTCGTGCCGCAGTGCCTCGATGGGGTCGAGCCGGGCGGCGCGCCACGCCGGGTAGAGGCCGAACACCATGCCAACGAGAATTGATACTCCCAGGGACAGGAATATGGCCCCAACGTGCAACTTGGCCGGTAGCCCCATATCAGAAGCGAACCAGCCCCACTTTCGCACGAGATCCCAGGTCGCTGGCAGCATGAACACCGCCGCGATACCCAGAAACGCACCGCAAAGGCCGCCGAGGGTCGTCTGGACGATGGCCTCGACGAGGAACTGCATGATGATGTCCTTACGCTTGGCACCCAATGCACGGCGGATGCCGATCTCGCGTGTACGCTCCGTCACAGTCGCGAGCATGATGTTCATGATGCCGATGCCACCAACGACCAACGAGATGGATGCGATCATCGCCATGAGCATCGTGAATCGTCGCTGCGCGCGTTCCGCTTCCTCCAACTTGTCCAGCGGTACAGTCACGGCCCAGTCGCGTTTGGGGTGATGCTCCTCCAGCATCATCTTGATCTCATGGCCAACGGCTTGCACTTTCGCGCGTCCCACAGGTGAATCGACCTCGGCGTTGACCGTCAACGTGACCTGGCTGATGTCCACCTTCTCGGCGCTGCGCGATCCGGACGTGCGGATGTAAATGATCTCGCCGAAGCGGCGATTGCTGGTCCGCAGCGGGATGTAGATGTCGCGATTGTAGTCCTCGGCGGCCTGGCTCCCGCCCGAACCACCCGTTGGCATCCGTTCCTTCACGACGCCGACAACGACAAAGAAGTGGCTCCGCATTCCTACCGTCTGGCCAATGGGATCTTCAAATGGGAATAGCCGGTCGGCAGCTTCCGAGCCAAGCACACAGTAGTTTTCCAGATTCGTGTCGTCTGCCTCGTTCAGAAAGCGGCCGCGCGCCATCTGGAGTTTGTTGACAACCTGATAATCGGGCACCGTGGCGATAACCCGGCCGTTGGGGAGCATCCGGTCGAGATAGCGCACCTCGGTCGGAAAGACCCGCATCGGCACCACACGCCCCACCGCGCTGCCGAACGTCGAGAAGCGTTCCAGGTCATGGTCAGTCAGCCCGAATGAGGTGACGAAACCCTTCGACGCAGTGGAAGACTCGTTCGGCGGCTTGACGCTGCGAACGATGATGTTCGTTGCCCCCTGCCGCTTGATATCGTCCAGTGCATCCTGCATGGATCCCTCGCCGAATGACATCAGCGCGATCACCGAGCAGGTGCCGATGATGATACCCAGCACCGAGAGGAACGATCGGAGTTTGTGCAACCACAGGCTCTTGATCGCCAGCGACACACTCCGGCGAAGCTTGGCTGCGTTGGGCGCCAGAGGCAGATAGCCCGTAAGGTTCGCCGCCAGCACCGCCAGGGCACCCAGCGCCATCAGTCCGGCGAAGATGGCAGCGTACAGGAGCGGCCCAGTGAGTTTCAGGTCGTGGCTCATCAGCCCATCTCCACGACGGTACGGGAGTCGTTACGCACGTCGCTCTCAACGCGGCCGTCGCGCAGTCGCACCACGCGGCGCGCCCAGGCAGCGATGTCGTTCTCGTGCGTCACCATGATGATCGTCTTGCCGGACTGGTTCAGTTCGCGGAGCATCTGCATGATCTCCACGCTGGTCTTCGAGTCGAGGTTACCGGTCGGTTCGTCGCCGAGGATCAGGTGCGGGTCGTTGACCAGGCTGCGCGCGATGGCGACACGTTGCTGCTGTCCGCCGGAGAGTTGGAGTGGCCGGTGATCGAGCCGATCTGCCAGCCCGACGAGTTCCGCCAGTTCGGTGCAGCGCTGCTTTGTTGCCGCGTCGAGTTTCACACCCTGATAGAGCAACGGCAGCTCGATGTTCTCGACTACCGTGTATTGCGGCAGCAAGTTATACGACTGAAAAATGAATCCCAGGTAAGTGCTGCGGACCTCGGAGAGTTGGTCGTCGTCCATCTCGGACACGTCCACATCGCCCAGGAAGTAGTGACCGCTTGTGGGTCGATCGAGACAACCCAGAACATTCAGAAGAGTGGACTTACCCGAACCCGACGGCCCCATCAGTGCGACAAAGTCGCCCTCGTCGAACGCGAGGTTCAGGTCCTTGAGGACGTGAACGGTCTGCGAGCCGAGGTAATAGTTCTTCACCAAATCGGTGACGCGAACGATGGAAGGCATAAGACCCGATGTCTGAGTGTCTTGGGGATAACGCGCGGGATTGCTGGAGTTCCCGCGGCGGTTCACCTTGTGAAGGAAGTGGACCGGGCGAATCCACTCCTGACCGCGTTGAAGTTAGATTCCACCCGACGGCTGGCCGCCGCCCGCGCCGCCCTTCTTCTTGGTGCCGCTCTTACCCTTCCCACCTGCGCCGGTCCCGCCCTTTCCACCACCAGCGCCAGGAGAGTAACCACCCTTCCCGCCGCCTTTCCAGTTTTTACCGCCGCCCTTGTCGGCTTCGTGCGTTCGGGTCTTGTCTTCCGGGGCCAGGAGCACCTTCGGGTTGATCACGATCTCGTCGCCTTCCTTCAGCCCCTCGCGAATCTCGACGACCTTCTCGTTGAAGAGGCCGAGAGTCACATCACGGCGGTCGAATTCGCCAGATGCCGACTTCACGTAGATCTGCCGCACGGCGCCCATGTCGGCACCACCGAGGATGGCCTGCACCGGGACGGTCAACACTGGCTCTCTCGCGGTGTCCACCGTGATGGTCACCTCGGCGGTCATGTCGGGTTTGAGTCGCTCGTTGATGATGGGCTTGCGGCTACCATCAGCGAGTACTTCGGCGTCGATAGTAACGATCGTCTGGTAAAGTTTCACATCCGAGATCCACGAATCGGCCTGACTGGCGACGTTGGCGACAGTGCGGACGTGCCCTTCGAAGGTACGATCGGGGAGTGCATCCACGCGAACGGTCGCTTTCTGGCCGTCGCTGATCTTCTGATATTCAAAGTTGCGGAGCCGTTCGCGGACGCGGTCGATGGTTTCCTGACGCTGACCAACCACGCGGCTAAATCCGTGCGTGTTCAACATCATGACGGCGCTGACCCCATCCACGACATGGGTGGGAACGCGCACGTCGCCACGGATGCGGGCGACCATCGCCTCGTGAACCTTCGTGTTCACCTGCATCCGGTGCAGATTGGGGATGCGGAGCAACTTTTGCCCTTCCTTCACCTGCGCGCCCTGCTCAATCATTCCCTCGCTTGTGCTGCGCCAGCGACTCGACTCGTTCTTGTAGTAGACGACCATCGAGTTTGGCTCGATGGTACTCGGTGCGACAATCTTGCACTCAGCCCGTTGCGCCACGATGTCGCGAAACACCTCGTCGGCCTGTGCGAAAATCAGATCGCACTTGTGCTTCTCCGCGATGAACTTGGCGAGACTTGCATCGGCCTCCAGCTTGACCTTCTCGACGTTGACCTGCTCCTTGTCGCGAGTCAGGATCAGGTTGGTCAGTGTCTGGTCGCGATCGCTTTCGAGTAACTGACGGAGTTTGGCTTTGAGGCTGCGGAGCGTTTCGACAGAGCTGTCGAGTCGAGATTTCTCGGCCTGAGCCTGGGCAGGGCTGAGATAAGAGAGCTTGACCATGCGGTCGGCCCAGGAGGCGCGGTCGCGGTTTTGCTCAACTGTACTCTCGGCGAGTCGGACTTGTCCACTCAGGTCGTCGACAGACTGGCGGAAGGTGCCGCCCTCGGCCAGCCCGACCGGGCCGCCACCCAGGGCCACCAGCGCGGCGCGGGAGGAATCGAAGCCCAGACCGGTATAGTTTCGGAGTGCGTTTTCCGCCGTGATGAGTGCCGCCTCGGCGGTGGCGATGTTAAGCTTGTTCTGCTTAACGGCGATCTCGACATCCTTCTCGGCCTTGATCTTGTTGGCAAGTGCGTTCTGCACTTCGATCTGTTGCTTCTCCTCCTGGTCTCGCAGTGCGGAGTCGTCGAGAATCATCAGGAGTTGACCCGGCTTGACGCGAGAGCCGTCGTCGATGACCCACTTGATACTGCTGGCGTAACCCTTTGTGCCTGCTCGCACCTTGCAAATAATGTCGCGATTGTCCGCGGATTCCAGCGTCCCCTTTTCAGTGACGCTGACGATCAGAGGCTCCTTCCTGACCACATGGAGCAACACATCGGCGCGGGCTGGGGCCGGGCGAAGGAACGCGAACCATCCTCCCACGCCCGTAACACCCAGGATGAGGACACCGATAATGGCGAGCGGCACCACTTTGGAGCCGCGCCCGCGGCCAGGCAGTTGCTTGGCGCTAGGGCCTCGGCTCGACTGGCTGGGGGGCGGGGAGCCGTTCGCCTTGTTGTCGTGCGTTGGGTTGTTGGTCTGGGCGGTCGGTTCGGTGGAAAAGCTCATCGTACCATACCCCGCGATCGTCGAGTGACATCTCTGCGATGTCCAGGTAAAGCTTCATTCGGGCGGTCAGGCACTGTATCCAGAGGGTGTACAGGCTGTTCTGGGCGCCGAGCAGATTGTTCAGGTTCTGAAGCACCTGCTGGGTAAGGGCGGCAGCGCTGCCGGCATCCGAGCCAGCACCAGGCACAGGAGGAGCGAAGAGGACCGCCTCCGCATTGTCCACCTGGGCATAGCCGAGTTCGACCGCACGCTGTTGGATGCGATAGAGTTCGGCCAGGGTTCGCAATTGTCGCACGTCACTGCGCACGTCGTTGGCAATGTTGTCCTCGAAGGCCATCAGAGTGCGGCGCTGGCGCTGGTAGGCAATGAGGGCGGCACGGTAATTATTACGCTCGGCGCGGCGGACGAGAGGCAATTGATAGTTAAACGTCACCTCATTCGTGTTCCGCGCGCCGGCAAAAGCGAACGGACTGTTCCCACCGGCTGGGGTGCCGGCATTTAGATCATACTGGACATTGAACACTCCCCGCAATGAATTTGCGGTGACCTTAATCTGTCGCCAAGCATCCACCACCTGCGCCCGGGCGTTCATCAGGTCCACCCGGTTCAGCAGTGCCGTCTGAACAACCACCATGTAAGCCTCATCGAGCGTCACTTTCTGCACGTCGATGTTCTGCACAGGCAGCGACTGGAGTTTCGGCCAGTTTGCGTAGAGTTTCTCCAACCGCTCATTTTGCGCTTCGAGCAGCACGAGGAAGAACGCGTTGAATGCCGCAGTGAATGCACTGTCCTGGATCGACAATCGCTCCCGACCTGTTCGCTTGGCCCACGGCTGGGCCTCGTACTCGCGGACGCGCGACTCGAACTCACCCAGCTCAATCTCGGCGTTCAGCTCCGTGATGCGTTTGGCCTCGGCAGGAGGCTCCGGCAACTTCCGCAGTTCACGTTCGACCCGGGCGTCGAGCAGTTTACGGCGTTCCTCACGCAGCTTCGACAGCCGTGCCTGAACCTGATCCGCGGTGAGAGTCGGCGGCGACCACGACGCCCACCGCTTGCCGATGGTCGTGGAGAACTGCGTACCTCGCACCAGGGGGGACTCGGTAAACAGTGCGGTCCACCGCTTGCGGAAATCACCGACCGGCTCGTTCGGTGAGTATTTCGCCGCGTCCACACCCACGGCTCGCGATTGCGTGAATAACTCGTCGAATCGGGCCAACTGATCGCGGATCGGATCAAGCAAGGAATCGTCAGGGTCGATTTCCACGGTCATTGGTAAACCAAGCTGGAGTTTGAAGTTGTCCATGGCGTCGAGGTAACCGCGGATACCACTACCACCGTTGGCGCTACCGGATCCGAGAAGGTTGCCGCGGCTGTTCAGGAGTTGCACTTCCACCTGACCGACCTGAAGCGGCGACTGCTGTCCGCCCTCACGGAACGCCTGATACAGCCGTAAAAGTCGTTCCAGCGATGCCACGTTGCGGCGCTGGTTGTTGATGATAGCGCGGAACTGAAGCAACTGGAGATAGCCCGTGCTGGGAGCCGTGAGGTTGCCACCAATACCGCGTCCGAGGTTCGCAGACAAACCCTGGAAGCCGTAAGGGTTGTTGGTGTAGCCGCCGCCCGCGGCTTGCCCCGCAGCGATGGCGACGAAGAAGACCTTCCGGAAACGGGAATACGAGCGGATCGCGTAGAGCAGGTTGCGCTCCGAGAGCGTCAACGGCTCCAGCGTGACCGCATAGCCGCCGCCACGCAGGAACGGCTGCATCAGTGTGAACGACAGGTTGCTGACGGCAATAGTCGGCTTGCCGTTCGAGAGATCGAGGACGATGTTGTTGGCAAGGCTGAGCAGGGCGCTTCCACCCGCCGGGAACACCTTCCCGAAGCCACTGGTGCCCTTGAGGTTCCATAGCCGTCCGGCGTTCGATAACTGGCTGCCGGTGGAACGATAGATCGCCTGCTCGGCCGCAAACGCCTGCGCTGCGAAGTTGAACCGCTGGAGCGTCACTTCCAGTGCTGCGAGATAGAGGTCTTCGCGGCGGTCCTGAAACTCGCGGCTGTTGAACACGGCCAGTTCCACAGCTTGTTCCAGCGTGAGCCGGTATCCGGGCTGGTTCACTTCCAGTGCGCGGAGGTAGTCGGCTGCGGGATCTCCTGTGCCTGGAACCGTCGATCCCTCGCGGCCAACCGGATCGCCGGGGGTGGGTGTGGGCGGTGTTACGTTCGGGTCGCTCACCTTCGGCAAGGGAAGCTGCTGCGGGGGCTTCGGAGCCGACGGCAACTCCTTCGGCTTATCGGTCTGTGCTAGAACGACAGGGATTGGGGGCAACGCCGGCGCGGCCGGGTCAGTTTCGGCGGGTACCACACCCCCGGCAGGGACCACGCGAGACTTCGGGTCACCCGCTGCGGAAGCCGGCATCACAGCGGGCTGCCGCAATTCGGTGATGCTCGGACCCTTGCCTCCATCGGCGATGGCTGGGTCGGCGAGGTGCGGGCGGGCGGCCGTCCACGGAGCGAATTCGCCTGTGTGTGGCTTCGTATCGCCCGGATTCGCGCTGACCTTCACAACACCAGCGGGCCGAGGCGTGCCGGGCATGCCGGGCAGCAACGGATGACGCACGGCAGGGTGTTCACTGCTGAGGGTCGAAACAGACATCGCGTGCAGATCGGGTTCGGGGATCGAGTTCCGAGAAGCGGGTTCGGCCCCAGATGCAGGGGTGAACTTCGACGCCACGGGCTGCGGCGCGGGGATGGCTTCCGGTGCGCCCTGCGGCATCGGTACCGCCCCTGGTGCGGCGGCCGCAGCGCGATTCTGCGAGTCCCACTGCTCAAGGATATGCAGATAACCCGACCCCTCGACGCGACCCACACCCGACTTCCTGGTCGGACGCTGTGGGTTGGGAGAAAGCAATCGGGCCGCGTAATCGTCAGGCGGGTACGGTGGTCGGTCGGGGTTGGTGGGGTCGGCGAAGCGCGCGCGGGGATCCGGATAAACGTGCCAGTTCTTCACCTGCCAGTTGGGGAAGACGTTCTTCTGAGTAATGATGCCTTCCACATCTTTGTCAGCCCGCTTTCGGTAAAAGTTGCGCGTACAACCCGGTGTCGCGATCAGCGCGACTGCTGCGAAGGCGGCAAGGGTAGGTAGGCAACGTGAATAGCGAACCGTTCCGTGCATGTCACACCCGTGCGGAACCCGGAAGATCGGTGAACCCGATATTCACGGTATCGGCCGCACAGTCTGGGCGAGTTGAATAGAAGGACTGGAAGGAACGATCCGGAAAACAGGATGACTTACCCAGCTTGCCCTGACGTATGAAGTACGATGAGGCAACGGCTTGCAATGCGCGTCGCCAACGGCCAACCGTGCTTCCCCACTGTTGCGATGAACACAGGCTCTCGCTTCATCCGAGCCAGGCGTGCTCCGTGAGCCAGTTGATCATGTCCTTCGTCATGGTGCCGCTGTTGTCCATGCGGGGCACCTTGTTCTGGCCACCATACTTCCCACGAGCCTTCATCCACTCATCGAATCCCCCCGGCTTCACGGTACGTACTTCGGGCATCAGCATCGCAAGGTCGCCGACGCGGTGCGGTCCGTAATCCTCGTTGATGCGCGTGAGTTCCTCGTCAATCGCGCGAGCAAAGCGACCGAGGTCCGGCTTCTCACCCACGAACTCCACAAGATAGAGGTGATGCCCCGGTTTCGATGGGTCCGACGGGAAGACCGGCCCGACGTGGAAGTCGGTCTGGAACACGCCGCATTCGCGGCAGGCAAGCGCCACGGCTTTCTCCACTTCCTCGCTAATGAGATGCTCACCAAAAGCCGAAAGGAAATACTTGGTGCGACCCGTGAAACGAATCAGCGGCGGGTTGCGACGCTCGAAGGCCACCGTATCACCCACCGTATATGCCCACAGCCCGGCACAGGTGGTGAGTACCACCGCATATTGAACGCCGACTTCCACGTTCGCCAGCGTATGCCGTGTCGGGTTCTCCTTCCCCAGTTCCTCGACTGGCACGAACTCGAAGAAAATGTCGTGATCGGGCACCATGCGCAACAGGTGGTAGCGCGGGTCTTCGGTCGCGATGAAGCCTTCCGAGCAAGGATAGACCTCACAGAAGTGAACCGCGTCGGAGCCGATCTCCTTGACAAAGAGTTCACGGAACGGGTCGAACTTGGTGCCGCCGTGGACAACCATCCTCAGGTGCGGCCACACCTCCGCGACGGTGCGTTTGCCGGTGATCTCTCGCACCTTCACGAAGAGCCGTTGCATCCACGCTGGGATACCACTGATCGCGGTGATCGGCTCATTCGCGCTCAGTTCGGCGAAGCGGTTGAGCTTCTCTTCCCAGTTGGTGATGAGGGTCAGTTCCTCCGGCGGGAATGTATATGGGCGGATCGCGCCATACACCTCGCGTGCCGCGATGCCACTGAGATCGCCGGCGAAGCTTCCATCGTCCTGCTTGCGCAGGTCAGTGCTGCCACCGAGGAAGAAAAACTTGCCCGTGAGCAGTTTCGCGTGCGGGAACGCGTGTCGGAAGAATGCGGTCGTGGTGAAGCCAGCCTTACGGTTGGAAGCGACCATTTCGCGCGACACCGGGATGTACTTCGTCGCACCGCTGGTGGTACCGCTGGAAAGTGCGTAGTAGGGAATCTTCCCTGGCCAGGTGATGTCGTCGATGCGCGGGTAGGCATCCTTCCAGTAATGATTCCAGAACCACTCGTAGTCGCGTACTGGCACGCGAGCCTGATAGTCGGCGACCGACGCGACACGTGCAAAGTCGTGGTCACGGCCGAATCGCGTGTTCCGCGCATGTCGGACAAGCCGCCGGAGCGTGGCCTCCTGTACGCGGGCGGGGTCCATCTGGTCGAGCGTCGCGACGCGGTTGTGCGCGTAGCGAAGCATGACCGCATCAGCGGCCCGGCGCATAAGTGAGGTATTCGCAAGAGGCGCGAGAAACGACGTGCCGGGCATGGAGGTGTTGTGGGTTGTGGGCTATGGGCAGTTCCAGGCACGAACTCAGGCTACACGATTCGTGCCCAATTGTCTTCTGCCCACTTCCACCGATCGCGAATCACTCTCCGTTCTTCGCGCGATATCCACGGCAGACATACACACCGCCAGGCGGCAGGTTGAAGGGTACGAAGCGGAATCGCACGTCGTCGAAGTAACGCCGATAGAGCTTGTAGTAGATCATCGGCATGACAGTGAGTTGCCGGAAGGTGCCCCCTGCGGCAATGGTGCTGGCCGAGACTTCGAGAATGGCATCGCGTGCTTCTTCCGGGAACGACGGCAGCGGCAACCCCGAGAGAACGTGATCGACGTGCGGGATACCGCGCTGGGCGAGCAATTCGCCGAACTTCGTGGCGTCGCCGAGTATCACCTCCACATTCGAGGTGGCGCGGAAGCGGTCGCGGAGTCGGCCGCAGAGGGTCGGGTCGATCTCGATGACAATTAACTTGGTGCCTGGTCGGGCGGCCTGGACCATCGCGGCGGTAATGGGGCCGGTGCCGGCACCCAACTCGACGATGGTACGGGCCTTGTTCCAGTCGATCCCATCGAGGATCTTTCGCGCCATGAAACGCGAACTGGGAGCGAATGACGCGATCTTCTTCCCCTGCGTGAGGAATGCTCGCATCATGAGCCACCAGTCCGGGCCGGTTGGGGCGCGGCCTGCAGGCGTGTTGGGGTTTGTCTTGGCATCGGTGGCAGGTGTGGGAGCAGAGGCGGGTGCGGCGGGAAGTCCCGTCGCGAGGCCGCCGGCAGAAACTGGCGTCATTTCGTGGTGGCTCGCGTAGGTTTGGCCAGGATAAGTTTTGTCCATGATGGGTGTGAAGTGGGCTGAGGCGAACTGAGGAAGTTTACGACTAGCCGGTTGATCAGCCAGTGTTTCTCGATTTGCGGGGCATGACCGCAGCGTTTGACCTTGCGGAAGAAGCCGCAGGGCAACTCATGTGCGGCCTCCTCCGCTGTTTTCGGGTCGCAGACTTTATCATGCGAAGCTGTGACGAGCAGTGTGGGAGCCTGCACGCGGGCCATTTGTTCGCGCACGGAATGCTCCAGTGTCCCGCGAACGGTTCGAATAAAGCCGGTCTTCCAGGCCCGGCTGGCAAACTTGGCCTTGTAGTAATAGAGAATCTGCGGGTCCACACGGCGCGGTCTGTGAAAGACGCTGCGCACCATTGAGTTGGCGTTTTGCCCCCGGACTCCATCCATGATTGGCAACTGCTCGATGTCACCCATCCCCGACGGGCAAATCAACACGACCCGACTGACCAGTTTCGGATAACGGACCGCGAACTCGACCGCGACCTTCCCGCCGAGGCTACTGGCGACGAGGTGGTATGGCGGCGTCTGCACGAACTGATCGAGGTAGGTGTGGAGTTGGCCCACAAGGTAATCGACGGTGATGGGCTCCTTCGCCGCGATTTTCTTGTGAAGTGCCTCACCCTCGTAGGCGAGGATGTTGGGCGAATGAACGTCAAAATATCGCGACCAGAATCGCCGGTTGCGATACCACGACTCGGACTGTTCGGCCAAGCCGTTGATCAGCACCAGTGACTGGCGCCGAACATAGTGCTCGGGGCTGAGCCGTTCCAAAAGCCCCTTAATCGGGGAACGCATGACGGGGGATAACTCCGCGCGATGCCGCCGGAGCGCTGCGGCCCGGCGGTGTTACAGAATAGGGTAAGTCTAACAGGAGTGTAGAAGAAAAGTCCGGTCAGCGCCGATTCCCCCTATTCGCGTCGCACAACCCGTCACAATCGCGAACGTTCACCCAGCCCCCCTCTCCTCGCGCGACTCGCTCAGGGCGTTACAAAAACCCTTTGTACCCGCGGCCCGACGCCCGCTAAGATGAGTCTACGATTCATTTCCCCCCGCCGTCGCGGAGAGGCTCATGCCTAGCTTCAAGGTTCCGTGTCCGAGTTGCGAGGCGCCGGTCACCATCAAGGACCCGAAACTCGTCGGCACCAAGGTCGAGTGCCCGAAGTGCAAGTATCGCTTCAAGGTCGAGGAACCGACTGCGGACGCGAAGGACGCAAAGAAAGGCGCCGAGAAAAAGAAGGCAGCCGCGTCCCCCGGAAAGAACAAGAAACTCGTGAAGATTGGCGCGGGGGTTGGGGCTGTTGTAGTGGTCATCATTGTCGGGGTTCTGGCCTTCGGTGGTGGCACTAACGACAAGAAACCCTCGGGTGGCGGTTTCGTAGGAACCAAGGGTGGCAACACCGGGCCAGACGGTCAGAATCCCGATGGCCAGAACCCCGACGGTCAGAATCCGAACCCCAAGGTGGATCCGAAAACGACCCCCGGCGCGCCGCAGACCGCCTCCAGCATCCGCAATGCCACCAATCTGTTGCCAGGTTCCGCCGTTGCCGTTTACCGCGTCAACTTCGACAAGATGCGCGAAAGCACTCTTTATGAGGCACTTAACGGCTCGCAGACTGCAGGATCGTTCCAGACCTCGATGGGTTTCCCGCTCGACGATGTGGAAACGTACATTCACTGCTTCGCAGGCAAGCAGCGTGCCCCATTCGGGGTGATCAAGCTGAAGATTCCCGCGCCGCCGACCGAATCCGCGCGGCGGATGCTGGAAACCAACACGCTGCGAGCCAAGCCAGAAACGATCAAGTCGTACACGCTCTATACGATCCGCTCCAACCCATTCATCAACGCGCTCTCGAACACACTCTCCATGCGGTCGTTGCTGGGTGAGTTCTTCGAACACGAGCCGCCCAAGACTCAGGCGGCCGAGGGTGGTCAACCAATGGCCATCTGCTTCTACGACAACCAGCACATCCTGCTGGGCGACCACGCCTTGTTGAAGAAGTTTCTCGGCGAGCTAGACGCCGACGGGTACCCTCCGTTCCAGACGCTCATGGTGTCCAACGGCGCCCCAACACCTTCGACAAGCGGGAAACAGCCGTCTGCCGACAAGCCCGTTACGTCGGCGGATACATACCGAACAGTTGAGTTCCCGTTGAAGAAGGCACTTGATGAGATGGATGGGAACAGGCTGGTCGTGCCGCTTCTCGTCTACGCGGAAAAGTTCGAGACGAAGCCTTTTGACCCAAAGTTGCTCAAGAAAGATTTTGATGTCCTCTCCTCGGCACTCGAACCGCTGACGGAGCGGACCCGTTACCTCGGCCTGAACCTCATTGCCTTCACCCCGCGCCAGTTTGTCGCCAACCTTCGGCTGACCTTACGCTCAGCAACCGATTCGCGTGAGCTGGCGAAGAATCGTCTCGTCCCCGATCTGACCGCAGTCGCGGAATCCCTGAAGCTCCTGCTAACCTCGCCTGTACACTTCAACGACTACACGCAAGGGGGCAGTACCTCGGCACCCAGCAGTGGCATCCCTGGTTATCCGGGTATGGGGTATCCCGGCATGGGTTATCCTGGTAAGGGTGGGCTTGGAGTACCGCCTGGAATCACCCCGGGCCTCCCTGGTTCAACACCTCCTGGCCTGCCGGGTTCTACACCTCCAGGATTCCCTGGCTCGACGCCTCCAAGCTTCCCTGGCTCAACGCCTCCGGGTTTGCCTGGCTCAACGCCCCCTGGCTTCCCTGGTGCCACACCTCCAGGCTTCCCTGGCTCAACACCTCCGGGCTTCCCCGGTTCAACACCTCCGGGCTTCCCCGGTTCAACACCTCCGGGCTTGCCTGGTATGGAAGGTGAGATGGGACAGCCACAACCCAAGGAGAAAGAGCCAACCCAGTCGCCGTCTCGCATTGACCTGGGAATGATCGATAACCAACTGCATATCGCCGTGGAGCTAAACTGGAGCGACGCGACTTATCGCACATTCGTTGCGCCGCGGATGGTGAGCGTCGCCAACCAGATCAAGGGGAAGATGGCTGTCTTCTCCTCGGATCTCTCCTGGTCGCTTCTGGCCTCGGCTGGCCCGAAATACGCGGCCGACCACAAGGCATTCCCACGCGGCACCATCGATCGCGGCAGCAATGTGAATCGCTTCGGGCTGCCTTACCCGCCTTTCCAGCGGGTGAGTTTCTTCTACGAACTGCTGCCGTACCTCGGCCGCGGGCCACTGAAAGACTCGCTACACCCAAGACTGGCCTGGTACGACGAGAAGAATCTCCCCGCACCGGGTCACGACCGGGCCGGAGCATGGATACCAGAGTTGCTTGTTCCGTACTATCCACAACCGGCGTGGCGTGCGACCTCGCCACTGGCCCCGGATCACGTTCTGGGCGCGACCAACTATGTCGCAATCGCTGGTATTGGACTCGACATTGCCCGCGCCACTCCGACTTCACCTGAGTTCAAGAAACTCGTCGGCATCACGGGCTACGACTGGGGTTCCAAGGTGGTGGAGATCACCGACGGAGCTGCCAACACCATCTACCTGATGCAGACACCCCCGGCGCTTCAGCAACCCTGGATCGCTGGCGGCGGCGCGACTGTCCGCGGATTGGACCCCAACGACCCGATGGCCGGCTTCCGCTACTACCACCCCGATGGCAAGGGCGGCACGAAGGAAGGAACCTACGCACTCATGGCTGACGGCGCAGTGCGCTGGATTCCGGCGAACATCGACCCCAAGGCTCTCCGCGCGATGGCCACTCGCGCCGGTGGCGACAACGCGGACATCGGGGACATCGACAAGGTCGCACCGAAGGTCGTACTCACTCCGCTTGAGAAAACCGAACTCAAGAGCGAGCCGAAGCCACCTGTCGAGAAGAAGGGCGACTCTAAGACGGACGACAGGAAGACAGATAGTAAGGAAATCACTCCCGCGAAGAAGCCTGAACCGAAGTCCGGCGACAAGAAGGAACCAGCGCCGGCTCCAAAGAAGAAGTAGCGTTTCATAGTCTGTGAACGCCAGAAGCGGTGCCGGGGGAATTCCCCTGGCACCGCTTCTGGCGTTCACAGACTGTCGTGTTTTCACCACATTGGAATTGCCACCCGTTCGCCGCCCTTCATCGCGCTCTCGTGGGCGCAGATACCGACGAGCGTCCAGTTGGCGCTGGTCGGAGCGTCCGGGAAGGCCGGTTGCTGACCGAGCACGGCCATGAGGAAGTTGTGGGTCAGGTGTGGGTGACTACCGCCATGTCCCGCGCCCTGCAAGAAACTTAGGTGCGTGGCATCGTGGATGGCGCCTGTGAACTTACGAATCGGTTCCGGCAGACGCCCGGCGAAGTCCGGCACCTTCACCCGACGCGGGATCTGATGTTCCGGCAGTCCACGCATGTGCAGAACTGGCTCTTCTCCTTCCAATTGCTGCCACTCGAAGCTCACGTTACTGGCAGTTACGTCGAAGCTCTCACGATACTGCCTCGCGGTATCGTAGAGGCTGCGCGTCACTTCCGCGACCACGTCGGAATCCTTGATCTTGAACGTCGCGCTCTCGACAGCGAATGGCGAGTTATAAATCTTCTGGAACTCTTCGCGAATCCGGCCCGAACCGTGACACACCACGCTTTCGGCCAGCGCGACTTTTCCCTTCGCCGGATCGGAAAGGACTGCCAGACACGGGCTGACGCAGTGCGTCGCGTACCACATCGGCGGCAGGCCGGGCCAGTAACCCGGCCAGCCGTCCATGTCCTGCTGGTGGCTGCCGCGGAGGAACTGGATGCGCCCGAGTACGCCGCGGTCGTAGAGGTCCTTCGCGAACAGGTACTCGCGACTGTAGACGACCGTCTCCATCATCATGTACGTTTTGCCGGTCTTCCGTTGTAGCTCGATGATCTCTTTGATGTCCTCCTTCCGGGTCGCCATCGGCACCGTGCAAGCCACATGTTTGCCGGCCTTGAGAGCGGCAATGGTCTGTGGGCCGTGATCCGGGATGGGGCTGTTGATGTGGACCGCATCGATATTCGGATCCTTCAACAACTCCTCGTAGGTAGTGTAGGCTTTCGGAATGCCGAACTGCTTCTGACAGCGTTCGAGTTCGGCCTTGTCACGCCGGCAAATGGCGTACATCTCGGCGTTGGGATGCGCCTGATAGATGGGGATGAACTCGGCCCCGAAGCCGAGACCGACGATGGCGACACGGACACGCTGGTTGCTCATGGAATGGCTCGCTTAGTGAGGAACTGCACGCAGATTATGACGCGAGTGAATCGTGGGCAACGAGAAAGCGCGAACCAGTCGCGAGTCTGCCACGGAGTGTGTGAAGTCCATGGAGTCGTTATCCTGGCTTGTTCTCGCGTTCCAGCAGATACGCGGTCAGTGCTTCCTGCCACGGGCGCAGGGGTGTGCCGACGATGGAACTGAGTCTGGCGGTGGAGAGAACGCTGTATGCGGGCCGTCTCGCGGCCGCGCCGAATACCTCGCTTGTGATGGGCGCGAGGTCGTGCTTCACCCCGGCCTGTCGGAGTATCTCGGCCGCGAACTCGTACCAGGAGCAATCACCAGCGTTGACCGCGTGGACAACGCCGGTTGCACCGCCTGCGATGAGTCGCACCGACGCGCGGGCAACATCCGCAGTGTAACTCGGCGTACAGCGCTGATCATTGACAACGCGAAGCAGTTTCCCCTGCCTTGCGAGCCGCAGCATCGTCTCCACGAAGTTCCGGCCTTTTCCACCGCTGCCCCACACGCCATAAAGTCCGCATGTGCGGATGATGAGACAGTTCGGGCAGGCCGTCTGTGCGTATCGCTCGCCGGCTTCCTTGCTCGCGCCATAGATACTCAGCGGGCCAGTCGGATCATCCTCCGCATACGGAATCGCGCGTTGCGTTTCTTTCCCAAAGACATAATCCGTGCTGAAGTGAACGAACCGCGCGCCCACTTCCGCGCAACCAATCGCGAGAGAATGGACGCCCCGAGCGTTGACCGCGAAAGGAGTCGCGGTGTCGGCCTCGGCGTCGTCCACGAGGTTGTACGCGGCACAGTTGACAACGATATCGGGGCGGATCGCCGCAAAGGCCGAGACGATGATCTGCTGCGACATGCATTGCAAGTCGATGTCGGCGCGTGTCAGTGGGATCACTTCGCCCAGCGCGGTGAGTTGCGGGCTGAGATCGCGTCCAAGTTGCCCACGCGCGCCGAGTACGGCGATTCGCATTTCGACACTCCGAAACAGCACCGCCCGGCGCGAGGCCGGGCGGAGTAGACGTTCAGCCTTCACACAGGACTACTTCTTCTCAGGCGGCTTCGGAGCCGCTGCGAGGAAGCTAGTGTCACTCGTCTTGATGGTGGTCTTCTGCTCCTGGGTCAGTTCCACCTTCGTGTCGGTGCCGCCAATGACAACAGTGAGGTCACCCTTGAGCTTGATGTTCACGGTGGCCTCGTCAATGCGGTGGCGCTTCGAGTCGTAGTACACGGTTCCCTTGCTGCCAGCCGGATCGCTGGTGAGCTTGCTCCCTTGCTTGATGCGGAACAGGAGTGGTTCGGTTGCGTCCTTCGGCGCCGTGTAGTTGATGAGCGTCTCCAGTTCAATCTTGTCGAGGTCCTTCTTCGGCCCTTCCTTCTCCGGCCCAACGTAGGTGAACTTGTACGTCAGGTCGTAGGTGCCGATGGGGCCGAGGTTGAGGGTCGTCTTCTTCTCCCACTTGTCGCCCGGCTTCTTGGGCGCATCGGGCAGGAGATTGAATGTCGGGTCGGCCATCTGCTTGAGAGCGTCGTCGGTCATCACCTTCTTGAGAAGTTGATCCATCTGGGCGCTGCCGGCGCCGAGTTTCTGGATGAAGGCTTCCTTCCCCTCAACCTTCTCGACCTTGTAACCCTTCCCGAGTGTGACGGTGAACTCGGAACCCTTCAGATTCTTGAAGAACTCGATCAGCCCCGGGTTGCCGGTGCTGCCAGGCTGGTCGGCCTTCGTTGAGTCGTAGGTGATCGGGTTGCCGGAGATGTCGATATTCATCTTCAGCCCTTCGATCTTCTCCTTGAGCACCCACTTGGTAATCTCGTCCTTCCCTTCCTTGACCTTCTCATCCTTCACCGGTGTCCACTGGTAGTAGAAGGTACTCTTCTGGTGCTGCGAGAGGTCCTGCCCCTGCACCTTGATGATCTGGCTGACATCCGTGGTCATTTCCTGATAGAAGGGGGCGAGCTTGCCCTCCTTGTTCTTGAAATCGAGCGTGAAGTTGCGCGGCTCCTGGCCGACGGCAACGGCGGTGAGGGCGACGCCCAACAGGGCGGCGACGACATATCGGGTGCGGCGCACGGCGGAACCTCCAGGCGACCGGACTATCCGGCCGGAACGGAAAAAACGTTCCCGATGTTCTACCTGCAGTCCGCAGGGAAGCAAGGGGCAACCCTGCCACGGCCACCTGTGACAGCCGGACGCTGGTCGATGTAGATACAACGACGGTAATGACTCGCGGGGGGAAGCAATCATGCGGCGGTGGCTGGGTGTGGCTCTTCTGGCACTCGCAGTGTGTGTGTTGCTACTCGGCAGCGGGTTGTGGCGCGGCGGCGCGGCAGCCCGTCCGGTGCCCGTCCCTGGTGGCGACCACGAAATCGCATGGCTACACGTTCCGACCTCGGGCGAGAGCTGGGAGAACTTCGTCTGGGGGATGAAGCGCGCGGAGATGGCGTCCGCTGGCGCTCCGAACGGACTCCGTGTGGACGACACCAACGCCTTCCCCGCGCGCACGACCGCAGTGCCGGAAATCGTCGTGTCGCGCGACAACTTCGCAGGCAAGTTGCGTGTGCGGTGGTACAAGATCACCAACTACGCCACTACCGACGCCTGGGTGAAGGCACTGGCGGCGCGAAACCCATCACCACTCGCAGTGGTCGGCGGATGGTCGAGCGACCGCGCGAAAGAACTCGCGCTGGCGATGGCCGGCGCCGCGTGGCGCGCGGAGAAGCCATTACTCTTGCTCACGCAGGCAACGGCCGATTCTGTCTACCCCGACGTGGAGAACTACTCGCCCGACTACCAGCCCCCCAAGCTCATCGACCTCTACCCGCGCTCATACCGTTTCTGCTTCACGAACCGGCAGATGGCCGATGCTGTGGCGGATTTCGTGCTGACCGATCCGGCCTTGCGCCCTGGTCCAGCCGTAACGCCAGGGCTGCGTGTCGTGCCAGCGGCTGTTGGCGGCGTGCAATCCATGCTGCCGTGGCTGGGCGCGATGCTGTCCGAGCCGCCAGGTATCCCGGCCTTCGCAGGCGCCACGGCCGGACCGATGGGACTTCCCGCATTCGCTGTTGCGTGGAAGGACGACCCGTATTCACTCGACCTGGCACGCCAGTTCGCTGATGTCTTCGCGGAACAGGGCGCGCGACCAGGCCGCCCACGGCTCGCGGTAGAATCGAACCTGATCCCTTTCAGCGTGGGCCGCTTCGCACGCCCGAACCCTTATGAATCGCAGGTTGTCGATCACATCCTCGCTCACTTGCCCCGACGCGGCCGGCGGACAGTGCTGGTGATTCCCACTGTAACAGCCCCGACGCGCCGCGTTCTCGGTGCCCTCGCGCAAGGGACTCCGGGTGCGGCTCGCCGCGTGGTCGCTGTAACTGGCGACGGTATCTCGGTGAACACACTTTACCGCGATGGCGAGTTCGCATGGCCAGTTCGGTCGATCCCGATTCCACTTGTGCTGTTCACCCACGCCGACCCGTTTGACTGGGATGAACCAGGCGGAACCGAACCGCCGCACGGCTACGAGCTTCACCCGCCTGCGAAACCCGGCGATGTGAAGAACAGTACCGAGGAGATTCAGCTCTTCACGACTATCACCGCCGTACTGGCACGCGGCGCGTTTCCTGATGACGCCAACGCCGTGGTGACCGGTCCCGACGCGCTGACCGCCAACTTCGCCCGGTTGATGCCCTCCTTCTTCGATGCCTCTGGCAACCGACTGGCCGGTACAGGGGAACATGTCGTCGTGCTGCGTCCAACGCCACGACTGGAAGGCGTCGTGACATATCCGGATGCGATGATCGAGGTCTGGGCCAGGCATCAGGAGGAGCGATGGGGGCGAATCCACGCACGACCTATCGTGCAAACAGTGCGACCGACCAACTGGGGGCCGGCCAATGAGTAACTCCACAGGTCCGCATGAAGCGTCACTGCCATCGGCATGGCGATACGTCGGCCGGCTCGCGCCGCTGGTGGTGCTCTGGGCGGTCCTGGTCGGATTGCTCGGCTGGCTCCTCAACACGCGCGCCGGCTGGAGCGAAGAAGCCGACCGCGCCGACGTACGCGAATGGCTCGACAACACGCACGTCTTCCGCAAAACGCTCACCGAACTGATCCGCGAATACGTCGACTTGCTGGAATCCGAGAGCCGCGGGATCGACCATGCCGACCGTGTGAAGATCAAGCGGACTGAGATTGAGGAGCAACTCCGCGCGATGGTTGAACCGACGCGCATGTATGCGGGGCAACTCCCACTGTTTCCCAACGTCTATTCGCTGGAAATCGTGTTCGATGGCTTGACCGATCTCGACGCTCGACCGGCCGCGCCGCTGAGCTGGAATTCCACCAAGCGGCGACCCGAAGGACCCGCACAGGAACAACTCCGCACTCTGGAGTATGATGCGGCGCTCGGACGCCCAGGAGCACGCGCCACCGTACGTTGTGTTTATCAGCTTCACTCATACAACCGCATGCAGAAGCAGCAGGACGAGTATCGTCTCTGGCAGACTGCCGCCGCGGCTGTGCTTGTGCCATGCACACTCCTGGCGGTTTACATCATCGCGCGCTTCCTGCGTCGCGAACGGGCACGCGAACTGGAGAAGTGGCGCGGCAGGGCAGAAGCCGAGCATCGACAACGTGAACTGCTCGCCGCACAGGTCGAGCGCGAGTTAATCGAACGGAGCCTCCTGGAGTCTCGCGTGAAGCAGCAGGAAGCCGAGCGTTCAAGCGAAGAGCTTGGCCGTCAGGTGCTGGAACGCGATCTGGCAGCGGCAAAGCTGGAGAACCGCGCCGCCGAGGCGGAGCGGACCGCGCTGGAGATGAAATCGCAACTCTATGCCAGCATCGGCATCATGGCCGGCAGCTATGCCCACAACATCAAGAATTTGCTAGTGCGACCAAACGACCTCATCGCGCGCTGCATGGAATCTGCAGGCGATCGCGAACAGCAAGGAATGCTGGAAGAGGTGAAAAGCACGCTCGGCACTGTGACAGAACGACTGCAACAGATTCTCCGCACGGTGCGACGCGATCCAGCCAGCGCCGATCTCACACAGATCGACTTCAACGAACTGATCCGCGAAACGGAACGCACTTGGGCCGAGATGGGCCTCGACAAGTGGAAACTGGCAGTGATCGCCGAGGTGCCTCCCGGCGCGACACCTGTTACCGGCGATCTGTCGCACCTCCAACAGGCGGTCGAGAATCTGCTGTTCAATGCCCGCGATGCCACCTTCGAGATGCGGAACTATCTCCGGGATGAAGCGAAACGCGAGTCGGACCCCGCCGCGCGTCGACAGAAACTACTCGCCGCTGCCGCGTGGAAAGGGGAGGTTCACCTCCGTACCTGCCGCGACGGCGACCATGTTGTGCTGGAGGTCCGCGACAACGGCATCGGCATGCCGGAAGAGGTGCGCCGCAACTGTCTCACGACGCACTTCAGCACGAAGCGAGATAACGCCCTCTACGAGGGCTACAGCGCCGGGATGGGCCTCGGCCTGTCGTTCGTGGCAGTGGTGATGGAGCATCACCACGCGACACTGGAAATCGAATCGGCACCATTGCGCGGTACAACCTTCCGCTTGCGCTTCCCACTTGCCGAGTAAGCGCGGCCCGATCGCAAGACCAGGGCGTTCGACACGCGTCATTCATCCGATGGCACTGCGGGCAGACGCCAGTCAATAGGTTCCTCGCCGGCTGACTCCAGCGCGAGATTCACCTTCGAGAATGGCTTCGTGCCAAAAAAGCGATCTTCGGAGAATGGAGACGGGTGCGCCGACTTCACGATGACGTGTCTTTGGGTATCAATCAGTGGAATCTTCTTCTGTGCATACGCGCCCCATAACACGAACACAACCCTTCGAGGTTGAGCGTTGACAGCGCGAATCGTCGCATCGGTGAACTTCTCCCACCCCTTGCCCGCGTGTGAGTTGGCCTGTCCGCGGCGCACTGTGAGGCATGCGTTCAACAGCAGCACACCCTGCTTCGCCCAACCCACGAGATAACCGTGTTTCACCGGCGGAATACCGAGATCGGATTGCAGTTCCTTGAAGACGTTGCGGAGCGAGGGAGGTGTCGTCACGCCCGGCCGCACGGAGAAGCAAAGGCCATGCGCCTGTCCGGGTCCGTGGTACGGGTCCTGGCCAAGTAAAAGCACCTTCACCTTGTCGAGTGGGGTGTAACGAAAGGCATTGAATACGTCGCTCGCTGGCGGGTAAACGGTATGGTGCTTGCGTTCCTCGCCGACAAACATCGCTAACTCGGCCCAGTACGTCTGACGCGTTTCAGGATCGAGCGCTGTGTGCCACGATGGATCCAGGTCGGCCGGCAATCCTGGCACGCCTGACGGCAGTGGCGGCAGGTCCTGCAGTTCGGGGTTGTGCGTACAGGAAGCATCCGCGTCGTTCCCGTGATCCTCGTCAAAGAGAGATTTCGAGTTGGCCGGTTTCTTCTTGCCCATCGCATCGGCTCCTGGGAGAACGTTGGAGCTACTTTACTTGCTGCGATGCTCAGTTGCACTCTGCGTTGTGGTGATCTGGAGCCGAAAATGTCATACTCGTACGTCAGGTTGTCCGCGTGCTGTCACACTTGCAACCTTGGTGAATGCGACTACAATCCTCGTGTCTGGAACGCTGGTCTGTAGCAGCTGACTCTGGGCGTTCCCGACACGCAGACGCTGCGTGCCCGTAGCTCAACTGGATAGAGCGTCGGCCTCCGGAGCCGAAGGTTACAGGTTCAACTCCTGTCGGGCATACTCAA
>CAYRDG010000056.1:0-23165 GCA_964422915.1 uncultured Frigoriglobus sp. | reverse complement strand
CGGGTGGCCCGATGTATCCGACAGGCCCGATGTTCCCACGGCCAGGCGGCACGACACCTCCCGGAGCAGGCGGGACGGGTGGCCCGATGTATCCGACAGGCCCGATGTTCCCACGGCCAGGCGGCACGACGCCTCCCGGAGCCGGTGGAACGACGCCTCCCGGTATTCCGCCAGGCGGAGGTACTACCTTCCCGGCTCCGGGTGGTGAGGGAGGTACAATTCCACAGCCAGGCACCGGCAACATTCCTGGCGGATATCCTGGTGCGGGGCAGACCGGCGGCACGCCCGCCGATACAGATGGCAACCAGAAGGCGCGGCTCGATTCGTTCGTCACCATGTCCTTCGATCCTGATCACAAGGATCTCTTCGTGGTGGATGTGAACCCCAATGGCGGGAGAGTGGAGCGTTCTCTCCGTCATTACAGTTATCCCGACTTCAAGAACATCGCCTCTTACAAGATTTCGCACACGGGTTTCCGCTCCGTTATCGACACGAAGGGTGGCCTCCTCTACGTTGCATACGCGAACAGCATCAACTCCTTCGCGGGTCTGAAGACCGATCGCCTTTCCGGCGTTGGTAATATCGCGGTGTACGACCTCAAGGCGGTCCGCGCAGGGAAGAACCCTGATGGCAAAGCCGTGGAAGATGGTAAGGACCTGAAGGCGGTCGCGACGATCCTTGTCAACCACCGCATCTATGGGATGGAGCTATCGGAGGACGGCAAGACTCTGTACGTTCTCCACTCCATCACCAGTAGTTCGTTGCGAGGGAAGAAGGCGGCTCTGGTTCCGTACGACACCACGACTCGCACTCCTGGCAAGCGTTACGATCAGTTCACGGACGGGACCGGTGTCCGCGATATGGTGAAGACCACGGACGGCAAGAACAATCTCATCGTCATCGAGGAGCAAGCGAGGGACCAGAGTTGCACCGTGCGGGTTATCAATCCGAAGACCTGGGAGCGCGTTCAGGCGACGAAGTTCCGGAATCTCCAGGTGTTGGATGTGGCCCCGCTGAGCGATGGCGGCATGGTGGCATCCGCGGCCAATCCCGCCGAAGCCCGACCGAGTCAGCCGGCCACAGGTGGTCAGCCGGGTATGGGCGGTATCCGTCCGGGTGGTCCTGGCGGTATCCGTCCGGGTGGTCCTGGCGGTATCCGTCCGGGTGGCGGCCGACCAGGTGGACCTGGTGGCATCGCTCCAGGCGGCATTCCTCCTGGCGGCCCTGGTGGGATTGTTCCTGGCGGTCCCGGCGGTCCGGGTGGATTCCCTGGCGGCGTGCCAGGTGGACCACCTAACGGGGGGACCAGTGGCAGCGGGCAGGCGCCGAAGGTCCATTTCCACCTTTACCTTGTGGATCCTACAGGCGTGGACAGCAAAGAGATGGAACTCGGTGCATCGGGTCATGTTTCCAACAACGGCTACATCGAGTTCGATCCGGCCAACAAGCAGCTCTACGTCTCGGCGTGGCACGAAAACGGCCTGGATGTCTATACGGTGAAAGACTCGACTTCCGCGAGCGGTGTGAAGTTGAAGACCGCTATCTCCACGGTGCGCCGTGACCCGTTCGGCGGCCACTTCTTCGTCTCGCCCGACGGGAAGTACCTCGTCTTCCAGCATGGCACCGTGATTGATACCTCGGATATCGGCGGGGCGCTGGGTACCGGCAGCGTCAGCCGGCCCGGTGGTGGAAGCTTCCCTGGCGGTATTAACCCCGGTGGAAGCTTCCCTGGCGGTATTAACCCCGGCGGCGGTGTACCTCCAGGTGGCTTTGTGCCTCCGGGCGGCGGTGTACCTCCAGGTGGCTTTGTGCCTCCGGGTGGCGCGCCCACACTTCCTGGCCCTGGCAGCACGCCAGCCACGCGCCCACCTGGTGCCGGAGGAGTGAGGCCGAACAAGCCCACTGGCCCCATGCCACCGGGACTTGGTGTCCCAACGACACCTGGCAATCCGTCGCAACCGGGCGGCCCACTCCGCCCGATCACTCCTGGCACAGGGCAGGGCGGTCCGAGGCCGGGCGGTGGTGCGCCAGTTCCGTCGCCCGCGCCGTGAGCGGGCCATCCTGATAACGCAAGTGAAGAGGCACGGGGTTGCGACCCCGTGCCTCTTCACTTGCGCGATGGGGATACTATCCCTCGGGAGTTGTCTCACGCAGTCGGTAGCCGACGCTGCGTACCGTCTCGATCCACTCTGGCGAACCGCCCGCGGCGCCGAGTTTCTGCCGCAAGGTCTTGATGTGGACATCAATGGTACGTTCCAGTACCACCGAGCCATCTCCAATGGCTGCTTCCATCAGTTGCTTGCGGCTGAATGCCCGGCCTGGTTGGCGGATCAGCGTTTCCAGCAAGCGGAACTCCGTGGGCGTCAGGTCGAGCGTTTCGCTGCCGAGCGTGACGCGATGGCGTACGCGGTCGATCTTCACGCCCAGGTGTTCCGTCACATCGCCCGGTTCTCCCTGACCCTGTGCCCGCCGCAAGAGCGCGCGAACCTTTGCCAGCAACACCTTGTTGGCGAACGGCTTACCAACGTAATCGTCCGCGCCGAGTGAGTAGCCGACAATCTGATCGGTTTCTTCTGTCTTGGCCGTAATCATGATGATGGGAATGTCACGCGTGTGTTCGCCTGCGCGAAGCTCGCGACACACGTCCAGCCCGTTCATTCCTGGTAACATCAGGTCGAGCAGCACCACGTCGGGTAACGTGTTCTCGGCCTTCCGTAATCCCTCCAGCCCATCCTCGGCGATGGCCACGTCGAAGCCTTCGCGCTTGAAGTACCACGAGAGTGATTGTGTCAGGCCACGTTCATCCTCCACTATCAGAATTCGCGGTTGCGACATGCTCAGGCCCTCGGGGTTCGGGCACAGGGTCGCGGCGCGGGAGGTTGTTACCATGCCGGCTATCCTGGTACGAGAGTCGTGCGTGTAGACGAAGATAGTGTACCTGACACAGGTCAGGCTGTGTCAGGGTG
The DNA here is from genome assembly GCA_964422915.1 of uncultured Frigoriglobus sp. Classification (GTDB taxonomy): domain Bacteria; phylum Planctomycetota; class Planctomycetia; order Gemmatales; family Gemmataceae; genus Gemmata. The sequence goes on along the minus strand of CAYRDG010000056.1, from coordinate 20,199 downwards.
TTGTAGTGGAGGTGTGTGAAGATTCGGTAAAGCGAAGATGAAGTCGTTGTGGGAGTTGGTATCTCCCACGCAGATACCCTGAGTGGAAGAAGCCAGCGGCAGATACCGATACCGTGGGTCATTCGCTGGCGAACACCTCACCTCCGGAACGGGTGGTCATCGCTCCGAGCGTGTAGAGCGATGCCGATTGGGAGAAGGTTCGCACTGAGCCATCGGCCATGCCGAAGTTCGCGACGCCGGAATGAAAGCTGTAGTAGAGGAAGCTGTGCTCGTTAGTGGCGTTGATCCGCATGGCACCCTGGTAGGGTGTCGTTAGGGCGCCACCACACCAGAGCCTGCGTCGGCCAACCTCGTAGGGATTGTCGTTCGTGGCCCAGGCGCCGCCCTGCGCGCGGGCGCAGGTGGGCAGCGCCTTGTTGGCCAGTGCGGGTGTCATCTTGCCGTCGCGCCACACATCTTCACGCCCGGCACATTCCCCGATGAGGATGGTATTCGAGGTCCCATCGGTAACCTGAATCAGCGAGACTTGCCCCTCAGGTACGGGTCGCATGATACCCCACGCGGCCGAGCCTGTTCCAAGCGCCGGCTGGCCGATCGCAGCCAGTTCCGTGTTGATGTCCGGATGAACGCCCTCGGGTACGAAGTAGTCGGTGCAGGCGCCTTTCTTGCGCGGCGGTTTGTCGTTCTTGTCCTGGAAGCGGCCTGAGTTCGGGCTGGACGGACATTGCAGGATTTTTACATGCGTCATCACGATGCCCGTTTCGGCCACCGGGTCTCCCTGCTCCCACCAGTTCATCGCGAGGTTGAACCCGTTGGGGCCGCCCACCATGTTCCCTTGTTCCAGGTAAGGGAATACATCGAGCGCCCAGCTTCGCGCGCCGGCGACTCCTGGAATCGCTTGAGCCTCGGTTCTCTTCGAGTTCGGCAATCGGGAGTTGGCATTCTCGTAGTTATGCAGTGCCAGAACGACTTGCTTGAGGTTGTTCGTGCACTTGATGCGCGCCGCGGCTTCGCGAACCTTCTGGACAGCAGGGAGTAGCAATCCAATCAGGATCGCGATGATCGCGATCACAACGAGGAGTTCAATGAGCGTAAAGCCGCGCCGGAGCGCGGACGAGCGGGACGAAGGCATGGCGAAGGGTTCCTTTCTGGGTTGATGGCCTGGGTACGCATCCCATAGCAATCCTTGTGCCATGTATCCGCACCGCTTGGATTTCCTGCGGATCTGCATCACTTCAACCTGCGACTCGCGGTGTGTTGGGCGCACTTTGTCCACCCGTGGACGTGCCCTGACCACGGACGACGCTGGTTGATTCGCGCTGTGGGGTGGCTATGATGAACGCATACTCAGGCAGACGGATGGCGAGGCGCAAATGGTCCAGCGCAAATACCTGTTCCCTGGCGTGATTGAACTGAGTCTTCAGGCCGCGCAGTCGTTCGGCGTGAACATCTACCTCATCGATGGCGGCACTGAATGGGCGCTTATTGATGTGGGGCAGGACGACACACTCGACGACGTGATCGACCTGATCCGCCGACTCGACTTCCCGCTGTCCAAGTGCAAGATGCTCATTGCCACACACGCCGACGCCGACCATGTTCAGGCGCTGGCAGCGGCTCGCGAGCGACTCAAGGCCAGGACCGGCGCGCACCCGGAAGCCGCCAGGGCGCTCGAAAGCGGCGATGCCGTGCAGACCTATGCTCGCATCACGGCGCAGGACATCGACATGCCGATGCCGCCATGCAAGATTGACGTGAAACTCAAGGAGGGCGACGAGATCAAGGTGGGCAAGCTCAAGCTGAAGGTGTGGTCCACACCCGGCCACACGCCAGGGCAACTCAGCTTCCGGCTCGCCGACCTGCTCTTCAGCGGCGACAACATCTACAAGGATGGCTGCGTCGGCGCCATCGACGCTCACCACGGCTCGAACCTTCCCGACTTCATCAAGTCGCTGACTCGCATTCGCGACGACGACGCCACATTCCTCCTCCCCAGCCACGGCCCAGTATTCCGCAAAGACCCCGCAATTCTCCAAAATGCCATCGACCGGCTAACGAAGTATCAACACATGGCCGACTTCGGCACGTGCATGGTATCGTGGCCGCTCGAGGAAGAGTGGAAACGCGACATCCAGCTCGGGAAGCTGCCGGAGTTTTGAGCCACTGAAGCGGTCACGATGCGGTATTTCGTCGCAACTGGCCGCGCAATCCCACGGCTCAATTCAGGAGGCGCCATGATCCGTTGCGCGTTCCGACTCGCCTGCTTTGCCTCCGCCCTCGGTGCCGGCGGGTTGCTGGCCCTCGCCACAACTGCACGGGATACGGTTGTCGGCTCAGGTACGCCTGCGACCGAGCAGCGAGACATCGGCAACGCCACCGAAGTTGTCCTCCGCGATGTAGGCGACCTCATCATCGAACAAGGCTCGCCTCCCGAACTACGAATCACAGCCGACGACAACATTCTGCCGTGCATCGAGAGCAAAACCCACGACCGCAAGCTCACCATTTGCACACGCTCGCGAACCACGCTCTCCGCGAAGACACCCATTTCTTACACACTCATCGTGCCAACGCTCGATGCCGTGACAGTTTCCGGTGCCGGGACTGTCACCACGAAAGGGTTGAACGCTGACAAGCTCACCATCAAGCTCTCCGGTGCGGGCAAGGCTCGATTCGACAATCTCACATGTCGCTCGCTCTCTCTCACGCTCAGCGGTGCCGGCGATGCACGACTCTCCGGTGTGGCCGATGCGCTGAAACTGCGAGTCTCCGGCGCGGGTGAGATCGACGCCGGCGCACTGAAGACGCGCGCGGCCGAGGTGCGAACGTCCGGCGCGGGTAAGGCCATTGTGTGGGCAGAGAGTGAGTTGAAGGCACGCGTATCGGGTGCGGGCGGCATCCGGTACAAGGGCCACCCACAACTGGAACAAAAGACCAGTAGCGCCGGGCGGATCAAACCCATTGAGTGATGCCATGATTCGTGGTCTGGCAGACAGGGGGCGGAAGCCCCCTGTTGGCATTTTCATAGGCTAACCTCACGCGCGAGTACGCGACGTTTTTCAACCGCCGGGGTAGGGTTCGCAAATGAAGATGGGTCTGGTTGGGTACGCTGGAACAGGCAAGAGTACGGTATTCGAGTGGTTGACCGGTGAGAAGCCGGACCCGTCGAAGGTACAGCAGGGGCAGACGGCCATGGCCGATGTGCCTGATGAACGTCTTGCCAACATCGCCGCGTTCATCAAGCCGAAGAAGACGACCTACACGAAGGTCGCAGTGCTTGACACGCCAGGGCTGATGGTCGGCGAACGCAAGGATAACAATCGCCGACTCGGCATCATCCGCGAAGCCAACGGCATGGTCATCGTTCTCGACGGCTTCGCCCGCACCGACTTTGCGGAGCAGTTGAAGCGATTCCGCGAAGACCTCCTGTTCGCCGACCTCGAAGTGGTTTCCAACCGCATTCCCAAGGTCGAGGCCGGATTGAAGAAGGCCAAGCCCGCAAAGGAACGCGAGGCCGACGAGACGGAACTCGCGTTACTCAATCGCGTGGTGGCCGCATTCGAGGCGGGCACGCCAGCGTCGGCGATGGGGTTCACGGCTGACGAGGAGAAGTCGTTGCGGAGCTTTCAACTCCTCACGCTCAAGCCAGAGGTAGTGTTCATCAACCGTGGCGACAGTGGCTTCAACGATCCGCTACCGGCGGATCTGCTCGCACTCTCACCGAGTGCGTCGCAAGCACCAGTAAAGCTCGAGACCGAGTTACTCGCGCTTGGCGATGAGGACCGTCAGACATTCATGGCCGATCTGGGCGTGACGGAGTTCCGCCGCGACGCCACGATCCGCGCGATGTTCTACGGCGTGGGGCGTGAAGTGTTCTTCACGACAGGTGAGGACGAGTGCCGGACGTGGTCGATCCCGAAGGATTGCACCGCGGTGGAGGCCGCTGGCTGTATCCATAACGATCTGTCGGACAAGTTCGTACGGGCGGAAGTCCTCAGCTATGCCGACTTCCTCGCCTGTGGCTATTCCGAGAAGGAAGCCAAGACGAAGGGACTGATGCGCACGGAAGGCAAGACGTACATCGTCAAGGATGCCGACATTCTCCACATCCTCGCCAGCCGGTAGGCTTGAACAGAAACCATCTGCGTGGTGAGTACAGGGAGGGGCAGCGAACCTTCGTGATCTGCTCCTCCCCAGCCGACGATTTGTGTCAGTACGGTCAGTGCTTCTCTTGCTTCCTCAGTAGAAGTGCGTGTTCGTGTCGTTGTCGCGTGTGAAACGCTTTCGCGGTTGGGCCGTGGAAGTGCGGGCGCGGTTGCGATGCACGCGCTGCCGGCGTAAAGCCGCTCGCACGACCTACCTCGGCGACAATCTCATCGGCACGCAGGGCAGTGTCGCCGATCGCGGAATCTGCCATCATCATGATGAGTGGCGCCTCCGGCGGCAGAATTTTACCCGCAGCGCGGAGGAATCGCTCGAGTTCCTTCGCCCACGCGGCGCGTGCCTCCCTCGGCTTGAGCCTGGCGTAAACGGCGCGCGAGCCGATCTCGCCCTTCGCCAGTGGTTCCGCGTTCAGCCCGAGCCAGCGAAGGCGTAACTCATGGTGCGCGATGTAGTCGTATGTTGCGGCGTAAGGTGGCGACGTGATGATTGCATCCACGGGCGAGGGCGGCAGTTTTTCGAGTTTCGTCGCGTCATCCTGCACGACAACGACAGATGGCGGCTTCGGCAGCAGACGGCCGAACGTTGCGAAGCAATCGGCAAGTTCGCGAGCCTTGTCCGTGAACAGGCGCGCCGCGAAGCCGGCGGCCGTCCGCCGATGTACTGTTCCACGCGCCGTGTCGCCACGCATGCGCGAGAGTTTCACCAGAATCGCCGATAGGACGAGCTCCAGATCAGCCCGCGCGGAGTCGTCGCGTAGCGATTCGACGGCAACGCGAAGCGAATCGAGTTCGAGCAAGACGTGCGGTTCGAAGAGATTCACGTCGGTGCGAGGGAAGCGGCGACTCGCCCCGGCTTTCGCCTTGCGTCGAGCATCTGCCTGCGATGCGCATTCGGCAGCGAGCGGTATCAGTCGCCCCAGTTCGGCGGAGGTCCGCGGTCGCGTCTTGCACGCGGCCAGCCGCACCGCGAGTGGGTTGAGGTCGGCCCCGACCGCTGCGCGCCCCGCGAGGATCGCCTCGACCAGAACTGTGCCTGAACCGCAAAACGGGTCGAACACGCGCCCGGATTGAGGTGTGAATGCGGTCACGAGTCGCGCCGCAGTGATCGGGTGCATCCGCGCGGGGTACGTGTGGAAGCCGTGGACGTGTGCACGGGCCGCGTCTTCGTCGTGATCTGTGGGCGGAACGGCCAGCGCGTGTGCCAGACGTTCCGCGTCGGCGCGGTCGCCCTCGGTTTCGCTCGGACCGCCGACGTGCGTGAGTGACCGTCGTTGTTTCACTTCTTGAGCATCTCCAGCGCGTCTTTCTGTTCGTGCTCGAACCGCTGCGTGAGGGCCGGAATCCAGCTGTCGCTCACGCGGCGGAAGTAGACGAGTTTCCCGGTCTTGTCCTTGCGGCCACGCTCGGCGTAGATCGCACGGATCAGCGCCTCGTCGGTCACACCGGTCCATGGACCTTTTGCCAGTGGCTTCACCGCAGTGATGATGAGGCTCGTGTTCGGTCCGTGCTGCACCGCGACGGACCACACCACATCGCGAAACGCCGCGCTGCGGGTGTTCACATCGAGTCCGAGTTCTTTCTGGAGTTTCTTCACCTGCGGGTCGTAGTGCGTTTCCTTGATGTAGGCATGCTCATTGGCATGCAGGCCCTTCGGGTTCTTCGCCGCGAGTGCCTTCCACTTCTTCGTGAACTCGGACGTACCACCTTTGAGACCCTGGAACTCGGTGGGATAGTAACGCTTCACGAAGGCATCGGCGCGGCCGACCTTCGAGGCAAGCTGGTATGTGCCGTAAGAAATGCCACCTGGATCGCCCTTACCTGTGGAGACCGTGCCTGGTCCGCGGTTACCCGATTCGTACTTCTCCGAAAGCTTGCCGAGTTCGTGCTCGGCCGCCATTGCGGAAGTACAGACGAAGAGGAGTGCGGCGAAGACATGGGCGCGGAGCATGGGTGCATTATCCGTGAGGGTGGCTGTCCTGGGCAGTTATTCTATGCGAGAGACTGGTGGGGAAACCGACAGATGTGCGCGACGTGTTCGCGTGGCGTGAAGGGTATGTGCCAGAAGCTCAAGTGGGTAACGGCGGTGTCGGGCATGTGGTTCCCCTGCAGGTGATTCAGGGGAACCCGCCGGCTGTTCCCCAGTTATCCCAGCCAGCCTGGGAGTTCACCCGCAGGTGGCAACTTCACGACACTCAGCGACTGAATGTGCGGGTTGGCTTTCACTGCGGCCAGCGCGGCCTCTGGCGGTGGCGAATCGAGGTTCAGAATGCCGATCGCCTCGCCGCCAGGCGTCTGTCGGCCCACCGTCATCTGGGCGATGTTGACGTTGTGTGTGCCGAAAATGGTCCCCACGGAACCGATCAGCCCCGGCGCGTCGTGGTGCGTGAAGACGAGGAGCACGCCATCGAGATAGCCTTCCATCCGGAACGGCCCAAGCTGGACGAGCCGCACATACTGATCGCCGAAGAGCGTGCCGGCGGCCACGGTCGCGCCTTGTTCAGTCTCCACTTCCGTGTGAAGCATTGCCGCGAAGTCGCCCTTCTTCGGGTTCGACGATTCAACAATCTCGATACCGCGCTCGCGAGCAAGCAGTTCCGCGTTGACGAGGTTCACCCCCTCGCTCAGTCGGTATTCCAGGAGGCCCGCCGTGAACGCAGCGGTGAGGAGTCGCGTCTTCTGACCAGCAAGTTCGCCGCGATAGGAGAGCGAGGCTTTTCGCACTGCTCCCTGTGCAAGTTGCGCCTGAAGCAGGCCGAGCCTGCGGGCGAGATCGACATACGGCCGGACCTCTGCCAACTCCGCCGGATTCACGGCGGCCATGTTCACCGCATTGGCCACCTGACCGCGCTGGAGGAAGTTGACAATCAGTTCCGCCGCCTCGATGGCGACATTCTCCTGCGCCTCGTGTGTCGAGGCGCCGAGGTGTGGTGTCAGGATGATGTTCGGAGCCTTCAGCAGCGGATTCTCCGGCAGCATCGGCTCGGCTGTGAACACGTCGATGCCCGCCCCGGCGATCGTGCCAGCGGTCAGCGCGTCGGCCAGCGCTTTCTCATCCACGATGCCGCCGCGGGCGACATTCAGAATGCGTGCGCGCTTGTTCATCAGACCCAGTTCACGCGCCCCGATGAGGCTCTTCGTCTCCGCACCGCCAGGGACGTGCAACGTGAGGAAATCGACTTTCGGTAGCAGTTCATCGAGGCTCGCGGCTGTCTCGTAGCCGAGTTCGGCGGCTTTCGCGGGCGTCACGAATGGATCAAGCGCGATGACACGCATGTCCAGAGCCTTCGCTCGACGTGCGACCTCGCGGCCGATGCGACCCAGTCCCACCACCCCGAGGGCCTTGCCGGCGACCTCGGTGCCGACGAACCTGTTGCGATCCCAGCCGCCAGCCTTCATCGTTGCATCGGCCGCCGGGATACGCCGCGATAGTGTCAGCATGAGAGCGATGGTGTGTTCCGCGGCCGAAACTGTGTTGCCGCCGGGCGTGTTCATAACGACGACACCCTTGCGTGTCGCGGCCGATACGTCGATGTTGTCCACACCGACGCCGGCGCGCGCGATCGCGCGGAGTTTCCCCACGTCTTCGAGATACTCCGCGGTGATCTTGGGTTGAGAACGACAGACAAGGGCATCGGCGGCGCGGATCGCAGCTTTCAGTTCATCGCCCTTGAGACCGGGCCGGTTATCCACTTCGAAACCGGCAGCGCGGAGCAGTTCAATCCCGGTCGATTCGAGCTTGTCGGCAATCAAAACACGAGGCATTTCGGATTGGGTGTTGCTGTGAGTAATGGTGATGGTAACGGGCGGTTCTTACGGCGTTGTTGTATGAGTGTGGCGCGAACAGAAGTAGAGCCGCCGAGCCGGTGAAGGCTGGCGGCACTCCATCGGAATGACACGCTTCCGCGGCTCGTCTTGGCCGAAGCGGGTGTTACTCGACGTGGTGGGCGTATTTCTTCGGGTTGAAGTTCTTCCACTCGATTGTGGTGGGTTTCCCGTCAATCTTCACGGCGGCAATAACAGTAATCATGCTATCGGGCTTCATCCAGGGCGCCTTCGCGACGAAGTGCGAGCACTTCCCCTCTGGGTCGCCCTTGCGTTCTTCGAGTGGGGCCGGTTCAAACGTCAGGGGCTGCGTCATGCCGTCGGCCGTCTTGGCTGTCGCTGTGAACTTCGCCAGGGGCAAGGGGACCGGCTTCACTGGCTCGGTGAGCGTCTCGAAGAAGATATCCAGTTCGTTGCCCTCCTTTGCGGAGAGGTGCGAGGTTAGCGCCGCGTGATAGGGGCCCGCGTCGGCCAGGAGCATCTTGTCGCGCTCGTGCATGTGTTCGTGCGGTTCCGAGTGGAACGTTGCTGGCGGTTTCTCCTTCTGGCAACCGCAGAGAACAGCGGCCAGAAGGGTGATCGAGAACAGAGCAGGGTGTCGCATGGAGTTCCTTCGCGAGTGAGAATCTGGTTCAACGAAAACGGCCGTTGTTCAGCCCAATACCAAAGTTGAAGACAAGCCCCAGGATGGTGAAACCGATCATACAACCGCCCAGGATGATGCCGATGATCGCCATCGGTTTGCCATTGGGATTTCTGAGCGCGATGGAGCCGGTGACGATGGCTGCCAGAGAAAGTGGAACACTGAGAAGTCCGCAACAGCAACCCGGAAACACTGCAAAAATACCCATGAACAAGGAAGCGAGTGCCAGCCCCGTTCCTGCGTCGCGACGTCGGCGCGGCGGCGAGTAGTCGTCATCGTCGTCATCGTCGTCACGTCGTCGGTGATCATGTTCGTAGTCATCGTCCTCGTCATCGCGACGCGTGCGGGCCGCTTGGCTGTTTGACGATTTCTGCCCGCGCGAGGATTTGCTCGAAGGAGAGGACGTGCCTGGTAAACGGCTGGTAGCTGGCGGCTCGGCCACGAATGGTTCCAGGCAACGGCCACACTCAACGTGTGTGCCGATGTGCTCCGAATCTACTTCCAGCTCGGTCTTGCACGCAGGACATCGGACGCGGATTTTCGCCATTATGCGGAACGGGTTGAGGTTTCCTGGCTGCGAAGAAGACGAGAGCAAACATGAAGTGAGGGTCGGGAGCGAGTCTCCCGACCCGATGGTTGGCTCACGGACGCAACCGCATCACGACTCAGCCCTTGGGGCTCACGTCGAAGTCAGTGGGCTTGAGCTCCGTCGTCGGTGCCTTGACCTCGATCTCGGTGCCGAGGCGGCCACGGGCACCGCCACGGAGTCCGTTTTCGTGCCAGTAGACGATCCGATACTTGCCAGGAACGACGTTCTTCATCTCGAACTTGCCGTTCTCATCGGTGACGGCAAAGTACGGATGATCGAAGACGCGGACGTAGCCGGTCATCCAGCCGTGGATCGTACACTTAAACTGGATCGGCGGGTTCTCCTTCTTCAACGCTTCGGGCATCACCCACTTGTCCATCTTGGGGATCGTCACGTTGTAGGCGGCGTTGTTGCCGCTATCCCAGAAGAAATTGTGCGGCACCGGTGCCGAGTTCTTCACCACGACCTTGTCGCCAACGCGACCGGCCGTGACGCGATTGACGAACATGCAGCATGGCTGGTCGATGACGACTTCGCCCGGCTTGTGCTGGGCATCGCCTGGGGGGAGTTGTTCCTTCGTGAACTCGGCCTTCGGGTTGCTCGAGTCGGGCCGGAGGAAGACGATGACATTCTTGACGCCGCGAGACTTTGCATTCACGAGTACCGACTCATCGAGGATTTTCCCCTTCGAGAGGCAGTGGTTCTTGTCCTGGGTGACATTCAATTCGGCCCGCTTGGGGATGTCCTTGCCGGCGGGGAAGACGACCTGACCCTTGAGAGTGGCCAGTTTCTCGTCGGCTGCCGAAGCCAGGCTACTGGCGACGACCAGCGCGGTTGCGGCGAAGGCGGCAAACATGAGTCTTCGCATGTGAGCAACTCCGGGTTGTGGAAGGGAAAGCGGGCAGGGTTCTCGAATACCAGTTCCGTTATTGTCCCGCCGAAGTGTCCAAACGGCAACCGCCCCGAGGAAGTTCCCGGATAAGGGGCAGGGAAGGGGAGAAAGCACCGTATCGGCGAACTGCGGTGTTCGCCCGGATTCGTTATTCGCGCAAGATCGCGAGACACGCTGCGTGGAGTTTGCCGTTGGTGGCGAGTACGTCGGGCGTGTTGATGGTGGGGTTGCCGTTCCAGTCGGTGAACGTGCCGCCGGCTTCCTCCACAATGGCTTTCGTTGCGGCCACGTCCCACGGATTGACGCCGTGTTCCACCATCACATCTGCGGCACCTTCGGCCACGAGTACGAAGCCGTAGAAGTCGCCGTGGCCGCGTTGCCGCTTCGTCTGCTTGTAAAGCGTGTGGAAGACTTGCTCGCGTCCGGCGCGTGTGAACCACCCCATGCTGGAATAGCAAAGCGACGACTCGGCCAGTGTACCAATATCCGATACACGCACGCGGCGTTCATTGTGGTAGGCGCCATCACCGCGCAGCGCGCGATACATCATGTCGAAGACCGGGATATACGCGACCCCGGCGATTTGCTCGCCCTGGTATTCCAGACCAATGAGCGTGGCCCAGATGGGAACATGCCGGATGAACGACTTCGTGCCGTCGATGGGGTCGATGATCCAACGGAAGCCGCTACGACCGGGCTGATCGCCGAACTCCTCGCCGAGGAAGCCATCGGATGGGAACGCGGCCGTGACCGCCTCGCGAATGAGTTTCTCCGCGGCCTTGTCGGCGACTGTCACCGGGCTGCTGTCGGCCTTGTGCTCGACCTCAAAGGACGATTCGTAGTACGCGCGAGCCAGATCGCCGGCCCGGCGTGCCGCGTCCACGGCCAGTTCGTATCGTGTGCGCCAGTCCGCGTTCATGATCGTTTCTTGGCGCTGGCAATGACTGGACGGCGTGACCGCGCGAACGCAGCACAGCCAACGATACCGGAGTCGTCGCCGAGTTGCGCCGGCACGCACCGAATCCCGCTGGCCGCGCCTGGTAGCGCGTAACGCTGTGCGATCTCCCAGATACGCTCGATGAATGTCTCGCCCAGCGCGCCGGTTACTCCACCGCCGAGCACAATGACCTCGGGGCTGATGAAGTTAACCAGTCCGCCGAGTGCCGCACCCAGCGCGCGGGCGGCATCGTCCACAAGTTGCACGGCAACCGGATCATCCTTCTGGTAATACTCGGCGAGTTGCGAACTGCGGACGCCGCCCAGGTCCACGCCCTTCCATTCCTTTCGCACGCGCTTCGGTGCGTCGTCGAGAATGTCCTTCGCCCGCTTCATCATGTATTTGCGGCCGGCGACTCCTTCGAGGCTCGTGCCTCGACGCCAGTGGATAACGAGGTGGCCGATCTCGCCCGCGTTGCCGTTGAAGCCCGTGAAGAGTTCGCCGTTGAGGATCAGTCCACCGCCAACGCCCGTGCCGACGAAGACGCCCAGCACGTTCTTCGCTCCCTTGCCGGCGCCGTGAGCGAACTCGCCGTAGGTGCCCATCCGCACGTCGTTCTCGACGACCAGCGGCCAGCCCCATGAGGTAGGGACGAGGGGCTGGATGTCCACATCGTGCCAGTCGAGGTTCGGGGCAAACTTGACGCGCGTGGTGCCCAGGTCGATCTGCCCTGGAATGCCGATCCCCATGCCGCGGATCTGGCCCGGATCGACTGCGGACTCGCGGACGACGGCGTCTACCGCTTTTGCGACGTTGGCGACGACGCCTGTTGGCCCGCCCTCGGGCGCGGTGGGCTGCTTTGAGCGCGCAAGAAGTTTCAGGTCGTTGTCGAACAACCCGGCGAGGATTTTCGTGCCGCCGAGGTCGACGCCGAGCCAGTATCCGTTGCTCATGCGGGGCGTTCCCGTGTTTTCATCCGCATCCGTGCGGATTTGTGCCATCCCGGCGACGCTATTGTAAGAACAGGTAAACCATACGCAACGAGAAAGAGCGTGTTGCTCGCAGATACGGCGAGTGAGCCGCTATGCCTCGCGCGCGGCGCGGATGAACCGCTCCACCCTGTCCGGAGACTTGCGGCCAGGCTCATACTCCACGCCGCTGGCCACGTCCACGCCCCAGGGCCGCACCAGCGCCACGGCTTCCGCCACATTCTCCGGCGTCAGCCCGCCTGCGAGGATCAGCGGCACACCAGGATCGAACCCGCGAAGGAGTTCCCAGGGCGCTGCCTGCCCGGTCCCCCCCATCTGGCCCGCAACGTGTGAATCGACCAGCACCGCAGAGGGCCGGCGGCCGAGTTGCGTGGCCACTTCGACGAAATGGTGAATCTGGTCAAGCGCGGCGGCATCCTTGATCCGAAACGCTGGGACGTGCGCGAAGGGGAATGTATCCTCTGCAGGAATCTCATCCTCATAGGTCTGCACGCTGCGAAGCCCGATCTGATACGCAATCGCGCAGACCTGTCGCAGCGGCGTCCCGACAAAGACGCCCACCGCCGACGAGAACGCCGGCAGCGCACGGATGAGTTCCGCGGCCCGTTGGGGTGTGACGAATCGTGGCGATTTCGGGTAGAAGTTCAGCCCGATTGCATCGGCGCCAGCCTCGACCGCGTACCGTGCATCATCGGGAGTCGTGACACCACAAATCTTGATGCGGAGCATACGGACAGTGTAGCAGAAGCGGTATCGCCGCAGTGAACGCAGCGGGGTATTGTCTCGTCTGTCTCAGGCGTGCGCGTTCACCACGATCGTCGAAGTTACTTCTTCCCCACATAGTCTGCACGGTCGCGTGTGAGACGGGCGGTGTCGGCCGCCGAGAGGATGAACACATCCGTGCGCCCCTCATCCACGATTCGTGCATAGCGCTGCTTTCCATCGGTGCCGCCGACCGGCCCGCCGATCGCCAGTGTCTTCGTTCCGTCCTTGAGCGCCACGGCGATGATCGCTTCAGGATTGTCGAGACCGAAGAGCTTCAGGTCGGCGCCGGAGTCCACCGCGAATCGCTCGACGCGAAGCGCCGTGAGTGTGCCGAGCAACTCTGTCACCGCGCGTGGATCGATGAGATCGCCCGGCGCGGCCGGGTCGCTCCACATCATGCCTGCCTTCTTCAACTGAAACGTCTTGCCGCCGCGCGTGATCGCGATGGCTTCCGCCTGGAAGCCGTCGAGCGTCCATGGTTTCCGGATGCGATATTCACCGAGCGACTTGCTCGTTTGCAATGGGCCGAGGAGTGCCACCTCGTTCGTACCCGTCATCGCGTATGCGCGTCCGTCCGGTGTCCGCTTGCCGAGTTTCAGCGTTAGCTCGGTCTTGCCACCGTTGCTGACAGTCCACGTCGCTTCTGGATTATCGAGTCCGAAGCTCTTCAACTCGGCGGCTGTTGGCGCGGCAGAAACCCAGTCGGCCGCGCGGAGTTTGGCGAGTTCGTTTACGAGATCGTCGAGCGCAGTCTGTTCCGCGCTGGCCATGATCGGTTTTGTGACCTTCCAGGTGCCGTTTTCCTTGTGGAACGTGATGGCCCGGCCACCACGGACCAGGACAAGCTGGTCGGCATCCACGAACTTCGCCATCGTGCGGTCGCGGAATGACACCGGAGGTGCGAGTAACCGCTTCGCGAGCGCCGCCGGGAGAACCGCGACGGCCGTTTCCGGGTTGCTCGAATCCACGGCAGCGAATCGGTCGCCGTCTGGCATCGCGACATCGACGGGTCTACCGAGCCGCAGCACTTTCTGCTCTGCTTTCTCACCGAGAGTGAGTGTCAGCATCGCGACTGGTGGCTCCAGCCCGTACTGTTTGTACACATCTGGTTTCTTCCCAAATGCGACGATCCGCACAGCGCGGAGCTTGCTCAGGCTGTCCGCGAGTTCCTCTACCAGTGGGCGGTCTGCCTTTTGTTTCGCGGGCTTCACCACAGCCCAACCCTCGCCGACACCTGGCGCGAGTTCGAGTTCTTCCTTCCCCTTCACGCGGGCGAGGCCGAGAAGTTCCTCGGGCTTGAAGGTCAGGAGTGTGCGGTCGGCGAAGTCGAGCTTCGCGCGGGCGAGCGACTCCTTTGCAATCGCCGGAATCAGCCCCACGGCCTTGCCTGCATCAACGCGAACGTAGTACCCGCCGGTCGGGTCTGACTTGCCGAGTTGAATAGTGTGTGTGATGGGTTTATTGCCCGTGAGTGTGACCGTGATTGTGTTGGCTGGCTTCTCCAGGCCGAAGTCTGCCCACTTCACCGCTTCACCGTAGGCGGCGATGCGTTCGACGGGCAGCGGTGCGAACGTCTCGGCGACCTGCCGCGCGACCACCGCATCCACCTGGAAGGCCGCTCCCTCGGCCTTCCACGCACCCTTGCCGTCCTTCACAAGCGTGATGGCGTTCTCCGGCCTGTCGCTGGTGATTTGCACCTTCGCGATGCGGGCCGCGTCGAGGTTGAGTAAGCCGCGGTCGAGTAGTGACAGCGGCGGAGTTTGCGCCGGGAAGGTATACGCGGCTGGCAGAGCGAAGACGGGTGCGTTCGACTCGTCGAGCTTCGCGTAGCGGTCGAGACCGCCTGGCATGAGGCCGCCGATCACCACTGTTTTCGTGACGGTGCGCTCCGCACCTCCCGTCTTTTCGGTGTACGTCAACTTCACCTTGCCGAGTGGTTTGTTGAGGCCGAACTTCGCCGGGTCGGCCGCCGTGAACGACTCGTACTTCGTCGCGGAGAGGTTCCCCAGTTCCGTGAGCATTGGCTGGGCACTGAGGAACGGCACGGGTGCGGTGAAAGGGCCGGTCAGTTTCCAGTTCGTGCCGTCTTTTGCCAGTGCGAACGACTGGCCGAGCTTGTCGGGGCGTGTGATCTCGACGGCAGTGATCTTCTCGACGGGCACACTCCAGACTTTCAGCGGTAGCAGAGCCAGCGCTCCCGTTTTCAGACGCGCGGTGACGTTCGCCGGGACTGTGAGAATCGCGCCGCCGTCGAGTCGTGCGAAGAGATCGGCTGTACCGGGCCGTGAGTTGCCCACTTCGAGTTTGTAAGTGCGGCCGTTATCGAAGCCGAGCATCAGCGTGAACTTTGGCTGGGCCAGGCCGTATTCCTTGGGGTTCGTCGCGCGATCCGCTACGAACTCCGTCGCGCGCAGTGACGCCAGTTCGGATGCCAGTGCCGCTGCGGCCTGTGGATCGGCCCCAGACGTGATGGGAGCCGTGAGCTTCCACTCGCTGCCCGGTTGTTTGGCCTGCGAGAGTGAGAACGAGTTCTCGCCGGTTACGTTGATCGCAGTGAGCTTCGCATCGGCGGTGTCGAAGAGTTTGCCGCTGCGATATGCCACCGCGTCACGCCGAAAGAACGGTTCGAGCCGCGACGGAAAGAGCGTTGGCGCGAGCCAGCCGACTGCAGCGGCGACCTCGGTCGAGCGATCCGCGATGAGTGTGATGCGCGGCCAGCCCGCGAGTTGCACCGGGAGCGTGCCTGCGGCCAGATCGGGCGTGCCAATCCGAATTGTGTACGCGCGCGTCGGCGCATCCGGGTGGCCATCAGGCCGCTTTTCGCGCGTCGCCAGCGTGATCGCGATGCACGAAGCTGGGTCGAGGCCGCGTGCCTTTGGGTCGGCGCGGTAGAGATCGTTAGCTGGTGTTCCACGAAACTCCGCCAGGCGGTTGATCAATTCTTCCACACGCGCGGTGTCTGCCACCAGTGGGTTGGGCTTCTGTTCGATGAGCCAGCGGTCCTGTTGTTCGTCTGCCTTCGTCGCCTGCGGGTTCCCCTTCTTGCGTGTCAGTGAAATGGGTGGCTTGCCAGGGCGCGCGATTGTGACCGCCTGCACCTCGTCGGTGTTGAAGTGTGCGACACGTGGATCGACCAACTCGCCGGCCTTCGCGAAGATGGTGTCCAGCTTGTCGGCGGGAACCGTGAAGAGCTGGGGGTTCCCTTCGATCTGCGCGTAACGATACGATGTCTTGACTGTGCGCGTACTCTTCTGCGGGGGCAAGCCCATTGGCCCAGGAATGGTGATCGTTTCCTCGCGCTCAGTCACCCTCGCCACGCGGCCGAACTTCACAGTCACTGTCCTGCCGTCGGATGTCGTCACCTGGATCGACTCCGCCGCGTTCTTCAATTCCTCACGCGGATCGGCAAGCGCAGTTCGGATGCGAACGAGCGCTGCTGCCAGTGGTTCCAGCGGTGTCGGGAACGCAGAGGCCAGGGCCGCGGGTTGCGGCTTGCTGGCCTGCGCCGCAGAGATAAACTCCTCCACCCACAGATCGGGCACGGCTTCCAGCACGCGACGCAGTGCCGCGGGATCGGGCCGATCCTTCACGGGTGATTCGACAGCCCATGCATCGGCCAGCCGCGCGAGTTGCACGCTCTCCATCGCGTTTCTGTCGGTCACGGTTGGCTCGGGCGTTGGCCCGATTCGCTTCAGTGTGAACGAACCGCTTGAAGTCCACGACGCTGGTCCCGTGGGCTTCGGATCCTGTGCCGAGACGCGAATCTCGGTGACCACCGGGCCAGGCAACGTCACACTGATCGGGGCAGATGGCTCAGGTGGCTGGCCAGGTTGAACTGGCAACGGCACGCTGGCGAGCTTCACGCGCTCGACCTCCGCAAAGAGTTGCCGACGGCGATATGCGTTGACCGGGCGACGCAACACCGGCATCACATCGGGTCCGAGTTTGAGCACCTCATTCGCGTCGCCAATTCGGACATAGGCAGTCTTAGTGAACGAGTTTTCACTATTTTGGGTTTGCGGTTCGCCGAATCGTAAGTCATAGTTGTGTGTGGCCGCTTTCACTTTCACGAGAAGCGGTTTCTGCGATTCGGCGAGGCCGAATGCGGTGAGGTCGGCGCTGACGGGAAGCGGCACGGGCTGAAATCGCGTGCGAAGCGTTCCGAGCGTTTCGACCAGTTCATTCACTTCGATGGTACGCAGAGGCCAGTTCCCTGGCTGAGTCCACCCTGTTTGCGTCTTCTCAAATGTGAACGGATCGCCGCTGGGTGGGTGAATCTCGATGCGTGTCAGTGCGCCAGGCGAGAGGTCATTCTCGAACGATGTCAGCGTCGGTGAGTCAGGTGGTGGAGACGATGGTGCGGTTGACGGCAACCACACGTCGCCCTTCCAGAGCCACGCGCTCGCGGCGGCCACAAGTACGAGCAGGGTGAGCGTTGATTTCCAGTTCATCTGGCATTACCTGATGGTTCTGCGGGCTTCCACCCTGTGCAATGTGCCTGGTCGTTGTCTCTCTTCTCTAGCGCGTGCGACGGACCATCAGCGCGAACAGCCCCAGGCCAGCAACCGCCAGCGGCAGGCCGACGAGCGTGCCGAGTCGCCAGAGCCAGAGATCGCGTTCGGTCATGGAGACGCGCGGATAGTGCCATTCGCGCGTTTTCTCTGTCGCAGGAGCAGGCAGTCGATCCGCGCGGCCGGTGAGCCAGTTCACACTGTGAACGAGTAGCCGTTCTTGCGGCGGTGAAAGTTCCTTGCCGCTGAAGAGGTTGCCGCTGCCGAAGACGACCGTGCGTTGCAGTGGGCAGTCGAGTTTCGCGGCCGCGACCGTCAACCCGGCGGCATAGAGGTTGTCCGTGGGCGAGAGCAACGCCGCGGCGGCTTCCTGGCGTTGATACTCCTCGTTCACCCACGCCGCCGGAATCCTGCTCTGCACGGCAACCGCGATGGGGAACGATGTCTTCCGCTCTTCCTGGTGTGTATTGCGTTTCGGATCGTCGGTGGGTGTGGGATCGTAGCGCGGAATGTAAGTGACACGCCCGGCGCGGTCGGCTGTGACGAACGGTCGCTCCTCATTCCAGGCGCCTGGTGGCGTTCGCAGGAACTCGCCGACGAACGGTTGCTTGGCCTGCCAGCCGGGCGCGATGTAGACCGGGCGAGGGGCGCGCAGTTCCAGCGCCATGCTCTGCTCGGCGGTACGCCCACTGAGGCTCATTGCCGCGGCGATGGGGTTTGCCGCCAGTGTCGTTCCGGGTTTCGATCCGGGCTGGGGTGAGTCGGCCAGAACGAGCGGCGGCGGCTTGGCGGCACCGCCCGCGAAGAGCATCACGCCACGTTGCGCGGCGGCGAATGCTTTGCGTTCCGCGTCGTAAAGGATCGTCTCGCGGCCCAGTTCGATCCCGCGCTGGCGGAGCAATTTCTCGAAGTCGTCAATGGCTTCCAGTTGCGGACCCGTGGGAGACGAGATCGACCCCATGCATGCCAGCACCGGCTTGCCGCTCTTCATGAAGTCCTTGATCGCTGCGGCCTGCGGTTTGTCGAGCGTGTGGAGCGTGGGTGGGATGCCGCGACCGATGGTCGCGTTCACCACCGTGTAGCGCGGCAATACGAGCAGGTCCACGTCGGCCAGTAATCGCGTGAGCTTGGCTTTCACGTCTGGCAGACGACGGTCTTCGATGGCGCGTTCATTTCCGTAAGCGGCCTTGCGTTTCGCTTCGGCTTCCCGGCGGTCGCGTTCGGCCTCCTTCACTTGCTCCTCGGCACGGGCCGTTTGTGCGCGAAGCCCAGCAAAGAGCACCGTGTGAAATTCGGATTCGTTCTCCTCGGTTACGGGTCGTCCGCCCGCAGACCACTTTCGGAACGCACCGAGTAACTCAGTCCATTCGCGTTGCCGCGTCCCCTCGGCCAGTTGCGTGTAAAACTCGGCGCGATCGCGCCACGGCCGCTTCTGCACAGACTTCGCGGCCTGCTTCACGGCGCCGAGAATGCGCACGTCGTCCTGAGCCGAGCGGAGAGCCTCACCCGCGGCGTCGGCATCGCCTTCGAGTCGCTCCAGTTTGGTTTCCTCGAGTGAATACGCGGCCGGTTCCAGTTCCTTCGTGTTGTCCGCCCAGTTCTTCTTCAGGACGATATCCACCACGTCGAAGCCCTGATCGGTCAGCGATTTCTTCAACCCCGCGAGCGAGTATTCCTCCTGTCCTTCGGTGGCGACCGTGGTGAGCCACTCGTGAACGACGCAGACCGCAGCCTTCGGTCGGCGTTCCTGCACCGCAAGGACACGCCGCGCGAAACGGTCGATGCCCTGCGGTATGAGTACGAGGTTCGCCCGACCGCCGTCGGCGACGCGACTGGCCGTCTTGTCGAGTTGCAGGAAGTCGTTGAACGAGAGCCGTTGCACGCGGTGGTTCGCCGCGAAGAAGATGCTGTCTTCAGGGGTAGCCTCGATGGCGGCCTTCAACTCCGGCGCATCCTTCGTCAAAGCATCGAGCCGGGCGCGATATCCGAAGGCCTCGGTGTCGAGTACCGCGACGTGGAAACGCGGCCCGAACTCGCGGAACAGGTCCACGAGGTCCTTTACCTTCTCCGTGACTTTCTCCTCGGCAGCCTTCGTGTACGGATCGCGCGCATCGGAGAGTGTGCCGAACATGCTGTGCTTCTGGAGTACAACGATGGTCGTTGGCGCGTTGGCGCGAAGTTCCCCAAGACCGGCCGCGAGCTCTGGCGGAAGCGTGAATCGCTGATCGCGCGTGCAATCGAACCGTTCGTAATGCGTGAAGGAATACGCATTGACGAGTATCAGGAGTGTGATTGCCGCAACGACGCCGACAGTCGCCACAGTCCCGGCGACAGTGCGCCGACCAACACTCACCAGCATTCCGAGCAGTTCAACGGTCAGTGAAACGACCACGCCGGCCGCACCACCGACTGCCAGCCATGCAGCCACTTTCGCGTAGTCACCGCTGGTGCCTTCAGTTGCAGCGCGCAGCCGATCGGGTGTCAATGCGCTGACCATGCGGAACTCGGCCCAGAGCAGCGATGCGCCGCACGCAACGGCGATCAGCCCCAGAAGGCCAACAGCGCGAGTCAGGAACCGCAGTCGGCTCCCCCAGGTCGTGCGTTGTCGAGTATCAGGCATGACTCTGTTCGTGAGTGTGATGGAATGCCGGATCAGTGGAGGGCGACTGGCCTAGCGCAACCGCCGCGCTTCGAGCGAACGTACGGTGAGGAACAGGCAGCAAAGCATGACGCTCACGTAGAGCACCAGCGGGCGTGTGTCGATGACGCCGCGCGTGAAGTCTCGACGGAAGTGCTCAGGCACGCCAACGTAATACGCGATGGAATAGCCGGCCAACCGGCAGGTAAGGACCTCTTTTTCGGACGGGCGGCCTTCGCGACGGAAATAA
>CAYRDG010000055.1:0-23643 GCA_964422915.1 uncultured Frigoriglobus sp. | reverse complement strand
CGCCCGCTGCCTCGCGATGAACCACAACCCACGCACTCCTGCTGCTAAAGTGTCGGATTTCTTCCGGGTTTTGGAAGTTCAATGCCTGCTGTTTACTTCTTTCCTTCTTCGGTCAGGTAAAAACATCGTCTTCATCGTTGGGGACAGTCGTCGCGATCTCGTTCTCTTTGCTGTCTTCCAGTTCTTTTTTGTCGTCTTTCATTCTCTCTTCGTCATTCTGCTTTGCTTCGATCAACAACATTGATTGTTGTGCCCGCTTCCCCGGCTCCTCGGGTTTTGACGGGCAGACCCGTGTTTGGCCGCACGGGGGGCGGCGTCCGGGGTCTCTTTCGAATGTCCCGGCTCAAATCATTACCCCATCGATTCACCACCTCTCCAGCTCGGCAAAATTGCGGATTTTGCACCCCTCACTGCTCTCGTTCGATGAGATGAACCCAGGCAGGGAGTGCTGTCGCGAGGAGAGCGAGTTGGGCAAGCGGCGCGTCTTCTCGTGCCTTGTTCACGATCCCGACGACCCTACCCTGTTCGTCGAAAGCGGGTGACCCTGAGGTACCGGGAATGATCCGCGCGGCCGGGTCCGTGAGGGAGAGAGGAAGGAGCGGGCTGGCCGGATCTCTCACCCGGCCGGTCGCATCGACCCATTCCCCGAGGTGGGTGCGAATGCTGACGCCAAGAAGTTGACCCCGTTGGAACGGTGCGAGGTGCAGGGCCGGCTCAGACAGGCAAGCAGTGAACGCCAGCCAGCCCTCGTCCCCAGGGGAAGGGTCGTCCTGACCGAGAACGGCGATGTCGCTGCACGGGTCTACGCTCAGGACGGATAAGGACTGTTGTAGCTCCGGTCGGTCTATGGGGGAGCACACAAGTTCGACCCGCTCCCCCTCGATTCCGAGCAATGCCTGCTTGTTGGGATCGGGAAGGTTGGGGATGACGTGGGCGACGGTGATTACGTGCCCTTTCGCGGTGAACACCCCCATGCCCGGCTCGTCGGGTCGCCCTTCGTGGTAAACCCGCACCAGAGACCGCAAACGAACCTCTTCGGCCGTCAGTCCCATCATCGCCTCCGCTCCGAGCCGAGAGGTTGGTGGAAGCCGGCTCCGAAGTAGCCCGCCACCTCTTCCCGAACAACTCAGGGGCGATTCTACGCCACCGAACGGTGCGACACATGGCCTAAAGGAGTTCGTTCCCCGACGGAAGCGTGTCCACCACGGCGTACGCCCCTAAATCGGGACTGCTGCGGGCCTCGTAGAGCCCTTCCGTCCGGCCTTGAGCGCGTTCTCACCGCCCTGGCCTTGTCCTGCCCCCAGCGGCGCACGTAGCGTGTTCATTCGTGCCCTCAGGTACGTCGGCCGACCCCGCCCTCGGGCGTTGGGATGAAGAATGCCAAAAATCGCCGTCTCGGGACGGGGCACTTGGCCGACGCGGTCATGTCGGGCAAGGTCGAGCAACCGGTTTCGCAACTGGGTCTGCTCGACAGTCAACCCTTCAGTGTCCCCGCCCAAGACGGCCCGTGCTTCTTCGGGCAGTTGGAACCGACGCAGCAGGTACCGGATCAGCACCGGCTCCTCCTCTTTCCGCCGCTTCAGGTGGAGCGTCATCAGGTCTTCATTTGGTCCCGCTTCTGAGCAGTGCTGGGACGTCACGTCGTTTCGTGTGTCTGGTCGCGGGGGATCGGCTGGCACTCGGCCATTACCAGCGTCAGATACTCCTGCAGCCGTAACCCGCTGGTGATCGCGTTCACGTGGACTCGTACCCAGATCGATTCCGGGATCCGACGCAGGTACAGCGGCCGTGTCGCTTCGCTGACCCCGGGTGTTGTCGCCGGTTGGAGAGTCGTCATCATCAAGGGGGTGCTCCTGGGCAGGTATACGAACATGGGCGGTTAACTCAGCCTCGGTCGGGACCGCGATCAGTGCCTTGAGGGCCGCAGCGTGCCCGATCGTGCAACGGGAGCGATCAATAACCGGGACGATCAGCTTGTACTCCTGGGCACGACCGGAGCGGGTCAGGGTGCGGATCGGACGCGCCCCTTTCACGAGGAGGCCGGCCATAAGTGCTGCATCTCGACGGACCTTGTCTCGCTTTCCCGAGCACCCAGGCCATGTTCGCATCACCGTGGCCGCCACGCACCCCTTCCATCCCGTCCCGTCTTCCAATGGGCGGCCGTACCGCTTTACGAACCCGAGCATCTCCAGGTAGAACCGCGCTTGATGCCGCCGTTGACGGGTGGGCAACCGTACCAGGTGAGTCCGGAATACGGACAACTCCTCGGGGGCGTAGAATTTCGAGTGCGGTGTTCCTGGTTGATACCCGTGTTGATGCTCGGCGTACCACTGGCACATGCGACTGATCTGCGGCGTCACCTCGTCCTTGCCACCCCGAAGCGCCTCCCAGATGTCCTTGCTCTCGTGCCGGGGGTTCATCGCCCATTGCGTCATTTCCGCTTCGGCTTCTTCGGCGGTGCATCCCTGGAACCAGATCAGGTGCTGGGCGTAAAGCTTCAGGGCGGCGGTACGTGTGCCCTCTCGGCGGATGCCCATTGCGATGAGGCGGCGAGCGTCTTCTTGGCTGTGGATCCTCTCGTCAGCGATCACTCGGTCGTACCACGACAGTTCGTCGGTGCCGGCATCTCGGAATGAACGGCGGGCTTTGGGAATCCCCTGCGAACGCGGGGTTGTCGCCGGCTGTGAACTCGGTGATTGAGGAGCTGACTTTAAGGCCTGGGATCGCGGCTGTGGGCGCGGTGCCGCGATGCGAGCGGCACTCTCCAAGAGAGCACCGAGGTTGTGGCGATGGATTCGACCGGTGGTGTACCGCTGCATAAAGTGGAGCCACGCGGTAGGGTCAGAGGAACCAGGGATGTGACCAAAGGGGAGTCGAACGCCTTGTCCCTGACGCGGGTATAGCTCGATGCACCCCTTACGGTGCGCAAGGCCGAGCAGGTTCCAGAGATTGGAAAACTGGTAATCAAAGTGTTTACCGTCGAAGAAGAAATGGTAGTGACGACCTCCGCGGGGGGTGCGGACGATCAACACTTGGTCGGGATCATCGGGGTTGATGGCAACGGAGCGGAGAGCGTCCTCAACCTGACGGCATCGTTCCCCGAACGTCGGGTTACGACACGCCTTTTCTGTCTGCCTGAGTTGTTGCGGAGTGGGCCAGCGGGGAATCTCGGCGTCGGCGTCCACATCAATGGTGGCGACAGCGACCCCGCCAGCAGGACGAGCGCCTACCCACCGAACTGGACGCGTCTCGATCCGGTCACCGAGGAGGTGCCAGACAACCTCGGTAAGGGGGAGCGGATGGGTCTTGACGGTGGTCCACTTTCGCGGACCGTGGCCCTTGCTGAGTATCCAGTTGTCCCGGTGCGGTGCGAACAGGTCCACGAACTTGTACAGCAAGTGACGCGTCTTCTCCGGTGCCGAGCGGGGATCGAGCATCCGCATCTTTTCGTCCCAGCTGAACCGCCGTTTGACCTCCCCGGCCTTGGTGCGTGGGATGGCTCGCTGGAACTCGTCCAGCACCTTTCGGGAAGTTTCACGGTGGGGGCGTCCGCTGGTGTCAAACATGGGGGTGCCTCGGTGCTTTCGCGTCGTCGTTGTCCTTACCCGGAGCGGTCGCGAATATCTTGCTGGCTAGAACTTTGTGCCGCCTCGTCTGTTCGACGTGCCGTCGTGATGGCGGTGATTTACCCACCCGGCATTCGCCGGTGGGGGAGAAGAAAAGAAACCATACATGTCACACTTCGTGGTCAGCGTCGCACGCCCGTGCATCAACTTGCGAACCGTTGTTGCGACAGCGATCATTAACGCGAGCAACGACCGATCAGTAGCCCTCATCCCTCAACCGGCGGGGAAGATATTGGCGCTGCGGACGGCGGAGAGGTTTCGGAAGTAGGAATCAGACGAGAGAGCACTTGTGTGACGCGAGCACGACTGACGCCGAGATGGCGAGCGAGAGCGGCCCGATTCTCAACAACACCACGGTCGAGGAGTGACTGCCACGTCCGAGCGAGAACGAGGGGATCGCGCTTCTGGCGCTGTGACGGTGACCGCTGAACAGGAGGATCGGTATCGGTCCAGGGGACGATGCCGACGGTGAACCTTTGACGTAACCGCCTGATTTGCCAACGACCTGCTTCGATCAACGGCGAGTTCGTGGAGTGGGTGACTCGCGGAGTTTTTGAATACCGCCTGTAAACCAGCCTCCAACGGGGTTAACGCAACCCTACCGAGAGTGCATTTCCCACTTCCGCCTTTCCGCGTAGCGTTCGCGGGGTTCCCGCCAATCTCCGAAAGTCTCGCTTCCGAAACCGTCTCGTTCGGGGTCCGAATGTGAACGCCCGTTTCGGTCCAAATCCGGTCCAAAGTCTCTCGATCTCTGCCACGACGCCCACCACAAGTTAACAACCGCTTCTCGTCCGCACCCCGCGCGTGACACTCATCGGAAGCGAGACTTTGGGGGTTCGCACTTCGATGGATACCACACTTCAATTCCGAGCCGCGTGATTTGGCGATTCCCGCGCCGACGTTCCCGCTCATTTCGGACAAAATCGCGACCGCACTTTCCGCGCGCCGGGGTAGCTAACCAGTGTGGGGACGGCATTTCCCATTCGCACCACTGGAGGCGGCATGGCTGTTGAGTTTCCATTCGATCCCGATCCCGACGACATTCCCGAACTCACTCCGCACGACCGACTGCGGGCGGTCGCGGCCATCTTCGCCGAGGGCATTTCCCGCCTGCAAACCGCCTCTGCCGCCCTTGCGGAACCGCGTTCCGACGATTCCGACGAACCGACCGTAGTCATCGAAAAAGTCCCTTGAAGATCGACGCGAACCCTGGCTCAGTGTCCACGCGGGTTAACGCGACCCGATTTCCGAGGAGATTTTGCGCATGACCATTGAGATGCAGATTGAACAACTGCGGACGCTCACCGTGGCGCAGTTGCAGGCCAAGTACCGCGAGGTGTTTGGTGAGGCGACCACCGGCCACAACAAGGCGTGGCTGGTCAAACGGATCGCCTGGCGGATGCAGGCCGTCGCGGAAGGCTCGCTCTCCGAACGGGCCAAGAAGCGGGCGGCGGAACTGGCCAACGACGCGGACCTGCGGGTGACGATCCCGCGTTCCAAGCCCGCCGCGCCACCCGAACGCACGAAGGTTGTGCCGGTGCGTCTCGATGGCGACCACCGCCTGCCGTTGCCGGGCACGGTGTTGTCGCGGGCGTACAAGGGCCGCACGGTTCACGTCCGCGTGTTGGCCGATGGCTTCGAGTGGGAAGACGAGGTCTATCCGTCGCTCTCGGCCGTCGCCAAGGCGATCACCGGTTCGCACGTCAACGGTTTTCACTTCTTCCGACTCACGAAGAAAGAGGTGCGGGCATGAATCGCCGCGCCAAACCATCCGAAGCATCGAAGAAGGCCGAAATCCGCTGCGCCGTCTACACCCGCAAGTCGTCGGAAGAAGGCCTCGACAAAGAGTTCAACTCGCTCGACGCCCAGCGGGAATCGGGCGAAGCGTACATCCGCAGCATGGCGGGCGAAGGTTGGGTGTGCTTGCCGGATCGCTACGACGACGGCGGGTTCACCGGCGGCAACATGGACCGCCCCGCGTTCAAGCGGCTCATGGCCGACGTTGCGGCCGGGAAGATCGATTGCGTGGTGACGTACAAGGTGGACCGGCTCAGCCGCTCGCTCCTCGACTTCACGCAGATCATGGCGACGTTCGACAAACACACGGTGTCGTTCATTTCCGTGACGCAGGCGTTCAATACTGCGACCTCGATGGGCCGGCTCGTCCTGAACGTGCTCTTGTCCTTCGCCCAGTTCGAGCGCGAGATCATCTCGGAGCGGACGCGGGACAAGATCGCCGCCGCCCGCCGCAAAGGGAAATGGTCGGGCGGGATGCCGGTCCTCGGCTACGACGTGTTGCCCAACACCAAACTCGCCGTCAACGAGGCCGAAGCGGAACGGGTGCGGGCCATCTTCCAGATGTACCTCAAGCACGAGTCGCTCCTGCCGGTGGTGCAAGAGTTGAACCGCCGGGGCTGGGCCAACAAACGCTGGCAGACGCGGAAGGGCGCGGAGCGCGGCGGCAAACCGTTCACGCGGACGAACCTGCACCGACTCTTGACCAACGTCACCTACATCGGCCGGGTGAAGTACAAGCACGAGCAGCACTCCGGCGAGCAACCGGCGATCATCGACCCCGACACCTGGGTGAAGGTGCAGTCGCTCCTGCGGCGCAACGCGCGCACCGGCGGGGCCGAGGTGCGGAACCGCTTCGGCTTCACGCTCAAGGGTCTCATCCACTGCGCCAGTTGCGGGTGCGCGATGACGCCGTCGCATTCCTTGCAGAAGAAGACCAGGCGCTACCGCTACTACGTCTGCCTGAAGGCGACCAAGCATGGCTGGGACGCCTGCCCGTCGCCGTCGGTTCCCGCCGGGCAGATCGAGGCGTTCATCGCCGACCAAGTCCGGGCGATCGGCAGCGACCCGGCGCTCCAACGCGAAACCCTGCGCCAC
Organism: uncultured Frigoriglobus sp.; assembly: GCA_964422915.1. Classification (GTDB taxonomy): domain Bacteria; phylum Planctomycetota; class Planctomycetia; order Gemmatales; family Gemmataceae; genus Gemmata. Next base: position 17,125 of record CAYRDG010000055.1, on the reverse strand, counting down.
GTGCGCGAACAGGAGCGTGACCGGCTGGCCCAACTCGACGCCGAGGTTCGCCGGATCGAACGCGACCTCGAACGCTGGGACGCGGAGATGCGCGAAATCCTCTTGCACCCGTTGCCCGAACACGACGGACGCCAGGCCGGACGGCTCGCCGACCTCCACGAGCGGGTGCGGGCGGCGACGTGCCGCCGCGCCGAGGTCCGCGAAGAACGGGTCGCGGCGCTGCGACCGCTCTCCGACCGCGAGGTCGAAGCGGCGCTCACCATGTTCGACCCACTCTGGAATTCGCTGACCGCCAAGGAACAAGGCCGCGTGTTGCAACTCCTCATCGAACGGGTCGATTACCACGGCACCGACGGCAAGGTGGCGATTGCCTTCCACCCAGCGGGGTTGAAGACGCTGCTCCACGAAACACCCGCCAAGAGGAAGTAAGCAATGACGATTCGGATCGAACGTCCGTTCCACGTTTGCCGCACCGGGAAGAGTCTGGCCCTCCGCTCCGGCGACGCACCCGCCGTTCCCGCCGCGCCGGTTGGCCGCGTGCCGCGTGTCGCTCGGTTGATGGCCCTGGCGATCCACTTCGAGGAGTTGGTTCAGAGCGGCGACGTGGCCGACTACGCGACGCTGGCCCGATTGGGCCACGTGACCCGCGCGCGAATTTCGCAAATCATGAACCTACTGACCTTGGCACCCGACATTCAAGAAGGGATTCTCTTCCTACCACCAATCATCAAGGGTCGGGACGCGATTCACTTGCTCCAGTTGCAACCCATCGCGCTCACCCTCTCCTGGCCCCGTCAGCGGACGATGTGGCAGGCCCTTCGAGATCGACTGTAGCGAATGTGCCGGGTTTACGAGCGCGGCCCACGCTCCGCAACAGTTCCGCCAACTTCTCTCGCTTGTAAATCCTACAAAATAGTGGATATATGTACAATACCTCTCGGCAACGAGGGGCTTTTCCCGTTTCGGAGGTTTGTATTCGGAGAACGTGATGTCAAAAGTGTTCAGCTTACCGACCGTCTTGCGGCAAGTGCCCAAGACACTCCTCGGCCGCTTCTTCGCGAAGGTGAACATCCCCATTCCGGGGGTTGAGTGGCAGACGCACCGCGAGCGCGACGTCCAGCCGCTCTTGACGGTACTCAACGCCCTGCCCAATGCCGAGATGGTTCCGGTGGAAAGCGAACTCCACGCGATCCACGACCTGTCGTGCGAGGTGGGCGTCAACGCCCTCGTCGAAACCGCCGCCGCGCACGGCAACCACGACTTGGCGGAACGGTTGCCGGAGGGGTTGAGCGCCTACGGCCAGGCGATGTGAGTGTGGCTCGAACACCCCGAGTATTTCGCCAACGCCGGGCTGGTGTGGCAAGTCGAACAACTCTCGTGGTGGCGGAAGCGCAACGACCTGCCGTGCCAACAACCCGACACGTCCGCGTCCACGCTCGAACGACTCGCGAAGGAGATTTCGCACCTGTTGCTGACTTCGCAGGGTCGCGGGCGGCTCTGCTCGGTCGAGGTGCTGACGCGCGGCGCGACCGCATACTTCTTCGTCTACCCGGACGACTTCGTGCAGAGCGTGCAGGAGCACGACGACGAGGGCCAGCTCGCGCCGCGCACGATCCGGCGCACGTTCAGCATCGTCTTCGCCTACGACTCGGAAAGCGGCACGCTCGAACTGTTCGCGAAGATGCCCGGCAAGCTCAAAACCAAGCTCGAAGAGCTCTTCGCGCTCCACGTGCTGGGTCACGAACTGACCGCGTGGCAGCCGCCGGCGGCGTTCGCGGTCAATCAACTGCGGCACGAATCGACGACTCTGCCCGTCGATCAACAGGACGCGATCAGCGTGATGGTCAGCCGGTTGGTGCTGGGCGTGATCGGCTCGGATCAGCGGCTGACGTTGGACGCCGACCCGAAGCACGGGCCGCGAGACATCTACGACATGATCGAGAACTTCATCAACCCGGAGAACCTGCGGGTGCAAGACGTGGTGGTGAAGTCGGCGACGCTGCTGTTCGAGTTCCACAAACTCGGCGACCGGAAGCCGGGCACGGCGCGGGTCGTCGTCACGCCGCCGAACACGTGCAACCTCCGCAACCTGCGCCCCGAACGGGTGGAACTGATCCAGAAGTACCTTGTGCGCTGGGGGATCGATGTACGACCTCACAATACGCGGCCTCTTGCGGGGACTCGGTCGGGAGCCGTCGCAGTGGCATGACGATGAGTTGCGCGACGCATTCCCCACGGATCGGGAGGCGCTGCTGGCAGGCGGTTGGATTCGCCAGACCGACTCCTCGTCGTTCACCGAGTGCCCGTACTGCGGGCCGGGCACGATGGGCCGCGTCCACCCCATCATGAATCGGCGCACCGGCCGGACCGGGCTTTGGCTCCCCTGCCGCGAGTGCGGGTTGGTCGAGATACCCGGCGAGTCGCTGCGGCGTTGGGTGCTGGACCACGCGGCGTTCGTGGCCGCCGTCGCGCGAGCGGCCGGGATTCGCGGCGAGCCGGAACCGTTCGCGGATGGGCGCGGGTGGTTCCTCGGCCGGGCGGTCTGGGTGAAGCGGTCGCACGAAGTGTTCCTCGTGCGTGCCGTTTCCGAGAAGACCGCGCGGATCCTCCACGAGCGGTTGCGCACGCACTCGAAAGCGGTGATCTTCGCGGCCCGGTCCGAAGACGCGGCGGCGTGGCAACTGTTCGCTGGCGAAGGGCGCGTGGTCGTGTTGGATTCGGTGCTGTCGTTCACGGACGAACTCCGGTGCGACGTTCCGGCGATTGAAGCGCTGCTCCAACCGGAGGCGGTGAACGTGGCGCGAACACGCCCGGTGAAACGGACCGGATTGTTGGCGAAGATCGCACTCTTGAAACGGGAGTTGCTCGCACACATCCGGGCCGCGAAGCAGTTCACGGAAGACGCGGAAGAACGCGGAGTGGAAGTGGAGCTTCTGCCGCGCCCCACTAAGTCGCAACTGGCGCGGATGGCCGGCCTCCAACCGCACGACGTAACGCGGAGTTTCGACGACGCCGCGGGTTACGAGTTGCGCGTGCTGTGGGAGGTGGCCGACGACCTCGCCCAGGTCATGCGTTACGGCGGGTGAGCGGATTCGCGGACTTGGTTGTCGTGAGCGGTTGTTACGCCCGCGTTCGCGCGGGCGCGACAACCGCTTTTTCTTTTGCTGCTGGGAGGGGTCGTGTTGCACGAGGCGCGATTTTGCGCAAAAGAAACCGCAAAATGTCATCGCCGCAAATACTGACGGAACAGAGATTTGCGTTTTGCACTTCGGGTCGGACTGCGATTTCGCGCAAAAGCGCCGGGGGGTGTCGCCGTGCATCGGGCACGGCTCCTTCGACACCCGACGGATGACCGCGAAATGAATCCCGAATTGCTCCACGCCCGCGTCCTCGACAACGACATTCAGTATCTGATCCGCGTCAAAGCCCGCGAACTCTGCCGCGTCCCCGGCATCCGCCGCGACGAGCGCGAAGACCTCGAACAGGAACTGACGCTGCGTCTGTTGCGGAAGCTCAAATCGTTCAATCCGAAGAAAGCCTCGTTCTACTGTTTCGTCGGCGTGGTCGTCGATCATGCCGCCAAGAACCTGCTCCGCGCGCGTTTCTGCGAGAGCCAGCAGCCGGGTGACATTCTCTCCCTCCAAATGCTGGTTCAGTCGCCGGACGGCGAAACGGTTCGCTTTGCCGAGACGGTCGGCGACGCGGAACGCGGCAATCGCCGTGGTCGGTACACGATCACGGAAACAGAACTCATCGAACTGACGATGGACGTGCGGGCCGCCCTCGCGACGTTGCCGCCCGAACTCCGCGATCTGGCCCAACGCCTCGTCACGTCGTCCCTTCGCCAAATCGCGCGCGACGCCGGCCGATCGCTGAAGTACATCCGCAAACGCTTTGCCCGGCTGCGCGAGGTGTTCGGTCGCGCCGGACTCGAAACGTACCAAAAAGCGGACCTCACTTTTCGCGCGCGAGGGTAGCTCACCAGTGTAAGGACCGCTTTCGCGAGGAACCAACCGTGACGCTGTATCGCTACTCGTTTCCGCCGGACGTGCCGCCGGCGGAAGTCCAGGGGACGTTGCTCCTGGCCTACGTCGCCGTCGAGGGTCTGCACGGTGAGTCGCAGACCCGGCTCGATGCCGGCTCCGCGCTCACCCGCACGTTTGGCCCGCGCGTGATCGACGCGAGCACGCCGGTCGGCCGCGATCTCGCCAGGGTGTTCACCGCGTTGCTGCGCCGCGAGTTCGGCGAAGACTCGTTTCGCGTCGAACGCATCCAACCGATCACCACGGAGGCTTGCGCATGAGCCGCGTGATGAAACACATTTTGTGAGGTTCCGCGTGGCGTGGTCTGGCGAGGCTCGGTCTGGCGAGCCTGGGTTTGGCGAGGCCGGGCGTGGCAGGGTTCGGCGTGGTTTTCTTTTCACTCAACGGGGAAAAGGTATGGGTCTGCGGTCGAAAATCGAACGAGGTCAGAAGCCGAAACCGCCTCGCATTTTGCTTTACGGTTGTGAAGGCATCGGAAAATCGACCTGGGGTTCACAGGCTCCCAACCCGATTTTCCTTCAAACGGAAGACGGCCTTGGGCAAATCGCCGCAGATAAATTCCCGCTGGCTCGCTCGCTAACGGATGTCACCGAAGCGCTCCACGATCTGTGCGTAGAGTCGCACGAGTACGAGACGATCATTCTGGATTCCGCCGAGTTGGCTCGAAGCACTGGTTTGGGGCCGCGTTTGCGCCGACTTCAGCGTGAAGAACATCGAGAAGGCCGACGGCGGCTACGCGCGCGGGTACATGCACGCTCTCAACTACTGGCGGGAAATTCTCGAACAGTTGGACCACCTGCGCAACGAGCGTGGCATGGTGGTCGTTCTGATCGCGCACGCTAAAGTCGAGCGCTTTGAAGACCCGGAAGCCTCACCCTACGACCGTTACTCACCGCGCCTGCACAAGCATGCGACGGCGCTTGTCACGGAATGGTGCGATGCCGTGTTGTTCGCGACGCGGAAGTTCCGCACGCAAAGCGACGACGCGGGCTTCGGTCGTAAGCGCACCATCGCGAAAGCAATCGGCAAGGACGGCGGCGAACGGATTCTGCGCACCACCGGCGGGCCAAGCTGCGTCGCCAAGAATCGTTACGGACTCACGGAAGAACTGCCTCTCTCGTGGTCCGCGTTCATGAACGCTCTGACCAATCAACCCAGCCCTGAACCTAACTCAACCAACCCAACCGAGGAGTAATTCAATGGCTGATTTGAACGGCTTCAATGCCAACGACGTGGACCCGGCGGCCACCTTCGAGCCGATCCCGGCCGGAACCTACGAGGCGCTGATCATCGACAGCGAGATGAGGACCACCCGGTCCGGCGATGGCCAGTTCTTGGAACTGGTCTTCGAGGTGATCGCCGGACCGCACAAGGGCCGGCGGCTCTGGGCGCGGCTGAATTTGACGAACGCGAACGCGACGGCCGTCGCCATCGCCCAGGCAGAACTGAGTGCCATCTGCCGGGCGACGGGCATCATGGCCCCGCGTGACTCGGTCGAGTTGCACAACCTGCCGCTCGTGCTGAAGATCGGGCTGAAGAAGCGCTCCGACACCCAGGAACTCCAGAACGTCATTCGCGGCTACGCGAAGCGTGAGACCTCGCCACCGCCGGCGACGGGCCAGCGGCTGACCAACAACGGGACCGCCCCGTGGAAGCGGTGAGCCCTCTCGAGGCGTGGTTCGGCAGCGGTTACCCACTTTTGGTGGGGCTTGGCTCGACAGGGATTGCCAGGGTCGGGAGTGGCCAGGAAGGGTTTGGCAGGGCTAGGCGTGGTTTTTTCCTTCCATCACGAGGTACACATGACTTCTCTCAACGGCACAGTGAATCGCATCAAGGGCATTGGTCCGGCGGCCAGCAACGAAGCCGCGAGCGATATCGAACAGTCGATTCCCTATCGCGTCGAACTCACCATTCGAGGCGAAGCCGACTTGCTGTTTCACCGCTGGAATTGCGAAGCGGTCGAAGCCAAGTCCAAGGCCGCGAAAGGTTCCGCGGCGAAGAAGACCGACAACATCGAGTCTTACGTTTACCGCAACGACGATGGCGAGTTGTGCTTGCCCGGCGAGTATCTCCGGCAAGCGATCATCGCCGCCGCGAAGTTCCGCCAAGACCCGCGTTCGCCGCGCAAATCCGCGGTCGATCTCACGAAGGCGGCTCTGGTGAGCCTGACGCCGCTCGCGTCGCTCGGTGTGTCGGCGTGGGACTACGAACACCGTTGCCGCGTACAGGTGCAACGCAACGGCATCACGCGCGTGCGCCCCGCGCTCAAAACCGGCTGGCAAGCCACGTTTCAGTTTCTCGTCAATCTGCCGGAGTACTTCCCGCAAGAACTGTTTCTCGGCATGGCATCCGACGCGGGGCGGCTCATCGGTGTCGGTGACTTCCGACCGAGCTACGGGCGATTCCAAGTTATTCGGTTTGAACGGCTGACGGACTAAACGCGGTAGGGCGTGGCTCGGCAGGCTTTGGCGGGGCGCGGTCGGGCAAGGCATGGTGAATTGGGGTGGGGTTAGGCGGGCTAGGGTTCGGCAGGGTTCGGCAGGGTTGGGCATGGCGTGGTTGTTTTTATTCGTTTCCATTCGGAATTCGTGAGGTGCTGACGTGGAAATCACATTGCCGTATCCGCCGAGCGTGAACCACGTATGGCGGCGAGTTGGTCGCCGCACGCTGTTGAGCCGTCAAGGGCGCGCCTACCGCCGCCAGGTTCACAATCTGCTCGTCGGGCGCGGACTGCAACCGCTCGCGGGCCGCATCGCGGTCACTGTGGAGGTTCACCCGCCGGATCGCCGACGCCGCGACCTCGACAACCTGCAAAAGGGGTTGTTCGACGCGCTCCAGCACGCTGGCGTTTTCTTCGACGATTCGCAGATCGACGAGTTGCACATGCTGCGCTGCGAGTGTGTTCCCGGCGGTCTTGTGCGCGTTTGCGTGACGGTGCTGGAAGCGCCTGCACCGGCCGCGAAACCCGAAGCGGAACCGGTCGCGGACGCCGCGATCAAAACGCGCATGTGCTTGAAGTGCGGTGACAGCTTCCGCTCGAAAGGACCGGCCAACCGCATTTGTGCGCCGTGCAACCGCCAGAACGCGGAACTGCATCTCAGCGAAGCGCAGGTGCAAAAGCAACGCGGCGCGAAGCGCCACAACGGAGAACCATTGTCGTCCACTCTCGGAGACGGCTGAGGAAATTGGCATGGCTAGGACTGGCGCGCCAAGGTGTGGCACGGTGTGGTCTGGCTCGGCATGGCTGGGCAAGGCAAGGCGAGGTTTTCCTTCATGCTGAGAGAATACCAGAAAGCGGCAGTCGAAGCGGTGTACCGGCACCTGCGCGAACGCGACGACAACCCCGCTGTGGTGTTGCCCACCGGCAGTGGGAAGTCGTGGGTGATCGCGCAGATCGCCAGCGACGCGGTTGATTTGTGGGGCGGCCGCGTGTTGATCCTCGCGCATGTGAAAGAACTGCTCGAACAGAACGCCGACAAACTCCGGCAACTCAATCCTCGGTTGCGGATCGGCGTTTACTCGGCGGGCCTCAAGCGCCGCGATCAGCGCGAGCCGGTCATCGTTGCTGGTGTTCAATCGATTTGGCGGAAGGCGTGCGACTTCGATCCGTTCGACTTGGTGATCGTTGATGAGGCGCATCTCATTCCGCCGGAAGGTGATGGGATGTATCGCCAGTTCCTCGACGATGCTAAGAAGGTGAACCCGCACCTGCGCGTCATCGGCCTCACCGCGACACCGTATCGCCTGAAATCCGGCTCGATTTGCACGCCCGATGGTTTTCTGAATCAGGTGTGCCACGAAGTCGGTGTGCGCGAACTCATTGTTCAGGGTTACTTGTGTCCGCTGGTCACGAAGGTCGGCGTCAACAAGCCGGATGTGGACAACCTGCACATTCGCGGCGGCGAGTATGTCGCTGGCGAAGTGGAAAACCTGATGGACCAAGACGCACTCGTGGAAGCGGCGTGCGGCGAGATCGCCGCTTACACCGCGACTCGCAATGCGTGTCTGATTTTCGCGAGCGGCGTGCAGCACGGCAAACACATCGTGCAAACGCTGCAGGAGAAACACAGTGTCGCGTGCGGCTTCGTTTGCGGCGACACGCCGAGCGCCGAACGCGACGACACACTGGCGCGCTTTCAGTCCGGGCGGTTGAAGTTTTTGTGCAACGTCGGAGTGCTGACGACCGGCTTCGACGCGCCGCACATCGATTGCCTCGCGCTCGTGCGGCCGACGCTCTCGCCGGGACTTTATTGCCAGATGGTGGGGAGAGGCTTCCGCCTGCACCCGTCGAAGAGCGATTGCCTCGTCCTCGACTTCGGCGGCAATGTGCTGCGTCATGGTCCCGTCGATCAGATTCGTGTGAAGGAACGCGCTGGCGGTTCCGGCCCTGCACCCGTGAAGGAATGCCCGGAGTGCCACACGGTCGTCATGGCCGGTGTTTCGGTGTGTCCCGATTGTGGTTTCGTGTTCCCGCAACCGGAACGCTCCAAGCACGACGCGAAGCCGTCGAACGCGGGTATTCTGTCGGGTCAGGTCACGGTCGAGACGTTCGCGGTTCACGATGTGGTGTTCAGCGTTCACACCAAACGCGGCGCGGGCGATGACGCGCCGAAATCGCTGCGTGTCGATTACAAGATCGGCTGGCATCGCTGGAAGTCGGAATGGGTGTGCCTCGAACACACCGGTTTCGCGCGTCAGAAAGCCATCGCGTGGTGGAAGAAGCGTTCCAACGACCTCGTTCCAACGTTAGCCACTCAAGCCGTCGAACTGGCAAAAGCCGGTGCGCTGGCCGATACGACGTCGATCACGGTTCGTTCGGTTTCCGGCGAGCCGTACGACACGATCACCGACCACCAACTCGCTGCGATCCCGGCGAAGGTTGAAGGCTGTAGTCCACAGGCTGAAGGAAGAGAAGAAGAGGAACTCTTCCCATTCGGTTACAACGTGGCCGCATCTTCTCTTCCTCCAGTCTACGGCCTCCAGTCTTCAGCCTCCACGGAGGAGGAAATCCCGTGGTGATTCCCGGCGCGCTGCTCACCACTGCCCTCCGCTACGCGGAACTGGGCTATCGCGTGTTTCCGTGTCATCCCGGCACGAAGTACCCGATCACCCAGCACGGTTTCAAGGACGCTTCATGCGACCCGGCGCAGATTCAAACATGGTGGGCGCAGCGCCCGACCGCCAACATCGGCGTAGCCGCCGAAGGCTTGCTCGTCGTGGACATCGACGGCGCGAACAACCCATGGCCCGGCGATCCCGAACGTGCTGTCGATCTCGCCGGCGCGGGTGCCGTCGCGCTGACGCCACGCGGCGGTCGGCATCATCTGTTCCGCCGGCCCGCAGACGTGAACTGGAAATGCTCGACGAGCAAGATCGCGCCGGGCGTCGATATTCGCACCGACGGCGGTTACATCGTCGCCGCGCCGTCGGAGATCAAGGAAGGGCCATACCGCTGGGCCGACACGCTGGAATTGGAATCGGCGCCGGCGCAGTTGCCCGAACCACCCGCGTGGCTCGCCGCCGAACTCGACCGCGTCGCGACGCCCGCGGCGGCCAACAAAACGCCCACGTTCGCGCCTGTGGCGAACGGCGACGCGAGTGCGGCCAACGACGCCAACCCGATCCCGGCGGGCCAACGCAACGCGACACTGGCGCGTCTGGCGGGTTCGATGCGACGCAACGGGATGGGCCAACCGGAGATCGTCGCCGCACTCCGCGAAACCAACCGCACACGCTGTGTTCCACCGCTCGCGGAAACGGAAGTTGAGCGGATCGCCGCGAGCATCGCGAGGTATCACCCTGATGACATTTCGGTGGCGCTTGCCGAGAACCATTACGCGCAGATGTACCACCGCGCACCGGCGAATGCCGGGCCGCCCGATCCGGGGCCGTTCCCCGAAACGCTCTTGGCCGTGCCTGGCTTCATTGGCGAAGTCGCGGCGTTCACCGACGCCACCAACCACCGCAAGCAACCCGTCATGGCTCTGGCGGGCGCGTTGACACTCATGGGTGTGCTGACCGGCCGCAAGGTTCGCGACGACATCAACACGCGCACCAACGTTTACTGCATTGGGGTTTGTCCGTCGGGCGGCGGCAAGGACCGACCGCGTCAGGTGAACAAGGAGATTCTGTTTCATTCGGGAGCGCGGCATCTGTGCGGACCCGAAGGGATGGCGAGCCATGCCGGGATCATCTCGGCGGTGGAGTTGCAGCCCGCGATTCTCTTTCAGTTGGACGAGGCCGGGCGTTTGCTCCGCACGCTCTCTGATCCGGGGCGCACGCCGCACCTGTACCACGTCGTCACGAACCTGATGAAACTCTTCACCAGTTCGTCGTCGGTCTACATCGGCGATGCCTACGCCGATCCGAGCCGCAACAAGACGATCCACCAGCCGAACCTCTGTCTTTGGGGGACAACCGTTTCGCAATCGCTCTACGAGAGCTTCACCGCCGAGAACATTACCGACGGCTTTCTGGCGCGGGTGATGATCTTCGAGACACCGGAGAAACTGCCGCCCAAGAAGAAGCCGAAAATGCTGGCGATCCCGGCGTCCATCCTCGACGCCGCGAAATACTGGCCCGAATTCAACCCCTCGGGAAATCTGCACACCGAGCATCCCGAACCGCTGACGCTGGAGGTGACTCCGGGCGCGGATTCACTTTACGAGTCGTTCGACGACGAATCGGATGCCGCCATCGAAGCCACCGGCGCTCCGCTCGGTTCGCTCTGGACCCGCGCGACGGAGAAAGCCCGCAAACTGGCGATTCTATATGCCTGTAGCCGCGACCGCGAGCATCCCCGAATCGATGAAGACGCGGCACGGTGGGGCTGCGATCTAAGTCGCTACCTGACAAAGCGACTGATCTTCCTCGCGAGCCGATGGATCGCGGAAAACCCATTCGACTCGAAACGCAAACGCGTTCTCCGTCTGATCGCGGACGCCGGCGAACCGGGCCTCACCCGCACCGACCTCTACGCGAAAACGAGAGCGTTCACGACCCGCGAACGCGGGGACATCATCGAGGCTCTGATTCTCTGCGGGGATGTGCAACAGCAGTCGACACCGAGCGGACGCAAGGGCGGCCCTCCGTGCGTGCGTTACGTCGCTTCAGAGTACGCGGAGGTTGATCGCAGTCAGCAGTAGCCACCCTGTGTTTCCGAGGAGTGGAGAAAAAGGAAAGGTGGTTACTGCTGACTGCGATCAACCTCTCTCACACGGAAAGAAAAGGTGGCTACTGCTGACTGCGATCAACCTTTTTTCTTCTCTCAATGTTTTCTTGTTCATCTATTGAGGAGTCATTCCATGCATCGTTATTGGTTCGCCGTTCAATGTGGCCCGTACCTCGGCACGTTTCAGGGGAAGGATGCCTACTCCGCTGCAAGCATGGCGATTTTGCATTGGAGCGTTGAAAGCGATGATCGCTGCTCCGGTGAGAATTGTCGTGTGACGGTGGTTGTACCAGCAGGCGGACAACCACTCGGAGATTACGAGTTCATCCTGACCGATGATCTGCTCCGTTCGCTTCGCCTTCCGCGCGGCAAAGCCAAACAGCATCGGTCACGCCAAGGGTCAGCAGGAACCCAATAGGTACTCCCGGCGCAGGATTTTCGGGCGCGATGCCAGGGGGAACAGCGGTTGTTAGCGGCACACGTTGTTTTAGCTGTCCGGATTTTTGGTGCAGCAAACGGAGGCGGATTTCGATGCCCACCTGCGAGCAGTGCAACCGGCCTTTTGAGCCGAAGCATTACCGGCGCGTCCGGTTCTGCTCCCGCACATGCGCCAACGCCCGCCCGCGGGCGAAACCGGGCCGCGGCATCCTGCCCCGCCCGTGCCGACAGTGCGGCACGGTGTTCAAGCCTCACCACGGCGGGCACCCCGGTGTGTACTGCAGCAAGATATGCGCGGGCTTGGGGAAGACGAAGGTGCGGCCGGCAAAGACCTGCCCCAACTGTTCTCGGGTCTTCCGCAGTCTGATCCCCCGACAGTTTTGTTCGCCACTGTGTGCGAACCGTTGGCGGGGCAAGGTGCATCTGGCCGGATTGAACGGCCCGCCGGCCTGGAAGGAACGGCATCGAGAGTTCAGCCGCAATTACAAACTGGTTCACAAGGCGCTCGCGCGAGGCGAGTTGACCCTGCCCGAGGGGTGGGACTTCAACGACGCCGTGGTGCAGGACTGGCTGCGCTGCAAACGGGAGGCAATCGAACGGGAGCGGGAGCAGGCCCGACAGTACGCCGACCGCAGCGGCTGGCCTGCTGATCTCGGCCCGCGCGGCGTACAGGTTCTCAATTTGTTGGCCCACCTGGGCGTCCCGGCCAGTGTGAAGGACGTGGCAAGCGTGCTGGGCATCGACCCGAAGTCCGTTCGGAAGCGGATTGACCAACTGGTGAGCGAGGGATGGGTGATCGGCCTGGGGCTGTCCCGCGCAAAACGTTTTACCCTCGGGCCGATGGCTTTGGCCGTGCAACAGGAGCGTCTGACATGAACGAATTGCAACTCCGATCCCCGATGAGTGTCGCTCAGATGGAACAGGCCGTCCCGGCGCTGCCGCCTGCCGAGGTGCTGCGCCGCAACCTGCTCTACGCGATGCTCCGTGCCGTGGGCGAAGAGGACGCGGCGGCCATTGTCTCCCGCCAGGTGGCAAAGGCCAAGGACGGCGACACGCGTTCGGCGCGCCTCGTGATCGAACTGGTGCGGGCCAGCGCGACCGCCCCGGCTCCGACGCACATGCAGCAGGCGATCGTCGTGACCGGTCAAGAGAAGGAGATTCGCTTCCTGTCCGACACGCGGCGGAACCTCGTGCATCTGCTCAACGCCGTTGGTCCCCTGACGACCGTCGAGGTGGCCAGGTCCATGCACCTGAAGCTGAACGACGCGGCCGGGGCGCTGGATCACGACTGGTTCGTCAAGTCGCAAGATCGCTGGCATCTGACCGGCCGGGCGCGGGTCGAAGTACTGTTGGAACCCTCCTCCGGCCAGCTTCGCACTCTGGAAGAGCACGCATGAGGTTCGGCGTGTCCCTTGCATGATTCACCAAACTGGAAAGGAGCAGCAACGATGACCACGGCGAGCATGTCGCTGAAGATTGAGTTGTGGCCCATCGCGGATGTGAAACCCTATCCGGGCAATCCGCGCCAGAATGACGACGCGGTTGACGCGGTCGCGGCGTCGCTCCGCGAGTTCGGCTTCCGGCAGCCGATTGTCGTCGATACGGACGGCGTCATCATCGCGGGCCACACGCGCTATAAGGCGGCGAAGAAGCTCGGTCTGGACAAGGTGCCGGTCCACGTTGCCAAAGACCTGACCCCGGAGCAAATCCGCGCTTACCGGATCGCCGACAACCAGACGGCATCGCTGGCGACGTGGGACTACGACCTGCTCCCCATCGAACTCGCCGGGCTGAAAGAAACCAACTACGACCTCGGCTTGCTTGGCTTCGACGCCGATGATCTGGCGAAGCTGCTCGACCCGACGCTGAAGGACGGGTTGACCGACCCGGACGACGTGCCCGAACCGCCCGACGAGGCGATCACCCAACCCGGCGACCTGTGGCTGCTCGGCGATCACCGATTGCTCTGTGGCGACAGCAGCAAACCGGCGGATGTGGACCGTCTGTTGAGTGGTTCTAACATTCATCTGGTAAATACTGATCCTCCGTATAATGTTTGCGTGGAACCTCGTTCCAACAACGCCATCGCCGCCGGGTTGTCGTCGTTCCCCGCGACCAAGCCAGGCGCGATTGATGCTTCCGACGCCGGCGGCATGCATCATCAGGGGTTCGATCTCGCCCGCGACAAAACCAAATCGAAACCGACCACCAAGAAGCTCCGTCCGAAGGATCGACCACTCGCCAACGACTTCGTGTCGGACGAAGCGTTCGATGCGTTACTCGACGCGTGGTTTGGGAACATGGCCCGCGTGCTACAGCCGGGGCGCGGCTTCTACATCTGGGGCGGCTATGCCAATCTCGGCAACTACCCGCCGTTCCTCAAGAAGCACGGTCTCTACTTCTCGCAGGGTATCGTCTGGGACAAGCAGCATCCCGTCCTCACGCGCAAAGATTTTATGGGTTGCTTTGAACTCGCCTTCTACGGCTGGAAGGAAGGCGCGGGCCATCTTTTCCTCGGCCCGAACAACGCCCGCGACATCTGGCAGGTGAAGAAAATCCCACCGCGGGAGATGGAACATCTCACCGCGAAACCCGCCGAACTGGCGGTGCGCGCGCTGCAGTATTCATCGCGCGAAGGCGAGCATGTTCTCGACCTCTTCGGTGGGTCAGGTTCGACGCTCGTCGCCGCCGAGCAAACGGGCCGGAAGGCGTTCCTGATGGAAATCGATCCGCTTTACGCGGATGTGATTGTCGACCGTTACCAGCGGTTCACGGGCCGTCCGGCGGTGCTGAAACGAACGGGTCAATCGCCGATCCCGATGAAGGCGCGGGAAACGAACATGAAGTAACGTAAGGCACGGTGGGGATTGGTTCGGCGTGGCAGGCTTGGGCATGGCAGGGTTTGGCTTTTCATTTCGCATCGGGAGGTGTTCGCGTGGTTTATCTCTGCTCCCCGTACTCAGCGCCCGACCCGGCGGTGCGCGAACAGCGCTTTCACGCCGCGTGCCGGGCCGTCGCGGAATTGCTCCGCGCCGGAGTGTATGTGTTCTCTCCCATCGTTCACTCGCATCCTTTGGTCGCATTTGACCTGCCCACTGAATTCGTGTTTTGGGCAAGCATCGACCGCGAACACTTGGCGCGCTGTGACGAAGTGGCGGTGCTGATGCTTGACGGCTGGGCGAAGAGCGTCGGCGTGCGGGAAGAATTGCGGATCGCGCGGGAGTTGGGCAAGCCCGTGCGGTTCCTCGACGTGGACGCCGCGGGTTCGCCCACGTTGGCGTGTGTCGCGACCGGTTCGCCGGGATAGCCAACGGGACCAACGAGAAAGACGCCGCGTGGTGCGGCGTCTGGGCGACAGGAGGGCGTTGCGTGTTACTTCCCGTAGCTCTCGAAGTTGAAGCCGAAGAGTCCCTTCTCCATCTTCTTGAAGCGGCAGTCGGTTGGGCCTTTGGTTTTGATCTCTCGCGTGATGGCTGCGTAAAGCGTGGCCCAAGGGGTTGCTCCGCCGGGGCTGGTCCAAAGTCCCTGTTCGGACATCGCTTCGATCAGTCGCTTGGTGTTCATCGGTTCGCCCTTGGCGAGCACCTTCGCCGCCGCGTCCAAGGCGCTCATCTTCTTGGGTTTGGCCACGGCCTCCGCCTTCGCGTTCTTGGCGTTGGCTCTCGCCTTGCCGGGTTTCTTGGTCGCCTCGGCGGGTGGCGGTGCGATCTCGACCAGGATTCCGCCGCCCGCGTCGATGATGTCCGGCGTGGGCGTTTGCTCCGCGGGCTTCGCGTTCTTCGCGGCCTTGGCGTTCTTGGTCGCGGCCTTCTTCGTGGTGGTCTTCTTCGCGGTCATGGTTTTCGTCCTCGTGTGGGTGTTGGCTGCCTTCGTCAGCCGCCGGGAGCCACCCGGCGAGACGCCCTCGGTCGCGCTGGGGCGTTTCGGCTTTACACCTTGATTCCGCGTTTGAGGAACACCAGCACTTCGAGGAGTTGATGGTTGATGTGCTGGAGGTCGCCGACGTGTCCCCAGTGGAGCGGGCGGTCGTCGTCGGGCGCGGGGAGGTCTTGAACCAACTCACTGATCTCTTCGAGGAGTTCCACGGCGGTCAGGTGGGCGGCGACATAGGCCTGTTCGATCTTAGCTCGCTTGGCGTCGTTCATCGTTGGTCTCCGTTGTTGGTGTTGTGCTCGCGTGTTCATCAGCCCGCGTGACACACAGTTAGAGCCGGTTCGCGGAACATGGAAGCGCGGAAGTGCTTCTTTTCGAGGGAATTCGGGAGATTCCGCGTGGCCGAACCTGCTTTCAATCCGAACGCCATTTCCGTGGCCAACGCCGCCCGGTTGCTCTCCCGCGCGTCGGGCTTGCCGGTCACGGAAGAGATGCTCCGCAAGGACATCGCAGCGGGCGCGCCGACCAACGGAGACGGCACATTGAACTTGGTTCACTACGCCGCTTGGTTGGTTCGACAGGCTGGAGACCGGAGGCTGGAGACTGGAGCCGAAGAATGATGACCTGTCCCGTGATTGGTTTTGCTACAGCCTCCAGCCTACGGACTCCGGACTATGCGTGATCCGCGTCGCTTGAAACCGTCGGAAGTGTGCCGCTTGCTGAACTCCACGCCGCTCGGCGAGGTCACGAGCGAGCGGCAACTCTATCGCCATCGTTCGCGCGCCGGCATGCGCATCGGCGACGGGAAGCACGTTGACCTGATTCGCTACGTCGCGTGGTTGGTTTCCGAACGGCACGCACCGCGCCCGGAGCCGGTCGAAGACCCCTACGAAGAGGTGAAGAAGCGCAGCCGCGCGCGCAACCTGGCCATGTCGCTGGCGGGTCGCGACATCGGCACGCTGCCGTGGCCGGAGAATCCGCCGCGCCGGTTACGCGCGATGTCGGACTTCCGCTTCTTCTGCGATTCGTACTTCCCGCTGACGTTCTCGCTGCCGTGGTCCGACGACCACCTCAAAGTGATTGGCCGCATCGAACAGGCCGTGTTGCGCGGCGGGTTGTTCGCGATGGCGATGCCGCGCGGTTCCGGCAAATCGACGATCTCGGAGTGCGCCTGTATCTGGGCGGTGCTGAACGGCCACCGCGAATTCGTGTGCTTGATCGGTTCCGATGAAGGGCACGCGCTGGACATGCTCGACGCCATCAAGATGGAACTGGATGGCAACGATTTACTGCAAGCGGATTATCCCGACGCGGTCTATCCGATTCAGTGTCTCGACGGGATCGCCAACCGCTGCAACGGGCAACTCTACGGTGAAGTACGCACTTACATCGGCTGGACGGCGCGCGAAGTCGTGCTGCCGACGATGCGCCCGGAAGGTTGGCTCGAACGCGAAGACCTCCGGCCGTTTGTCCACCCGGACGGCATGTCGAAGGCTTCCGGCGCGATCATCAAGGTCGCGGGCATCACCGGGCGCATTCGCGGGATGAAGTACAAACGCGCCGACGGAAAGACGGTGCGGCCGTCGCTCGTCGTCCTCGA
>CAYRDG010000054.1:0-25289 GCA_964422915.1 uncultured Frigoriglobus sp. | reverse complement strand
TCGGTGTGGGAATGGAAGACGACATCTACTGGGTGGTGCCTGCCGATGCCGTGCGGTGGGGGCCGTACTGCGACGACTACCGACCCGAAGATCAACCTCCCGGCGACATCTGGGCCGCGAAGCAGGCGCAGGAGTAGGCGCACGGAGTGTGCCTACTGCTTTCAGTTCAGGCAAGGTTGCGGATCGTGCTGGGGGACCACAGAACCTGTGGTCGCAGGGAGCGGCCGTCAGACGGCCGGCGGAGCCATGAGAACAGAGCGAGTCACAACCTTGTTGCGGCCGGTGGTCTTCGCTTCCTTCTCTGCTTCCATCGCAGCGTCGCGGAGTTGATCGTAGCTTACCTCTGTTCCCACCTCGGCCACCGCAACGCCCACACTGATCGTCATGGTGATCGTCTGGCCGTTATACGACGTGCACGCCGATTCCACGGCCGATCGGAGACGCTCTGCCAGCACTTCCGCGCCGTTGAGATCGGTGGCCGGAGCGACCACGAAGAATTCTTCGCCCGCCCAGCGGCCCACGGAGTCCGATGCCCGTACTGATGCCTGGAAGATGTCGGCCAGCCATGTCAGAACGCGGTCGCCCGCGACATGCGTGTGGCGCCGGTTCACGTCGCCGAAGTGATCGGCGTCGATCATGATGAGCGCGATGGGCGAGGGCGCCCGCAACCGGCGATCGAGTTCGTTGCGGGCAATCTTCTCGATAGCGCGGCGGTTGGGCAGCCCGGTCAGTGCGTCGGTTGCCGCGAGTTTCTCCAGCAACTGGTTCTTCTGTTGAAGTTGGAAGACCGCTTGCTCCCATTCCAGCGTGCGCGCGTGGACCCGTTGCTCCAGTTCCAGTTTCAGCCGGCGGAGTTCCTCGAGCGATTTCTCGTGGCTGCGTTCCATCAGCAGGGAGCAGGCCACGGTGCGAAGGGCTTGCAGCAAGTCTTCGGCGCGCCAGGGTTTCAGGATGAGCCTGTGGACCTGACTATGGTTGATGGCATCCACGGTATCTTCGATGCGTGCGGCCCCGCTGATGAGTACGCGGGCGGTTCGCGGCGCCGTTCGTCGGAGCCATTCCAGAAAGCTCACGCCGCTGCCGTCTGGGAGATGGAGATCGCAAATGACAATGTCCACGGAGCGGCGCGCGAGAATCTCGCGGGCTTCCGCCACACTTGGCGCCGTCAGAATGTCGAACTCGGCCGCCAGTTGCGCGGTGAGGACACCGAGGACGCCAGTGTCGTCGTCGATGGCCAGCACTGAGCATTTTGTCCGGGTTACGTTCATGGCCGCGAGTGCCCCGGAGGATCAGAATCGCCTGCACAAACGAAACAGCGGCACTCGGGGCCTCCGCCCGCGTCCGCTACTCTCATTGAGGCACTCTACAACACAAGTCGGAGACCGGTCGTGAGGATGGCGTAACTTTACACAAAGAAGTAGAAAATCCGACTTCGCAGGTCTGGGAATTCTGCGTAACCCGTAAGGATACGGCGAAAGCCGGTATTTCCTGGCAGGGGCGCGCCCGAAATTTCTGTGGTGAAGTGTCCAAAAAGTGACGATTTTAGGTACCTTGCCGCTTGATCGGCGGAAAAATACCGCCTACAATCGGCTGATTGATGGGGCAGAGTACGCCCCGGTACAACCTGCGACGCGAGCCGTGCTGCCGCCGGCTCGGCCGGGCTGTCTCGCACAACGGAATACTCCCACCGGTTCCCTTCCAGCGACATTACCGCTTGGAACCACTGGAGTTAAAGCCGTTGCTTGCTAGAACCCTCGGTCGGGTCGGGGATTTTTTTCCCCTCACCTGAATGCGTGAGGCGCGAACCGCCGCCGCTGTCCCGGTTTTGTTGTGCCCGGACCCGTACCTGCACCCTTGACCCTGCCATGAACCTCATCTGACGCAATAAACAGGAAACGGCCATCATGAAGACCGCCAGGCGTAAGCGATCCGATCAGTCCGTCAAGGTTGAGGACACGTCTGTCACAACCTTCTCCTCGGATCTGCTCACGCCAGAAGAAGAGCGGGAGTTGCTGACGAGCTTCTGGGACTGCAAGAGCGAACTCGTCCGCGTCCTGCTCCGCCACTTTTCCGAACTGCGGGCCGTCCGGCCGCCACTGGAGCCGTGGCCCATGGCTCAGTTCATCCGCGAGCACTGTACAGAGGATCGCTGCGACGTGACCGACGTCAAGCGACTTCGCGACCGCTACGTTCACTACAAGCACCGTCTGGCCAGCGCCAACATCCGCCTCGCCGCCCACGTCGCCAAGCGTTTCCGCCACCACAGCCTTGCGTATAGCGATCTTCTGCAAGAGGCGGTATGTGGGTTGATGCAGGCCATCGACCGCTTCGACGTTTCGCACGGCACCCGCCTGGCTACCTACGCCACCTGGTGGATCCGCCAGACGCTCCAGATCGCAGTTGCCCGGCAATCGCACCTGGTGAGCCTCAGCCCGCACCACCTGCAGGAACTCGGCCTGCTCCAGCAGGAGAGCGAAGCACTGGCTCACGGCGGCAAGCACCTTCCCAGCCCGGCTGAACTCGCGACACGCACCGGATCGAGCCTCGAACACCTCACGCACCTCCAGACTGCCACCCGCACGCCGGTCAGCCTCAACGCCGTCCTCGACGACGACAGCGACTTCAAGCTCACCGAGGCCATGCCCGATACCGGCACGCTCGTCATGCAGGAGAACAACGAGCGGCAGGAAGCGCTCGGCTTCCTCATGGAGAACCTCCGCCCACGCGAACGGAAGGTGCTCGATCTGCGCTTCGGTCTGACTGGCAACGGTACCCACAGCCTGCGTCAGATCGGCCACCTACTCCGTATCTCGAAGGAGCGCGTTCGCCAGATTCAGAACCGCGCCCTGGAGAAGCTCAAGGCCAACGCCGAGCGCGTCGGCTGGGAGCCGACCCTGCTGCTGGAGTGAATCGCGAGCTGGTAGATTGACAGAACGCAACAAGCCGAGGGAATCCCCTCGGCTTGTCGCACGTTGGAGTTTCAACCAGTCGAAGCAGCTACGGTGCAGGAACCGGAGCGACGAATCCGCCCACACGCACATCGGTGAGCACCGGGCCGGCGCGATACTTCACCCCCTTGCCCAGCTCGAAGCCTGGCGGCGTGGCGCGCCACCTCGGCCCCTGACTCGCCCACTCGTAGCCCGCGTTGAAGAGCCGCGTCATCTCACCGGGGCTGAACGTCGTACTCTCCAGCGGCGTGTCAAGTTCCGCGGGGATCACCGAGACGTTGAAGTTCATGCCTGTCACGGCACTGATCACGAACAACTTGTTGAGGTCGCTCCGGGTCTGACCGTAGATCATGGTGGAGATCGCGGTGCTGGCGATGGCGATGGCCCGTGGCTTCACCGGCTTGGGATCGGGATACAGTTTGCCGGCGACGAGGACATACATATCGGAGCCATGCAGCCAGCCGCGAGGCGGATGGTCGGGCTGATCCGCCGAGAACGGTGGCGGCGCGAAGAACATCGAGGAGGTTGTGCCCCCGTCGATGTGCCGCTCGACGTAAGGGCGTCCGTCCACCGTTACATGGATACAGGCAGGAGGGAAGAAGCCAGGGATGGAGGCAGACGCCAGCAACACCTTGCGGAACAGTGCCCGGCTCTCGGGCGTGCCACGAGTCGCAATCGCGCCCATGTCCCACACCACCGAACGGCGCGTGTCGAGATCGGTGGTGCCGACGTAGAACCTTCGCCCCTTCTGATGCTCGATCGCGCAGCGGGCGATGCGCTCGTCGGTGGCCAGATCGGCGATTCGCCGCGCCAGCGGTTTCGTGTCGGCCACCGACTCCGAGAACAGCGAGCGGAGCAATCCGTGGCGGCGGTAGACATCCACATCGCGCAGTGTGGTGTAGCATCGCTGGAGTTCCTGATCCTCGGAGGAGCCGAGAAACGCGAAGGTGCCAATGAGCGCACCGGTGCTGATGCCAGTCACCACATCGAACTGCGGTCGCGTGCCTGCGGCAGACCAGCCCACGAGTACGCCCGCGGGGTAAGCTCCGTAAGAGCCGCCGCCTGAGAGAACGAGAACGCTCTTGTGGGGGAATGGTTGAGGAGGCTTGACCGCAGCGCGGGAACGTGCGGCGAACTCCAGCAGTTCCTGATCGGTAATGGCGCTGCGACTGGCAGTGTGTGCCGCCGGGTCGATCCAGTAGATGGAGTCCTGCAGTTCCTGCGTGGATCGCTCGCCGCGCATCTTGTCCAGCGACGCGCGCTTTCCGGCGCAGCCGATCAGAACGCCCAGTGTGGCGAGAGCCAGAATTGCTCTCGGCCGAAAGAGTATGCCAGTCATGTTCGCCCCCAGAGTCGCGTGGATAGCGATGGGAGCGAACGGCCGCAAGTCGGAACTGGACCGGGCGGAAGGCTGACGCTTACTTGCGGTGTCGGATACGGGCGCGCATACGTCGTTTCTTCCGCCCCACCTTCCGACGACCTGTGCCACGACGCCTGCCCATGTTCCGCCCCCGCTCTGCTGGTTTGACGTTCTTTGAACCAGTGAAACGGAGATTCTAAGCCTGCAGCGCCCCTCCGACAAGGGTCGATACAACCGGCACGACGCGCACAATTGAAGGCGATGGGTCAGGGACGAGGCAAAGAGACGCTCTGGGACGCAGTTTGCGACTTCGTGGCGCAATCGTGTAAGGGGTTTCCGTTCTGTCGCGAGGCCGTATACTTTCTTTTCTTTCCTCAATGGCAGGCGACGGATGCGGTTCCACCTGATCGACCGGATCGAGCGCTGGGAATCGGGCAAGTCGCTCGCCGCTGCCAAGTATCTGGCGCTGGGGGAAGAGTATCTCGCGGACCACTTCCCGCAGTTTCCGATCATGCCGGGCGTGCTGATGCTCCAGGCGTGCGTGGAAGCGGCCTCGTGGCTCTGGCGAGCCAGCACCGACTTCCGCTATCCGGTCGTGGTACTGAGGGAACTCAAGAGCGTGAAATACGGCACGTTCATGCTCCCCGGTCGGCGGATGGACGTGGCCGTTGAGATGACGAAAAGCGATGACGCGGCCGCTACAGCGACGTTCAAGGCGAAGGGTGCCAACGACGCTGGCGAACCGACTGTCAACGCGATCTTCACCCTGCATGGCTACGCGCTGGCCGACCGCAGCCCGGCCGGAGTTGCCGCGGATGCAAAATTACTGGAACACTGGAAGGCTCGCTGGCCGATACTGACTGGTGAGTTGCGGCGGCCTGAGCGTGGAGCGTAGTCCCCCTGCGTCCAGACGATAGGGGGATCGTGCCCGTTCAGAAGAGGAATGCTCCATGATGCTGAAGGATCAAGTCGCGCTGGTTACTGGTGGGAGCCGCGGGATCGGTCGGGGAATCGTGTTGGCGTTGGCGCGGGAAGGGGCGAAGGTTATCTTCGTCTATCACAGTAACAAGGATGCGGCGGCTGCGCTGGAGCAGGAAGTTGCGGCAGCGGGCGGAGTTGCGAAGGGCGCCCAGGCCGATGTGGCCGACCCAACAGCGGCCGAGCGGGTTGTTTCGGCGGTTCTGGCGGAACACGGACGGCTGGATATTCTGGTCAACAATGCGGGTGTCATCCGCGACAAGCTGTTCCTGAAGATGGACGCGGAGGACTGGAACGCAGTTATCAACACCAACCTGACCGGGGTTTTCGCGTTCTGCAAGGCTGTGTCGCAGCAGATGGCGTTCAAGCAGCGATCGGGTCGGATTGTGAACGTGTCGAGCATCGCCGCGGAGCATGTGAACAAGGGGCAGGCCAACTACGCGGCCAGCAAGGGTGCGATCAACAGTTTCACCCGCGTGCTGGCAGCGGAACTGGCCGGCCGCAACGTGCGAGTCAACGCGGTTGCTCCGGGATTCATCGCCACGGACATGAGCGCTGCGGTGCGCAACATGGCTGGCGAAGACAACCTGAAGAAGCTCATTCCGGCCAAGCGGTTGGGCACCCCCGACGACATCGCCGGGGTGGTGGTATTCTTGTGTGGCCCGGCTGCCTCCTACATCACCGGGCAAGTGATTACCGTGGACGGCGGCCTCAGCCTCGGGGCAGTGTCCGGCTGACCGGCCGGCGGGAGAAGTGAGATAATGACCCAAGACGAAATATTCGCGAAAGTCCGCACCACACTTGTGGACGCCCTGAGCGTCGACGACGATCAGGTGACGCCGACCGCACGGCTCAAGGGCGACCTCGGCGCCGAGTCCATCGACTTCCTCGACATTGTCTTCCGGCTCGAAAAGCAGTTCGGCGTGACGATCCCACGCGAGGAACTCTTCCCGGAGTCGATCTTCCAGGGCGACGCCAAGTACGTCGCCGATGGCAAGGTCACGCCCACAGGGCTGGCGGCGCTGGAGCAGCAGATGCCCTTCGCCGATCTCGCCGAGTTCAAGAAAGACCCACGGCTCGACAAGGTTGAAGACCTCTTCACCGTCGAACTGATTGTGCGGTATCTCGGGTCGAAGGTCGCGAACAAGTAATGTATCGCGGCCGTGGACCTGCCACTGGCTGAAATGCCGTTCGCCAGGCCGAGGCGGACGCGAGTGCCGCCAGTCAATGTTGCGCGAAGCGCAGACCCCTGCCGCTCGGCTCGCGGCACTCACCAAGATGCACCCTCATGCGCTGGACCTGGATCGACCGGTTCGTGAGCTTCGAGTCGGGCAAGACCGCGACGGCAGTGAAGAACCTCAGCCTCGCCGAGGATCACTTCGCCGACCACTTCCCTGGCTTCCCGGTGATGCCGGCACCGCTCATCCTGGAAGGACTGGCCCAGACCGGCGGTATCCTTGTGGGTGAGGCCAACAAGTACGAGAAGAACGTAGTCCTGGCCAAGATGAACAATGTGAAGTTCCACCGCGATGCGCTGGCCGGCGAACAACTGATCTACACCACGAACCTGATCGACATCAACGACACCGGCGCACGGGTCACGGCCATGGTCCACAGCAGTGGCGAACTGATCGCGGAAGCGGAGATCATGTTCGCCCATGTAACCGCTGCCCAACTACCGCCAGGCGTGCCCGATCCGAAGTTCGTTTTCAGCGGCGAGTTGACTCACCTGCTGCGGATGGCAGAGTCTGTTAGCAAACCGGTCGGGCCAAACGGCTAAGATCGGCTAGAATGACCCACGAACCCACGCGAAGGCCCCACAGGGGCTTTCGCCCGTTTAATGAAGCCCAAAAAACCCAACTTACCTGCACGACCCAACTTGCCTGCCTTCCAATTTCGGCGAGAACTGCAATCGCATCGCAAGTCGAGCTGCCGGAATGCACTAACAGTTGGACAGCGGGGTTAAGCGGTGGCTTCCGCAACCCCAAAGGACTTCGCACCGGATGGCCGACATGGTAAGTCCACCCCGTCGCATCGTTCTGACTGGACTGGGAATTCTCAGTCCGATCGGCATCACCACCGACGCGGTCTGGCAATCGCTCGTCACTGGTACCAGCGGCGTTCGTACGCTGTCGCTGGTCGATGGCGCCGAACTCCCCACCCGGCTGGCCGGAGAGGTGTCCGGCTTCAACGCGAAGTCGATGCTGGCCGAGACGAAGTATCGCAAAGAATTGAAGTCGATGGGCCGGACGGTTGAACTGGGCCTCATCGGCAGCCAACTCGCCATGCAGAGCGCCAGGCTGACGAAGGGAAGCGTGCCGCCGCAGCGGATCGGCATCGAGTTCGCTTCCCTGATGGCTCCCACCGACATCAACGACCTCGCCGCCGCTTCCCGACTCGCTGCCCCCGAAGGGCACGCGGTCGATTACGCCACCTGGGGCAAGGGCGGGTTGAACGAGATCATCCCGTTCTGGATGCTGAAGTATCTGCCGAACATGCCGGCCTGCCACAGCACCATCGTCTTCGACCTCCAGGGGCCAAGCAACACGCAGATTCCAGGCGATGCCGCGGGGTTAGTGGCACTGGCCGAGGCTGGCCGCGCGATCCGACGCGGCGCGGCCGATGTGATGGTGGTCGGCGGCAGCGAAGGGCGGCTCAGCCCGATCACGCTGGCCCGCTACAATCTCGCGCTGCAACTCTCGAAGCGCAACGACGACCCGGCTGGCGCGCTGCGCCCCTTCGACGCGACGCGCGACGGCACCGTTTATTCCGAAGGAGCCGCCGTCTTCACGCTGGAGAATCTCGAACACGCGCAGAGTCGCGGCGCGAACATCCTGGGCGAGGTGATAGGCTGGGCTAGTGGCGTCGATCGCGGCTGCCAGGGGCAGGGGCTGGCCCGCGTGATCCGCAACGCCCTCGCGGCCGCCGGCATTCAGCCCGCCGATGTGGATCATGTGAACGCCCACGGCACTGCCACCACCGCTGGCGACACCTTCGAAGCTCGCGGGATCGCGGAAGTATTCGGCCAGGGTACGCCGGTTTTCGCCCCGCTGAGTTACTTCGGCAACACCGGGGCCGCCTCGGCACTGTTGGAATTGGCATGTAGTGTGCTCTCGTTCCAGAACGGCTGCCTGCCAGGCACGCTGAACTACCGCGAACCAGACCCCACCTGCGCCATCACGGTACATGCCGGCGCCGCGCGTTCGATCAACAAGCCTTACGTCTTGAAGGTGTCGTACACACCGCTGGGCCAGTGCGCCGCGGCCGTTGTGAAGAAGTGGGAATAGGAAGTGGACTGCGCGAGTGAGTGCTACGAACGGAAGAGGATCATGCGTCGCCGAGTTGTTATCACCGGGATGGGCGTCATCACGCCTCTGGGCCACACGGTCCCGGAGTTGTTCGCTGCCTCGGTCGCCGGGCGGACGGCCGTCGCCCCCATCACGCACTTCGACGCGCGCACCTTCCCAACAACCTTCGCTTCGGAAGTCGCGAACTTCAACCTGGCCGATTATGTCCCGGATGCAGGGCGATTCCGGCACAGCGGGGTGAACACGCATTACGCGCTGGCCGCCGGCAAGATGGCACTCGCGGAGGCCGGGCTACTCGAAGTGAAGGGCGACCGCTCGCGAATGGGCGTCTACCTCGGCTCCGGCGAAGGGAAGGAAGACTTCGAGGAACTGACACGGTGCATCGGTCTGGCCACGCCAGAGGGCGAGCGTACCGCGGACATCCGCAAGGCGGTGGGCCTGCTGTACAAGCACCTTAACGGCCCGCAGGAAGCCGAGCAGGAGATGTACGCACCCTCCGGTCACGTCGCCAACGTGTTCGCACTCGATGGGCCATTCGCCTCGTGCCAGACGGCGTGCGCGGCCAGTTCGCAGGCACTCGGCGAGGCTCTGGAAATCATCCGCGCCGGCGAAGCCGATGTCATGCTCGCTGGCGGTTCGCACAGCATGATCACGCCGCTGGGGATCACGGGCTTCAACCGCCTCACGGCGCTGTCGCAACGCAATGACAGCCCCACGACCGCCAGTCGTCCCTTCGACCTGACCCGCGATGGCTTCGTCATTGGGGAAGGCGCAGGGATGCTTGTGCTGGAAGAACTGGATCACGCGAAAGCTCGTGGCGCGAATATTCTGGCAGAACTCACCGGCTACGGCTCGACTGCCGATGCTTACCGCATGACCGACCCGCACCCGGAAGGGAAAGGGGCGATCCGCGCGATGGCCGAGGCACTATCGGATGCTGGCCTCAAGCCAACCGATATTGGCTACATCAACGCACATGGCACCAGTACGCAAGCCAACGATGCTGCCGAGACGAAGGCAATCAAGGCGGTGTTCGGCGAATACGCTCACCGGCTGCCGATTTCGAGCAGCAAGAGCATGCTGGGCCACCTGATAGCCGCGGCCGGCGCGGTCGAGTTGGTCATCACGGTGCAGGCACTGCGGCAGGGGGTTATCCCGCCAACGATCAACTATCAGACACCCGATCCAGAATGTGACCTCGACTACGTTCCCAACCAGGCCCGGGAGGTCCGCTTCCGGCATGCCCTGTCCAACAGCTTCGGCTTTGGCGGGCAAAACGTCTCGGTGGTAGTCGGCCATTATCACGAATAATGGCCGAATCGCTGCTGGAACGATAGAATAACGGCTGCTGTGAATGGACTCCGCCGGCCACGTCGTTTAGCACCAGGAGTTCCGCGCTCGGGCTGCGTGCCCGGAGGTCGGTGGTGGTTTTTTGGTTCTACTTCGGCCTGTTCCTCGCTGTACCCTGGCTCCTTTACGGTCTGGTGCTGGCGATGGCGTACCTCTACGTTCGCTGGAGGTACATGGGCTACATCCTCCGAATCTTTCAAGAAAAGCCGCTCTTTGTCGTTCCGCGTGGGGAACCCGATCCGCGCGCCGAAGACGTAACCCTGGCTGCACGCGATGGCCTGTCGCTGCGCGGCTGCTACTTCAAGACGACCGCCAGGCGCCGCGGCGTCATCCTCTTCGGTCTGGAGTTCGGCTCAAATCGCTGGGCCTGCCGACAGTATTGCCGGGCACTGGTCGAAGCCGGATACGATGTGTTCGCGGTGGAACCTCGGAACCAGGGCGAGAGCGAACGCGATCCCAACTATGAGCCGCTCCAGTGGGTCACGGATCGCGACGTGTCCGACATGCGCGCCGCCATTGCTTACCTTCGCGCGCGCCCCGACGCCGACCCGGACGGTATCGGCATCTTCGGCATCAGCAAGGGCGGAAGCACAGGCGTGATCGTGGCTGCCAACGACTCGTGGGTACGCTGCGTGGCCACCGATGGCATGTATGGCACACACACAACGATGGTCCCGTACATGCAGAGGTGGATTCAGATTTACAGCGGAGCGCACCGCTTTCAGCGCGCACTGCCGGCGTGGTTCTATGGCATGGTCGGCACCTCGGGCGTGCAGAAGGTGGCCCGCAATCGCGGTGTGACTTATCCCAGCGTGGAGAAAGCCGCCTCGCGTCTGCGCCGGCCGCTGTTGATGATCCACGGCGAGGGCGACACCTACATCAAGCCCGACATGGCGCGTGCCATCTTCGCCCGCGCTGCCAGCATCCCCAAGAAACTCTGGCTGGTGCCCAAGGCCAAACACAATCAGGCACTGCATCTGGCTGGCGACGAGTATCACCGCAAGCTGGTCGAGTTCTTCAACCGGTATCTCGCGGAAGAGACCGAGCCGGCGCAGCCCGCCGCCTGACCTTTGGAGAAGTTGCAAGCACAGCGAGCAACGAGGCACGGCGCAGGTGCTGCAGGGAATGGGGTGCTACGACTCACGCAACTCCGGAGTGAGTTGCCACACGGACTACCAACACGAAGCCCACGACTCCGTCGTGGGCTTCGTCGCGCGCGGGTGAATCATGTCTTTCAAACGCTTCCTGCTTGTCCGCCTCGGTCGACTGCTGACGTATCCTGTTCGTCGCCAACTGCAGCAGTTCGAGGCCGATTGCCAGAACCCCGAAGCTGTGCAGAACGAACTCCTCTTCCGCATCCTCGGCGCGCAGGTCGATACGCAGTTCGGTCGCGATCACCACTTCCGCGCAACCACGACGGTCGCCGACTATCGCAAGAACGTCCCGATCGCGCCGTACGAGTACGTTGCCCCGTACATCGAAAAAGTTCAGCGCGGCGATACCCAGGCGCTGCTCGCTGATCGCGGCGTACTGATGTTCGCGCTGACAAGCGGCACGACCGCCAGCCGCAAACTCATTCCGGTGACGCAGGCGTATCTGGATGCCTACCGACGTGGCTGGAATATGTGGGGCGTGAAGATGTACCGCGACAATCGCGGTCGTCGCATCGCGATGCGGCCCATCGTGCAACTCGGTGGCGATCCGGAAGAGTTCCGCACGCCAGCAGGAATCCCCTGCGGCAACCTCTCCGGTTACACCGCGATGGTGCAGAAGCGACTCATCAAGCGCATGTACGCGGTGCCGTATGTCACAGGCAAGATCAAGGATGCGAAGGCGAGATACTACGTCGCGCTGCGATTCTCCATCGGCCGCAACGTTTCGCAACTGATGGCCGCGAACCCCAGTACGCTCGTGCAACTGGCCCGCACACTCGATGCGGAAAAGGAACACCTTCTCCGCGATCTTCACGATGGCGCTCTCCGCCGCGATCTCGACATTCCACCCGAAGTGCGCGCGTATCTGGAACCGCGTGCGAAGAAGGATTCGCTGCGCGCCGCGGAACTGGGTGCCATCGCGCAGAAACTCGGCCGACTGTACCCGATGGATGTGTGGCCATCGGATGCGACCGTTATCAACTGCTGGACAGGCGGCAGCATGGGGCCATACCTGCGACAACTGCCGCAATATTATGGCGAGCCGCCAGTACACGACCTCGGACTGCTCGCGAGCGAAGGACGCTTCACGATTCCATTACGCGCCGGCACACCCAGCGGTGTACTCGACATCTGGTCGCACTACTTCGAGTTCGTCCCTGAAGGCGAGATCGACTCGCCGCAACCGACTGTACTCGGCGCACACGAACTGGCCGAAGGGAAGAGCTACTTCATCCTGCCGACTACGGCCTACGGTCTCTATCGCTACCACATTTCGGACCTCGTTCGCGTGACCGGATTTTACGGTCGCACGCCCGAGGTGGAGTTCCTCGGCAAGGGGCACCGTTTCGCCAACCTCACGGGTGAGAAACTCAGTGAGTATCACGTCACGAAGGCGATGGACGCAGTGGCCCAGCGCGTGCGGCAACCCATCACGGCGTACAGCCTCGCGCCTGTGTGGGACGATCGGCAACCGTACTACGCAATCTTCCTCGAAGAACCCGACACAGCGGATGAGCCGCTCCTGCGGAAGTTTCTCGCAGAGGTCGATACGCAACTCGGCGCCGAGAACATGGAGTACGCTGCCAAGCGCGAGAGCGGGCGTCTGGGTCCGCTGCGCGCGGCGATCCTGCCGGCGGCCACCTGGGCGAGGTGGGACCGCGACCGACTCGCGAGTACGGGTGGCTCCCCGGAGCAGTACAAGCATCCGTGTCTGATTGGCGATCTCGCATTCCGCGACACCATGACCGTGATCCGGTACGTGTCTGCGGATGCAATACTCTCCGGCGGCGCGTAATCCTTACCGGTAAAAGTTGCAATTCTTGCCGATCCCATTGCAACACTTGCCCTGTCGCGCGCGATGCTTGCCGGCATGGCTGAAGAGATTTTTCGCGCGGAACTTACTCGAAATCCAGCACTTACACCGATCATGCCACGCCCGGCGCAGCGATTGGCACGCCGGCTGCTTTCCCTATCACTCGTTCCCAACGGTTCTCCCCCAGAACCCAAGATGAGGTAAAGCGGCCTCCCCCCAACACCTGGTCGCCACCTCGAAAATCTGGTCTTCTTCCCCCTGAGCGAGCCGCCTCGGTCCCCCACCGAGGCGGCTCGCTCACTTTTCCTCAGCCTCCTGCCTGTTCCTGTCACTTTTTGGTTGCGTCGCTCCGTATAATCCTGGCATCCCACCACCCGCCGCGAGCGCATCGCCATGAACGCGCCGGTCTATGTTCTGCCGCCATCTCTGACTGTCAACGGTCATCCCGACGGACCACCTGCCCCGGAGGTGCCCGACCTTCTCCGCCAGCTTGTTGCCCTGCAGCAGGAACAGGTCAGGCTCTTGAAGGTGCAGCAGGCCAGCCAGGATGTCGGCGCCAGGTGGCGCGCGTTTCTGGCACGCTGGGAGAACGAGTTCCCTGACATTGGTTCGGCATGTCAGCAGTCGATGCCGATACTGGAACGGGCCTACCTCACACTCATCCGCGATCTCACCGAGAAACTCGCCGAGGAACCGGACGCGCTCGTCGACGAGTTCGTCCTCTCCGAGTTCCTCGACCGCCACGGGGCACGGCTCTGCCAGTTGGGGAATGTGATTGGCCAACTGGCCCCGCTCGCGGATGCGGCCAGTAATGAGAAAAGGTAGCGGCCGGGAGAACCAGACCGCTACGGGAACAACGGCACTGATCGCCGCGTTCCCTGCGTGCGAGGTTCACTCGTGATGTCGTTCGTGTGTTCACTATCATCCTGAGAGAGCATGGAAATCTCCCCCGCCGATTTGATCCGTGTCCGCGAACTCTACCTCCAGGGACACTACTGGCAGGCGAATGAGATTGCCTCCACACTTGGCCCCTTGCGTGAGTGGTCGGGCACGCCGGCGCGGCTGATCGGCGGGCGACTGGCCATTCAACTCGGCGCGCCGAAGCTCGGTCGAAGGCTGCACCTACTCGCCTTCCGCGCTACTCCCGCTTACCCCGAAGCGGTCTACTATCACGCTCGCTACCGCATGGAGCGCTTCGGCCCGCTCTCCACCTGGCGTTTCATGCGTGACCATCCAGACTGGTCCGACGCCGGCCCAGATCTGCACGCCGACTGGCTCGCGCTCGGCGGCTTCATCGCCGCTCGCCTGCGCGACTTCGACCGCGCGGAACGCTTCTTCAATCGCGCCGAAACCATCTGCCCGGATCGCCCCTGGCCGTGCATCGAGCGCTCCAGCGCCTATGAACTGGCCGATCGCCTCGACGATGCGATGGCCGCGGCGCGGCGCTCGCTCGAACTGCAACCGTGGTTTCGCCCCGGCGTGCAATCCGTTGGCCATCTGCTCATGCGCCAGGGCCAGGACCGCGAAGCGCTCGACTTCCTCACGGAGGCGAACAGCCGCATTGAGAGCAGCCTCGTTGCCGCGCAACTGGCATCGCTTCAGACCGATCTCGGCCATCACGACGCCGCACGCCGCACGCTCGACCGCTACGCAGAGCTATCACCGCTCATCGAACCCGATGTGGCGAAGTGGCTGTCCGCGCGCCGCGCCGATAACGCATACTTCCGCGGCGACTACGCGGCAGCGGTCCCCTTCGCCCGCGCGGTGAAGGATAAGTTCTACGATCAGTTCGCGGAGAAACTGGAGAACCGCGACGCCGAACTCCCGCCCAGCGCCGGGAATCGCTCGCCCCGAATCGCAGTCAGCTTCCCTTCCGCACCTGCGATGCCGAGCGTTTACGAACTGCTCGCGCGACACTGGAACCATCCGTTGCCTGGCCCTGGCGACACACCTCCGCCGGCCGACGGACTCCCCGATGCTGCCGAACGCCAGCGTGCCGAAGCCGCCGGCTGGGCAACACGCGAATTCACACTCGCGCTCGATACCGCCGTGAGCCTGCTGGAACGCGGCGTGCCATTCATCGTCACACTGGTAGAAGCGGGATTCTCGCAACCGCGACTGTGCGTCGCGGCCGATGCCGTCCGCGGAACGGTGTCGCTCGTCGACAACCTCGATCGCCGGCCAGTCGATGCACCAGTCGGCTCGATGATCGAACGATTCGCGCCCTTCGGCCCGCGCGCGCTTGCGATTGTGCCCGCAAGCGAGGCGGCGAAGCTCGAAGACATTCCGCTGGTGGATGGCGATGTCCGCGAGGCGCTCCATGCGGTACAGAAACCACTGCTGACGCACGATCGCGACTCTGCCGATGCCGCCCTCCGCGTCATGCGCGATCGCTTCCCGGATAGCATCTTCACGCGATTCGCCGCGCTCGCTCTGGCACGTTTCGATGCTCATCCGGTACGATTGCTTGAGCATCTCGATGCGCTTCTGGCAAAGTTCCCACATGAATCAACGTGGGTACTGGCGAAGGCTAACATTCTGCGCGATCTGAATCGGATGCCGGAACGGCTGGCGTTGCTCGAAGCCGAAGGCGCGTCGCTCAACGTCGAGCCAATGATTGCGCAGACACTCGCCCAGACGTTGCTGTCATTCCCCCAACGACAACATGAGACTGCGACACTCCTGCGCCGATCGGTGCGGAACCGGCCCACCGCCGCGCCGGGCTATTACCTGCTGGCATCGCAATGGTGGGAGGAACAGAGCTTCGACGAGGCCGCGGAACTCTATCGCTTCGCCAGCACGCTGGAGGAACGCGAAGACCAGTTCGCCGAGGCGTACTTCCGCGCTTCGCGCGTGACCGAGCAAGTTCCCGAGGCGTTGCGTCTCTTCCAAATGCGTGCCGGGCGTGCCGCGGTGCCTGTGCCGGCGGCCACACGCGCCCTTTATCACGCTCTCATGGATCGCGACGAACCGCGCCAGGCGACAGTCGCTGTCGATCAGGCCATCCGTAAGTTACAGGAAATCGTTAGCCCGGCCGAGCCAGTCGCCACCTCGCGAACGAACGCCGAACACACTCCATCGGAAGAGGGATGGGGGAACACGACCCGGAGTGAGGCGCGGCAATCGCTGGGCGAACTCTATCTGTTCCGCGCGGAGTGCCATGCCTCGACACGGAACTTCGATGCAGCCGAGGCCGATCTCGATTCCGCAAAGCCACTGGTCGCCGCAGCCACCTGGCACAAGGCGGCCGCACGGGTGGCGCGGATCAAGCCCGATTTCGCCACCGCTGGCGCACACTATCTTGAAGCGATCCGGTTGGAGCCGCTCTCGACCGAATCGCACCGGACCCTCACGGCGCTACTGGCCGACACCGACGGCCGCGCTGCGGCACGCACGCATCTCGCGCAGGCGTGTCAGTCGTTCCCGCACAACTACACGCTCTTAAAACTCCGCGCGGAGTTCCTCTTGGGTGATGCCGAGGCCGATCCCGCACGCGCCGCACAGGCGCTGATCGACGAATGCGAAACGGATGCCTGGGCGCACCGGCAACTGGCGATCATTCTCGCGGAACGCAAGGATCATGCCGCGGCACGAGCCGAGATTGAGCGCGGCGGGCAGATCGAACCGGAACACGACTGGTATTACTCGGTGCTTGCGCAGGTTCACAAGCGCGCCGACCGCATCGAAGATGCACTCGAAGCACTGCGTGAAGGGCTGCGGCACAACGTCGATCAGGAATCGCTCATCACGGAGTTGGTGCAACTGAGCCGTGGTCGGCGGGAGAAGAATATCGCGCTGGAGTTCGTGGAACGCGAACTGCACCGGCAGACCACCGGCGGCGAAGGGTTGGTCGGATTCGTGAGCGCCTCGCACCATGTCTTCCAGTCGCAGGGCGACCCGGACGATCATGTTCACCTTCTCGAAACGCTCGAAAACTTTCTCGATGAGCGGCCGGATCTGTGGCAGGCGTGGTCGGTCACGGTTCAACAGATGGCCGCGCTCGCACGACTCGATGAAGCGCACTCGTTGGCCCGCGACGCAGTGGAACGCTTCCCACTGCTGCCGAAGCTCTGGATCGATCTCGCGCAGGTCTGTCAGGCGATGGGCAATGCGGAAGGGCGGCTGGATGCGTTGCGGCAAGCGGTTGCGGCGGCGCCTGGCTGGCCGCTGGCGGCACGCGAACTGGCCGACGCTCTCGAAGAGGCCGAGCAGCGCGAAGAGGCCGTGGCCGTGTTGGAGCGCACGACGATCCGTAACCCACTCGACGCGCTGGCCCACGGCTTTCTGGCCGAGCGACTCTGGGAGGAAGGGCGGTCGCGCGAGGCGCTCGATCACGCGAAGATCGCGGTGCGTCTCGAGCCGGGTTACGAGTGGGCGTGGCACCACGTTCAGATGTGGGCCGACCGGTTCGAGAATCACGAGGAGCCGGCGGAACTGGTCCGCGAACTCGCTCGCGACCGCGCGGGCGACGCGCGAGTCTGGCTGCGACTGGCACGGATGCTCCACCACCCACGTCATAACGAGGAGGTGCTGGCAGCGCTCGACAAGGCGCTGACACTCGAACCGAAGAACGTGGAAGCGCACGACCTGAAGGCCGAGCGGCTCGCGGAGATGGGCCGCTTCGATGCGGCACTGGAAGCGGCACTCCCACTGCAATTCGAGGACGATCGGCCACTCATCCTCCAGGGGCGTGAGGCGTGGGTCCAGGCCCGGCGCGGGAATTACGCGGCGGCCATTCCACGGATGCAGGCTCTGGTTGCCGTCGATCCCACGTATGTCTGGGGCTGGCACCAGCTCGCCGAGTGGTACAACGACACCGGCCGCGCGGAGAGCTACCTCGAAGCGGCGTCGGAGTTCGTTCGGCTTCAACCACACCATCCGGTGGGCTGGACGATGCGCGGCGAGGCGAAGCTCCAGACCGGCGACCGCGAGGGCGGCAAGAGCGACCTGCGCGAAGCACTGAAGATCAGCCCGAGCTATTCGCCAGCCGCTGCGATCCTCTTCGATGCTCACCTGGCCGATGAGGAATCACGCGAGGCTCGGCAGGCGCTGGCGGTGCTTCAGGAGCACGCGGCCGGGCCTGAGGTCGCCGTCAAGCAGATTCAACTCGCCTGCCACGAGGACGAACCAGACGTTGCGCTGCGAGCATTCGAGGAGGTGTGCGAGGCGCCAGGCAGCGCTGCATACCCGCTCCAGGCGGCACTCGCGGAGCTGCGCGAAGCGGGCTGGGGCGACCGCGCCGACGAGGTACTGCGGGAAGCGTGGCAAGGCGGCGGAGCCTTCCAACCGTGGGCACCGATCTTCTGGATCGACTCGCCCGATGGGCGCGCATCCGAACCGGGCGAGCGTCTCCGCGCGGCCGAGGCCACCGTTCAGGCATACCCGAAATTCACCCCTGGCCACGATGCCAAGGCCGAGCAACTCGCCCTCGCGGGTCGCTTCGACGAGGCCGTTGCAGCGTGCGCGCCACCCGAACTGGGCGACTCGCTCCCGGTCGAACTCCGCGGCCGGCGCGCATGGATCGAGGCACGACGTGGCGATCGCACGAAGGCCATCGGCATCATGAAGCAACTCCTCGCGGATCACCCCGACTTCGTGATGGGGTGGCGACAACTCGCCGCGTGGTACGATGCGAGCAGCCGCTATCGTGAGTGTCTGGAGGCATCCGAACACCTCGTGCAGCTCGAGCCGGCCAACCCGCTGGCCTATGTCTACCGCGGCGAGGCACGGCGAAGCCTCGCCGATCGTCGCGGGGCACTGGCCGACTTCCAAAAAGCCTTCGAGCTGGATTCCACCTTCGAAGCGGCCGGCATGAATCTCATCGCCGAGCAACTCGCGACCGACGATGTGGCCGGCGCCGAACGCACGCTCACCACACTCCGCGAGCATTCCGAAGGGCCTGTGGTGAAACTCCGCGCCGTTCAGGTGGCCTGCCGTCAGGGCGAGTTCGAGCCTGCCGTGGCGTGCCTCCACGAACTGACGACCGATCCCGAGGCCGGGCGTGGGCTGCTCCGCGAGGCGACCCAGGCATTTGACGCCGAAGGCTGGGGCGTGAAGCTGACCGAGGAGCTGAAGGAACTGGCCTTCGCTCCCGATGCTGCGCCATCCGTGGCGGGGCTGTGGGCCGAACGCGTCGCCGCCGACGAGCCCGATGCGGCATGCGATCGAGTGCCGGAACTGCTTCCGCACAACCCCGAGGCCGCGCGCGAGATACTCCTGGCCTGCACCTGGGCACTGGCCGAGGCGGGCAAGCCGGTGCAGGGCGTCGTGCAGAAGTACAGCGAACTGTTGCGAAGCGACGATGCGGCGTGGGCCAAGACCGGCGCGGCGCTGGAACTGGCCGGCCACCACGGCTACGCCAGCGCCTGGCTGGGCGACTGGCGCGAACGCACTGGCGTGGAAGCGTGGATGCTCCGACCGCTCGGGGTGGCGCTGCGGATGCTCGATCAGGATGAACGGGCGCTGGAGGTCTGCCGTGCCGCGGTGAAACTCGGCGGCCCGGACGAGTTCCTGGCCGATTTCCGCGCGTGGCTGGCACTCGATCTGGCACTCTCCGGCCAGGCTGCCGAGGCCGCTGCTCATGCGGCCAAGATTGACGTTGTGACCGCCTCCGATGGGACGCGGCTCGTGCTGGCAATGGCAGACGCAGTGACGATGGTGCGCCAGTCTGGTCCTGATGGCAAGGCGGCAGCGTTCGGGGAAGCCAAGGAGAACCTGAAGGTGGCCGCCGCGGCGTGCGCGAGCAAGGACGTGCCCGCCGGCGCGGCTCGCGCGTATCGCCGTGTCATCTCGTGTCTGAGTGGCGAGGCCGCCAGCCTCAACGCAACGCTCTGGGCGCTCTGGCAGCGTGTCGCCCCCTGGGTGAAATAGCGCCCCGCATACCCACGATCATTCGTCACGCGCCGTGGATGTTCCGAATGCCGCCTGCCAGGTGCCGAGGAGCTGGCATAGCTCATGGGTGTTGAGGTTCTTGCCGAAATAGCGATCGAAGTTCACGGTCTTCACACCCCTCTTGAAGTCGGTGATATAACGCGCGATGGCCTTCCGCGGCACGCGCGTCGTTGTGTGAATCGCGTCCGGCGTGTGGCCGGCACGGTGGAGCGCTAACACCAGGTGAACTCTTCCCTTCGCAATGGTCGCCGGCTCCGTGAGGAAGCGATAGGCCCGCCCCACGAAGCGCGGCATCGCTGGGTGGTTTTCGGCTCGCTTCAGCGACAGCCCCACTCGCGAAGTTGCATACACCATCGCGGATCGCGGCGACGGCGATTCCACAATCGAGAGCGGCGCGGTTGCATCCCAGATGGGGCGAGTGCCGATGAGTGCGTCCAGCGCCGCGACACTCGGCATCTGTGTTCGTGCAAGCAGTTGATCGACCAGAACACATGGGCCATCGATCATCGTCCCGTTGAGACCGACGACTGACCGAATGATGACGCCGAAGTGCGCGGTACCGTCGCCGAGTGTCAGGTCCAGCCCCTTGAAGGAGCCGCCGCGATACACGCCATGTGTGCGGTGGAAGTACCAGCGACCGCATTCACGCTGGATCGGCTCGCGGTGCGAGAAGGGGTCGTGATGCTCCGGCCCGGAGTAGTACATTTCGACTTCCGCGAGCCGGTATTGCTGGCCGGCAGCGAGGAAGTCGCAACCGTTGAGTAGTCGCGTGGCGATTGCGGCAAACCAGGGCTGGAAGCCCGTATCGGCGACGAGGCCGGCGGGCCGCCGGTTCAGTTCAACAAGGCTCGGCATGCGATGGCCTGCGAGGAAGGGCAAATCGAAGCGGTGGCGATACTCAATCCGCGCGAGGCTCCGCAGGCGGGGGGAGTGAGTTGCGACCACGCGCCCACTTCTTCGCACCAGCAGGAAGCGGGCCGGGCTGCCACGTCTCCACGGCAGCACGCAGCCCGGCGGCCCATTCCGCCACGTGTATTACGCCTCCAACCCCAAGACCGAAGACGAGGGCGAGAATGAGCAGAACGATGCTACTCGCGCCTTCCTGAACAAACTCGTTCTGTCGGCCAATCCAGTCGAAGACCAGAGAGTACTCGAGCCACACGAGCCAAGCCATCACGGCCAGCCACGCCAGTGTGCCAGGAACGAGGATGAGCAGGAACCGCGGGTTTCGCAAGTAGCGTTGCAGATTGTTCACAGGTGGCTCGGGC
Source organism: uncultured Frigoriglobus sp. (assembly GCA_964422915.1). Taxonomy (GTDB): domain Bacteria; phylum Planctomycetota; class Planctomycetia; order Gemmatales; family Gemmataceae; genus Gemmata. Next base: position 4,219 of record CAYRDG010000054.1, on the reverse strand, counting down.
ATGAGAGTCTCCACGCAGCCTACAACACCTTCAGCGACTGGACCCACTCCGAGGCGCGCGCCCGTTCGTCGTCAGAGAGGCCGCCTGGGCGATGGATCGACGCTCGTGCCGCGCGGCCGCTTGTCGGATCGGTGGCCGTGATCTCGATGCGGCCGTTGGCCAGCACGCCACATTCAACCCGGATGGGCGATCCCTTCGGCAGATTCGGCGGAAGCCCCTCGATCCAGCATTCACCGACCGGAATGCACGCCTCGGCCTGATGCGCTTCGCCTTGCAGGATGCGCACGCGCACGCGTGACTGATTGTCGGCAACTGTGGAGTACACGCGGGTTGTTGCCGCCGGAAGTTGGGTGTTCTTGGGAACGAGTTTGTCGTTGACACGCTCATCGTCGGAGCGAATCTCGACTCCCAGGCTGTGCGCATTCACGCTGATTTCCACAATCCCGGCCAGTTCACCCACGGGATGGGCGCGCGCGACTCGGGCCCCATCGCGACTTGCCTGCACAATCCCTGCGTGAATGGCCGCGCCGCGGGCGACGACCTCGCTCACGGCGAGGCCGCGATCGGGCTGTTTGCCGGTCAACTCGTACAGCATGCGGGCGCATGCGGGCATGTGAGTGCTACCGCCAACCAGCAGCACCTTGTTCACGCTCTCCCAGTTCAGACCGGCTTGCTTCAACACTTGCTGCGTGGTGAGGCGTGTGCGAATCATCAGATCGCGCGTGATGGCCTCGAACTCCGGGCGTGGAATCGGCAGCGTGAGCTTGTGCCCCGCGTGCGAGACAGTGAGGCTCGCGTGTTCCAGTTTGCTCAACGCGCGTTTCGTGCGTTCCGCGGCGGCATAGAGCGACGCCAGCGATTGCGGATCGCTGCGTGGGTCGTCGGCGAATTCCTGAACGAAGCGTTCCGCGGCCCAGTTCACCAGTCGTTCGTCCCAGTCTCGCCCGCCCAGGCGCACATCGCCCTCGATGGCGAGCACCTGGAACCGCTTGCGGCCGAGTTTCACAAGTGTCACGTCGAAGGTGCCGCCGCCGAGGTCGTAAACCAGCACGGTTTGCGACGGCCGTTCGCCGCCGGGCGAATCGCTCGCTTGCAGCGCGTACGCCAGGGCCGCGGCCGATGGCTCGTCGAGGATGTCGATGACATTCAGCCCCGCGATGTGTCCGGCGTCCATTGTCGCCTTGCGCCGCGTATCGTCGAAGTAGGCCGGCACCGTGATGACGCAGCCGTCGATGGGGCCAATCTGGGCTTCCGCGTCCTGGGCGAGCTTCTTCAAGAGGACCGCCGAGAGCGTCTCAGGTCGGAACTCGTGCCCTGCAACCAACTGGCCGTGGTCGGGCAGGCCCATCCGGCGCTTGATGAGCATCGCGACGCGGTCGGGTTGCTCCTGCGCCATGTCGAGCGCCGCCTGGCCGACGACAGCAGAGTGGTCCGGTCCGAGGTACACCGCCGAGGGCGTGAGAACCTCGCCGTCGCGATTGGGAATGGTAAACGACCGGCCGCGATCGTCGAGCGACGCCACGGCGCAGAACGTGGTACCGAGGTCGATGCCGATCAGCGCCATTGGCAACAGGGGGATTGGAGTTTGAGTAACCGTGACGGCCCCACACACTGATTCTAACGCAGCCGCACGCGGCGAGTTGGCAATCCTATACGATAAGCCCGCCGAGCGGGCCGGGTGTCGAACCGCTGGCTTTCCCATTCCGCAAACTGCCATCCGCAACATGACTGCGGTCGTCTTCCCTTTCGATCTGTTCGGCAGCGCCGGCACGGGCGCCGGCGCACGACTCCTGGGTGATGCGGTCCGCGAAATCCTGGACGATACCGAGAACGAGACTCGCCCCTGCCGCGCCGATGTGCTGCGCGGCAAGGTGAAGGTCAAGGAACTCCGCTTCGACGCGATGGAGGATGTGACCGCGTGGCGGAAGCGCGGCCGGCAAGCGGCGCGGCAGGGGCTGAAGGCTCGCGACTTCCTTCTCTGGCTTGGCGGAAATCACCTTGCGGCGTTGCCGGTACTCGAAGAACTCGGCGCCGACACGCTTGTTGTGCAGTTTGACGCGCACCTCGATGTCTATGCATTCCACGATACGACCCAGGAACTGTCACACGGTAATTTCCTGCGTCATTTCGAGGCGCCGCACCCGCGTCTGATCAACGTTGGCCACCGCGACCTGTTCCTGACCCCGGCCGAGATCGGCAAGACGTTCGAGGCGGTGTATCCTGCGTGGGAACTTGCGAACGATGTGAGCCGCGCGGCGGTCGAGTTGCGGGCGAAGGCCGCCACGGCGAATCGCGTGTGGATCGACCTCGACTGCGACGCATTCGACCCGTCGGTTCTTCCTGCAGTGCCAGAACCGGTATCGTTTGGGCTTCTACCGCCCGCTTTCCTCACGCTCTTCGAGGCGGTGTGGTCCGGGAATATCGTTGGGATGTCCGTGAGCGAGTTCGACCCTGGCCGCGACACGCGCGACCAGAGCCTGAACCTTCTCGGCTGGCTCGTGGAATACGTCTTGCTGAAGGCAGCGCAACGGCTGCCGCAGCAGTGATGGAAACGTCAGTCGTCGAGGTCGTACACCTTCCGCTTCCGGCGGCGTTTCACCGGCTGCGAGGTCTTCATCACCACGAAACCGAGTGCCACCCCACCGAGGATGAAGAGGAGAATCACGCCGGCGATGATGAAAACGAAGAGTCGTGACTTCGGCTTCGGTGTCGTTTCGGCTGCAACTGCGTCGCTCGTTTGCGAGTCGTTGTCTGGTGTGGCCGCGGGCGGCGTCTCGGGGGCCTGGGTGTCCGGTCCCTCCTGTGAGACCACCGCGACTCCGGTATTGCCAGCGTTGGGGTTGGTGGGCAGCGGCGGCGCCGCGGATTCGTCCGGCTGGCTCGGCTTCGCTGGGTTCGACGGCGCGGAATTCGGTGGCGATTTCGGGCCAGGTGCTGGTCTGTTGCCGTGGTCGATGGTCGTGCCTGTGAACACGACGCCGCAGTGTGGGCACTTCGAATACGGCGGGATCGACGTGATGGTGGTGCCAAGCGAAGCCTTGCACCGCTCGCACGTCCAGGAGTAAACCCTCTGTCGTGGTAGACTGCCCGGAAGCGGGATCGAGGGCGGAAGGATTGGCCCGCGAGGGATCGACGGTGGGCGAAAACTGGGTGGACGTGGCATCGACGGACGACGACCGAACTGCGCGCTGCTTGGTGAGAGTAGGAACGCCACGCCCAGCAGAGAGAAGACGGCAACGATACCGAAGCGTACGCGAAATGGGGAGGGCGTGTGCATGGTGCGATCCAGATGAACGGGCATGGGCAGCGGGCACCACTATCGAACACACTTTACCCCGTCGTACCGTGGGCCGCAATCTGGTAGCCACAAACATTCTGGCGGTTGAGCGTGAGGGGTGCGGGGCGGGATGAATAGCAGTTATGGCTGGTCCGTCTATAGTTATGCCGTAGATTGAAGGGATTACAGCGGCCAGCGTGGCCGTTCCACACCTCACACGAAGGACACCCCGATGCGACTGTTCTGTGCAGCCGCGCTGTCGCTGACGCTTGGCCTGTGGCTCGCGCTCTCCGGCGATGGCCGACCCGTGAACGCAGCCGACACGAAGGCCGATCGCGCTGCCAAGCTGGAAGAGTTGAAGAAGAAGTATGACACCACCTTCAAGGAACTGCTTGAGCGGTTCCAGAAGGCCGCTCCCGCTGATCGCGCCGGCATTCGTGCCGAGATTCGGGAAGAAACCCTCCTGATGGTGGAAAAAGTGGTGGCAGTGGCGCAGGCCAATCCGAAGGACGCTGTTGCGTTCGACGCGGCACTGTTCGCCATCGAGAAGGCCGGGCAGGTTGGCGCCGGCGGTCCCAACGTGGAAAAGGCCGTTGGCATCATCGCCGACAACCATGCGGCCAGCCCGAAGATCAAGGATCTGCTCATCCCGGCCATGCGGCTCGGGGCGGCTGGCGAGAAACTCCTCAAGGCTGTGGCCGAGAAGTCCACCGACAAGGAGACGAAGGCCACCGCGCTGTTCATCCGCGGCTACTCGATCTCGCAGCGTCTGGAAGACGAGTCGGACGATAAGAAGATCGCGGATCAGGTGAAGACGGCGACGGCGCTCCTGGAAGAGGCCGCAAAGCTCGCCCCGAATACCAAACTCGGCCGCGGCACGCAAACCATCGGCAAACTCGCAGTCAGCGAGATCGAGGGGCTGAAGGCGGCAGCTTCGCTGGG
>CAYRDG010000053.1:0-25379 GCA_964422915.1 uncultured Frigoriglobus sp. | reverse complement strand
CCTATCCCGCACCCCATAAGCCGCAAGACCCACTGCAAACCGTGGAGTGACCTCGCGCCGCACTTTCAACCGCAACGCTACTAGGAGTTCCCTGACGCACCGTGTACCCTGGAGAAACTGTTCGCTCTGCCTCAGAGGACACCCATGCCCCTGCCTGCTGGTTTCCTTCTCGTGTGGGTCGGTCTCATCGGCCTCACCGGATGCTCCCGCCGCGTGGATGCACCTGCGGTGGTCACGCTCGTCCAGCACACACCGGCGAGTCCGAAGCCGGGCGAAGCCGTGCTGGTCACTGCGCGTCTCGCTGCCGGCGCGACAAAGCCCATGCTCAAGCTCCAGGCGGTTGCACCTGGCAAGTACGTCCGAAAAAGCGACCCGGCGTATGAGAAGGACTGGGTCGATTTCCCCATGCATGACGATGGCAAGGAGGGTGACACGAAGGCATCGGACGGCATCTTCACTACCCGAGTGCCTGCATCATTCCAGAAGCACCGGTGGCTTCTCCGTTATCGCATCGCTGCCACCGGGGCCAATGGTAAGTCGTTGCGCGCCCCGACCGCCGACGATACCTGCCCCAACTTCGCATGGTGGTGCGACGGCGGGCCAGCAGCATGGTCTGGCTCGCGCGAGCCAGGAAAGGCAATGCCGAGTTCATTCCCCACCGATTTCCTCCGCACCCTCCAGGCTCTGCACCTGATCGCGCACGCCGACGACGTGGCCAAGAGTCAGTGGAATCCCGGCGCGCACAGACAGAAGCAATGGGGTACGGTGGTCTACCGCGGCGTCGTATACGACCACATCCAGTACAGCAACCGCGGTCAGGGCAGCGCTCACATCGCCGGCAAGAACAAGTGGGGGTTGAAGTTCAACCGTGGCCATGACGTGCCGTTCGTGGATCACGACGGCATCCCCTGCCCCGCATCGCTGAACAGCCTCAACCTCAACCCGGGCCAGTCCACGCCATACCTGCCGATCCACCGTGGCATTGCGGGCCTCGATGAAGTGCTCACACTGCGGGCGTACCGACTCGCTGGAGTACCCAGTCCATTCGCGACATGGGTGCAGTGGCGGGTCGTCACCGGGAGTGAGGAAGCCTCCGCGAAGGACCAGTTCGCAGGCGACTTGTGGGGCGTCTATGTCGCCGTTGGTGATATGAAACCGAATCAACTCGCCAACAAGCCGCTGCCAGATGGCTTGACCATCAGCATCCAGAGCGGTGTCAAGCACGCGCCGAAGGCCATGGTGACTCCGCAGAAGATCTGGGAGAAATTCCTGAACGGGATGCGGACATCCTCGAAGGAAGAATGGTGGCGGCAGAATCTCGATCTACCCGCCTACTACAGCTTCCATGCGATGAACCGACTCATCGGGAATGTCGATCTGCGACCCGACGGCAATCACGGCTATTACCGCCGGCCCGATGGCCGCTGGGCACCGATCCCGTGGGACATGGACATGACTTTCGTGCCGCGGCACCATCAACCCGGCCACATCGAGGCGGCAAGTTGCCTGCGCTTTCCGGCGATTGCGACGGAATACCGCAACCGGGCACGCGAGATCCTCGACCTGTTCGCATCCGATGCCTCCGAACGCGGTGGTCAGGTGGGGCAACTCGCGGCGGACCTTGGCACCGCGCTAACGCCGAAAGGATTCGCGGTCGACTGGCCGCGTCTGGACGAGGCGCGCTGGAACTTCCACCCACGGATGAATCCGAAGGGAGCCTACTTCGTCAGGGTGGCACACGCCGACCACTTCGGCGGTCACTGGAAACGGACACTCGCCACCGCGGATTTTGCAGGCTTCCGCAAGTATATCGTGGACTTCTGCACCGACTCACGCCCCGTGAAGAACTATGCGCCCAACGATGGCGACCCTCGCGGCTATGGCTGGGGCTACCTCGCGCACGAGGCGAAAGACGACAAGATTCCAGCAACACCGAAGGTGACGCAATTGAAGGCGGGCGAGTCGCAGTTCGAGGCGCTGGCATTCACATCGCCCGCAGGCCAGAAGCCCGCTGCGCTGGAGTGGCGTGTTGGCCGTGTGGGCAAGCGGGGGTGGTACGAACTGGAGGAGTATTGGAAGAAGGACGTTGTCGAGGGGCGGAGTGTGATCATCCCCGCGGAACTCTTCAAGCCGCCAGGCGAGTACCGCGTGCGTGCCCGCTGGCGCGACACCACCGGTCGCTGTAGCCACTGGAGCATGCCTCTAACCATCGGAGTGAAGTGATCAACGTCCGGAAGGAACGAGAACGCCGCCAGGAAAACTGCCGCTGCCCCACCAGAACCGATAACCGGGCAAACTGGCCGCAATACGCCACATGAGCAAGGTATTCCATGCTGGGAAACCCGCGCTGCACCGGTATCATAACCCTTCCGCTGGCGTGAGTCGCTCGCGGAACGTGCGACCCTACCTGGAACGGGCCATGCGATTCCTCCTGATGCCCATTCGCTCGAACAAACAAGGCGTGCAGATTAACGTCGGCAAGGATGGTGACGAGTACAACGCGATCGTCAACACCATGCAGATGCACCCGGACGATATGAAGGAGCTGGGCGTCGAGACCGGAGCGACAATCCGCGTGCGGAACGAGATCGGCGAAGCCGACTTCATTTGCAAGGAGGCGAAGGTGCCTCGCGGGATGCTCTTCGTCCCTTATGGACCGCCAACATGCCGACTCATGGACGGCGACACCGACGGCACCGGAATGCCCACCTCGAAGGGCTGGGACGTGGAAGTGGAACCGGTAACGTGAGATGGACGTTTACTTCGTCAGGGTCCATTCCAGTGGCGTAACCAGGGTGAACGAGAACTTCATGAACACCAACGACACACCCACCGACCCGCAACAACTTGCCGCCGAGCGTCCTGCATCAGACGAGGTTGCCGCGTGGGAAGAAGTCGAAGCCGGACGATTCATGCCGCGTCGCGTCCGAGGGAGTGACCGCGGCCGCGCATTGGGGTGAAGCTTCGTGATTCCGCAGTCCAGTTCGGACAGCACCAAAACGAACAACCCCAACGACCAACCCAAGTAGCAGGCACACTCTGTGTGCCGTCAAAGCAACGGCACACAGAGTGTGCCTACTACTGTCTCGGAGCCGGCGATGGAACTGAAGGTAGTCAAGCACGCGGTCTGCACTTTCTGCGGATGCGTGTGCGACGACATCGAACTACATGCCAACGAAGAACGCATCGTTGAGACGAAACGCGCGTGCATCCTTGGCGAATCGTGGTTCAAGAACCACACCGCCGAGCGACTCTACCCTGATGCTCTCATCGACGGCAAGGAAGCCACCTACGTCGAAGCGGTGGAGGAAGCCGCCCACATCCTGCATCAGGCGAACCTACCGCTGGTGTACGGTCTCTCCAACACCACCTGCGAGGCGCAGCGCGAATGCGTGTGGCTCGCGGAACTTGTCGGCGGCGTCATCGACAGCCACACATCGCTTTGACACGGCCCAACCGAAATCGCCGCCCAGTTGGGCGGTAAAGTGTCTTGCACGCTGGGCGAAGTAAAGAACCGGGCCGATTTCATCCTCTACTGGGGCGGCAACCCTGCCGAGTGCCACCCACGGCACTTCACTCGCTACACGCTGACGCAGAAGGGGAAGTTCCTGCCACGCGGCCGCAAGGACCGCACGATGGTGCTGGTGGACATCCGCGAGACGATGAGCGCGAAGGCCGCCGACATCTTCCTTCAAGTACGGCCCGGCAAGGACTTCGAGATGATCACGATTCTTCGCGCACTCGTGAAGAATCAGAAGGTGAGCGAGAACGCAGCGGCTGAAACCGGCCTGACACTCGCGCAACTTCAAGACCTCGTGGACCGCATGAAAGCCGCGAAGTTCGGCGTGCTGTTCTTCGGCATGGGCCTCTCCATGACGCGCGGCAAGCACATGAACAGCGCAGCGGCACTGACTCTCGCAGCAGAACTGAATGCCTTCACGAAGTTCGTGGCGATGCCGATGCGCGGCCACGGCAACGTCACTGGCGCCGACGTGGTGATGCGCTACACGCTCAGCTACCCGTTCGGCATCAACCTGAGCCGCGGCTATCCGCGATTCAACCCTGGCGAGTATTCGACCATCGATCTGCTCGTTCGTGGCGATACCGACGCAACACTGGTTGTTGGAGCCGACCCCGGCGCGACGATGCCCAAGCCCGCCATCGAGCATCTGAAACGCACACCTACCATCGTGCTCGACCCGAAGGTGACGCACACAAGCCGTCTGGCCCGCGTTCACTTCACCACGGCTGCCACCGGTATCAGCGCACCCGGCACTGCATACCGAATGGATGAAGTGCCGCTGCCGTTGCGCCCGGCGCTCACGTCGCCGTACCTCACTGACGAAGAAGTGCTGAAGCGCATCATTGCCGCCGTGCAGAAGAAGCCAGGGTGGTATCCCCAAAGTAATAGCCACACTGCGTGTGCCGTTGGCTCGTTCGCGAGCCAGGTTTCGTGATGCCAAAGCGGTCGGCACATTCCGTGTGCCGTTGCTGACCCTAACCGCTCAACTCCGACGACACACGGAGTGTGCCTGCTACTCGGAAAGACACCATGATTCGCATCACGGGTGGCAAAGTTTACGACCCCAAGAACGGCATTCACGGCGTCGTGCGCGATGTGTGCCTTGCCGACGGCAAGATCGTTGCCGATGTGCCAGCGCACGCACGTACGATCGACGCCACCGGCATGATTGTCTTCCCCGGCGGCGTCGACGTTCACACGCACGTTGCGGGGGCGGCCCTCAACTTCGCGCGCGGCCTCATCCCCGAACAACATCGCAAGGCGCGACCGATCTTCCACACGCCGCAGTGCCGCGCAGGACTCGCAGGCAGTACACCCACCACATTCGCGACCGGCTACGTCTATGCTGGCATGGGCTGGACGACGGCGAACGAGGCCGCAGTACCGATCCTTTCAGCCAAACACACGCACGAAGAACTGCGCGATACGCCCATCATCGACAAGTGTTGCTGCGTGCTCATGGCCAACAACGAGATCATTCTCGACCTGCTCGAAAACAACGAACGAGAACGCGCCACGCAGGTCGCGGCGTGGCAGGTGTGGGCATCGAAGGCCTACGGAGTGAAGGCCGTGAACCCCGGCGGTGTCGCAGGGTGGAAATGGGGGAAGGACTGCAAGGGACTCGACGAACCCGTGCCAGGTTACAACAAAGTCACGCCGCGGAATATCATCAAGGCGCTGGCCGACATCATCGACGAACTGGCGCTGCCGCACCCCCTACACATCCACTGCAATAATCTCGGCGCGCCGGGCAACTACACCACCACCCTCGAAACGATGAAGACTCTGGAAGGGAACCGCGCCCACATGGCGCACCTCCAGTACCACTCTTACGGCGGCGACGACTGGTTCACGATGAAGTCCGCCAGCGTGCCGATCGCGGAGTACTTCAACACCCATCCGAACCTCACCTGCGACGCGGGCGCGGTGCTGTTCGGCGACACGGTCACCATCACCGCAGATGGGCCGTGGCAGCACCTCCTGTACGAACTCACTGGCCGCAAGTGGGGCAACCTCGACGTGGAAAACGAAACCGGTTGCGGCGTGGTGCCCTATGTTTACAAGGAAAAGAACCTCGTCAACGCGATCCAGTGGGCAGTTGGGCTGGAACTGATGCTGCTCATCGACGACCCGTGGCGGGTCTGCCTCACCACCGATCACCCCAACGGCGCGTGTTTCTGGCGCTATCCCGAAATCGTGCGACTGCTCATGGACCGCGACTTCCGGAAAGAGGAATTGAAGAAACTGCCGACGAAGGCACTCGAACGAATCGTGCTTCCGGAACTCGATCGCGAATACACGCTCTCGGAAGTTGCGATCATCACCAGCGCCGGCCCGGCACGCACGCTGGGCCTCGACCAGAAGGGGCACATAGGCGTTGGTGCCGATGCGGATATCGCCATCTACAACGCCCACACCAACCCGATGGAAATGTTCTCTTACCCACGCTTCGTCATCAAGAGTGGCACAGTCATCATTGAGGAAGGGGAATTGCGGAATTCACTCGAAGGGTCGCAGTTTGCTTCACGCCCGAAGTACGACGAGAGCATCGAAGACTACCTCCGTCCGCTGTTCAGCCAGCACTACACGATGTCGTTCGAGAACTACCCGGTGACAGAAGACTGCGTGCACGGCCTGAACGTCCACCAGTGCGGGACGTGCGCAAAGTAGTAGGCACTCACTCTGTGCCGTTCTTCAACCCAAAGGTAACGGCACACGGAGTGTGCCTACTACTCTCATGCTCACTCTCACTCTCAAAACGTCGCTCACGGTGCCGCTCGAAGCGGAATGCCTCACCCCGGACGTGCTCGCGCCGCTTTCACACGACGCGATCCGCGCACTGCCAGTGATGCTCGGCAAGCGGCAGCACCGACTCGACGAACACTTCGACATCGAAGGCGATGGTGGCGAGGAGATCGAACTTCGCGGCGACCTGACCAAGGTGAAGTGGATCGGCCGGGCCATGACACACGGGCGGTTGCGCGTTGTAGGCAACGCGGGAATGCACCTCGGGGCATATATGAAGGGCGGCCATATTGAAGTGACCGGCCACGCGACCGACTGGCTCGGTGGGGAGATGGCGGGCGGCACAATTCACGTTCGCGGCAACGCCGGCGGGCAACTCGGCTCGGCATATCGCGGCAGTATGGGCGGCATGACCGGTGGCACGATCCTCGTGGATGGCTCGGCCGGCATCGAAATCGGAATGCGCATGAAACGCGGGATCGTTGCCATTCGCGGGCCAGTCCGCGACTTCGCCGGCCTGCAAATGAAGGGAGGAACCATCGTGCTGATGAGTGGCGGCGAATTGCGCACCGGCGCGTGGATGCAGCGCGGCACGATCATTTCCCTCAAGCCACTGAAGCTCATGCCCACCTTCGCGACGGCCTGCCTCTACAATCCCTCGTTCCTCGGCCTCTACGCACGCTACCTTGCGCCATTCGGATTCCACCTGCCGCTGAGTGTCGCCGAGGGCGGTTACCGACGACACATCGGCGACGCCAGCGTGCCAGGCAAAGGTGAAATACTCGTGTGGCAGCCCCAGGCGGCCTCGTAAAGCGCTGGTTGTCAACACGAACAGCACGGCACGAAGGCCGTGCTCAATCTACTGAACGGGGTCATTCTCCTGGGTTGGCTCACGTTCCGACTCGTAGCGTTCAATGACTTCCGCCGCGCGCGGAGCATCCTCGCTCTTGACCCACAACTCCACCGAGTCTGTGAACACCTGGCCAATGCTCGCAGTCAGGCTCAGCCCCAGAACCTTACTCTCGATGCCAGCTTCCGTGAGTGCCTGCTGGTAAAGTTCCGCCGTCACCATCGAGCCAGCGTAGACCTTCACAATGTCGTGATCGGTGTGCGTCATGGCGTCTCCTGATTAAAAGAAAACGGTCACACTCTGCCGGGAGCACATTTCGTGCCTTCCAGTCACCCTGATACCACAAGTGACAGCCTCCAACAAGGATTCGGACCCAGTTTGCTCATTACGCAAAGCAATCTGGCAGCGACTGCTCGCTCACTATCTCCAGAACGCCATGCATCCCCAACCAATGGCGACAATCACTGCGGCAATGACCAGACCGTAAACGTGGTAAAGAATGGCCACCAGCGCCGCGCGCTTGAGTGTCGTTGGGAGAAGCCCGGCCAGCAGCAGGGTAAGGGTACAGAAACCAACGGGGATCACTACGAAGAGTGCGATAATTGTCAGATCGTCGCCCTCTATTCGTCCCAGATAGTCGTCCGCGATCGCAGTCATCACGAGACACACAAACGACGTGAAGAGCGTAGCGGTGAACGCAACGAGCATCCCCTTCCCAATCCCTGGCTCCGGGATCGACGACTTCGGTCGGTGGCAGCGTTGTCGGCGCGGCGGTTCATCGCTATCCCAGTCGTCCCAGTTGCCGAGTTCAAAGGCTCCTACGATTTCCGTGGGCTTCACGATGCGACTGGCGGAGGCCACTGCCGCACGCAGGAGCAATGCCGAGACGAAGAGGACGACGAACAATCCGCAGCAACTGGCCAGCAACCCGAGTAGCGCCAACTCCATGAACGTTCCCCAAGACGGATGAACCACCACATCGTACCCCCTGGGCACCCCACGAGGCCACGAGATTCACAACCGCATGTTGATACAACAGCGCTACAGCGCGTTGTTTGGCCAGGAGGGGTGATGATCGGTTCGGTGCCGGCACGACTAGCGGCCATGATGTTCCTGCAATACTTCGGCCTCAGCGCGATGATCGTGCCACTGACACGCTACCTTCAGACATCTCCCGCAGAAGGCGGCCTGGGTTTCCTGCCCAGGCAGGTGGGCTATGTGTATGCCACCTTCGCCGTCGGTGCCATCGTCGCCCCGATGGTGGTGGGACTGCTGGCCGATCGCTGGTTCGCAGCCGAGAAAGTCATCGCATGGGCGCACGCTGTCATGGCCGGGCTGATGGGCGCGGCCGGATGGTGGTGCGACCACTACGACGGCAATCGTGCGGACCCCGCCGACGCAGTCGGGCCGTTGTTCACGCTCGTTCTTGGTTACGCAGTCGGGATGCAAATCACGCTGACGCTCAGCACAGTCATCAGTTTTCGCAACCTGACTGGTAGCGGCGGTGCATTCTGGTACGTCCGGCTCACGGGCACCTTTGGCTGGATCGTGGCAGGCTTCGTTGTCGGTTGGCTGCTCAATCCGATCTCGCCACAGCCGATGTATCTGGCTGCGTTCACCTCCGCGGCGCTGGCGTGCTTCGCACTCTGGTTGCCCCACACTCCTCCCAAAGGATACGGCCGGCCCATCGCAGAAGTGCTTGGCCTGCCGGCGGTGAAGATGCTCCGCGACCGTTCGTTCATCGTCTTCGCCGCGGTCCTCTTTCTCTGCAACATGATGAACCAGTTCTACAGCCTCTTCGTCTCACCCTACCTCAAGGACCTCGGCATACAGGTCGATTTGGGGAACTGGGGACGGTTGGCGCCGGAAGTCATCATGACACTGGCCCAGTGGTGCGAGATCAGTTGCATGGCAGCGACCCCATGGCTTCTGCGCCGGTTCACATTGAAGCAGATCATGCTGTTCGGACTGGCAGGGTTGTTCCTGCGCAATGCGATGCTGTATTCGGCATCCGTGCCGGGAGTGGTGGCCGTGGGGTTACCGATGCATGGCTGGGGCTATGCCTTCTACGCGATGATCGGCGCTTACTTCGTGGACCGTGAGGCACCGCAACACCTGCGGGCCGGCGCGCAGTCACTGGTCACGTTCCTCGGCAGTGGGCCGGCAATTCTCGCAGGCAACTTCCTGGCGAGCAACACGGTCCAGGCGTATCGCACCGGCAATCACACCAACTGGCACGGCGTCTGGTTCATCCCGCTCGTGGGTTACATCCTCGCGGTCATTGTCTTCGCAGTGTTGTTTCGCGAACCACCAACCAACGGCGAACAGTCCGCGTAAACAGGCCAATTGATACTTGCTCCTCACCAACCCGCTCACACACGCAGTGCGCCCGGAGTCATCATGTCGAAGTTCTTCAAGTACAAGTCGGCAGTCGAGATCGCGGCGGAGAACGAGCGACTCGGCACCGACCTGCGTTTCTCGGACGATCTTTCGCCGTTGTGGAAGCCGATAACGATCGGGCCGCGCGTGGCCGGTAACCGGTGGTGCATCCACCCAATGGAGGGTTGCGATGGCGAACTCGACGGCACGCCAGGCGAATTGACCTTCCGACGCTATGTCCGATTCGGTGCCGGTGGCGCGAAAATCATCTGGGGGGAAGCGTGCGCGGTCGAGATGAGCGCCCGCGCCAACACGCGTCAACTTGTCCTGAATGAGAAGACGAAGGCGAGCTTCGCACGCATTGTGAACGACTGCCGCACGGCCCATCGCGCCGCCAACGGCGACGATTCCGACCTCTTGTTCGGGCTTCAACTGACACACTCCGGGCGGTACAGCCACCCATGGCCGATCATTGCCACGCACGACCCGCTGCTCGATTCGCGCACGATCGCGGACCGTGCCACAGGCGCGAAGATTACAGCAGATTATCCACTCATCAGCGATGACGAACTGAAACGCCTGGTAGACGATTATGTGCAGACTGCCCGGCTCGCGGTCGAGGTGGGATTCGACTTCATCGACGTGAAGCAGTGCCACCGGTACCTGCTCAACGAGTTACTCGGCGCGCGAAACCGTCGGGGCCTTTACGGCGGTAGCTACGAGAACCGCACACGCCTCGCGCGCGACGTGATTCAGGCGGTGCGTGCCGCTGTGCCGTCGCGCATCATTCTCGCGACGCGTATGAATGTCTACGACGGCATCCCATTCCACAAGGGTAACAGCGACGACGGCGTACCAGATTCTCATCCGCTGCCGCTGGCAAACGGCTGGGGGATGTCGGATCGCGAGCCGTTTGAAGTCGATCTCGCGGAACCGTTGAAGTGGATCGCGGAGATGCAGCAACTCGGCGTCACTCTCGTGAACGCAACAATGGGCAATCCATACGCCCAGCCACACTTCGGCCGACCGTTCGAGTATCCGCCGCCTGATGGCTATGAATCGCCCGAACACCCGCTTGTCGGCGTGAGCCGGCACTTCCAGGTCGCCGAAGTGATCCAGCGAGCGTTCCCGGAACTGGCACTGGTTGGCACTGGTTACAGTTACCTGCAAGAGTTTCTGCCACAGGCCGCGGCGGCCAATCTCCGTGATGGTCGCGTGAGCATCGTGGGCGTGGGGCGAGCCAGCCTCTCGCAGCCAGACTGGGTGCGCCAACTCCTCGATCATGGCAAGCTCGACCGCAAACGTGTCTGCCGCACATTCAGTTACTGCACAGCGCTGATGCGGAGTAAGCAACACCCGATGGGACAGTTCCCAACAGGATGCCCTCCATTCGACAAGGAAGCGTATGGCGAAATCTGGAAAGAAGCGCAGCAGTTGAACGTGAAGAAACCACAATGAGCGGCGAATCAGTTCTTCTTCCGCAGGATGCCGCGAATCAGTTCGCGAAGTCCGCCGAACCTCGCTTGTAGGCCGCGCGCATGAGTCCAGGTCAGTAACCCACGGAGAATGCCTTCCGTCGCCGGATCCGGCTTCACGGCCTCATCGAGATGCGCGCGGAAAGTCCCACGGCGTACCGTCACGACCTGCGGTACGGTCATCGCCAGTAGCCCCTCGGCGCCTTGCGTCACTCCCCAGCCACTCGCACCACGACCACCGAATGGCGTCGCAGGGTGTGCAGTCGGTGCGAGAACATCGTTAATCACCACACTCCCGCCTGGAACAATTGCAGCGAGTGCTTCCGCCTTCGCGCGATCGGCACTGAAGATCGACGCCGAGAGGCCGAAGGGTGAGTGCTTCGCCAGTGACACTGCGCTGTCAATGGTGTCGAAGGGGATCACGGCCGCCAGTGGTGCAAAGCAGGCTTCGCGGCAGAGTGCCGCATCCGGTGCAACGTTGAAGAGGAATGTAGGCGCGAGTGGAAAACCCCGTTCCGTTTGCTGGTGGTCTCCCACTGCGCGTGAGGGCACCTCCAGCACGCTCGCGCCGCGTTTCAGGGCGTCGTCGATCAGCCGCTGGGCTTGCGTCTTCTGCGACTCCAGCATCAGCCCCACGGGTTCCGTACGCACAAGCAGTGTGAGAGCGGCGAGGAATGCTTCGAGCCGTTCACGCTGAATGAAGATTCGGCGCACCGCGATGCACGTCTGGCCGTGGTTGAGCGACACACCGAACCACGCGGCCTTTGCGGCCATCTCGATGTTCGCGTCGGCCAGAACGAACATCGCATCGCAGCCGGAGAGTTCCAGCGTTGATGGGATCAGCCGCTCGCCCAGCCTCGAAGCCAGTTTCCGCCCCACTCCGTCAGAACCTGTGAAGACAACGTAGTCGATGTCTGCTTCCACCAGTTGCGGACCAGCCTCGCGCGTCGCCGGGAGCACCTGCAACAGTTCCACGGGGAAGCCAGCATCGCGGAACAGGGCCTGTGTCCGTTCGGCAGTGCGTGGAACATTCTCGCTCGGCTTCCACAGCACGGCGTTGCCGGCAACCAGCGCTGGCGCGATCTGCCCGACGTTCAAGTAGATGGGATAGTTCCAGGTACCGATGATGCCAACGCTGCCCCACGGTCGGCGATGAACCACATCGCGACAGCCAAAGAGCCACGTGGGCTGATCCCACCACGATACGCTCCGCGGCGCGAGTAATCGCGCGGCGCGCTTCTCCAGAAACTTCAGTGCCGCAGCAGTGGCCAGCAACTCGCTCGCAACCACTTCCACGGCGGGCCGCGCGATGTCAGCGTGAACCGCGTTGCAAAGATCGTCGGTACGCTGCACAAGGAGCGTGCGGAGATTGCGAACGAGACGGAGACGTTCACGCAGTGAGAGACGACTCCACTGCGACTGCGCACGGCGCGCGGCAGAAAGCTCGGTTGCAAAAGGAGACATGCAAATAACGTAACAAGCCCCGCGACTCCTGTCGCGGGGCTTGCGTGCGTGGCACTCAATCTACTTCGCTTCGACCAACTTCTTGATCTCCTCTTCCAGACCCGGGACGGCAGCGTTGCGGTTGACCACCTTGCCATCCTTGCCCACTACCATGACTTGCGGCGGGGCAAGTACGCCATACGCTGCCGCCAGCGGACTGCCATCGAGGCCACCAGGAGCATAGAGGTGCGTGCCCGGCAGACCCACGCGTGTTGCCGCGTTGCTGGCCTGCTTCGCATCGTTATCAAGACCGACCGTCACAATCTCCAACCCCTTCGGGCCGTAAGCCTTCGCCAGCGCGTCGAGTTTCTTCGCGTCTTCTGGCAGCGAATCGCTCCAGCTCGCCCAGTAGTAGACAACGACAACCTTATCCTTCAGAGCAGCGTTGAACTGCTGTGCGGGATTGCTGAGCAGTGGGCCTGTCAGTGTCAGCGGCTTCCCCTCGCAGTCGAGGCGTTTCAGCGCGCCGGCCGCCTTCGCGGCGTGCGGGTGGCTGGGGTAGCTTTTCACAACGTGCTCGAACCAGTGCTTGGCCTTCGCGTCGCTCTCCTTCGCGCCTGAGAGTTCCCAGGCCATTGCCAGCCGCCAGGCCGCGTCTGGCGCGTCGGCGGCGCCTGGGAAGCTCTTCACGAAGTCTTCCAGGCTGGAACGCCACTTCTCCTGCACCGGAGCGAGTTCCTTGTTATCCTTGACGTGCGACAGCGCAACTCCATGCTCGGCGCCAAGCAACCTGTATGCGGCGTAGGCCGCGATGGTCGGATTGCCGCCGGGTCGCTGCATGGCGTCTTTCCACTGTTGCAAGCGGACGATGTGCGGGTTATTCGGCGCGCCACCCTCGGCCGCAGCGGCGTGGCTGTCAATGAGCATCTTCACCCACGGTTCTTTCTTGTCGTCGGCCGCCTTCGCGACGATCTGCTCCAGGATCGCAGCGCGTTCCGCGTTGAAGCGTGACACAGCCTCCATCGTCTGCGCGGCCGGTCCGTTCTTGTCGATCTTGTTGAGCTGATCGACCAGCGTCGCGATCTGTGGCTCAACCAGCGGCGTGCCGTCGGCGATACCAGGCGTCGAAACGCCAGCCGATGGGCCATCCACGAGCTTCCACGACCGGCCGATCTGTACCAACTCGCCGGTTTGCAGGAAGTGATTCTTCCCACCGTCCTCCACGAGGATCGTGCCGCTTTTGTAAGCGGTGTAGTCTTCGGAACCGCTGCCGAAAGAATCGGCCGCTCGCGTTTGCGGCACGCCATACTCAACGTGGACCCACTTCGCGGCGGGGCTGAGTTTCAGCGCGTCGGCAGCCGTGTTGAGCCGCTTGACAGCAGCCGCAATGCGGGCTTTCATCCGCTCGGAATCGGCCACGGGCAGCCCGATAGTCTTCACGTTCTCCGGCGTGACGAGGAGCGCCTCCAGTCGCTTCGTGTCGCGGTTCGCAACGGCGCGAAGCAGTTCCTGGCTGGCCTCCTCCGGCGAAATGACGACCCATTCGTCGATGGCGCCGTCGCGGTTGCGGTCCAACCCCCACTTCGTACCGTTCGGGCCAAGCCAGCGGAACTGGAACGGCGAGCCGGCATCGGGCGGATACGTTTCGCGATATGCTTCGATTCCGTCGAGATAGAAGGCGACGATGTTGAAGTTCTTGCCGTCGTAACTGACAAACTGCCGTACGGGATTGTTATTCCCGTCGGTGACGAGATAGCCCATCGGCTGCTTGGGGTCTTTCGGATTGGGGATGGGCGACACCTTACACCGCGTCACCTGATCGGGTGTCGGCGTGGTGACATTCACGCCTGCCTGCTTGGGCATGCGTTGTAGCGCCTGCTCCACCGTCACCGGCGCTGGTTGCGCGCTCGCCACGGTCGCGAACCCTAGCGCCAGTGCCAGCCCCGCCGCACTCCGGATCGCACCCTGCGAAGTCGTCATCCCTGACTCCTCTCGATATCCGCGCAGCGCAATCCGCTGCGCATCCGTCACAACTGATTTCGGCAGAACGACCCCACCAGGTTGAAGCATCTCGGACGAATGCAGTTCGTCTGACATTCTCACATTCGCTGACGTTCCACGTGGAACGTCAGCGAATGTGAGAATGTCAGAGACTTTCCCGGATTCCTTATTTCTTAATTTCCTTTACTAAATCGCATTTACCAACTCGAACTCTGTTGCTATTCTGTTCGTACCCTCACCACAGGTGGCTCGTGTTCTCCGCGTTCACGACAATCCGACCGGCGCTTGTCGGCAAGCTCAATGAGCGGCAGGTCCTGCGGCTGATCCAGTCGTGCGGGCCGCTCTCGCGCGCGGATGTGGCTCGTGAGAGCGGACTCAGTGCGCCTACTGTCTCGAAGGCCGTGGCGTCGCTGTTGAAGGCCGGGCTACTCGAAGAATCCGACGCGGCGGAACTTGCCCGCGGCCGGCCGGCGCCACGGTTGCGCCTCGCTACCGAAACCGCGCAGGTGTTGGGAATCGTCATCGACGCGGGACACTGTGAGATCATTTCCGCAGGGCTGGATGGCGTACCGCACAGCAGTGTGCAACGTGTCCCCACACCGGCGACGTATCCCGACCTTCTCCGTGTGCTGGAAGGCCCCGCGCGCGAACTCATGGCAAAGCCCGGTGTCCGCACGCTGGGGCTTGGGCTGACGCTTCCGGGGCTGGTGGATTACCGCAAGGCGTGTGGTGTGCTCTCGCCAAACGTGCCAGCGACCAACGGCCACTCCCCGGCCGCAGACCTGGCCGAACGTCTCGGCCTCGAATGCGCGCTACTGCAGGAATCGCACGCGCTCTGTCTTGCGGAACGGCATCACGGACTGGCCAGGGGGATGGATGACTTCGCGCTACTCGACGTGGGCACCGGCGTCGGTCTGGGAATCATGAGTGGCGGACGCATCCTGAAGGGGCGTTCCGGGTTGGCAGGCGAGATCGGCCACATCACGGCGGTTGTGGAGGGCGGCCGGATGTGTGGCTGCGGCAACACGGGCTGTCTTGAGACGCTCGCCAGCGATTCGGCACTTGCCTGGCATGCGAGCCGGAAACTCGGCCGCACGGTGAGTGTGGATGAGGTCATTGAGCTGGCAAAGTCGGGAGTGGTCGATCTGGATGCAGCACTGAAAGAGGTCGCAGGCTTCGTGGCGGTCGGCGTCGCGGCGGTGATTAACCTGTTCAACCCGGCGACTGTCTTCATCCACACGCCGCTCTTCGAGATCAACCCGGCACTGTTTGAGATTGTGGTGGAACGTGCCCGTCAGCGGGCCTTGCCGCCCTCATTCGCCGATTGCCGCATTGTGCAGGCGAAGGGGAGCAAGCGACAGGGAGCCGTTGCCGGCATCATACAGCATCTGACAGATTCTCTCGTACCGGAACTGGTTTAACAACGCTCCGGCCGCGCGGCCGGGGTTCGCCAGGAGGAACAACAATGCGTGTGTTACTGTCGCTGGTGGCGTTCGCGTTCGCGGCCTCGGCATCCGGGGCGGAGCCGACTCCGCCCCGGCTGAAGGTCCTGTTCCTCGGCGACGACGGACACCACCGTCCCGCCGACCGCTTCAAGCAACTTCAGCCGGTATTCGCGAAGCGCGGCATCGAACTCACTTACACGGACAAGCTCACCGATCTGAACGCAAAGAATCTCGGTGGCTACGACGCGCTCATGGTCTATGCGAACCAAACCAAGATTTCGCCCGAGCAGGAGAAGTCGCTCCTCGACTTCGTGGAAGGCGGCAAGGGATTCGTGCCGGTCCACTGCGCCAGCTACTGCTTCCTCAATTCGTCGAAGTATGTCGCGCTGGTCGGCGCGCAGTTCCGAAGCCACAACACCGGAACCTTCCGCACACAGATTGTGAAGCCGGACCACCCGGTGATGAAGAACTTCCAGAGCTTCACGAGCTGGGACGAGACATACGTTCACACAAAGCATAACGAGAAGGGTCGCACCGTACTGGAAGTCCGTGCCGAGGGCGAACTGAAGGAACCGTGGACCTGGGTGCGCGAGCAAGGGAAAGGCCGCGTATTTTACACGGCCTGGGGGCACGATCAGCGAACATGGGGACACGAGGGATTCCAGAACCTGCTGGAGCGCGGGGTGCGGTGGGCGTGCGGGCAGGACCCGGCGCTGGCCGGCGCGTACTTCGACAAGCCCGAGATGACCAAACGACGCACGGACGTGAAACCCTTCGAGTACGTCGAGGCGAAGGTGCCGTTCTACCCGCCATCACGTCAGTGGGGTGTACAGGCCAAGCCGAAGACATCGATGCAGAAACCACTCTCGGTGGAAGAGAGCCAGAAACACTTCGTCACACCCGTGAACTTTGAAGTGAAAGTCTTCGTCACGGAAGAGAAACTCGGCGGTAAGCCCATCGCGATGAGCTGGGACGAGCAGGGACGGCTCTTCGTGTCGATCACCGCCGACTACCCCAACGAGCGCAAGCCTGCTGGCGAAGGGCGCGACCGTATCGTGATGTGCGAGGATACCGATGGCGACGGCGTGTGCGACAAGGTATCAACCTTCGCCGACAAGCTGAGCATTGCGTCGAGCCTCCTCCCCTATGCGGGCGGGCTGATCGTGCATCAGGCCCCGGTGACGCTGTTTCTGAAGGACACCGACGGCGACGGCAAGGCCGACATTCGTCAGGAACTCTTCCGCGGCTGGAGCACCGGCGACACCCACGCCGGACCAAGCAATCTCCACTACGGCTTCGATAACTGGATCTACGGCTCGGTGGGCTACGCCGGCTTCCGCGGCACCGTCGGCGGCGAGCGACACAACTTCCGGCAGGGGTACTACCGCATCAAGGTCGAGGTGAACACGGAACAGAAGGCCGAGGGCGATTCACCCCTGAAAGTGACGAAACTCGAATTCCTCCGCAGTACGAACAACAACACCTGGGGCCTCTGCTTCGACGAGAGCGGCGAACTCTTCGGCAGCACCGCCAACGGCTGCCCCATCGTTCACATGCCGATTCCGAACCGCTACTACGAGAAGGTGCGCGGCCTCACTCCCAGCGTGTTGCAGAACATCGCGCCCGACAACCACTTCGAGCCGATCACCGAGAATGTGCGACAAGTAGACTTCCACGGGGGTTTCACCGCTGCATCGAACATCGCCATCTACACCGCACGGACATACCCACGCGAATACTGGAACAGCACGGCATTCATCTCCGAACCAACAGGCCACCTTACAGCGACGATGGCTCTGCAGCCCGATGGATCGAGCTTCAAGGCACGCTACGGCTGGAACCTCGTTGCCAGTGACGACGAATGGACCGCGCCGATCGACGCGCAAGTTGGCCCCGACGGACACGTCTGGGTAATCGACTGGTACAACTACATCGTCCAGCACAACCCAACGCCCTCCGGTTTCAAAACGGGAAAGGGTGCGGCTTACGAAACGAATCTGCGCGACAAGACGCACGGCCGCATTTACCGCGTCGTCTACACGAAGGCGAAGCCAGAAAAGTCCTTCACACTCAAGGGCGCGACACCCGAACAACTCGTCGAAACGCTGAAGCACCACAACATGACGTGGCGGCTCCATGCCCAGCGTTTGCTGGTGAATCGCGGCAAGGCGGACGAGAAGACCCTGACGGCGCTGGGGAAACTCATCGCGAACGATCAGGTAGACGAGACTGGGCTCAACGCCGGCGCGGTGCACGCCGTCTGGACACTCGCAGGACTGGGTGAGAAGCTACCCAACGCCGCGTTCCGTCACTCCTCGCCCGCGGTCCGACTGGCTGCCGTGACCAACAGTATCGGGACCAGCGCCCGTTATGACACCAGGATACTCAAGGACGCTCCTCCACTTGTCCGGAAAGCGATGGTGTTGTCGCTCTGGGGAGAAGCCATTGAAGGCGGCGGCGGCAGCACTGCCGCAGAAGCTCTGAATGCAAGCAACCTGGATGACCCAAACCTGCGTGACGCGCTGACCATCGCAGCAACCGCGTGCGGAGATCACTTCCTCCGTGCCATCGTCACGCGAACCGAACCGGTTCCCGCTAAGGGCGTTCTGGTCATTGAAATTGCCGCACGCAACTACGCTACGAAAGCCGACGCGGATCGCCTGGGATCGATCCTGGCCCACCTCGCACAGGCTCGGCCCGAAGTTCAGAACGCCCTCCTCTCCGGCCTCGCGACCGGCTGGCCCGCCGGCAGGACGCTCGCCTTCGATGCCGATGACGCGAAGACCATCGGCCAACTTCTCACCAAACTTCCTGCTGCGCCACGAAGCAAGCTCCTCAGGCTCGCTTCCGCATGGGGAGTAAAGGGGATCGAAAAGCAACTCGCCGAGATCACGAAAACCGCGTTCGCCACGCTCGCGGATGGAAAGGCGAAGGATGCCGAGCGAATCGCCGCAGCCGCGCAAGTGATCGAGTTCCAACCCAATAGCGACGAAGCAGCAACGAAACTGCTTGCGATCGTCACGACGGATGCGTCGCCGGTGCTCGCCAACGGTATCTTCGACGTACTGGTACAGTCGAAGGCCCGGAATGTCGGCGCGGCAGTGGTCGCGAGGCTCAAAGACTTGCCCCCGGCGGCACGACCTGCGGCTCTGCGGCTCGTTCTTGCGAAGGCCGATTCCACCAAAGCCTTCCTCGACGCCGTCGAGAAGGGAACACTCCGTTTCGACATGCTCGCGCTCGATCAGCGGCAAGCGCTCGCGTCGCACCCGGATCACGCCGTGAGCGAACGCGCGATGAAGATACTGGAACTCGGCGGCGGTCTGCCCAACGCCGACCGGCAGAAGGTCATCGAGGAACTGAAATCGGTACTCCTGAAGGGCGGCAGCGCCGAGAACGGCAAGAAGATGTTCACGACGCACTGCGCGAAGTGCCACAAGCACGGGAATGAGGGAACCGCCATCGGTCCGGACCTGACCGGCTTCAGCGTTCACCCGAAGGAAGAGATGATGATCGCGGTTCTCGATCCGTCACGCAGCGTGGAAGGAAACTTCAAACTCTACCGCGTGCAAACCGCCGACGACCGCTCCGTGCTGGGCATCCTCGGCGCACAGACGGGCACCTCGGTCGAGATCATCGATGCAGAGGCCAAGCGGCACGCGCTGGCGAAGGACGACATCGTGAACATGAAGGAAACCGACAAGTCGCTCATGCCCGAAGGCTTCGAGAAGGTGATGAAGCCGCAGGAACTGGCCGACCTGCTGGAATTCCTCTCGCAGAAGGGGAAGTATGTTCCACTGCCACTGGACAAAGTCGCTACGGTCGTCAGCACGAAGGGGATGTTCTACGACGAAGCAAGCACGCTCGAACGTCTCATCTTCCGCGACTGGAAGCCGAAGACAGTGGGTGAGGTGCCGTTTGTGCTCGTCGATCCACAGAAAGACAAGAAGAAGAACGTCATACTACTCTACAGCCCCAATGGTAGCATCCCACCCAAGATGCCCAAGAGCGTGTCGCTGCCATTCAATGGCAAGGCCAAGTCGATTCACCTCCTCGGTGGAGTCGGTGGGTGGGCAGCTCCGTTCGACAACGAGAAGACTGTCAGCATGATCGTCCGCATCACCTACGAGGACGGCAAGACGGAGGATCACGAACTGAAGAACGCCGTCCACATCGCCGACTACATCCGCAAGGTGGATGTGCCAGGCTCGAAGTTTGCCTTCGCGCTGCGTCAGCAGCAGGTGCGTTACCTCAGTATCCCTGTGAAGCGCCCCGATGCAACCGTCAAGAGCATCACACTTGTGAAAGGCCCCGACCGTACCGCGCCAATCGTGATGGCGGTCACTGTCGAAACACCATAAAATGGAAAAGTAGTCATTCGCCCGCCGGGAGAGCGGTGATCGCCGGAGACGTTCATCCTGTCGATCACACGTTGGTCGCTCTCCCATCGCCAGCACAGACGCCGAGAGACTGGGGCCTTCCCCACGTATCAAACTGGGAATCCGGTAGACTCTGAGCCGGTTCCGCCGAAGGATTGCAGCAGCAACGCCCGCCTCACGGATTTCACTGACCGGACTCAGCCATGACCTCACGCCACGTTCTCTTCGTCTTCACCACGTTGACCGCGACGCTGGTACTCCTCGTACCCGCTTTCCGTTCGCGCGCCGAAGACAGGAAGAGCGAATCGCCGAAGTTCACTGCGGCACAGGTTTCCTTCTACGAGAAGGAGGTGCAACCGGTTCTCAAGCAGCATTGCCTGCGCTGCCACGGCGAGAAACCGGACAAGCTCAAGGGTGGGCTGGACCTCGCCACACGCAAGGGAACCCTTGTCGGTGGCGACACTGGGCCGGCGGTCAATCTCGGCAAGCCAGCCGAAAGCCTCCTGCTCAAGGCGATCCATTACAAGGACGACAACCACAAGATGCCGCCGAAGGGGAAACTCTCCGACGCCGACATCGCCACGCTTGAGAAGTGGGTCAAGGAAGGTCTGCCGGTTCCGGCGGCCCAATTCGGTGCGGAAGTCGTCAAAAAGGGCGTTGTGACGGAGGAAGCGAAGAAGTACTGGGCATATCAACCCGTGAAGAGGCCGATTGTTCCCACCGTGAAGGACACTGCGTGGGTGAAGTCACCGATCGACGCCTTCGTTCTCGCCAAACTTGAAGCCAAGGGGCTGAAACCGGTGAACCCGGCCGACAAACGAACACTGATCCGCCGCGCGTACTACGACCTCACAGGTCTGCCGCCAACGCCAGAAGAAGTCGATGCGTTCGTCACGGACAAGGACCCGGCCGCTTACGAGAAACTCATCGACCGACTGCTCGCCAGTCCGCATTACGGTGAGAAGTGGGGCCGCCACTGGCTCGACGTGGTGCGTTACTCCGAAACTAACGGCTACGAACGCGACGGCCCCAAGCCCTTCGCCTGGCGTTACCGCGACTACGTGATTCAGAGTTTCAACGCCGACAAGCCATATACGCAGTTCATCCAGGAGCAACTCGCCGGCGATGAGATGCCCGGCCATAACCCGGATGCCGTCATCGCCACCGGCTATTATCGCCTCGGCCTCTGGGACGACGAACCTGCCGACCCACTGCAGGCCCTTTACGACGGCTACGACGACATCGTCGCCACCACGGGGCAAGCGTTCCTCGGCACCACGTTCAACTGCGCCCGTTGCCACGACCACAAGGCCGATCCGATCCCACAATCCGACTACTACAAGCTCGTCGCGTTCTTCCGCGACATCAAGCCCTATTCCAATAACCGCGACGTGCGTTCCGCATTCAACCTCTCGGACATCACGCCCCCCGAACAGCGTCAGAAGTATGAAGCGGAACTCAAGACGCGCGAGGCACGACGCGCGGAAATCAAGAAGGCAATGGAGGCCATCGAGGATGCAGTGATCAAGACACTGCCGGCCGAGGATCAGCGTGCATCAGAAGGGCCCGACCGACCACAGGTTGTGTCACGCAAGGTGGTACCGGCACTCATGGGCAAGCAGAAGGCCGAGTACGCGGCTCTCAACAAGGAGCGCAAGGCTCTGGCGAAAAAGCCCGACCCGCCCGGCCGGCGGCTCGCGCTCTCGGTCAACAACTGCGACCGTACGCCGCCTACTACGCATATCATGGTGCGCGGCAGCCCGCACTCGCCTGGCAAGGAGGTTCAGCCGGGCTTCCCGGAAGTACTCAGCCTGCCAGAGCCAGTAATCCCTGCGCCGAAGGACGGCCAGAAGAGTAGCGGTCGGCGCACCGTGCTGGCGAAGTGGGTCGCGTCGAAGGAGAACCCCTTCACCGCGCGCGTCTTCGTCAACCGCGTGTGGCAATACCACTTTGGCAAGGGAATCGTCCCCAGCACCAACGACTTCGGCAAGCTGGGAGAGCAACCGTCGCATCCCGAACTGCTGGACTGGATTGCGAGCGAGTTCATGGAGCCAACCACCACGAACGGCCGCAAGGGTG
Organism: uncultured Frigoriglobus sp.; assembly: GCA_964422915.1. GTDB lineage: Bacteria > Planctomycetota > Planctomycetia > Gemmatales > Gemmataceae > Gemmata. The sequence continues at coordinate 3,063 of CAYRDG010000053.1, read as the reverse complement.
AGGGCGCCTGGACTCTCAAGCGACTCCACAAGCTCATCATGATGTCGAACACATACCGGCTTTCGTCGCAGGCCGATGCCAGCGACCTGAAGGCCGACCCATCGAACGTGCTGCTGTGGCGATTCAACATGCGCCGGCTGACGGGTGAGGAGGTTCGCGATTCGATCCTCGCGGCCAGCGGCTTGTTGAATCTCAAACAGTTCGGACCAAGTACCTACCCGAAGATTCCGAAGGAAGTTCTCGCGGGGCAATCGGTGCCTGGTCAGGGATGGCCGACCTCACCACCTGAGGAAGCGAACCGCCGCAGCGTCTATGCCCACATCAAGCGGTCGCTGCGCGTGCCGATTCTGATCGGCTTCGATCAGCCCGACCCGGACTCAAGCTGCCCGGTGCGCTATGTCACAACCGTTCCGACGCAGTCACTCGGTCTGCTCAATGGCGAGTTCGCCAACGAACAGGCCGAAGCGTTCGCCAGACGACTCCAGAAGGAGAAGCCAAACAACCTGGTGGCACAGGTGACCCGCGCGATCCGGCTCACCACCGACCGAATCCCGACGTCTGAGGAAGTGCAGGAAGATGTGGCCTTCATCCAGAGACTGAAGGAAAAACACAAGCTCGATGAGCCGAAGGCACTCACGCAATACTGCCTGCTGTGCCTCAACGCCAACGAGTTCGTGTACCTGGATTGAGCAAACGGGCCAGCCACGCGATTCCTTCACAAGACACACGAAACACCAATCGAGGCTCTCGATATGCAACAGACCGACCGCCAGTTCTGCCGCCGGACGCGGCGCGAGTTCCTCTGGGAAGCCGGGGCCGGGTTCGGCGCTCTCGGCCTCACGGGGTTGCTTCACAACGAGCCGCTCCTCGCCAGCGGCAGTGTGCAGCACCACACCAAGACGAAGTTCGTCAACCCAATGGCACCCCGGAAGCCGATGATCCCGGCGAAGGCAAAGGCCGTCATTTTCCTCTTCATGTACGGTGGACCAAGCCAGGTTGATACCTTCGACTACAAGCCCGAACTCGCGCGACTCGACGGCAAAACGATCAAGGTGAAGACATTCGGACGCGGCGGGCACAAGAACGGCGGTCGCGTCGTCGGCCCGAAGTTCGCGTTCAAGCCGTATGGCAAATGCGGCAAGATGGTCAGCGACCTCTTCCCCAATGTGGGCAACTGCGTCGATGACATCGCGTTCATCCACTCGATGCACGCCGAAAGCCCCATCCACGGCTCTGGCCTCCTGATGATGAACAGCGGCCGCCTCCTCAGCGGCAGCCCGTGCCTCGGCTCGTGGGTCACATACGGCCTTGGGAGCGAGAACGAGAACCTCCCCGGCTTTGTCGTGATGCTCGATAACAGCGGCGGCCCGATCAACGGGCCGAAGAACTGGTCGAGTGGCTTCATGCCGGCAGCGTTCCAGGGCGTGCAACTTCGCGCTGACAAGACACCGATCCACAACCTCGCACTCCCGCCCGGCACCACCCGCGCCGCGCAGCGCGAGTTGCTCGACCATCTCAAGGAGAAGAACGAACAGCATCTCGCCAGCCGCGCGGATAACTCTGAACTTGCGGCACGCATCGCGAGTTACGAACTTGCTTTCAAGATGCAGCAGCACGCCCCCGAAGCCGTGGACTTCACGAAGGAGACGAACGAGACGCTCAGCCTCTATGGCATCGGCCAGAAGAAGACCGACGACTTCGGCCGCAAGTGCCTGCTCGCGCGCCGACTCGTCGAGCGTGGTGTGCGATTCATTCAGATTTACTCCGGCGGCAACCATAACGATTACAACTGGGATGCCCACGGCGACCTGGTGAAGAACCACTCGAAGCACGCCGGCGCGACCGACAAACCCATCGCTGGATTGCTCACCGACCTCAAACGTAAGGGATTACTCGATAGCACTGTCGTGATCTGGAGCGGTGAGTTCGGCCGCCAGCCGACCGCCGAATATGCGCAGGGCACAGGCCGCGACCACAACGCCTATGGCTTCACCTCCTGGGTGGCCGGCGGCGGCATCAAGGGCGGCACCAGCGTCGGCTCGACGGACGAACTCGGCAACGTCGCTGTGGACGACCGATGCCACGTCAAGAACCTGCACGCGACCGTGCTGCATCAGATGGGCCTCGAACCCAACAAGCTCACGTACTTCTACGGTGGTCTCGATCAGAAACTCGTCGGCGTTGAGGGTGCCGATCCAATCAAGCAGCTCATATAGCAGCAAGAGTTCACTGTTCCGTGAATCTCGCATCGGCCGGTGACCAGGAGTTTCCCATGCCCCTGACGCTTCTTCCCACACGCCGCACGTTCCTTACCTCTGCGGCCGGGGCCGGCCTTCTCGTCTTCCGGCCCCGTCTGGCACTCGGAGCCGACGCGGACCCGCACCGCGTCGCACTGCTATCCGATCCACACGTCGGTGGAAAGGCCGACGATCTCGCGCGCGGTTGCAACATGCACGACCGGCTCAAGCAGGTCGCGACGGAAGTGGCAAAGCTCTCACCGCGGCCCGTATGCGCGGTGGTCAACGGCGATCTGGCGTATAGGGCTGGCACTGCGGCCGAATACAAGATGTTCGCGTCGCTGGTCGAACCGGTCCGCGCCGCCGATGTTCCACTGCACCTGGGTCTGGGTAACCACGATCACTTCGCGCGATTCGCCGAAGGGCTGGCGAAGTTCCGCCAGAAGGACCGGCCAGTCGAGGGAAAGCAGATCACGGTCGTCGAACTGGAGCGTGTGAACCTCTTCGTACTCGACTCCTTCGATCCGAAAATCGGTGTCGGTGGGAAGCTCGGCGAGTCGCAGTTAAAGTGGCTCGCAAAGGCGCTGGATCAGCGCAAGGAGAAACCCGCCGTGCTGATCGCCCATCACCCATTACAGTTCGAACCGGGCAAGAACGGCAAGTATAGCGGGCTTTCCGACAGCAAGGAGTTCTGGCCCCTGGTAAAGGATCGCACGCAGGTGAAAGCGTTCATCTTCGGCCACACGCACACCTGGAAACTCGCCGAAAAAGAGACACTTTAGCAGCAGGAGTGCGTGGGTTGTGGTTCATCGCGAGGCAGCGGGCG